>JAPFCU010000010.1 GCA_026169535.1 Blautia sp.
CAGACTGCAAAAATATCTTTAAGCATTGGAAAAATATATTTTCCCGCTCTCTGGACCGCCACCTTTACGGGTTCTTTTTCCACAAGTGAATCATAGGTCTCCAGAGAAAAATCACAACTGTCAACAGGAACACGCAGAAGCTGGTAGCCAAGTCCCTCTTTACTGAAATATGTAGAAAGGACTTCTTTTTTCTGCTCCTCATTCATCAGAGAATACACATATGTCGCTGCATCTGTCACTGCGCCCCCGAAGCCCTCAAATACTTCCCAGGAAAGCTCCGGGTGCAGGTTGATCACCTGATTTTCTGTATTTTTTTCATCTGGGCTCAATCTGCCCTGCTGGGTATAATGACCTGTTCCGCCTCCGGCAAAGCAGGTAGTAAGCGCTTTAAATTTCATAGTATGCCTCTTTTCAGCGGAGGAACATCACTGCCTCATAAGGTCTTAAAACAAGCTCCTTAGGGCTGATCTCCTCTCCGTAATTAGAAAGAATGCTCTTGCAGTCTTCCGGAATGGAATACGGTACCTTTACTTCACCGTCAAAGAAATTACAGAACACATAAAGCTCTTTTCCCTGATACTCACGTTTGAATGCAAGGATTTCTTTATCCTCGCGAAGAAGAGGTGTCACAGCGCCTTTCTGGATCACAGGAAGCTCTTTTCTTAACTTCACAAGCTCTTTATAATACTGGAAAACAGAATCCGGCTCATGTCTGCTCTCTGTGTTGATCTCTTTGTAGCGATCACATACTTTCAGCCACGGAGTTCCCTTAGTGAAGCCTGCGTTCTCAGAAGCATCCCACTGCATTGGGGTACGGGAGTTGTCTCTGGACTTGGCGCCCAGAATACGGATCACTTCCTCCTCGCTCTTACCCTGAAGCTTCAGGATATTATAATAGTTCAGGCTTTCAATATCCATATACTCGTCAATAGAGGTATAGCCGGCATTTGTCATACCGATCTCCTCTCCCTGATAAATATAAGGTGTTCCCTTCAGACCGTGAATTGCTGTGGCAAGGCATTTTGCAGATTTTACACGGTATTCCTTTTCATTTCCGATTCTGGAAACAATTCTCGGCTGATCATGGTTGCACCAGAACAGAGCATTCCAGCCGCCGCCCTTTTCCATTTCTTCCTGCCAGGTAAACAGATGCTTTTTCAGATCATGGAAGCGGAAAGGCTCGATCTCCCATTTATTTCCGGAAGGATAATCCACTTTCAGGTGATGGAAGCTGAAGATCATGGACAGCTCGTTAGATTCCGGGTTGGAATAGCGGATACTGTTTTCCAATGTGGTAGAAGACATTTCTCCTACAGTTACCACATCGTCATATTTTCCAAAGGTATTCTCGTTCAGCTCCTGAAGATACTGGTGGATTTTTGGTCCGTCTGTATAGAAACGATGTCCGTCCCCTTCCAGATCATCCTCATAAACGTCCGGCTTGGAGATCAGGTTGATCACATCGAAACGCAGTCCCTTTACCCCCTTTTCCAGCCAGAAGTTTACAGTATCATAAATATCCTGACGCACCTCCGGGTTTTCCCAGTTCAGGTCTGCCTGGGTTACATGGAACAGATGAAGGTAATACTCATCTGTTTCCGGAAGGTAGCTCCATGCGTTTCCACCGAATTTTGACACCCAGTTTGTAGGCGGAAGACCATTTTTTCCTTTTTTGAAGATATAATAGTTTCTGTATTTCGGATCACCCTTCAGAGCCTTCTGAAACCACTCATGCTTTGTGGATGTATGGTTCAGAACCATATCCATCATCAGGTACATGCCGCGCTTGGCAGCCTCCCGTACCAGCTCGTCAAAGTCCTCCATAGTTCCGTATCTGGGGTCAATATTTCTGTAATCCGCGATATCGTATCCGTTGTCATACTGAGGAGAGGTAAAAAACGGAGTGATCCACAGATAGTCCACACCCAGCTCTGCCAGATAATCCAGACGCTCAATTACGCCTCTCAGATCTCCGAAACCGTCTCCGTCTGTATCCTGAAAAGACTTGGGATAAATCTGATATACTACTTTTCCGCCTAATTCCACCATAGTTTTTCTCCTTTAGTTTTTCTTTCTGTTTTCACTGTTCAGTGATGTTTTTGATAAAAGCAGCGTAAACAGAATTGATAATACAATACAAAGCGCCATAACTCCAATATATGGAAGCATATACTGGGCTTTCATGGAAAGGAATGCAGGAAGTCCGCCGACACCTACACTGTTTGCAATTACTCCGATCAATCTGGAAATCATTCCTGTAACTCCTGTTGCAAGCATGGCTCCCACAAACGGATACAGATATTTCAGGTTAATACCGAACATTGCCGGCTCTGTAACTCCCAGATATCCGGAAATAAACGCCGGAACACCAACCTCTTTTGCCTTTGCATTTCTTCTGTTGATGATTACAAAAGCCACTACTGCAGAAGCCTGGGCAATATTATTGAGAGCAACAACCGGGAAGGTATAGATTCCGCCTACAGTTTCCGCAGCCTGAAGGTCGATAGGAAGCATTGCATGATGAAGTCCTGTAATAACCATAAGTGGATACAGAAGGCCGTAAATACCACTGACGATCCAGCTGAAGGAAGAATCAAAGCCTACCTGAATGATCTTTGCCAGTCCGTCGCCGATCACACGTCCGAAAGGTCCGATCACTGTATGGGCCAGAAGAACCGCCGGCACC
>JAPFCU010000064.1 GCA_026169535.1 Blautia sp.
ATCTGCAGAAGGTCAGGTACAGAATCTGGGCTACCGGGCAACCTTCCCTCTTCTTCTGAATATTGCAGACGAACCTACTTATTTCATTGCACTGAAGGATAATGCAGGTCTGGTAAAAAAATATGCCATGCTGAATATCCAAAAGTATCAGAATGTAGCTATTGGAGATACGGTGAAGCAGTGCGAAAAAACCTACCTGAAAATGATCAAAGGAAACAGCGCGGCAGTAGCCGGAGAAAACACCAAAAAGCTTACCGGTGAGATCAAGCGTATGGCGCAGGGCGTAATCGATGGAAATACCCATTATTACATTGTACTGGAAGGTCATGACGATCTGATCTTTGATGTTCCGATTACAGACTTCCTGGGAATCGTTAAATATGACGTAGGCGACAGGATTACCATTGCCTATAATGAGGCAGAACCTGCCAACAGCGTAGTCTCTGTAGAAGGAGATGCAGGAAGCGCAGAAGGCGCGGTGGAAACACAGAATCTTCCGGAGACAGAGGAGTAGTTATCCGGGAACTTTTAGAATATAAACGGTAGATTGAAAAAATAATACAGGTCTGCTCACGTTTTGTTCAGAAACCTTAAATTAGTTTTTGCAACAGATGGGAGCAGACCTGTATGTTATTCTACAGACAAAAATTATATGTTTTTTTATTATTGAATTTCATAATATACTGCGGAAAAGGCTGGAAGTTCAGCCGGATATCTGCCGTCGGTGATCTTTCGGGCAGGGCGGCGGCGTTTCCGGTTTCCACCGTAGATTTCCATATCACTTCTAAGCAGTTCAGTGATCTTCTGGCATCTGGGAAGCCTTAATTCATAAGTAAGATCTCTGTCAGAAAAATTAAAGGCAGCAATGATCCTCTCTGTTTTGCCGGTTCTCTGGAAAACATAAACACAGCTCTCTTCCTGATGACAGTCTATCCACTGGAAACCATCTGCTTCATAGTCTTTTTCCCACAGGGCAGAATGCTCCAGATAAAGGATATTCAGATCTTTCATAAATCGGGCGAATCCACTGTGGATCGGGTAATCCAGAAGCATCCAGTCCTGTTCTCTTTTTTCATCCCATTCTCTCAGTTGTCCAAACTCATTTCCCATGAAGTTTAGTTTTTTTCCCGGGTGGGCATACATGTACATATAGAAAGCTCTTGCCTGAGGAAACTTTCCGTCATAGTCACCATTCATCTTCTGGAGAATGGTGGCCTTTCCATGTACGACCTCATCATGAGAAAGAGGAAGCAGGAAACGGGCATCATAGTAATACATCATGGAAAAAGTCAGTTTATGATATTCCCGGCTTCTGTATTCAGGATCTGTGCGGAAATAATCCAGAGTATCGTTCATCCATCCCATATCCCATTTATAGTCGAATCCCAGTCCCCCGTGATCCACGGGATCGGTAACCTTTGGAAAAGAGGTAGAATCCTCGGCTGCGAGGATCGCAGAAGGATGGAGCTTTTTCAGTCCCTGGTTCATGTACTGGAGAAACTCCACTGCATTTCCGTTTACACCCCTGGCCGGATCTCCCTGCCAGTAGATAGCTCTGCTGATGGCATCCATTCGCAGACCGTCTATATGGTATTCGGTCAGCCAGTAATTGGCGGCGGACTGGAGAAAACTCCGAACCTCTCCTCTGGAATGCATAAAGTTGCAGCTGCCCCATTCGCTGACACCTACAGCTGAATTGGGATATTCATACAGAGAAGTTCCGTCATACATGGCAAGTCCGTAGCTGTCCAGTGCAAAATGTACCGGGACAAAATCCATGATTACACCGATTCCGTTCTGGTGGCAGATGTCCACAAAATATTTCAGCTGTCCGGCAGTACCATATCTGGAAGTAGGACTGTAGAAACCGGTAGCCTGATAGCCCCAGGATTCGTCGCAGGGATACTCGTTTAAAGGCATGATCTCCAGATAGTTATAACCGTTTTTTTTCAGATACGGGATCAGGATATCTGCCATTTCTTTGTAAGTATACCAGGCGTCCGGTTTGTCTTCCGGTTTTTTGAAGGATCCCATATGAACTTCATAGATGTTCAGGGGTTTCTGGCGGCAGTCGCTGCGGCTGTTCATCCATTCTTCATCAGAAAAGGAATAAGATTTCATATCCCGGATCACAGAGGCGGAATTGGGACGAAGCTCCATGCCGAAGCCATAGGGATCGCAGTGCTCCACACGGTTTCCGGTTCTGTCGTAAATGCAGTATTTGTACATCATGCCTTCGGTAGCGTCAGGAACAAAAAGCTCCCAGAAATTTCCGTCAGAAATTTTATTCATTTCCCATTCCTGCCAGTTGTTGAATTCTCCGATCACTGTGATTCGAGAAGCTGCCGGAGCGAAAGTTCGGAAGCAGACTCCCCTGTCCTGAAGATGAGCTCCCAGATACTGGTAGGCGTCAAAAATTTTTCCTGTATAAAATCCGTACAGATCCATAATAATCTCCTTATAGATAATAGACATTAGTTGTTTTTCTGATTATAATATAAGAAAAGAAAGAGATACTGTCCACCAACAAAATAATAAAACAGACGGATAAACAACGGTTTGCAGAAAGTGTCGGATAAATAAAAAAACAGGAGGAGCTTATGGATATCAGAATAGAAAAAACGCAGCGGGCAATCAAAAATGCCTTTCTGGAACTGCGAGCAAAAAAGCCTCTGGAAAAGATCACTGTTAAGGAGCTGTGCGCGCTTGCCTGTGTGAATAAATCGACTTTTTACAGTCATTATGTGGACATTTTTGCCCTGTCAGATTATATGGAGTCAGAAACCATTACATCTATTGTGAAAAATATCTCTGCACAGCAGCAGGATCCTTTTCGGGATCCTGAGATTTTTACCAAGAATCTGTATATGGCTCTTCTTTCTAATAATTCACTTATCAATATTCTGTTTTCAGGAAGAGAGAAGGCTCGGTTGGGAGACTGTCTGGAAACGGAAATCAGGAAACTGACAGAGCTCAGATATCCGGAAAATCAGAATGATACAGAAAAAAATATTCTTTTGTCCTACTGCATCCAGGGTTCTTTTCATGCATATCTGAACCATAAAGATAAGGATCTGGAGGCTGTGATCCGGGTAAGCGAAAAAGTGGTTCAGGTGCTGAAGCCCTTGTATCTGGAACATATACCAGGAGACGCCTGAAATGCGGTTGAGTATATGGATGAAGATTATCTGTGTACAGATGACAATTATTAAAAAGGAGGGCTGACCTATGGCAACCGCAAGAATCTTCCAAATCCGTACCTGCCGGCATATCATATACAGCCATTATCAGAAGGATTTACACTTTCACTGATTTCGTGATAATCACTCTACCAGTGTTCTCGATAAAAGGAATTTCTTTGTTTTTCTTTTTCATTCATTGTAAGCATAATGTTCCTCCTAATCATTGTTTTAAGTTGAGAATGCCGGACGCAATCCTTTGATCTGTGCGCCCGGCATTCAAAAGCATTAGTCTACTTTCAGATTTTCGCCCAGGATCACCAGTTCGCCGTTGCGTTCAACGATACCAGGCTGAACCACGACGATTTTCAGACCTTCCTGCAATTCCAGATACTGTGAAGCATAACCCCAAACCCTGACCTGATCGCCTTCCTCAAGCTCAATGGCGGTGCTTACTGTACCATCTTCATTCAAAAGCTGGTTAGCAATACAGTAGAGCTGGCCGGTTGTATCCTCTGCAATGTAGAGAGACACATCTGTAGCGAGCGGCGTTCCGGCAATAGATTTATATTCACCGACTTCTTCGCCCCAAACGGTACCTTCACTGTAAAATCCAACGACCATATTTTCTTCATATCCCTCGATGATCGCATTGAAATCCTGAGCGTACGGCTCCATCTCGGCTTTTGTAGTATCCTTGTAAGCGGCAATCTTTTCATCAGATACCTGTTCTTTCACTTCCTGCGGCTGATAATCCCTGTATTCAAAAATATTGTCCGAAGCAAGTGTGATTGCTGTGTAGTCATCACCCAGCATGACTTTATAAACAGCAATTTCATCATTATCAACAGTACGATTGATGTCGATATTTCCTGCGGAATTCAGTTCATATCCGTCTACACCTTCAAGTGCTTTTTGTAAAGCTGCGTTGGACATCGCACAGTTGATCCCATTGAGCGTTACAAAGAAATCAGGATTTTGTTGATCCTTAACGGCAGAGTATTCCAGTTCTGCCACCGTTCCGCCCTCAGCAGGCTTACATGGTTCTGTCCCGGCATTTACGATTGCAACATCCATTTCCTGACCGTCTTTGGAAAATTCCCCATAAATACGCTCGCCGGGCTGAAGAGAAACTTCAGTTGCATCATATTCTTCCGTTTCCAGGCTCCATCCGGCCTGTATCAGCTGGGAAGTTTCCAAAGGAAGCGTGTAGTAAGTACCATCCAGTACGAACTCAGGTGTCCCGTCATTTTTCAGCTGAGACAGAATGACCTCATCCGTACAGCCCTGATCGCTGCCCGCAGCTGCCGGAGCCGATGTCTGAGTTTTTGAGCCGCATCCGGCCAGCATACTGCATACCAGCACACATCCTGTCAGTAAAGCAATCCATTGTTTTTTCATAGGCGTAAATCCTTTCTGCGATTCTATCAAATTTGTTTTATGTATGAACAAGTCATATCCTATATAAAGGTCGATTATGCTCCTATCAGCGTCATGACCACATAGAGTACGATCAGCAGGAGAGCAAGACACATTGCACAGAAAACGGCAATCGTCGTTTTGACCCTGTGCCGCTCCTTCAATGTCAGAACCATCATTGCAAGTACATCAAAGGAAAAGAAGAACTGGCAGATTCCAGCTAAAATCGCCAGCCATTTCGGATGTACGCCGTCTTTGCATGACTTTATCAGATAAGCGATTGCGTAGGGAGCTGCTCCCAAAAGAATCCCGTATCCCAAAATCAAAAAAACAATGGTTACCAGTCCAAACAACGCCATCAGCGGCAATGGGAAGAATGCCATCAGCGTTACATATACGGTGATACTCCCTCCAATCAGGTAGAACGGGATCAGTCCATACTTGATGATCAAAGTGCAGTTCAGCAATGTTTTTCTCGACCACATTCTTCCTATGGTCAGCACAACAATCAAATTGA
Organism: Blautia sp.; assembly: GCA_026169535.1. Taxonomy (GTDB): domain Bacteria; phylum Bacillota; class Clostridia; order Lachnospirales; family Lachnospiraceae; genus Blautia_A. Next base: position 5,116 of record JAPFCU010000064.1, read on the forward strand.
CGATCCCCATGATAAAGGGCAGAAGGATGGATAATATCTGCAATGTGATCGCATTGCCAAAACAGACTGCCAAAAGGAAGAATGTATAAGACACAATTACATAGAGTACCGGCAGGATATAAGTCATTTAACAGTCTCCTTTCTGCGCCGGATTAACCAGAGAAGTAACCAGATCAGGCAGACTGGGAACGAAAACAGGCTCAAAATAAAAAGTCCGGCTCCAACCGATCCGAGGATTGAGTTCCCGGTGGCTATATTGCTGATGATTCCGAACAGTGCCAGACCAAAGCTGAAAGAGAGCCAGCAAAAGAATGCGTGTTTACTCTCTTTGGCGTTTGCGGGTACTCTTGATTCTCCCTTTTTGTTTCCAAGCTGGGTTTTTAGCTGTTCGCTTAGAAGGCGTTCCTGTTCCTCTGATTCGGTGTCCCCGATTGCCCTTGCATACTCTACCCGAAGCAGGTGATAGCCTATTTTATCCTGCGTATTTTTGGCTCGATGCAAAAACTGCTCCAAAGTTTCTTCCGCTTCTGTCCAGCGCTTTTGCTCCAGCAGAGCGGAGAACCAGTTCGCTGTAATGATATTTTTGGAATGTTTGCTGAATGCCCAGGGACGCCAGCGATCAAATCCCTGTTTCAAATTCTCAAGATTATGGTCGCTTTGATATGACACCACATAGGGGTTCAATTTCTTTGCCAGCCAGTGTTCATATTTGCAATATGCGAAAAAGCATAGAGCCAGCAGCACAAGGAACACTACAACAGCAATCCACATAGTCTCGTAAGAAAAAAAGTGATCATAAATCAAGCACGCAGCTCCGGAGAGAGCCGCAATGCTGAAAATTGGCCATGGATTTCTCATAATAGTAATATCTCCAATTATTTATTTGTATAAATATTTTAATGTGGTTAAATTATCATATCTATGTACGAATATTATAGCATTTGTAGGATTTTCCGTCATCATTTTTCTATTGTCTGACTGGGAATTTAATGGTAAACAAATTATGAATAAGTATAGTGAAAATCCACCCAACAGCACCTCGACCAACGTCTTTTTTTGTGATATAATTGCAATATTATGCAACTACGGTAGGAGGCAATTTTCATGGGCGTACAGGGACCTGAAAAAAATAAAAAACAGATATGTGTGGGCATCCTGGCCCATGTAGATGCAGGAAAGACCACTCTTTCTGAGGGACTGCTTTATCTGTGTGGAGAGATCCGGAAGCTTGGAAGGGTAGATCACGGAGATGCTTTTCTGGATACCTATAAGCTGGAAAGGGAAAGAGGAATTACCATTTTTTCCAAACAGGCAGTATTAAAAACTGAAGACATGGAGATCACTCTTCTGGATACGCCGGGGCATGTGGACTTTTCGGCGGAAATGGAACGTACTCTGCAGGTGTTGGACTACGCGATTCTGGTAATCAACGGCATGGATGGAGTACAAAGCCATACAATGACTTTATGGAGGCTTCTGGCACGCTATGAAATTCCTGTTTTTATTTTTGTAAATAAAATGGACCAGCAGGGAACGGATCGGGACGGACTTCTGAAGGAACTGCAAAAAAGGCTCAATGAAAACTGTATGGATTTTGGCGCTATGACGGCTGAAGAGGGAGAAGGAAGCTGTAAACAGGAGGAGCGTGAGGCGCTTCTGGAGAATCTCTCCATGTGCGAGGAAGCTCTTCTGGAAACCTATCTGGAAACAGGAGAGCTGGAACACGGAGAAATCTGCCGTCTGATTGCAGAGAGAAGAGTTTTTCCCTGCTGGTTTGGTTCTGCGCTTAAAATGCAGGGAGTACAGGAATTCCTGAAGGGGCTGGAGAATTATACGCTCAGTCGGAAGTATCCGGAGGAATTTGGGGCAAAGGTCTTTAAGATCGCCAGAGATCCCCAGGGAAATCGTCTTACTTACCTGAAGATCACAGGGGGAAGCCTGAAAGTAAAAACTCTGCTGAATGGGGAAAAGATCGACCAGATCCGAATTTATTCCGGGGCAAAGGCAGACAGTGTGCCGGAGGTACGGGCAGGAGAAATCTGTGCAGTTACCGGACTTTCCAAAACATGTCCGGGACAGGGAATCGGAATAGAAGAGGAATCCCGTATGCCTGTGCTGGAACCGGTGCTGAATTATCAGATCCTTCTTCCTGAGGGCTGCGATCCTCATAAAATGCTCCTGAGTCTCCGGGAACTTGAAGAGGAAGAACCGCAGCTTCATATTCTCTGGGACAGTCGTCTTGGAGAAATTCATGCGCAGCTTATGGGAGAGGTACAGACTGAGATCCTGAAAAGTATGATCTGGGATCGTTTTCATGTGGCGGTGGAATTTGGACCGGGAAATATTGTATATAAAGAAACCATTGCGGCACCGGTAGAAGGTGTGGGACATTTTGAACCCCTCCGGCATTACGCGGAGGTTCATCTTTTGCTGGAACCGGGAGAACCGGGAAGCGGCTGCCAGTTTTTTACAGCATGCAGTGAGGATGTCCTTGCGCGAAACTGGCAGAGACTGATTCTGACCCATCTGGAGGAAAAGGAACATCTTGGTGTTCTGACAGGGTCTCCATTGACAGATGTGCAGATTACCCTTCTGACCGGACGGGCACATGTGAAACATACGGAAGGCGGTGATTTCCGCCAGGCAACGTATCGTGCGGTACGCCAGGGCCTGAAAAAAGCAAAGAGTATTCTTCTGGAGCCTTATTATGAATTTCGTCTGGAGGTTCCCTCTGAGATGATCGGCCGTGCCATGTCAGATATCCAGCAGATGCAGGGAAGCTTTGAATCGCCGGAAACAGAAGGAGATATGTCCGTTCTTACCGGGACAGCTGCTGTTTCCAAGATGCGGGATTATCAAAAACAGGTAGTGTCCTATACCAGCGGCAGAGGAAGACTTTTCTGTAATCTGAAAGGGTATGCGCCCTGCAAAAATCAGGAGGCCGTGGTACAGTCTGTTGGATATGATTCTGAGCACGATCTGGAAAATCCTGCCGGATCGGTATTTTGTGCACATGGAGCAGGATTTGTGGTGCCATGGGATCAGGTTGAGGAATATATGCATCTGGACAGTGGTATAGACACAGAGGCTCTGGCAGAGGAAAGTGAAAGCTGGTATGAGCTTTCGGAGGAAGACGATGAAGAAAACAGCAGATTACTGTCAGATATCTCAGGCAATACTTCCGGAAAAAAATACCAGAAGGGATATTCCTATAGTGGAAGCTATGAGGACGAGCAGGAACTGCAGGCGATCTTTGAGCGTACCTTTGGGTCGGTAAAAAGAGACCGGGCAATGTATGCTTCAAAAACAACGGTTTCTTCTCAAAAAGAAACAGTACGGTATCGCCCCGGGAAACCTAAAAAGGAAGAATATCTTCTGGTTGACGGGTACAATATTGTTTTTGCCTGGGAGGATCTGCGGGAACTGGCAAAAGAAAATATCCATGCAGCCTGTGATAAGCTGATGGATATTCTCAGTAATTATCAGGGCTATCGAAAATGTACACTGATCCTTGTTTTTGATGCATATAAGGTAGAAGGACATGCAGAGGAAGTCATTCCCTACCATAATATTTATGTTGTGTACACAAAAGAGGCGGAGACAGCAGACCAGTATATAGAAAAAACAGTTCACCGGATCGGTCGTCAGTATCAGGTGACAGTGGCAACCTCTGACGGTCTGGAGCAGATGATCATTCTGGGGCAGGGAGCCAGCAGACTTTCCGCACAGGGATTGAAAAAAGAAATCGAAGACGCTGAAAAAAACGGAAAACAGGAATGGAGATCCCGGCGTCAGAGCAGTAAGAATTATCTTTTTGACAATGTATCCGAAGAACTTTCTGCCCATCTGGAAAAAATCCGAATGGGAGAGGATCAGTAGCAGAATAAAAGAAATGCAGGGCTGAAATAATGCTCTGCATTTCTTTTGTGAAATTTATCGTCTGATCTCCCGAATCATGGAGTATTCATGAAGGAGGGTTCCGTCTTTCAGCCGTATGGCATTGGGTTTTATTCCGGTGATCCGAAATCCCATCTTTTCGTACAGGGCGCGGGCGCGGCTGTTACCTTCAATAAATTCTAACTCAATCTGCAGCAGATCAGGATTTTTTTCTGCAATCTGAATCATTTCCTGGAACATTCTTGTTCCGATACCCTGATTCCAGAATTCCTTTAAAACTGCAATGGCGACATTGGCACGATGCCGGGTTTTTATGCGGGTATTCCACGATATCTGACAGTTTCCGACAACTTTTCCGTCTGCCAGACATACAAGCATGGCTTCATGATCGGAAGCATTTATCTGTTCAAAAAACTGTGCTTCCTCCTGAGGGGTATAGCTGCCGCATTCCTCAGGATATCGCAGGAGAAATTCGGTTTCTTCTGTGGAAAGAGAAAGATAATCCAGCATTCCCTGGGCATCCTTTTCTTCAGGGCTTCTGATCTGAGCGATTCGTCCGTCTTTGAGTTTAAATTCCTTTGGACTGATAATCATATTTTTCCCTCCTATAAAAAAAGTTAGTCCTAATTATAGGGCATCTTTCTGCAGCAGGCAAGTTTGAAAATGGAATCTTGACGGAAAAAGTCTCAGATGGTAGGATTGATTTTAGAAAAATAAGGTGATTTGTTCCGGATAAAATTTGTGGAAAGGTATCGGAAATGCAGTATTTGTGTGAAAAAACAAAAAATGGGAGAAAGATCAGCAGGGTTTTTGGCTATGACAGTATAGTAGAAATTCCGGAATGTCTTATGGGAGAGTCAGTAACGGAACTTGGGGATTATGTGTTTTCTGACCGGATGGATCCAAAAGAACTGGAAGATGCGTTACGCAGAGGAAATCTGTGTACAGAGGACGGAAAAACCGCTGAAAATGTGGATAAGTTTCCTGAAATCGCAGGGGCAGATCTGGAAGAGCTGATCCTTCCGCAAAGTATAGAAAAAACAGGGAGATATGCTTTTTATAACTGTCGGAACCTGAAAAAGATCTCTTTTGGAGGGGCACTCCGTGATCTGGGAGCAGGAGCGCTTACCGGCTGTCATCAGGTAAGTGAGCTGACTGTCAGGCTGGGGGAAAACGATCGCTCCTGTCTGCGGGAAATCCTTACAGAAATACCGGAAACTCTTTGTGTCAAAATAGAAAAAAAGGATCAGAAGGGCTGCTTCTGGTTTCCGGAATTTTTTGAGGAAGGGGTAGAAAATACACCTGCCCGTATTCTGGAAAATCATATACATGGAAGCGGGATCCGGTATCGGAACTGCTTTCAGGACAGGATATTAAATACAGGAGAATATGATGAAATCTTTCCGTATGCCATTGCCTGGGAAAAGGAACAGGTAGTGCTGCGGCTGGCATTGGGAAGAGTGCTGTTTCCTTTTTTACTCACTGAAAAAGCAGAGGAAAAATATCTTGTTTATCTGAGAGAACATAGTGAACACGCGGCAGAACTTCTGGGCAGGGAGAAAGAATATCAGCTGCTGGAACAGCTTCTGAAGCGGCTGGGACCGGATCGTGAAACTATGGAAAAGCTGCTGGAAACAGCTCAGAAGCAGGAGGATCCCCGGTGGACAGGAATCTTAATGGAGAGGCTTGGAGGTATGGGCAGAAAAAAGAGAAGAAGCTTTGACCTGTAGAAAAAGAAAGGATAGATATGGAGAAAAAATACCGGGAAAAATACGGGAATTTCGTACATGAACAAAGAAAAAAGGAAGAGGAAATTTCGGATATCTGTCAGGAGATTCTGAAAAACTCCAGGAATGAACTGGGAATCTCCATGCATTTTCTGTGCAGCCCTCTCAGTGAACTGAGACCTGTTTTATCAGAAGAAACTTCTTCACTTGGAACAGATGGAAAACAGCTTTTTGTTTCTCCTGCCTGGCTGATTCCTGTATTTATGAATCAGAAGATCCTGCTGAACCGCCTGTATCTTCATCAGCTTTTTCACTGCCTTTTCAATCATTTATGGGGACGTAAGGACAGAAACCGGAAACTCTGGGATTTGGCTTCTGATATTGCAGTGGAAAATATGATCGATGATCTTTATGTGAAGCCTGTTTATATCCGGCCGGGAAGCTTCCGAAGAGAAATTTACCGGAAGTGGAAGAATCAATACGGGATTCTGAGCGCAGAGCGTATTTATAGAATCCTGGAAACGCTGCCGGAGGAAGAAACAGAAAGACTGATTCTGGAATTTCGCAGAGACGATCATCATTTCTGGAAAAATGCAGAAGAAAAAAGCGGGATGGCAAGCCCGAAAAAACAGTGGGAGGATAAACGGAAGAAGCTTCAGACAGAAATGGAGCTGATGTCAAAAGAAGCTTCCAAAGAAGCGCCAACGCTTATGGAACAGCTTCGGGCACAGAACAGAAAAAGGTATGATTACCGGGAATTTCTCCGGCGTTTTTCGGTATTAAAAGAAGAGATGCAGGTGGATATGGATACCTTTGATTATATTTATTATCATTATGGAATGGAATATTACGGAAATCTGCCTCTGATCGAACCGCTGGAGACAAAAGAAATCCGAAAGATTGAAGATTTTGTGATCGTAGTGGACACTTCCATGTCCTGCAAAGGGGAGCTGATACAGAAATTTCTGGAAGAAACCTATAGTGTACTTTCCGGATCAGAAAGCTTTTTCCGAAAAATTCAGGTGCATATCATTCAGTGTGACGACCGGGTCCAGGAGGATGCTGTGATCCATAATCAGGAGGAAATGGAGCAGTATCTTCAGGATTTTACTATAAAAGGCTTTGGGGGAACGGATTTTCGTCCGGCCTTTCAGTATGTGGAGCAGCTGATAAAAACAGGCGCGTTTCAAAAGCTTCGGGGGCTTCTTTATTTTACGGACGGCTATGGGATATTTCCCGGAAGGATGCCTTCCTATGATACGGTATTTGTTTTTTTGAAAGAGGATTACAGGGATGTAGACGTACCGCCCTGGGCCATGAAACTGATCCTTGGAGAAGAGGATCTCACAGGAATTTCAGAGCGTTTTTGAATTAAATGAACAGAAAAGAAACAGGAGAAAAATCATGAATATCAGACAGGCAAAACAGGAGGTTGTGGATACTGTACGGGCATACCTTTTAAAAGATGAATATGGAGAATATGAGATACCCACAGTGAGGCAGAGACCGGTTCTGATCCTTGGGGCTCCGGGAATCGGAAAAACACAGATTATGGAGCAGGCAGCCCGCGAATGTGGGGTGGCTCTGGTATCCTATACAATAACACACCACACCAGGCAGAGCGCCATCGGTCTTCCTTTTATTTCAAAAAAAGAATACGGGGGCAGATCATATTCTGCCACAGAATATACCATGAGTGAGATCGTGGCAAGCATTTATGACCGTATGGAAGAAACTGGTCTTAATGAAGGGATTCTTTTTATCGACGAGATTAACTGTGTATCGGAAACGCTTGCTCCGGCAATGCTGCAGTTTCTGCAGAATAAGACCTTTGGAAATCACAGGATTCCGGAGGGATGGGTGATCGTTGCGGCAGGAAATCCACCGGAATATAATAAATCGGTACGGGAATTTGATGTGGTTACTCTTGACCGTGTGAAAAAGATCCAGGCGGAACCAGATTATCAGGCATGGAGGAAATATGCCTGTCAGGAGAATTTCCATCCGGCAATTCTCTCCTATCTGGAGCTTCGTAATTCCTGCTTTTATCAGATGGAGACCACCATTGACGGGAAGCAGTTTGCAACGCCCAGAGGCTGGGAGGATCTGTCCAGAATGATGGAAGTATGTGAAAAAATCGGAAAAGAGATCAACAGGGACCTGGTGATCCAGTACATCCAGCATGACAGGATTGCAGGTGAATTTGCAGATTATTATGAGCTTTACCGGAAATATCAGCAGGACTATCATATTGAAGAGCTTCTGGAAGGAAAAAGCTCAGAGGCAATGGTGAAAAAAGTTTCCCATGCGCCATTTGATGAAAAATTAAGCGTGGTCAACCTGATCTTTTCCGGTATGCGTCAGAAGATCAGAGAGGCAGTTCAGGGCGAACTGGTGCTGGAAAAAGTGTTTGCAGTTCTGAAAGGACTGAGAGAAGATCAGACGGAAGAACCTCTGCTTCTCCGTCTGGGGGATTATACAGATGAGCTTCTTAATACCATGGAAAAGAAAAAAGAGCAGGGACTTCTGGAGCGGAAAGAGGAGTTTTCTGTGCGAAAGGCAGCAGGGCTTCTGCGGGCTTATGAGAAGCTTCTAAAAAGAGAAACTCAGATCCCGGAAGAGGGAAAATTTGAGGTGGTCAGAGCTGCTTTTGAGAAAGACAGAGCTGCCTGGGAGCAGGATTGCGAAACAGCGGAACATACCATGGAATATGCCTTTGATTTTATGGAAGCAGCTTTTTACAACAGTCAGGAAATGGTGATGTTTGTATCCGGGATCAATACGGATTTTTACTGTGTGAGGTTTCTGGAAGCATATGAGTGTGAGCGTTATGTAAGATATAATAAGGAACTGCTTTTTGAGGACAGAGACAGAGAACTCCGTAGAAGGATACAGGAACTTCAGGTATAGGTTCTGATAATTTCCTCGGCAATGGCTCGCTTGGAAATACAGCGGTCCATTGCCTGTTTTTCTATGTAACGGTGGGCTTCCGGTTCGTTCATGGAGAGCTCGCTGATCAAAATCCATTTAGCTCTGTTGGTTAGACGGATTTCAGCCATCTTATCTTCTAGGGATACAGATTTTTTTTCAAACAGTTTTAAACGCTCTCTTGCGCTTTCCATCCATCTGAGGGCATGGAGCAGAACCGGCTTTGAGACTGGCTTTGGGAGTGTGAATACACCATATTCAGAGACCTTGTTATGGATTTCCGAATGAATATCATTTTTAACCAGAAGCAGGACAGCGGTCTGTCTGGACACAGAGATGTCAATTGCAAAACGAATTCCGGTATCATCCGTAAGAGGGGCGTTTATGATAACAAAATCAAAGGCTTTTTCCGTTAACGCACGCCGGGCAGCACTGACATTGGAGACAGTATGGACTGGATAATATCGCAATTCCGGCAACAGGTCTGTAAAGGCGGAGTTGAAACCGGTTGTTGAAGACACAATGAGCATACTGTAGGTACGTTCTTTTAACCCCATGCTGTTTCCTCCTCCCTTTTGTTTATTCAAATGATTGGGCACAGTAGATATTTAAAATTGCATCTGGTATATGATCTCTGATGAAATCGCTTCTGATGGCAGCTGTACAGGCAGATTTGAAATTCTCCGGAAGCTTCTGGAAATCTGCAAGGGTATCGGCATCAGCCTTATACAGGTTGATGTCTGCAGAAGCCGGAGGCTTTGTCTGATTCTGGATTCCGTCAAGAGCGGCATAGATCATCAGTGCAAATGCCAGATAGGTATTTGCAGATGGATCCGGGGAACGGAGCTCCACACGCCGATATTTGTCAACTGCGGAAGGAACTCTGACAAGCTGTGATCGGTTTTCCCTGGACCAGGAAATATATTTCGGAGCTTTATTGCTTCCGAATCTTTTATAAGAATTTTCGGTTGGATTTAAAAATACGGTCATTTCTGAGATTTTATCCAGAATACCTGCGATCAGATAAGCCATATGATCTTTGTGGTCAGAGGATCTGACAGACATATTTATATGGAAACCATTTCCCGGCATGTCTTCTAAGGGTTTGGGAGAAAAGTCGGCAAAAATACCATTCTGTCTTGCAATGGTTTTTACTACTGTCTGAAAGGTCATGGCGTTGTCCGCGGCAGTCAGAGGATCAGAATAACGGAAGTCAATCTCATTCTGTCCCGGTCCCTCCTCGTGATGTGAGCTCTCTGGCTGGATTCCCATCTGTTCCAGTGTCAGACAGATCTCACGACGTATATTTTCTCCTCTGTCTTCAGGTGCAATATCCATATAAGAAGCCTGATCGTAAGGGATTTTTGTGGGGCTTCCACTGTCATCCAGCTGAAATAGATAGAATTCCTGCTCTGCACCAAAGAAGAAGTGGTATCCTGCCTTTTCAGCTTTCTGAACTGCTGTTTTTAAGATGGAACGTGTGTCGCATTCAAAGATTTTTCCATCCGGGTAGGTAATGCTGCAGAACATTCTGACCACACATCCATGTTCTGGTCTCCAGGGCAGTGGCATCAGGGTATCCGGTTCCGGGTGCAGAAAAAGATCGGAACGGTCTTCGTCTCCAAAGCCTGCAATGGCGGATGCATCAATGGCAATACCGTATTCAAAAGCATGTGGGAGTTCCTGAGGCATAATGGATATATTTTTTTGCCTGCCAAATACGTCGCAAAAAGCCAGACGGATGAATTTCACATCTTCTTCCTGTACATACTGCATTACCTCTTCCTTTGAATATTTCATAAGCCTACCTGCTTTCTTTTTTAATTTGCTACATACATTTGTTTGTAAGGGTTTTGGCTGTCCGGTGTGATGACGGTAAAAGGAGCAGATAAAATTTCCTCCAGGGAATATCCGAAATCCGCACAATATTCGGACAGATATGCCCTGATTTCCTGCAGATCCTGCGGGGATGCATATTTTGCTGTTACCTGTTGGGGAAAACGAATATCCTGACAGTTGCCGCGAAGGAACATTTTGCCGCCGTGCATTCCGGTACAGGGGAAATTTCCTACAATCCGCCGGCTGTCTTTATGAAGTCCAAGAACGATAATGATGCCGCCGGCCTGGTATTCGCCAAGGAAGCTTCCGGCACATCCGCCGAGGATCATGACAGGAATCTTTTCTCTGTAAGCCTTCATATGGATTCCGGCGCGGTATCCTGCATTGCCCTTTACATAAATTTTGCCGCCGCGCATGGCATAACCGGCAGCATCACCGATATTGCCGTGTATCAGGATCTTTCCTTCGTTCATGGTATCGCCTACAGCATCCTGGGCATTGGCATTTACGGTGATACTGGCATTATTTAAATATGCGCCCAGGGCATTTCCGGGAATACCATTGATAGTAAGATTTTTGTCGGACATACCGGCAGCGATAAACCTCTGACCACAGCAGCCTTCAATGATACAGTCACGGTCTGCTTTGCGCAGCGCCTCATTTACAGCCCTGTAATCTAAATTTGCAGCGTTGATGATGTTCATATTATACCATACCTCCAAAAAAAATGGTTATATTATTCTCCGGCATGAAGAATACCGAGTATGTCAAGCTCTTTTTCTGTTAATCCGATGCCGCGCAGCATAAGGCGGTTTCCCCGCAAGGCCTCGATGGAATTGATGCCCATGCCTCCCATAAGTTCTTTGATCTCGTGCTTCCATGCGGTCATAAGATTAACTAGCCGTTGTTTACCGGTTTCAGGGTCAAGTCTTTTTACAAGCTCAGGACGCTGAGTTGCAATTCCCCAGTTACATTTACCGCTCTGGCAGGTACGGCAGAGATGGCAGCCAAGGGCAAGAAGGGCGGCGGTTGCTACATAGCAGGCATCTGCACCCAGGGCAACAGCCTTTACTACATCAGCAGCGCTTCGGATACTTCCGCCAACTATCAGTGATACATGATTGCGGATACCCTCGTCACGAAGTCTCTGATCTACAGCGGCAAGAGCCAGCTCGATGGGGATTCCCACATTGTCACGGATTCTGGTAGGAGCAGCTCCGGTACCGCCACGGAAACCGTCGATAGCGATGATGTCGGCTCCGCTTCGGGCAATACCGCTTGCAATGGCGGCGATATTATGGACGGCGGCCACCTTGACGATAACCGGCTTTTTATATTCTGTAGCTTCTTTCAGAGAGAATACAAGCTGTCGAAGATCTTCGATGGAGTAAATATCATGGTGAGGGGCAGGAGAGATGGCATCAGAGCCTTCCGGAATCATACGGGTACGGGATACGTCGCCTACGATCTTCGCACCGGGAAGGTGACCGCCGATCCCCGGCTTGGCGCCCTGGCCCATTTTAATCTCTATTGCTGCTCCTGCCTCCAGGTAATCCTCATAAACGCCGAAACGTCCGGAGGCTACCTGCACAATCGTATTTTCACCATAGCAGTAAAAATCTTCGTGAAGACCGCCTTCACCGGTGTTATAAAAAATACCAAGTTCTGTGGCTGCCAGGGCAAGAGATTTGTGTGCATTGTAGCTGATGGAGCCATAGCTCATGGCAGAGAAGAGAATCGGCATAGAAAGCTCCAGCTGTGGCGGAAGTTTAAAATCCAGTTTTCCATCCTCTGTCCGTTTTACGTTCTGAGGCTTTTTACCCAGGTAAACTCTGGTTTCCATAGGCTCTCGGAGAGGATCGATGGAAGGATTGGTTACCTGTGATGCATTGATCAGAATCTTGTCCCAGTATACAGGCAGCGATCTGGGATTTCCCATAGAGGACAAAAGTACTCCGCCGCTGTTTGCCTGTTTATAGATTTCATTTATGGTATCGCCTGACCAGTTGGCATTTTCGCGCAGAGTACAGTCGGTTTTTACGATTTTTAATGCTTTGGTGGGACAAAAAGAAACACATCTCTGACAGTTGACACATTTTGATTCATCCTGTGTCATAAGTTTATTTTTTTCATCGTAGCCGTGTACTTCGTTGGAGCATTGCCGTTCACAGATTCGACAGGCAATACATCTCTTTTCATTTCGGATTACTTCAAATTCCGGATAGATAAATTCTACGCTCATCAAAAGGCACCTTCCTTTACTTTTACAATAACCGGTTCTCCGCCGGCAGGAGACCATATGTTTTCTGCATTGGGCTCCATGGTACGGATGGCTGCTTCTTCGCTGGAAATAAAGATTCTGTCATTCTTTTCTCCAACAACCATAGAACGCAGCTTTAGCCGGTCGTTCAGAGCCATCAGCCCGCCGTCAAAGCCCAGAACAATAGAAAAGGGGCCGGTGATCAGCAGGCTTGGGAACATAGTCCGCAGATAGGTGTGTTTTTTCTGGTCTTCCAGATCTGTTTTTGCGGCAATGGTACTCCAGAAGGGCGCTGCTATAACGCTTGCCGCTTCACCAAGAGTAAGCCCCTGTATCCGGAGAAGATAGTCCATAATATAGGTAATAACCTCCGTATCGGTCTGAAGTGTACATTTGTAGCCAAACATTTCGATAAAACGGCGGTTTGCATCATATGAGGAAATTTCTCCGTTATGAACAACAGAATAGTCAAGCAGGGTAAAGGGATGTGCTCCGCCCCACCATCCGGGAGTGTTTGTGGGATAACGTCCGTGAGCTGTCCAGGAATAGCCTTCATATTTTTCCAGCTTATAAAATATGCCTACATCTTCCGGAAAGCCTACAGCCTTGAAGGTTCCCATATTCTTACCGCTGGAAAAAACATAAGCCCCGGACATGTTTTCGTTGATCTTCATAACTGTTCTTGCAACAAATTCTTTCTCGTCCAGCTGCAAAGATATCAGAACGGACTTTAACGGAGCAACAAAGTATCTCCATATAATAGGCTCGTCTTTGATGGCAGGAATTTTACGGGTTGGGATGATCTCCGACTGGATGATCTCAAACCGTTCCTTTAAGAAAGCCTCACACTCTTTTCTTGTATCACGGGTATCAAAGAACATATGTAATGCATAAAATTCTTTATATTCCGGATAAATACCATAACCTGCAAAGCCTCCGCCTAATCCGTTGGAACGATCATGCATGGGTTTCATGGAGTTTGTAATCATCTCACCGGACATTCTGTTTCCTTCCCTGGAAATCACTGCTGAGATCGCACATCCGGAAGGGATTCTCACCTGACCTTCAATTTTCATATTATCTGTCCTTCCTTTCGGCTAAATAAAAAAAGCAAAAACATTCATTACAGGACAGAAAATCTGCTCTGTAAATGAACGCCTTTGCTCATGATTAATAGTTATACAACGGATGACAGATTTTGTCAAGCGTTAAGAATTTTGGGTAAAATGAAAAAATTAAAATTTTTAAAAATGACAAAAAGGGGATTGACAGATGATTTTTTCAGGTGTATTATCCAACACGTAAAGGCAAAGGCGTCTTTGAGAAGAAGATCTCAGAGGCGCTTTTTACATTTACAGAATTTAACAGGACAATTTGATCTAAAAGGCAAGGGCGTCTTTCATGTACGGGGAAAAGTATCATGAAAGATACTCTTGCCTTTTCAAATTGAGAGGAGTGACATTATGAAAAAAGTATCAGAATTTTTTGGAAGCAGAGTTTTCGATGACAGAGTAATGAAAGCCAATTTATCAGCCAAGGTTTATGACTCTTTGAGGAAAACCATTGATGAAGGGGCAAAGCTGGATATCAGCGTAGCCAATGCAGTTGCTGCGGCGATGAAGGACTGGGCAATAGAAAATGGAGCCACACATTATACCCATTGGTTTCAGCCCCTTACCGGTGTAACCGCAGAAAAGCATGACAGCTTTATTTCTCCATCCCCGGACGGCGGTGTGATCATGGAATTTTCTGGAAAGGAGCTGATCAAAGGCGAACCGGATGCATCCTCTTTTCCGTCAGGCGGATTAAGAGCTACATTTGAGGCGAGAGGGTATACAGCATGGGATCCTACATCTTATGCGTTTATCAAAGGAAAAACACTTTGCATCCCTACTGCGTTCTGCTCCTATGGCGGAGAGGCTCTGGATAAGAAAACGCCGCTGCTTCGATCTATGGAAGCTCTGAATAAGCAGGCTCTTCGTATCCTCCATCTTTTTGGAAATGAAGATGTGAAATGCGTCCGTACCTCAGTAGGACCGGAACAGGAATATTTTCTTATTACAAAGGAAATGTATGAGCAGAGAAAGGATCTTCGTTTTACAGGACGTACTCTTTTTGGTGCAAAACCGCCTAAGGGACAGGAAATGGACGACCATTATTTTGGAGTGATCAAGCCCAGAGTTTCCGCCTATATGGAAGAGTTGAATGAAGAACTCTGGAAACTGGGGATTCTGGCTAAGACAGAGCATAATGAAGTAGCTCCGGCCCAGCATGAACTGGCTCCTGTTTATACCACAACCAATCTTGCCACCGATCACAACCAGCTGACCATGGAGATTATGCAGAAGGTGGCGGCAAAAAACGGTCTTGTATGTCTGCTTCACGAAAAGCCCTTTGCTGGTGTAAACGGAAGTGGAAAGCACAATAACTGGTCTCTTGCAACTGATAAAGGCGTAAATCTTCTGTCACCGGGCGAGACCCCATATGAAAATGCGCAGTTTTTGTTATTTTTGTGCGCAGTACTCAAGGCTGTGGATGATTATCAGGATTTGCTTCGTCTTTCTGTGGCAACTGCAGGAAACGATCACAGACTTGGTGCCAATGAAGCTCCGCCGGCAGTAGTATCTGTATTTCTGGGAGATGAACTGAACGGTGTTCTGGAAGCCATTGAAACAGATACTCCATATGCAGGTGCGGAAAAAACACAGATGAAGCTTGGTGTGAATGTACTTCCGAAGTTCAACCGTGACACCACAGACCGTAACCGTACATCTCCGTTTGCATTTACCGGAAATAAATTCGAGTTCCGTATGCTTGGCTCCTCCAACAGCATTGCCTGCGCAAACATCATGCTGAACAGTGCGGTTGCAGAAAGCCTGAAGATTTATGCAGACAGACTGGAAAAGGCAGAAAATTTTGAGGACACTCTGCATGAAATGATCAGAAAGACCATAAGGGATCATAAGCATATTATTTTTAACGGGAATGGCTATGATGATACCTGGATTAAAGAAGCAACAGAAAAGAGAGGGCTGCTCAATTACCGTACCACACCGGACTGCATGCCCCATCTTCTGGATGAAAAAAATGTACGGATGCTGACTTCACATAAGGTATTTTCAGAAGCAGAACTGAAATCCCGGTACGAGATCATGCTGGACAACTATTGTAAGACAGTTTTGATAGAGGCAAACACCATGATCGATATGGCAAAGACAGAGATTGCTCCGGCGATAAGCGCATATGCTCTTGAGCTTGCAAATACAGCGGCAGCAAAGAAGACGGTGGACGTAACTATTTCCTGCAGCTATGAAACAGGATTATTAAAGAAGCTTGCAAGACTGGAGGATCAGATCGCAGTCAGGGCAGACGAGCTGAAAACGGCAGTTATGAAATTACAGGATGCCAGTGACATTGAAGCAGAGTCTTATATGATCCGTGACGAGATTTTAGGAAGAATGAGCGAACTGCGGATTGCCTGCGATGAGGCGGAAACAATAACAGCAAAGAAATACTGGCCATTCCCGACCTACAGTGATCTCTTATTCGGTGTAAAATAATCCACTCTAAAATAAAGAAAGAAGGTATGCTTATGACTTACAGTGCAGTTAATACAATCTGGGTATTGATCGGAGCAGCATTGGTGTTCTTTATGCAGGCGGGATTTTCCATGTGCGAAGCAGGATTCACCAGAGCAAAAAATACAGGAAATATTTTAATGAAGAATCTGATGGATTTTTGTATTGGCACACCGATTTTCTGGCTGGCAGGCTTCGGGCTGATGTTTGGAAGTGGATCTTCTGTGATTGGAACCTTTGATCCGATGATCCGTGGAGATTACAGCCACATCCTGCCATCGGGGGTGCCGTTGTGGGTATTTGCGATTTTTCAGACAGTTTTCTGTGCAACATCGGCAACAATTGTATCCGGAGCTATGGCTGAACGAACAAAATTCAGTGCATACTGTGTTTATTCAGCAGCTATTTCTCTTCTTATCTATCCGATTTCAGGACACTGGATCTGGGGAGGAGGATGGCTTTCGCAGCTGGGATTTCATGATTTTGCAGGTTCTACAGCAGTACATATGGTGGGTGGGATCTGTGCAATGATCGGAGCGAAGATTTTAGGCCCCCGTATTGGAAAATATGATAAGGACGGAAAGCCCCGGGCAATCCTGGGACACAATCTTACGTTTGCTGCGCTTGGTGTTTTTATCCTTTGGTTTTGCTGGTTTGGGTTTAATGGTGCATCTACGGTAGGCATGGACAGCGATGCTTTGATGGAAACTGCCGGGAGAGTATTTTTCAATACAAATATGGCAGCAGCAGTGGCCTGCTGTATTACTTTGATATTTACATGGATCCGCTATAAAAAACCAGACGTTTCCATGACATACAATGCGGCTTTGGCGGGACTTGTTGGTATCACCGCCGGATGTGATGCAGTAAGCCCTGCAGGAGCGGCTGTGATTGGTATTGTCTGCGGTATTCTGGTTGTTCTTGCAGTTGAATTTTTTGATAAAAAAGCAAAAATTGACGATCCGGTAGGTGCAATATCCGTTCACTGCGTCTGCGGTGCTACAGGAACTGTCCTGACAGGTTTATTTGCAACAGGTATAACAACAGAGAAAGGGCTTTTCTATGGAGGTGGCGTACATTTTCTTGGGATTCAGGTGATCGGCGTTCTTTCCGTAGCAGCTTATGTGACAGTTATTATCACTCTGGTATTTCTGACTATCAAGTATACAATTGGTCTTCGTGCAGATGCGGAGGATGAGATTGCAGGACTTGATGTATCCGAGCATGGATTACTGACAGCATATGATGGCTTTGCAATGCTTCCTGACACAGCTACAGAGGATGAAGGAACGGCACCGGTTACGGTTGCAGGCGAGACTCCTGTTGCAGAGGCGATTCCGGTTAAAAAGGTTCTTTCCTTTGAGGAAGGTACACCAAAATTTACAAAAGTAGAGATTGTATGTAAAGAATCCAGATTCGAGGCACTGAAGAATGCTATGATGAGTATTGGCATTACCGGAATGACGGTATCTCATGTTCTGGGCTGTGGTATACAGAAAGGCAGAGCAGAGTATTATCGAGGTATACAGGTAGAAGCGAATCTGCTTCCAAAAGTGCAGGTGGAGATTGTAGTCAGTGCTGTTCCGGTTCGTAAAGTTATTGATACGGCGAAAAAAGTTCTTTATACAGGACATATCGGAGATGGAAAGATTTTTGTATATGATGTGGAAAATGTTGTAAAGGTAAGAACCGGAGAAGAAGGTTTTGACGCGCTGCAGGATATAGAATAGCATATTTTTACTAAAACTATGGAGGTATATTTAAATGTGTTCTATTATGGGATATTGCAGTCAGAGCGCCTCTTTTGATGTCTTTTTGGAAGGCTTTCAAAAAACTGTATCAAGAGGGCCGGATGACAGTCGGGTAGTTGAAACAGAAGGAGGAATCCTTGGATTTCACAGACTGGCGATTATGGGACTGACTCCGTCGGGGATGCAGCCCTTTCAGTACAAAAACAGCTATGTGGTCTGTAATGGAGAAATTTACGGGTTCGGGAAGCTGAAGGAAGAGCTGTCAGCAAAATATACATTTAAAAGCGAATCAGACTGTGAAATACTTTTGCCGTTATACCAGGAATACGGTACGGATATGTTTTCTATGTTGGATGCAGAGTTTGCCTGTATTATTTATGACGGGGAAAACAGGGAGTTTATTGCTGCAAGGGATCCCATTGGAATCCGTCCTCTCTATTATGGATATGACAGAAACGGCGCTGTGATCTTTGCCAGCGAAGCAAAAAACCTGACCGGAATCACAGATAAGATTATGCCGTTCCCTCCGGGTCATTATTATAAAGGCGGCCGTTTTATCTGCTATTGTGACATTACAAAGGTAAATGAAGTCTGCAGTGATGACCTGGAAACCGTCTGCAGGAAAATCCATGACAAATTGGTCGCCGGTGTGGAAAAACGTCTTGTGGCAGATGCCAGAGTGGGATTCCTGCTTTCCGGCGGGCTGGATTCCTCGCTGGTATGTGCCATTGCAGCAAAAAAGACTGGAGAACCGATCAGAACCTTTGCAATTGGAATGAGCGAAGATGCCATTGACTTAAAATATGCGAAGCAGACAGCAGATTATATCGGAAGCGATCATACAGAGATTTATATGACACCGCAGGATGTACTGTCTTCACTGGAAACGGTCATTCAGATTCTGGGAACTTATGATATTACTACGATTCGTGCATCCATGGGTATGTATCTGGTGTGCAAGGCGATTCATGAGCAGACAGATATCCGCGTCCTTCTGACCGGAGAAATATCCGATGAGCTGTTTGGTTATAAGTATACAGATTTTGCCCCGGATGCAGAAGCCTTCCAGAAGGAATCACAGAAACGGATTCATGAGATTCATATGTATGATGTACTTCGCGCGGATCGCTGCATTTCTGTAAATTCTTTGGAAGCAAGAGTTCCTTTTGGTGATCTGGAGTTTGTAAAATATGTAATGTCCATAGATCCTGAAATAAAGCTCAACACTTACGGAAAAGGAAAATACCTGCTGCGCCATGCATTTGAACAGGATTGTTATCTGCCGGATGAGATCCTGTGGAGAGAAAAGGCGGCTTTCTCAGATGCAGTAGGACATTCTATGGTGGATTATCTGAAAGAATATGCAGAAAGCAGATACACCGATGCAGAATTAAAGGAGAAAAGTCAGGGATATACATATGCCAGACCATTTACAAAAGAATCTCTGTTGTACAGGGAGATTTTTGAGAAATACTATCCGGGTCAGGCAGAAATGATCCCAGGCTTCTGGATGCCGAACAGAGAATGGGAAGGCTGTGACGTAAATGATCCTTCGGCAAGAGTACTTTCAAACTATGGTGACAGTGGAAAATAAAATGAGATTTTAATATAAAACAGATTGACAGGAGGAATGATTCGAGGTAAAATAATGTGAATAAAGGCAAAGGCGTCTTTAAGTTTGAATAAAACTTAAGGGTGCTTTTGCCTTTTTTTCGTGTTTAAATGACAAAAAAGATGCAGAAAATGCAGGTAAGGAAGTGAAAAAATGGCGGCAAAATATATTTTTGTGACCGGAGGAGTGGTCTCTGGTCTTGGTAAAGGGATTACAGCAGCTTCACTTGGAAGGCTTTTAAAAGCAAGAGGTCTGAAGGTGGCAGCACAGAAGCTGGATCCCTATATTAATGTAGATCCGGGGACGATGAGTCCCTATCAGCATGGAGAGGTCTATGTAACTGAGGACGGGGCAGAAACAGATCTGGATCTGGGACATTATGAGAGATTTATTGACGAGGATCTGAATAAGTATTCTAATCTGACTACAGGCAAGGTTTACTGGAATGTTTTAAACAAAGAACGAAGGGGAGAATACCTGGGTTCTACGGTTCAGGTTATTCCGCATATTACAAATGAGATCAAGGATTTTGTCTATCGTGTGGGAAAAAAGACCGATGCAGATATAGTCATCACGGAGATTGGAGGAACCATAGGAGATATCGAATCACAGCCGTTTCTGGAAGCAGTGCGTCAGATTTCCCTTGAAGTCGGGAGAGAAAACAGCTTATTTATCCACGTAACATTAGTACCTTATCTAAGCGGTTCTGAGGAACACAAGTCAAAGCCGACACAGCATTCCGTCAAGGAACTGAGGGGAATGGGGATCAATCCGGATATTATTGTTCTGAGATCCGATAAACCTCTGGAGAAATCAATCTTTCAGAAGATCGCGCTTTTTTGTAATGTGAAACCGGACTGTGTGATTGAAAACAGAACTTTGCCGAATCTGTATGAGGCTCCCCTGATGCTGGAGCGATCCGGATTTTCTGACGTGGTGTGCAGAGAACTTCATATTGATGCACCGGCTCCGGATTTGGAAGAGTGGGAACAGATGGTGGAGCGCATCCGAAATCGTTCCCGGGAAGTACATATCGGTCTGGTAGGAAAGTATGTTAAGCTTCATGACGCATATCTGTCTGTGGCAGAAGCCATGAGTCATGCAGGGTATGAGATAAATGCTTTTGTAAAAATCCACTGGATCGATTCGGAAGGAATTACAAAAGAAAATATAGATACTGTATTAGAAAATATAGATGGTATTATTGTTCCCGGAGGCTTTGGAAACCGTGGCATAGAGGGGATGACCCTTGCTGCAAAATATGCCCGTGAAAACAATATTCCTTATTTGGGAATCTGTCTTGGAATGCAGATTGCAGTCATTGAGTATGCAAGAAATGTCCTGGGGCTTAAAGATGCTCATTCGGGAGAATTTGATGAGCAATGCGAACATAAGGTGATTGATTTTATGCCGGGACAGAGTGATGAAATAGACAAAGGCGGAACTCTCCGACTGGGAAGCTGCCCATGCTGCATCAAGGCCGGAACAAAAATGGAAGCCTGCTATGGAAGCAATCTGATCCATGAGCGTCACCGTCATCGCTACGAGTTTAATAATCAATATCGTGAGGCACTGACAGAAGCAGGACTTGTGATCGGCGGAACATCCCCGGATAACAGACTGGTAGAAACAATCGAACTGAAGGAACATCCGTTTTTTGTAGGAGTACAGTTCCATCCGGAGTTTAAAAGTCGTCCAAATCAGGCACATCCGTTGTTTAAGGGATTTATCTCGGCGGCGTTAAATATATCAGAAAACACGCAGAATAATTAACAGGAGAAAAGATGGTTATGGCTATTCATGAAGAATGCGGTGTATTTGGAATAATGAGCACCAGAAAGGAAAATGTGGCAGGAATCACCTATTACGGACTGTATGCCCTGCAACACAGAGGACAGGAAAGCTGCGGAATTGTTGTCAATGACGACGGTATGTTTTCTTCCTGCAAGGACTTGGGGCTTGTCAGTGATGTGTTTTCAAAAGATTCCCTGTCGCTTCTGCCGGAAGGAAATATGGCGGTGGGGCACGTAAGATACGGAACAACCGGAGGGACAACGCGGAATAACTGTCAGCCTATCGAAGTGAATCACCAGAAGGGTAAGATGGCCCTGGCACATAATGGAAATCTGACAAATGCCCTGGAACTGCGTGATAAGCTTGAACTGTCAGGAGCAATCTTTCATACCACAAGCGATACGGAAACCATAGCGTACGTGATCACCAGAGAGAGACTGATGACACCCAGTATAGAAGAGGCGGTAAGCAATACAATGAACCTTTTGGAGGGTGCCTATTCTCTGGTTCTGATGTCCTCTGCCAAAATGATTGCTGCGAGAGATCCGTATGGGTTCAGACCGCTCTGTTATGGAAGAAGGCCGGATGGAGCTTATGTGGCAGCATCAGAAAGCTGTGCACTGGCAGCAGTTGGAGCAGAGTATATCAGGGATTTGATGCCGGGTGAGATTCTGGTATTTCATGATAATTGCGTGGAATCCAGAAGGGAGCACTGTGGAAAACAAAAAAAGAAAACCTGTATCTTTGAGTATATTTATTTTGCAAGACCAGATTCTGTGATTGATGGTGTATCTGTTCACGAGTCACGGGTACAGGCAGGAAAGATTCTGGCAGAACATTATCCTGTGGAGGCAGATGTTGTGATCGGAGTTCCGGACAGCGGGCTGGACGCTGCTCTTGGTTATTCGGAGAAATCAGGTATTCCCTATGGTATCGGGCTGATAAAAAACAAGTATATTGGAAGAACCTTTATTTCTCCTGGACAAAGCGAACGTCTGGACAAGGTCAGGATAAAGCTTTCTCCTGTACAAAGCGTAATTGAAGGGAAAAAAGTTGTACTGGTTGATGATTCAATTGTAAGAGGCACTACCAGCAGGCAGATCGTGAAGCTTTTGCAGGAGTCGGGGGCTAGGGAAATACATATGAGAATATCGGCTCCGCCTTTCTTACATCCCTGCTATTATGGCACAGATATTGACTCAGAAGAAAATCTCATAGCCTGCCATCACAGCCTGGAAGAGATTGCAAAACTTATTGGTGTGGATTCTCTGGGTTATCTGGATGTAGAGAATCTGGGTCAGCTGATCGGCAGTGAGGAGTATTGCGGCGCCTGTTTTCATGGAGAATATCCGACGAGGATTCCCACAGACCTGAGAAAAGACCGGTTTGAAAGAAAATTATCTCATAAAATCTAAATAACGAGGAGCAGAGATTATGAAAAAATTTGACAGAAAACTGATTCTGGAAGACGGCAGCGAATATTATGGATATGGATTTGGTTCCGAAAAGGAGAAGATTACGGAAATTGTATTTAATACCTCTCCGGTTGGATATCAGGAAATTATATCTGATCCCTCTTATACCTATCAGACTGTTGTGATGGCCTATCCCCTTATTGGCAACTATGGAATTGCAGAAGATGATTTTGAAACAGAAACACCAACCATAGGAGGTCTGGTTGTAAGAGATTACAACGATCACCCATCGAACTTCCGCAGTAAGTATACTTTGTCTGAAACTATGGAAAAATATCAGATTCCCGGCATTTATGGAGTAGATACAAGAAAGCTTGTTCGTTCTATCCGGGATCTGGGAAGCAGAAAAGCTCTGATCACAGATGCCGGAACATCCCTGCAGGAAGGACTCTGCAGACTGGCAGCCTGTAAGCTTCCAAAGGATGCGGTAGCAGTCGTCAGCAGGAAGCAGATACAGCAGTACACAGTTCCAAATGGAAAATATCAGGTGGCGGCCATTGATTGTGGAATGAAACAGAATATTGTGAGAAGTTTAAACAGGCGAGGCTGTAATGTGACGGTATTTCCATGGAATGCGTCTGTGGAAGAAATTGAAAAAATGAAACCGGACGGAATTTTTTTATCTAATGGTCCGGGAGACCCTGCAGATGTCTGGCCGGTTATTGAACTGGTTCGGAGTCTTCGGGGAAAATATCCGATTTTTGGTATCTGCTTGGGGCATCAGATTATTTCTCTGGCATACGGTGCAGAAACCTATAAGCTGAAGTTTGGTCACAGAGGAGGAAACCATCCGGTAAAAAATCTTCTCACAGGAAAAATAGAAATTACTTCTCAGAATCATTCTTATGCAGTGGACAGAGAAAGTCTTGCAGCTACCAGACTGAAAATTACTCATCTGAATCTTCTGGATCAGACGGTAGAAGGTGTCTGCTGTGAGGACGACAGGGTGTTCAGCGTGCAGTATCATCCGGAAAGCGCGCCGGGACCTCAGGACAGCGGTTATCTGTTTGAGCAGTTTACAGAAATGATGGAGGAAGCAAAAAATGGCAAAAAGAACTGATCTGAAGAAAATACTGGTTATTGGTTCCGGTCCCATTGTGATCGGACAGGCGGCAGAATTTGACTATGCAGGCACGCAGGCCTGCCTTGCACTGAAGGAAGAGGGCTATGAGGTGGTTCTTTGCAACTCCAATCCGGCAACCATTATGACAGATACTTCTATTGCAGATAAGGTGTATATGGAACCGCTTACCCTGGAATATATAGCAAAGATCGTCCGTCATGAGCGTCCGGATGCAATAGTGCCCGGAATCGGCGGCCAGACCGGACTGAATCTGGCAATGCAGCTTGAGAAAAAGGGAATTTTAAAGGAATGTCAGGTAGAGCTTCTGGGAACAAGCAGCGAGAGTATTGAAAGAGCAGAAGACAGAGAATTATTTAAAGAGCTCTGTGAAAGTCTTGGAGAGCCGGTGCTCCCATCTGCCATTGCGAATACAGTTGAAGAGGCTGCAAAGGCAGCAGAGGACATCGGCTATCCGGTAGTGCTTCGTCCGGCATTTACTCTTGGGGGAACCGGCGGTGGATTTGCAGATAATGAGCAGGAATTTATGGGACTGATAAAAAATGCACTTGCCTTATCTCCGGTCCATCAGGTTCTGGTAGAAAAAAGTATCAGAGGATTTAAGGAGATCGAATATGAAGTGATCCGTGATGCCAATGACACGGCAATTACAGTCTGCAATATGGAGAATCTGGATCCGGTAGGCATACATACCGGAGATTCTATTGTGGTTTGTCCGTCTCAGACACTGACGAATAAAGAATATCAGATGCTGCGTGACAGCGCTCTGAAGCTTATCCGTGCTTTGAAGGTAGAAGGCGGCTGCAACGTGCAGTTCGCTCTTGATCCAAATTCTTTTCAGTATTATCTGATCGAGGTAAATCCACGTGTTTCCCGTTCTTCAGCGCTGGCTTCCAAGGCAAGCGGATATCCCATCGCAAGGGTGTCTGCAAAGATTAGTGTGGGAATGACTCTGGATGAGATCAAGCTGGTGAATACACCGGCAGCCTTTGAACCGGCTCTGGATTATGTAGTAACAAAAATGCCCCGTTTTCCATTTGACAAATTTACAGATGCTAATCAGAAACTTGGAACGCAGATGAAGGCTACCGGCGAAGTTATGAGCGTCGGCAGAACTTTTGAGGAAAGTTTGTTAAAGGCCATCCGTTCTCTGGAAACAGGTGCGGATCACTTATATATGGAAAAGTTTGAAAAAGAAACAGAAAAGGAACTGATGGAATACATCGGAATCGGTACAGACGACCGTATTTTTGCCATTGCCCGGTTATTGAGAATGGGTGTGGAAATTTCTGCTGTCCGGGAGAGGACATCGATCGATCTTTTCTTCCTGGATAAGCTCAAAAAGATTATTGATATGGAAGGAGAACTGAAGCGGTATGTCGGCGACAGGGAACTCCTGTATCAGGCAAAGAAAGTCGGATTTTCCGATAAAGCAATTGCCGGATTCTGGAATATGAAAGAGCTGGAAGTATATGAAATGCGAAAAAAATATAACATATTTCCGGTCTATAAGATGATCGATACCTGCGCATCAGAATTTGAAAGCTATGTTCCGTACTTTTATTCCACTTATGAAGAAGAAAACGAATCCATAGTGGAAGAAAGAAAAAAGATTATTGTACTGGGATCCGGACCGATTCGTATCGGCCAGGGGGTAGAATTTGACTATTCCACAGTACATGCAGTGAAGACCATTAAAGAAGCAGGATATGAGGCAATTATCATAAATAATAATCCGGAAACCGTATCTACGGATTATACCACATCAGACAAACTGTATTTTGAACCTCTTTGCATAGAGGATGTAATGAATGTCATTGAAATGGAGAAGCCGGACGGCATCATTGCGTCATTAGGAGGTCAGACGGCCATTAATCTGGCAGAGCCTTTGAGAGAACATGGAATAAAGCTGATAGGTACAGACTGTGCAGCAATTGAGAGGGCAGAAAACAGAGATGCTTTTGAAAAGCTGCTGTCAGAGCTGGAAATTCCACAGCCAAAGGGACAGGCAGTCACAAATATAGAAGCGGGAGTAAAGGCAGCAGAAGAAATCGGTTATCCGGTATTGGTGAGGCCAAGCTTTGTACTTGGTGGAAGAGCCATGCAGATAGTGGCAAAGGAAGAATATCTGCGAAATTATCTGAAAACAGCAGTGGAGATTGATGAAGATAAACCGGTGCTTGTAGATAAGTATATTCGAGGAAAAGAAGTGGAAATAGACGCTGTCTGTGACGGCAGAGATGTATTTGTGCCGGGGATTATGGAACTTGTAGAAAGAACGGGCGTTCATTCTGGAGATTCCATCAGTGTATATCCGACCTTCAGCATTTCGGATAAGGTAAAGAAAACAATTCTGGATTATGCGAAAAAACTGGGTGTGGGAATTGGCATTGTGGGACTGTTTAACATCCAGTTTATTGTGGACAAACAGGAAAATGTTTATATTATTGAGGTAAATCCACGTTCTTCAAGAACAGTTCCGTTTCTTTCCAAGGCAACCGGGTATCCTCTGGCAGATATTGCAACAAAAGTCATCCTCGGAAAGAGCCTGAAGGAGCAGGGAATTTCCGTAATGTATCCGGAAGAAAAGAAGAGATGGTATGTAAAGGTTCCAGCGTTCTCCTTTGCCAAGCTGAATGGTATGGATGCATATCTTTCTCCGGAAATGAAATCCACAGGAGAAGCCATTGGCTATGATAAAAAGCTTCACAGAGCAATGTACAAAGCCATGATTGCATCCGGAATCCGGGTTCAAAACTATGGAACCGTAATCGTAACACTTGCAGATGAAGACAAGAAGGAAGCACTTCCGCTGGTGAGGCGTTTTTATGATATGGGATTTAATATAGAAGCTACATCCCTTACAGCAGAATACTTAAAACAAAATGGAATCCGTACCCGTGTGCTTGGAAAACCGTCGGAGGGAAGCAGTGAGATACTGGATGCGATCCGTGCCGGATATGTCAGCTATGTGATTAATACCCGTGCGATCCTTTCCGGAGTTCATTATGAGGACGGTGTTGCCATCCGCAGCGCAGCAACTCAGAACAATATCACTATGCTGACATCACTGGATACGGTGAAGGTGCTGCTGGATGTTCTGGAGGAAGTGACTATCGGAGTGTCTGCCATAGATGCAGAATAAAAGGAGAAAGAGAATATGATCAGACCAAATATGCATTATAGTGAATTGAAGGATTCTTATCTTTTTTATAATATCGCGCAGAAAACCAGGGCATATACAGAGCAGCATCCGGGAGTAAAGCTTTTAAGAATGGGGATAGGGGATGTTTCCCTGCCATTATGTGATGCCGTGATCCGAGCTCTGCATGAGGCAGTAGATGATCAGGCTTCAAAAAGCAGTTTTCATGGATATATGCCGGAATGCGGCGCAGACTTTTTGAGAGAAGCCATTGCAGAATATTATGAAAAAAAAGGAGTTTCTTTATCTTCTGAAGAGGTCTTTGTATCAAGCGGAGCAAGCGATGAGCTGGGAGATATTCTGGATCTGTTTGAGCAATCCGGCTGTGCGCTGGTGATTGAGCCGGCTTATCCGGCTTATGTAGATGCAAATGTGATGTCGGGAAGAAAAATAGTGCGTCTGGCCTCTGGAGAAGAAAATGGATTTTTACCTGCACCTGACGAAGAAACAGATGCAGATCTTCTGTACATCTGTTCCCCAAACAATCCTACAGGAGCGGTTTTTTCCCGGGAACAGCTTCAGGCATGGGTGGACTATGCAAACAGGAAGGGTTCCGTGATCCTGTTTGATGCGGCCTATGAGGCTTTTATTGAGGATGAAACACTTCCTCACAGTATTTTTGAGCTGGATGGAGCGAAAACCTGTGCCATTGAAATCTGTTCCCTGTCAAAAACTGCCGGTTTTACCGGAACCCGACTTGGTTATACGGTAATACCAAAGGATCTGAACCGGAATGGAATGAATCTGAATGAAATGTGGGTGCGAAATCGTACTACAAAAACAAATGGCGTATCGTATATTATCCAGAAAGGCGGAGCCGCTGTTTTTTCAGAGGAAGGGCAGAAACAGATCAATGATAACATTCAGGTCTATAAGAAAAATGCAAAAATACTGATGCAGGCGCTTGACCAGCTTGGAATCTGGTACTGTGGAGGAAAAAACGCTCCATACATCTGGATGAAATGCCCAAATGGAATGGGAAGCTGGGAGTTTTTTGACTATCTGTTACATGAAATACAGGTTGTGGGTACACCGGGAGAAGGTTTTGGTGCCTGTGGCGAAGGATATTTCCGCTTTTCCACATTTGGATCACCAGAGGATACAAAAGAAGCAGCAGAAAGAATTGTAAAATTGTTTCAAAAATAAACCTCGAATTTTGTGAAATGTTTTGATTGGCTTTAAATGAATATGAAGGTATAATAAGGAAAACAAAATTCAGAGGAAATAGAAATAAGGAACTGCTTTTTGAGGACAGAGAGCTTCGCAGAAGGATACAGGAATTATAAGGAGGATATCATGGCAAAACTGGAAAAAGAATTATGGGATGATTTTGTGGACGGGGAAGCGCGGTGCAGCGTTCGTGTATTTGAAAGATACAGCGCCATGGGTTTCTAACCGTGTAAGTATGAATGTGACGTTGTTTCAGTGTGGGAACGGTCCAGTAAGAATATCAGATATCACCTCCGGAGGAAGCCAGGCTATGGTCTTTAAGGAGAATACCTTTGGAGAGAAGGCATTTTTGGACTGCCTGAAAAAATTCTGGATTAGGAAAAATTCAGGCAGTATATCGTCAGGTGACAGAATAAAAGCTTTTTACAAACTGAATAAACTGGCGTACATGAGGCTTCAGGATCCGGTTCCGGCTGTATACAATATAGAAATTTCTTTTGTGTTCCGCATCCTTCAGAGGAAACAGAAGAATTTGTTTTGTTTTTTTCAGATCCTGAACGGAACGGGCGGAAAGAATGGAAATTCCCAGTCCGTTGACAATGGATTTTTTGATACTTTCCAGATCGTTCATCCTTGCGATCACATTCAGATCTGATGGTGAGATATTAGATTTTTCCAGAAAATAATCCATTTCTTTTTTGGTTCCGGAACCTTTTTCACGGACGATCATAGGTTCTTTTACCAGCTCCTGCAGAGAAGCATTGTCTTCCTGGAGTTTCAGGTAGTGAGGCGTCACAGGTGCTGCGATTACCAGAGAATCCTGACAGAACGGAATAAAACAGCAGTCCTCTTGCTCGGTATATTGTCCTACAAGTCCAAGATCCACACTGCCGTCGATTACCTTCTGGATGGCTTCGGAGCTGTCTGACTGCAGAGAGTGGAAATAGACGTCCGGGCATACCTTACCGAAGCCTGCAAGCAGTTCCGGAAGCAGATAAGAGGAGGGGATAGTGGAGGCGCTGAGATCAATAATATGTTTTTTTGAGCCGGTAAAATCTTCCATAAGATTATTGCGGATATGGAGGATACGGACCGCACTGTCATAAAGCTGATATCCCTTTGTGGTGATGGTCAGCTTTTTTGTTGTCCTTATGATCAGTTTTACTTTCAGTTCATTTTCCAGTGCACGGATATGTGCGCTGATGGTAGGCTGGGTCAGATAGAGACGGCGCGCAGCCTCAGAAAAGCTGCCATAATCTACCACTGCTGTAAATGCTTCCAACTGTTTAAAATCCATATATTTTCCTCCTGTTTCAGCAGATTCCGGCGATCTCTTCCAGTGCCTTCAGCGCGGTGTTTATTTCTTCTATAGTATTTTCCGGACCAAAGGAAAAGCGGATAGTTCCCTGGGGATAAGTTCCCAGAGTTTTGTGCGCAGAAGGTGCGCAGTGAAGTCCTACTCTTGTCATGATCCCATAAGTATTATCCAGTTGAAAGGCAGCGTCTGCCATATCGATCTCTGGTGTCAGGACAGAAACTACAGCGCAGCGGACGGCAGTTTCCAGAGTGTCCGGACAGTCGGCTCTGCCAATGATCCGAAGATGTTTTCCCAGAGGATCCATGGACTGGATTCCTCTGATAAAGTGTTCTGTCAGTTTCATTTCATGACGGAAATTTTCCTGAGAACACATGAGTCCAGGACAGGAAAGTGCTGCGTGAAGTCCAAGGATTCCAGGAATATTAGGGGTTCCCGGTTCAAAGCGGTCGGGCATAAAATCAGGGATTTCTTCCGTGTGGGAAATGCTTCCGGTGCCTCCGCTGATAAGAGGAATCATATCTGAAACCAGAGCTTCCCGGATGAGAAAGCCACCGATTCCCTGAGGTCCCCGAAAACCCTTGTGACCGGTAAATGCCAGAGCGTCTATGTGGCACACGTCCATATCTATGGGAATAACGCCTGCGGTCTGTGCAGTATCCAGAATAAAAAGGATTCCATGCTTATGACAGAATTCTCCTATAGCTTTTATGGGCATCAGTGTGCCGCAGACATTGGAACCGTGAAGGCATACAAGAAGGCGGGTTTCCGGACGGAGCAGAGTTTCCGCCTGTTCCAGAATCATGTTTCCGGCAGAGTCGCAGGGAATCCGGTCGAAGCTTACCCCTGTTTTTTCAAGCTGTACCAGCGGACGCATCACAGCATTATGTTCCATGGAGCTTACCAGAACATGGTCTCCGGGACGGAGCAGACCTTTCAGAAGAATATTCAGGCTTGCTGTGACATTGGCGGTAAAAATTGCATTGCGGCTTTTTTCCGGAAAATGAAAAAGCTGTTTCAGCTGTTCTCTTGTGTCAAAAATCTGTTCTTCCACAGAAAAAGCCGTGTCATAGCTTCCACGATTGATATTGACTGCATCGCCGGACAGATAATGAAAGACCGCGTCCGCCACGCCCGGAGCCTTGGGACAGGAGGTACTTGCCTGATCCAGATATATTTTTTTCATGATGATCTTCTTCCTTTTCTCATTTTGTATTATGTAGTTACTATAGCATTATTTATTGAAAAAATCTATAAATAACATAAAAAAACAACTATAATCAATTGGTAAAAAATAATAAAAAATGGTATGATTCTGATGTACAAATATGCGTTTACCACAAAAAATACTGCTGAAACAAAAACGCATAGGGAAAAGGAGGAAATAACAAATGAAAAATGAGAAAAAAGCCATTGTAGCAGCAGGGCTTGTGATCGGTGTGATTTCAGCTTTGCTGGTATTTTTTGGCAATCCGGTAAATATGGGATTCTGTATCGCATGTTTCCTGAGAGATACGGCAGGTGCTCTGGGATTCCATTCAGCGCCGGTGGTACAATACATACGTCCGGAAATCATCGGGCTGGTGCTTGGCGCCTGTATTATGGCAATGGTGTCCGGAGAATTTAAGGCAAGAGGCGGTTCTGCGCCTGTGACAAGGTTCATCCTTGCTGTGTTTGCCATGATCGGCTGCCTGATGTTCCTGGGCTGTCCTTTCCGTATGATCCTGAGACTGGCAGGCGGAGACGGAAATGCGATCTTTGGTTTTGTGGGATTTGCCCTTGGTATTTTTGCAGGTGTATTTTTCCTGAAAAGAGGATATACTTTGAAGCGCTCTTATAAAATGCCGGCGTTGGAGGGACAGCTCTTTCCGGTACTTCAGATCGTATTTTTGATCCTTCTGGTCGCAGCGCCTGCATTTATTCATTTTTCCACAGAAGGTCCGGGATCTCTTCATGCCTCTGTCTGGATCGCCCTGGCAGCCGGTCTGATCGTAGGTGGTCTTGCACAGAAAACACGTCTCTGTATGGTAGGCGGTATCCGTGATGCGGTTCTTTTCCGTGAATGGAAGCTTCTGATGGGGTTTGTGGCAATTTTTGCCAGTGCCCTGGCAATGAATCTGATTCTGGGCGCAGTGACAGGAACACCGTTCTTTAATCCGGGATTTGCAGGACAGCCGGTAGCGCATACAGATGGTCTGTGGAATGCACTTGGTATGTTCCTTGCAGGTTTTGGCTGCGTACTTCTTGGAGGCTGTCCTCTTCGCCAGCTGGTACTTTCCGGCGAGGGAAACACAGATTCCGCAGTAACTGTCATCGGACTGATGGTTGGAGCGGCTGTTGCTCATAACTTTGGGCTTGCATCCTCCGGAGAAGGTCCTACATCCAATGGAAAGATCGCTGTTATCATTGGTATTGTAGTGGTAACTGTGATCGCATTTATGAATTCCAGAAAAAAATCAGACTGATAAAATAATTTTTGAGAAAAGGAGAATTGGTATGAAACAGGTAGATGCAAGGGGATTATCCTGTCCGGAACCGGTGATTATGACAAAAAATGCGTTGGCTTCCCAAGAGGCTGCATATGAGGTTCTGGTAGATAACGTAACTGCAAAGGAAAATGTTACAAGATTTGCATCCCACCAGGGCTATCAGGTACAGGTGGAAGAGCAGGGTGAGGATTTCCTGCTTCGTATTACAAAATGACAGAATATATCGCTACTTTTTATTCCCATTACGGCGCAGTATGTTTTAAGAAAAATTGTGAAAAACTGGGAATCGGCACAAAAATCATGCCGGTTCCCAGAAATTTAAGTTCCTCCTGCGGAACCTGTGTCCGGTTCTGGATGGAACAGAAGCTTTCGGAGGTTTCTCTGGAGCTGAACGAGGAACTGGAGCAGATTGTTCAGGTGGATGGCGGCTCTTATCTGGAGATTTATCGTTCGGAGGAGTGAAGATCCAGCTGTTTCATCAACCCATAAAGGGTTCGACGGTACACAGAATAGAACACAATGGCAATGACGGCGATCACTTCCAGACACACCAGAAAACCGGCAATCTCCGACTGTGTGTAGCGGTTATCATTGGCATAAAGCATCATTCCATAGAGAAGCACCATGCAGCTCATTCCCACGGCAGTTGGAATCTGAAAGACCGGTCCGGCCTGTCGGCGAAGTTCCCGGCAAAGATAACCGGGAGATGCGCCCAGACGCTTCAGATCGTAAAATACATAGGCATTATTCAGAGCAAGGGTCTGACAGCGGGTATAGGAAATGACAAGAGCCGCAGCAAAGCACACGATTCCGATAAAAAGGAAGGTCATCATAAAGACAGAAAAGGTGTTCAGCTGTTCGGTGCTGTCAAGAACCCGGAACTGGGGCATGTAATTCCAGAACATCCGGAAATCTGCACTGTCCAGCTGTGAGCGGTCCAGGTGTTCATCGACATCTCTGTAGCTGGCTCCGAAATAGTCGTTTGTATAGCCTTCTGTCATGAGGTATTCTACAGGATCATAGAGGCCTGTGGAAAGGCTGTCGTCATCAAAGGAGGCTACAATCTTTTCATAAAAAGCCCGGGCAAAGGGATAGCTGTCTTTTCCCTCAGAATTAAAAAACTCCATGGTTCCCCGCCACTGGGGAGTAAGTCCCTGAGAGATTTTCCGGAAATCATTGTCGTCCAGAATGCCGGTATAGAGAGCTCCCAGCTGTTCAAAATGGACAAAGCCTTTAAAGGAAACGGGAAGAACTTTTCTTGTGGTCATATTGGTAAAGCGGGTGGAATTGTCTACTATGCGGTAGGAGGTTTCTTCTCTGTTTGTTACAGCATAATATTCTCCCGGCTCAACAGAAAGGTTTTGGCCTGAGATTTTGTTGAAATCGCTTTCAGAAAGAAAATGGCCTTCTGAGGCGATTTCATAGTATTTCCATGAAAAGCTGCCGTCGTCATTGTCAATCATCATATTAGAGTCAACGGCCAGACTGAGGTAAGGGCATTCTTTCCAGTCTGTGATCTGAACTTTATGTTCCCGGGCAAGATCCTGGATTTCTTCCTCAGAAGGAAGCTGCTGGTCTGAAGGCCAGAACCAGGAATAATCGTACTCTCTCTGTTCAATAGTCATGGAAGTGCCTGTGCCAAGCATAGGCAGATAAAAAATACCGAAGCAGCCTCCTGCGATCAGAACGGTAGTAACAAGCAGGCTGTTTACCGTCTGTTTTCCCTGGAATTTCATCATGCTTCTTGCAACGATGTTTTTCCAGGGATTTTTGCGCCTGAAATGCCATCCGTTGACAACCGTGTGGAGCATGACCATATAAAGACCTGCAAATACAGGAGAATAGCAAAGAACCTTAAGCAGGGCTGAAGGAAAGCGATGGGTAAGATCACGATAAAACGTAGGAAAGTTGTATCCCAGCATTGCGCCGCCGATCAAAAGGATAATACCCACAGGACCGCACCACAGCCCAAGCTCTCTTACCGGTTCATTCTGGTGTTCTTCCTGTATCACATCCAGAATATCTGTTTTTCTGAGATAAACAAAGGCCAGCAGGCAGGCGCAGAAAAGAACCAGAAGGGCGAAGCCTGCCGGTATCCAGAGACAGCGGAAATCAAGGCTCAGGATCATGTACTGGTTATCCACGATAAAAAAACGGAACAGCTTCCACAGGAGCATAATAAAGGGAAAGCCTGCAAGGATTCCCAGAAAGGCGGAGCTGCCGCTTAAAAGGATCACCTCGCGGAAAAGTCCGGGGGCAAGGATTTTTCTTGATGCGCCAAGAGCCATAAGGATTCCCAGCTGCCGTGATTTTTTGCGGAAAAACAGGCTGGCGGCATAGACGGTGAAAACCGTACAGCCAAAAAGCGTCATAATAAAGATCATATAAAGCTGCCTCAGGCTGTCCCCTCCTTCCGGGAAAATGTTCAGGACTGTAGGAGAAAACATCAGGGCGGAGTAGGCGGTCATCAGCATCAGGGATACAAAGTTACAGAACAGATACAGCCGTGACTGTTTCCAGTCAGCTCTTTGCAGCCGGCTTTCCAGCTCTTTTATGTTTTTTATGGATTGTCTTCTTTTCTTTTTATTCATTCGGCATCACCACTCATTTCTTTGATCGCATTTAACAGGGTGTCATGAAAAGCGCTTCTTGTCTGGATGTTCTTTTCCAGCTGACGATAAACCATTCCGTCTTTTAAAAGAATTACCCGGTCGCAGAAAGAGGCGGAAAAACTGTCGTGAGTTACCATAAAGATGGTGGCATCCAGATTATTTCTGGCATTTTCAAAGGACTCGATGACGATACGGCTGGAACGGCTGTCCAGATTTCCGGTAGGCTCATCTGCAAGGATCATCAGAGGCCGGTTGATCAGGCTTCTGGCAACAGCTGTTCTCTGTCTTTCGCCGCCGGAGATCTCCGCGGGATATTTACTGCGGATATGACTGATGCCAAACAGCTCCATCAGCTGATCTGCGTAGCGTTCCCCGTCTTTGTCCACATTGGAACGGATGATCCTGGGAATCAGGATGTTTTCCCGGACGGTAAGTCCGTCCAGAAGCATAAAATCCTGAAATACGAAGCCGAGCTTTTCGTTGCGGACGATGGCAAGCTGCTCCGGGGTCATGGAGCTGAGTTCCTGACCGCCCAGAGTGATTTTTCCTTTCTCAAAAGGGATATAGCAGGAAATACAGTTGAGAAGTGTGGATTTACCGGAACCGGAAGGCCCCATGACAGCCACAAATTCCCCCTTTGCAATGGAAAAGCTGATTCCTTTCAGAACGGGATAGGTCTGTTTTCCTGTTGTATAGGATTTTTCAAGATTTTTTACAGATAACATAAAATTCCCCCTTATAAATTATGGATATACATTTTTTTGCTCTTGCATATTCAGGATAGCACAGAAAAAAGAAAGAAAAATCAGAGGTGTAAAGAATGGCGGACGGTGTGTAAAGTTTGGAAAAATCCGGTGGGAAATGTAAAGATCGGAAGGATTTTTGTAAAGTTTGGAGTGAACGGAAAGAAGAAGTGCGTTATAATAAAGAAACAGGAATCTGCAGAACAGAAACAGAATCATGGAGGGAGAAATGTATGCTGAGGATCGCATTGTGTGACGACGAGCAGGAAGCCAGGGACAGCCTGCGGTTTCAGTTGGAAAAATCTATATATGAGGGAGACGAGGAGATCGTCTATGAATTTACGTCCGGAGAAACTGCTCTCCGGTGGTTGAAAAAACATCCCGGTGAGATAGATCTTCTTTTTCTGGATGTGGAAATGAAGGATATTAATGGGATGAAAACCGCAGAAGAGATCCGGAAATTTGACAAAGAGCTTCTGATCGTTTTTGTTACCGGATACTCGGAATATGTGTTTGACGGGTACCGTACGGGAGCTTTGGATTATGTGCTGAAGCCGGCAGAGGAAGAACAGATCCGGCATATACTGAGCCGTGCCAGAGAACATTTTTTTCTGAAAAAAGAAAAGAACTTTGTGTTTCAGAATCAGGACGGGACTTTTCGGATGCCTCTGGATAAGATTCTGTATTTTTACAGCGACAGGCGGCAGGTCGGCGTGGTGACGGAGAATGAAGAATACTTTTTTTACGGGAAACTTTCGGAAGTGGAAGAGAAAACAGACAGTCGTTTTGTAAGGATCCATCAGCGATATCTGGTAAATGGAGACCGGGTGGATCATATCGGTCACGATCAGGTGGAGATCTGCGGAAAAGAACTTCCCATCAGCAGAGGGATGAAGGATGCGGCTGTGGCAAAACTGGCAGAATGTATATTGAAAGGAATCGGGTGACGCCATGAAAGAGAGTGCAAAGCTTATACTGAGTGTTTTATGGCTTTCACTTATGGGGATGCTGCTTCTTTTTTCTGTTGGAAGACTGGTCAGGCTGCGCCCGCAGAAGCTGAGAAGGCTGTTCCTTTTGTTTTCCTGCGGTCTTATGGGCGGAATGGTGATCTTTATATCCGACTGGCATAATATTGTTCCTACCTTTTTGATTTTCCTTACGGCTGTGTGGACAGGCTGTGAGGGAAGCCGTATCAAAAGGCTTACCGTGGGGCTTATGGTGGCAAGCACAGTGTTTTCTTTTAATGCGCTGGTGGATAACGGCACGGTGTTTGGAGGCTTCATGGTAATTCTTATAAAGCTGTGTTTCTGTCTGGGATTTTGTGTGGTGATCTGGAAATATGGACCGGAACGGAATTTTGAGCTTTCTCCGGCTATGTGGAAGCTTCTGTTTCTTCTGACCCTTCCTCCGGTGGGAATCGTGTTCAGCCTGATCCTTCTCAGCAATCCAAATATATATGAGCTGTCGGTACAGTATCTGATCCTTCTTCTTTTGTCCCTTTTTGCTTTTGCGGGTCTGCTCTGGACTATGGTGGTGCTGGCAAAACAGCAGAAGCTGGAAGCAGAAGCGGTAATGGCGGCTCAGAATGCCCGTTATTACGAAGCTATGGAACAGCAGCATTTTGAGATACGGAGACTGAAGCATGATATGGCAAACCACCTTCAGACTGCGCTGGCGCTTCCGGAGGATCAGAAAAAAGCGTATCTCCGGGAGCTTCTGGAAAGTACAGAGAACACCCGGACCTTAAAATACTGCGGAGACAATACGGTAAATATCATCCTCAGTGCAAAAGAAGCGTCGATGAAGCAGAAGGGAATAGATTTTCATGTACTGGCAGACATTCCGGATCCGCTTCCTATGGAAAAACCAGATATCTGCGCCGTTTTTGGCAATGCCCTTGATAATGCCATGGAAGCAGTGGAAGGACTGCCGGCAGAAAAACGCAGAATTTCTCTGGAAGCAAGGATGGGAAAGGGACTTTTGGCAGTCAGCATCCGAAATCCGGGGAAGCTTTCTGAGAGCAGAGACGGGGAAGAGATAAAAAGGGAGATCCCTGTGACTACGAAAACGGACAGATCTGCCCATGGATTTGGTCTTCCAAGTATCCGGGCGGCTCTTGACAGATACAGCGGTACTATGGAACTTCGACAGTCGGGAGAGGAAGTGTGTTTGTTTCTTTACTGTCACCTTCAGAAAGAAAAGGGCTCTTGAGTTTACGGGGATCATCCTGTATACTTGGTTTTACCGAAATTCGTTATATTCCATATTTATAAGGAGAAATCAGAAATGGGTGAAAAGCTTACAAAACGTGATGTGGAAAAAATAGAGCAGGAGATCGAACACCGTAAGCTGGTAGTACGAAAAGAGGCTATCGAAGCGGTGAAGGAGGCAAGAGCCCAGGGGGATCTCAGCGAAAACTTTGAATATTATGCGGCAAAACGCCATAAGAACCAGAACGAAAGCCGTATCCGTTACCTGGAAAGGATGCTGAAAACAGCAGATATTGTTACCGATCTATCCAGAGAAGATGAAGTAGGAATGGATGATATCGTGGAAGTAGAGTTCGAAGAGGACGGAGAAATCGAGAAATACAAGCTGGTGACATCTATCAGGGGAAATTCCATGGAAAACAGGATCAGTATAGAATCTCCGCTGGGAAAAGCACTGAAAGGCCACAAGGCCGGAGATCGGGTAAAGGTACAGGTCAGTGAGGATATCAGCTATTACCTGATTATCCGTTCTATAGATAAGACGGGAGATGAGGGAGAGGATATCCGAGGATTTTAATAAAAATTTTACATAGATTTTACATTGCACTGGGGATAATTTTACAAAGCTTTCCTAAAATGAGAGTATATTAAATATTCGCAAAGGAGAAACACCATGGATTTTTTTAGTATACTGACATTGTTAGGAGGACTTGCCCTGTTTCTGTATGGTATGCAGGTTATGGGAGACGGTCTTGCCAAAGTTTCCGGAGGAAAACTGGAAAAAATACTTGAAAATCTTACATCCAGTAAATTGAAAGCGGTCCTTCTGGGACTTGCGGTGACTGCAGTGATCCAGTCCTCTTCTGCAACTACGGTTATGGTAGTCGGTTTTGTAAACTCTGGTATTATGAAATTAACTCAGGCAGTAGGTATTATTATGGGTGCCAATATCGGTACTACAGTAACTGCCTGGATTTTAAGTCTTGCCGGAATTGAGAGCAGCAACTTTTTTATAAGTCTTCTGAAACCAAGCTCATTTGCTCCGATCCTGGCGTTGATCGGAATTGTACTTTTGATGTTTACCAAGAGCTCCCGTAAGAAAGATATCGGAGTGATTCTTGTAGGATTTGCAGTTCTGATGTTTGGTATGGAGACTATGAGCGGTGCTGTAAAGCCTTTGGCTGATGTTCCGGAATTTACAAATCTTCTTCTGGCATTTTCAAATCCGATAGCAGGTGTGCTGGCAGGTACGATCCTGACGGCGATCATCCAGTCCTCTTCGGCTTCGGTAGGTATCCTGCAGGCCTTGTGTGTAACAGGAGCAGTTCCGTACAGTGCAGCGTTTCCTATCATCATGGGACAGAATATCGGTACCTGTGTAACTGCACTTCTGTCTGCAATCGGTGCAAATAAAAATGCAAAACGTGCAGCAATGATCCATTTATATTTTAATATGCTTGGAACAGTGATCTTCCTTGGTGTGTTCTATCTTTTGAATTCCGTATTACATTTTTCGTTTATGGATTCCATGGCAACACCGGCGGCAATTGCTATTACACACAGTATTTTTAATGTAACTGCAACTTTGATCTGGCTTCCATTTTCAAATGTTCTTGTGAAACTGGCATGTCTGACTATCCGCGATTCTGCAGAGGATGTGGAGGCAGCAAAAGAAGATCAGGAATTCATGATACTGGAATCCCGTTTTCTGGAGAAACCGGCTTTTGCTGTAGAGCAGGGAAGAACTGCTGCAAGACGTATGGCGGAGGATTCCGGAAAATCTTTGAAAACTGCATTTGCTCTGCTTCATCAGTATGATGAGGAGGGTGCAAAGAAAATTGATAAGCTGGAAGGAAAGGTGGACCGCTATGAGGATGAACTGGGAACCTATCTGGTGCAGCTGAATAACAAGGACCTTTCAGAAAACGACAGCCACAGTGTTTCCATCATGCTTCACTGTATTGGAGATTTTGAACGTATATCTGACCATGCGGTGAATATCAAAGAGTCTGCCGAAGAGCTTCATGAAAAGAATTTGAGCTTTTCTCCTGTTGCAAAGGCAGAGCTGCGAGTTGTGACTGCTGCAGTCAATGACATTGTGGAAACGGCTTTCCGCGTATTTGATGCACAGGATACAACAAAGGCAATGGAGATTGAAGCTCTGGAGGAACTGATCGATGAGCTGACTAAAGAGATGAAAAGGCGTCATATCAACCGTCTTCGTTCCGGTGAATGTACTATTGAAATGGGATTTATCCTTTCTGACCTGATTACCAGCATGGAACGTATTGCAGACCACTGTTCTAATATTGGTGTTTGTGTAACTCAGGTTCGCGAAAATCTGTACGATACACATAGTCATCTGAATGCGCTGAAAAACGAAGACAGTGACGATTTTGAAAAATGTTTGGAAAAGGTACGTCAGGAGTATCTGCTTCCGTAAGAGAAAAAGAAATATCATGCGGCTGCTGAGGGCATACCCCCGGCAGCCTTTGTTGCTGAGATAAGGAGGATGGCCATGATCTATTGTGTAGAAGATGAAAAAAATATCAGGGAGCTTCTGGTATATACACTGGAAACTACCGGATTTTCCGCAAAAGGGTTTGTGGATGGCAAAGAACTTCAAGCTGCTTTGAAAAAAGAACTTCCGGTTCTGATCCTTTTGGATATTATGCTTCCGGGGGAAGATGGATATGCGATTCTTTCCAGACTGAAGGCGGATCCGGATACCAGAAATATTCCAGTGATCATGGTCACTGCCAAAGAGGCGGAATTCGATAAGGTAAAAGGGCTGGAAGCAGGAGCAGACGATTATATCACGAAGCCTTTTGGAATGATGGAATTTGTGGCCCGGGTAAAGGCTGTTCTCAGAAGATGCACAAAAAAAGAAGAAAACCGGGAACTGCACTGTGGTGAGCTGAAGGTCCTTGTGGGTCGGCATGAGGTTCAGATTGGTGATAAAAAGGTGGAGCTTACCAGAAAGGAATTTGAGCTTCTTCAGTACCTGTTGGAAAACAAGGGACTTGTCATGAGCAGGAATCAGATTTTGTGCCATGTGTGGGGGTATGATTTTGATGGAGAAACCAGGACGGTGGACGTTCATGTAAGGACTCTCAGGCAGAAAATGGGAGAGGCGGGAAATATGGTAGAGACTGTGCGTGGTGTAGGCTACCGGATCGGAGATTAGGATGAGACAGAGACTTTTAAATCATGGAAGCTTTCTTGTTATTCTTTCAGTTGTTCTGACTTTTCTTGCAGCAAGCATTGTAATGTATGATAAATTCAGTGTGTCCATGAAGCAGGGAGTCAGAGACGAGGTGGAATATATCAGGGCAGGGATTGATGCGGCAGGAATTGATTATCTCCAGGAGAACGTAAAGGAAATCAATGTCACAAGAATTACAGTAACAGACAGCAACGGAAATGTAATTTACGAATCTAATGCAGAAGCAGACGAAATGGAAAATCATGGAAAGCGTCCTGAGATGATCAAGGCAAAAGAAAAGGGATATGGAGAGGTGATCCGCTTTTCAGAAACCTTATCGAAGCAGACGTTTTACTGTGCCATGCGTCTGGAAAACGGAAATATCCTTCGGGTGGCAAGAACCACAGACAGTGTATTTATGACACTTTTTTCCAGTTTTACCCTTTTGGGACTGATCACTCTTGGCATTCTGGTGCTGGAGGTTATACTTGTCCAGAAGCAGACAAAAGATCTCATCAAGCCTATCAATGAGCTGGATCTTGAAAATCCTCTGAAAAATGTGAAATACGAAGAACTGAGACCGCTTCTGGGCAGAGTAGATCAGCAGAACCGGCAGATCGTTCATCAGATGGAGGAACTGAAGGAGGCAGAAGCGATGCGGCGGGAATTTTCTGCCAATGTTTCGCATGAGCTGAAAACACCTCTGATGTCCATTTCCGGTTATGCGGAGCTGATGATGAACGGAATGGTGGAGCAGGATAAGGTTCCTGAGTTTTCTGGAAGGATCTATCATGAAGCGAGTCGTCTCAGTTCTCTTGTTTCTGATATTATCCAGCTTTCCCGGCTGGACGAAAAAAACAGCGATATGCCTTTTGAGGCTGTGGATATTTATGAGCTGGCGGAGGATATCGTCATGCATCTGAATCTTGCGGCAGAAAAAAAGGAAATTGATCTTTCACTGGAGGGAGAACGTGTTGTTGTCCGGGGAGTGCGCCAGGTGCTTTATGAAATGTTTTATAACATTGCAGACAATGCCATCCGGTATACAGATTCCGGGGGAAAGATCCGCATCTTTGCCGGGCAGAAGGAAATGCATCCGTGTTATTCGGTGGAGGATAATGGAATTGGCATACCAAAGAATGAACAGAAAAGGATTTTTGAACGGTTTTACCGTGTGGATAAAAGTCATTCCCGTCAGACAGGGGGAACCGGCTTGGGTCTTTCCATTGTAAAGCATGGAGCAGTGCTTCATAAAGCAAAGATAAATCTGGAAAGTGAGCCGGGAAAAGGTACAAAAATGGAGCTGATGTTTTAAACATCAGCTCCGTTTTTTTCGTTGCTTTCCTGGGCTGGATCCTGAGGCCGTTCAGAAATTGCCTTTATAGAATAAGCATATTCTGTCGGAGTCATCCCGCAGATTTTTTTGAACTGTCTGGAAAAATAGTGAATGGAAGAGTATCCCAGGAATTCTGAAATCTGCGTGAAGTTCATATCATTTTCACGAATCAGCTGTCGGGCAAAATTAATCTTCATATGAGAAAAAAATTCAATTACACCACAGCCGTATTCTTCGCGAAACAGCTTCTGAAGCTGCGATCTGCCGATAAGATTGTCATGACAGACATCCTCAATGGTAATAGAATCCCGGATATGCTCTTCAAAATAGTTTACAATCTTCCGGGATGCTGAAGAAATTGACGAGGAATCGTTGAGGATGGTGGACGGGTAGCGGGGAGTAGTTGCGTATCTGCGGAGCATATGTATCAGAAGCTGTTCCAGATAGAGTGTCAGCAGCTGTTGAGAGCCAAACGGAATATCCGAGCGTTTTTCCATTTTTTCTGTATAAGGATTGTCCAGTGGAGAAGAAAAACAATGACGGGCTTCAGCAATGATCAATCCTAAAATGGAACGTTCGGTATCTGAGAAGTCCAGAATTTTATCTTCAAAAAATTTCATACATGGAGAATTACAGGCAAAAGAAACAACAATGATGTTGGGGGCATTTGTGCCTGTAGCGCTTAAATTATGGAACTCATTTGGCTTGTGAAAAATGACCTGCCCTCGATTCAGCACATGGTGAACATCTTCTGCACAGACTTCAGCTTTTCCCTTATCCACACATTGAAATTCCCAGAAATCGTGACGTTCTCCCGCATAATAAAAATCATTTCGGTATTCAAAATAGTGAATGGTATAGATACAGTCGATTTGAAGTTCTTTTTCCAGATAAACACTTTCATACGCCATAAAACATATCCCTCCGAATCGGTTTCAGTTAGACAAAAATGATCCGATACAAGTCTATTATAACCTAATAAAAAGAGGAATACCACAAAAATCCACATGGATGCGAAAAAAATAGATTTAGAAATCTTTTTGTGCAAAATAAACACACATTTGTGCAAATACTTTTTGTGCAAAAACGATAGAATTATAAATAGTAAAACATGTTTTGAGTAAAAACCACCAAAACATGCAGATGCGAAAAACAACACATTTATCAAGGAGGAATTCAAGATGGGAATGAAGAAGAAACTTCTGAGCGCTGTATTATGTGGTGCAATGGTAGGAACAATGATGGCACCGATCGCAACTGTACAGGCAGCAGATGATACTCTGGTATACTGGTCTATGTGGGAGTCTACAGAGCCGCAGGGACAGGCTATTCAAGAAGCTGTTGACGCTTATACAGCAGAGACAGGTGTTAAGGTAGATCTTCAGTTTAAGGGACGTACCGGAAACCGTGAGGCTCTTCAGCCGGCACTTGACGGCGGCACACAGATTGACATCTTTGATGAGGACATCGACCGTGTAAACAGCATGTATGCAAAATATCTTCTGGATCTGGAAGACCTTGTAAAAGAAACCGGATATGAAGAAACAGCTATCCCGGGACTTATGGCAGCTTGCCGTGACGCCGGCGGCGGAACACTGAAAACAATTCCTTATCAGCCGAACGTATTTGCTTTCTTCTATAACAAAGATCTGTTTGAGCAGGCTGGTGTTGAGAAAGAGCCTACTACATGGGCAGAGTTCCTGGATGTATGCCAGAAACTGAAAGATGCAGGAATCACTCCGATGACAATGGATGACGCTTATGCTACATCTGTGATCGGATACCACCTTGCAAGACTTGTAGGTGAAGAAAAAGTTGTTGAGATCGTTACAGAAGGTAAATGGGATGACCCGGCAGTTCTTCAGATGGCACAGGATATTGAAGAACTGGCAAAGAACGGATACTA
The DNA here is from genome assembly GCA_026169535.1 of Blautia sp. GTDB lineage: Bacteria > Bacillota > Clostridia > Lachnospirales > Lachnospiraceae > Blautia_A. The sequence goes on from JAPFCU010000064.1 coordinate 49,246, forward strand.
TTCTGAAATGGTTGGTTCCAACGTATGGCCGGCAGGTCAGAATACAGAGCTTGCTCTTGGAACAGCTGCTATGTACCTGAATGGTTCCTGGCTTCCAAACGAGGTTAAGGATATGGCTGGCGAAGACTTCAAATGGGGATGCTTCGCATATCCGGAACTTGAGAACGGTGCAAACGGAATCGAGACAAACAACTTCGGTGCACAGGTATTCGGTATTAACAAAGATACAAAAATGCCGAAGGAAGCTTTTGACCTGGTTAAATTCATCACAACAGGCGAATATGATGCAAAACTTGCTGAGATGTCTGTAGGTATCCCGGCAGACACCACAAATACAGAATGGCCGGCAATGGTTGAGTGTGCAAAACCTGTTATCGAGCAGAGTACAGGCCGTTTCACATGGGCAGCAGGCGTTGAGACAAACGTAGATATGACTCCGGTTATCAAAGAGAACTTCATTAAACTGATGGCTGGTTCCCTGACTGCAGACGAATTTGTAGCTGCAATGCAGGAAGCTGCTAAATAAATAATAAAATAAGCAGAGCAGAGATGGTGGCATCGTTTTTACGCTGCCGCCATCTTTTCTTTTGAGGGAAATAAAAGAGGAGGAAACCATATTGAAAAAAAATAAGACAATGATCGTGGTATTCCTGACACCGGCAGTACTTCTGTTTCTGGGAATCTTTTTGTATCCTATACTGAAGACTATTCTCATGAGCTTTTTCAAAATTGAAGGTGTTACGGATGCAATGAATCTGTGGAGCTTTGTTGGGCTGGAAAACTATGCAAAACTGCTTAACACCAGTCTTTTCCGTACCGCATTTTTTAACCTTTTCCGTATCTGGTTCTTTGGCGGACTGATCGTTATGTCTCTGTCACTTCTTTTTGCCGCCATTCTTACCAGCGGCATTCGCGGAAAAAAATTTTTCCGTGCTATCATTTACATGCCAAATATTGTAAGTGCTGTTGCCCTTGCGACTATGTGGCTTCAGTATGTATACAGTCCAAGATTTGGTCTTCTGAAGAATTTCTTTTCAGCTCTCCATTTAGAAGGACTTGCAAAAACACAGTGGCTGGATAATGAACACAAATTCATGGCTCTGCTTCTGGCATACTGCTTTGGTATGGTAGGCTATCACATGCTGATCTGGCTTTCCGGTATTGAACGTATCAGTCCAGAATATTATGAGGCGGCAACCATTGATGGCGCCAATAAGCTGGCGCAGTTCCGCTATATGACGCTTCCTCTTCTGAAGGGTGTGTTCAAAACAAACATCACCATGTGGTCTGTAAGTTCTGTAGGATTTTTCGTATGGTCACAGCTGTTCTCTAACGTAACGGCAGATACACAGACTATTACGCCATATGTATATATGTACATGCAGATCTTCGGCGGAGGAAATACAGTAACTGAACGTAACTCAGGTCTTGGAGCTGCTATCGGTGTTCTCCTGAGCTTATGTGTGGTACTTATATTCACTATTTGTAACAAAGCAATCAAAGACGACGATTTAGAATTTTAGGAGGTGCTCGCTATGGCAAAGACAAAGGAAAAGGAGACGCATCGCTCGTTTAATCTGAAGCAAGAGCTGAAGCTGGCACCTGGATACATAATTATTCTTCTCTGGGTGATTTTTACAATTGTGCTTCTGGGCTGGGTGTTCTGTGCCAGCTTTTCTACAACTGCAGAAATTTTCCAGGGTAAAGCTCTGAAATTTGAAACAGGACTTCATTTTGAAAACTATGCAAAAGCATGGAATGGATCCGGTGTTGCAGGATTCTTTGGAAATTCACTTTTGTACTCTGTGGTTTCCTGTGTTGCACTGATCCTGGTGTGCTCTCCGGCAGCTTATGTATTGTCCAGATTTGATTTTATTGCAAATAAATTCATCCAGACAAGCTTTGTATCTGCTATGGGTGTTCCGGCAATCATGGTAGTCCTGCCGCTGTTCAGCATTATTTCCGGTATGGGGATCCTGAATAATATTCCGCTGGCAAAAGGCACGCTGATTCTTTTGTATGTGGGAATCAATGTACCTTATACTACGATTTTCCTGCTGACATTTTTCAGCAACATATCCAAGACTTATGAAGAGGCTGCTGCTATTGACGGATGCCCTCCAATGAAGACTTTCTGGAAGATCATGTTTCCTATGGCACAGTCAGGTATCGTAACAGTAACGATTTTTAATTTTATCAATATCTGGAATGAGTACTTCCTGTCATTGATCTTTGCAAGTTCCGATAAGCTGAAACCGGTAGCTCCGGGACTTTACGGAATGATCAACTCCATGAAGTATACAGGTGACTGGGCTGGTATGTTTGCAGCTGTTATCATCGTATTCCTGCCGACCTTCATTCTCTACATTTTCCTGTCAGAGAAGATTATCGGTGGTGTTACCGGAGGAATTAAAGGCTAATAGAGAAAGGATTGAACATCATGAAAAAACCAGTATTAGTAGTTATGGCTGCAGGCATGGGAAGCCGTTACGGCGGTCTGAAGCAGATCGACCCTATTGACAAAGAAGGACACATCATCATGGATTTTTCTATCTATGATGCTGTGAAAGCAGGATTCGAGAAGGTTGTATTCATTATCAAAAAAGAAAATGAAGAGGATTTCAGAAAAGCTATTGGCGACCGTCTCAGTAAACAGATCCAGGTAGCTTATGTGTTCCAGGATCTTCATAATATTCCGGAAGGATATGAAGTACCTGCTGACAGAGTGAAACCATGGGGAACCGGACATGCTGTATTAAGCTGTATCGGAGAGGTGGACGGACCATTTGCCGTAATCAATGCAGACGACTATTACGGAAGCCATGCGTTTAAAATGGCATATGATTTCCTTACAGAAAATCAGGACGAAGAAGAACTCTATAAATATATGATGGTTGGCTATAAACTGGAAAATACCCTTACAGATAACGGTCATGTTGCCAGAGGTGTTTGTGTAACAGACGAAAATGACCATCTTATAAAGATCAATGAACGCACGCATATTGAAAAACATAACGGCGGAACTGCTTATACAGAGGATGATGGTGCAACATGGACCATGCTTCCGGAGGGAAGTACAGTTTCCATGAATATGTGGGGATTTTCTGCAAGTATCCTTACAGAACTGAAAGCACGCTTTGCAGCCTTCCTTGATGAGAATTTAAGCAAGAATCCGCTGAAGTGCGAATATTTCCTGCCTTTTGTTGTGGATGAACTTCTGCACGAGAAGAAAGCAACTGTAACAGTGCTGAAATCTGAAGATAAATGGTATGGAGTTACCTACAAAGACGATAAGCCGTTTGTTATGGCTGCGATCCAGAATCTGAAAGATCAGGGACTTTATCCACAGAACTTATGGGAGGAGAACAAATAACAGTGAATGCGATTCAGAAAGAAGTAATTAGCAAATTTGATTTTCCGGGAGAAGTAGTGGAATGTATTCCTTATGGAAGCGGACATATCAATGATACATACCGTCTGACAGTTCATACACCAGGCGGACAGGATAAGCGTTTTATCCTTCAGAGAATGAACAAGAGCATCTTTACAAAACCGGTGGAACTGATGGAAAACGTCAGCGGTGTTACTTCATGGCTCCGTAAGAAAATCCAGGAAAACGGCGGAGATGTGGAAAGAGAAACCTTAAATATTGTAAATGATAAGGATAACAATCCTTATTATGTGGATTCAGAGGGAGAATACTGGAGAGTTTATCTTTTTATTGAAGATGCTACAAGCTTTGATATGGTGAAGGATGACAATGATTTTTATCAGAGCGCAGTTGCCTTCGGTCATTTTCAGAGACTGCTGGCAGACTATCCGGCAGAGACCCTGCATGAGACCATTGTGAATTTCCACAATACAGTAGACCGTTTCCGCAAGTTTAAAGAGGCAGTGGCAGCAGACAGCGAGGGCCGGGCAAAGGAGGTTCAGGATGAGATCAGATTTGTGCTGGATCGTGAGGAACTGGCTCATACTCTTTGTGATCTGCAGGAAAAGGGAGAGATTCCTCTTCGTGTTACCCACAATGATACAAAGCTGAATAATATCATGATCGATAATGAGACCGGAAAAGCAATCTGTGTAATCGACCTTGATACGGTTATGCCGGGGCTTTCTGTAAATGATTTTGGTGATTCTATCCGTTTTGGTGCAAGTACAGGAGCGGAGGATGAACAGGATCTCAGCAAAATTTCCTGTGATCTTCATCTTTATGAGGTTTATACCAAAGGGTTTATTGAAGGATGTGCAGGTGCGCTGACAGATATTGAGCTGGATATGCTTCCTATGGGAGCGATCCTTATGACTTTTGAATGTGGTATGCGTTTTCTGACAGATTATCTGGAGGGAGATCATTACTTTAAGATCCACAGAGAAGGTCATAATCTGGATCGTTGCCGTACACAGTTTAAACTGGTTGCAGATATGGAAGAAAAACTTCTTCAGATGAAAGCTATTGTAGAAAAATACAGGTAGTGCTATACTGAATACTGGTAACAAACCATAAGAAGACCTGAAGAGGAGGACAAGATCATGGCAATTTTAGTTACAGGCGGCGCCGGTTATATTGGAAGCCATACCGTAGTTGAGCTTCAGAACGCAGGATATGAGGTTGTTGTTGTGGACAACTTAAGCAATTCCAGCGAAAAAAGTCTGGAGCGTGTGGAAAAGATTACAGGAAAACCAGTGAAATTCTATAAGGCAGACATTCTTGACAGAGCAGCTCTTACAGAAATCTTTGAAAAAGAGGATATTGATTCCTGTATTCATTTTGCAGGCTTGAAAGCTGTGGGGGAATCTGTAGCAAAACCATGGGAATATTATGAAAATAATATTGCCGGAACATTGACTCTCGTAGATGTAATGAGAAAACATGGTGTTAAGAATATTATTTTCTCTTCTTCTGCTACAGTATATGGAGACCCTGCTATCATTCCGATCACAGAAGAATGCCCAAAAGGACAGTGTACCAATCCTTATGGATGGACAAAGTCTATGCTGGAACAGATCTTAAGCGATATCCAGAAAGCAGATCCGGAATGGAATGTGGTTCTGCTGCGTTATTTCAATCCGATCGGAGCTCATAAGAGCGGAACTATTGGTGAAAATCCGAATGGTATTCCAAACAATCTGATGCCTTATGTAACCCAGGTTGCAGTTGGCAAATTGAAAGAGCTTGGTGTATTTGGAAATGACTACGATACTCCGGATGGAACCGGAGTGAGGGATTATATCCATGTAGTGGATCTGGCAAAAGGTCATGTGAAAGCTCTTAAAAAGATCGAGGATAAATCCGGCCTGAATATTTATAATCTGGGAACTGGAAAAGGCTACAGTGTTCTTGACATTGTAAAGAACTTTGAAGAGGCAACAGGTGTGAAAGTTCCTTATGTGATCAAGCCTCGACGTCCAGGCGATATCGCTACATGCTATTCCGATGCGTCTAAAGCAGAGCGAGAGCTGGGATGGAAAGCAGAGTTTGGTATCAGGGAAATGTGTGCAGATTCCTGGAACTGGCAGAGTAAAAATCCTAATGGATATGATGAATAATAAATAAGAAAACCTCCGGAGAATTTTCTTCGGAGGTTTTCTTATTTGCTTTATTTATCATCATCGTTGTTTTTCTTTTTTTCGAATTTAGGTTCGCAGGTCAGTTCAATACCAAGTCTTCGGAACTGCCAGATGTCCACGGAGGACAGCATGACAGAGGTATGAGCCTGACAGCCTTTTAGTTTGGGAAGCTGCTCCAGAGCCAGCCCGGCTTCCGGATTGCTTGCAGCGCTGACAGAAAGGGCAATAAGGGTCTCGTCTGTGTGCAGACGGGGATTTTTGCTTCCAAGATATTTTGTTTTCAGCTCCTGGATAGGACGGATGGCTTCCGGGGAGATTACATGGTGTGCATGTTCAATCCCTGCCAGTTTTTTCAGGGCATTGAGAAGGAGCGCGGAAGAGGCTCCAAGCAGATCAGAGGTCTTTCCGTCAATAATTTCGCCATCAGGGAGTTCCAGGGCCGCTGCAGGAGCACCTGTCTGTTTTTCAATATCCAGAGCAGCAGTGACTACTCTGCGGTCTTCCAGGGCTGCATGAGCCTGTTTCAGAAGAAGCTCGATTTTACAAACCTCATCTTCTTTTCCTGTACCGGATACAAGCGCATCACAGCTTTTATAATAGCGGCGGATGATCTCCTGACGGGAAGCCTCTTTGCAGACCTCGTCATCCACAATACAGTTTCCTGCCATATTGACACCCATATCAGTAGGTGATTTATAAGGGCATTCTCCCATGATCTTTTCGAACATAGCCTGAAGGACCGGGAAAATTTCTACATCACGGTTATAATTAACAGTAGTTTCCCCGTAAGCTTCCAGATGGAAAGGATCGATCATATTTACATCGTTGAGATCTGCTGTAGCTGCCTCATATGCCAGGTTGACCGGATGTTTCAGCGGAATATTCCAGATAGGGAAGGTCTCGAATTTGGCATATCCGGCGCAGATGCCGCGTTTATGTTCATGATAAAGCTGGGAGAGACACACTGCCATTTTACCGCTGCCTGGTCCCGGAGCAGTGACTACCACCAGAGGACGGGAGGTTTCGATATACTGATTCTTGCCATAGCCCTCATCGCTTACGATAAGAGAGGTGTTGCTGGGATATCCTGGAATATTATAGTGGACAAATACACGAATGCCCAGTTTTTCCAGTCTGTTTTTAAAGAGGTCGGCTCCTTCCTGACCAGAATAACGGGTGATGCAGACGCTTCCTACATAAAGTCCACGTTCAGAAAATACTTCGATCAGACGAAGTACATCCTCATCATAAGTGATGCCCAGATCTCCGCGGACTTTGTTTTTATCAATATCAGCCGCACTGATAACAATGACGATCTCTGCCTGGTCACTGAGCTGCATCAGCATACGGAGCTTACTGTCCGGTTCAAACCCAGGAAGGACTCTGGATGCATGAAAATCATCAAAAAGTTTGCCGCCAAATTCGAGATAAAGTTTATTTCCGAATTTGCTGATCCTTTCACGGATATGTTCTGACTGCATGGTTAGATATTTTTCGTTATCAAATCCTGTCTTCATATTGTTTTCCTTTCCCGATTCACGTCGTTGGCAGAAATTCTGCCTTGTTTATGCTGATAGTATACTACGAACAACTGATGGATGCAAAACTTTTTTAAACAGACTAATTCTGTTGATTTATGGAGGAAATCTCTTTATAATAAAGAAGACAGTAGAGGAGGAAAAGAATGAACGATCATAAGGAAAATCGTCCGGATGGAAACAGACCGGATCGTAATGAGCCCGGAAAACAGGGGCCAAATAAAAACCGCCAGTCGCTGCTGGCATTTTTACTTTGTCTTTTGGTGACACTGATCTGTCTGAGCTTCATAACAGAAATTCGTAATGGAGGAACCAGTGAGATCACTTATGACAAATTTATTGAAATGGTGGAGAAGAATCAGATAAAAGAAGTGACACTGCAGTCCGGTGTGCTGACAGTTGAACCAAAGCTTCATGATTCTTTTGAAAAGAAACAGTACCATGTCAATCAGATGGAAAATATTGATGCGCTGACAGCCAGACTGGAAGGTAAAGGAATTATTTTTCAGTATGAACAGCCGGACGCTATGCTTGAGATTCTTTCCATGCTGCTCAGTGTGCTGCTTCCTACAGTTCTTATGTTTGGAATGCTGATGTTCTTTATGCGCCGTATGAATAAAGGCGGCGGTGTTATGGGTGTGGGCAAAAGTCGTGCAAAGGCATATATCCAGCAGGAGACAGGCATTACCTTTAAGGATGTAGCCGGACAGGATGAGGCAAAAGAATCTCTCCAGGAGGTTGTGGATTTTCTTCATAATCCGGGAAAGTATACAGCTATTGGAGCCAAGCTTCCAAAAGGTGCACTTCTTGTAGGACCTCCGGGAACAGGAAAGACTCTTCTGGCAAAGGCTGTAGCGGGAGAGGCGAAGGTGCCGTTCTTTTCTCTTTCCGGTTCGGAATTTGTGGAGATGTTTGTAGGTGTAGGTGCGTCTCGTGTCCGCGATCTTTTTGAGGAAGCTAAGAAAAATGCTCCCTGCATTGTATTTATTGATGAAATTGATGCCATTGGAAAAAGCCGCGATTCCCATTATGGAGGAGGGAATGATGAGCGCGAGCAGACTCTGAACCAGCTTCTTGCGGAAATGGACGGATTTGATACATCGAAAGGACTTCTGATCCTTGCGGCGACCAACCGTCCGGAAGTCCTGGATCCCGCACTTCTTCGTCCGGGGCGTTTTGATCGTCGTGTGATCGTGGATCGTCCGGATCTGAAAGGCCGTGTGGAGGTTCTGAAAGTTCATGCCAAGGATGTGCTTTTGGATGAAACAGTAGATCTGGATGCCATTGCGCTGGCTACATCCGGTGCTGTAGGTTCTGATCTTGCAAATATGATAAATGAAGCTGCAATCCTTGCAGTAAAGAATGGCCGTAAAGCAGTATCACAGAAGGATCTTCTGGAATCAGTAGAAGTAGTTCTTGTAGGTAAAGAAAAGAAAGACCGTATTTTAAGTGAACAGGAAAGGCGTATCGTATCTTATCATGAAGTAGGCCATGCACTTGTCAGTGCCCTTCAGAAAGATGCGGAGCCGGTGCAGAAGATTACCATTGTTCCCCGTACTATGGGAGCGCTGGGATATGTTATGCATGTTCCGGAAGAAGAAAAATTCCTTAACACACAGAAAGAACTGGAGGCCATGCTGGTTGGATATCTGGGCGGCCGCGCCGCAGAGGAGATTGTCTTTGATACGGTGACTACAGGTGCAGCTAATGATATTGAACAGGCTACAAAGGTTGCCAGAGCTATGATCACCCAGTATGGTATGTCGCAGAAATTCGGACTTATGGGACTGGCTTCTCAGGAAAATCAGTATCTATCCGGAAGAGCTGTATTAAACTGTGGTGATGATACGGCAACAGAGATCGACCATGAGGTAATGAAGCTTCTTCATGAATCCTATGAAGAGTCTAAGCGGCTTTTAAGTGGTCACAGGACAGCTCTTGATAAGATTGCGGAATATCTGATCCGAAAAGAGACCATTACCGGAAAAGAATTTATGAAGATATTCCGGGCAGTAGAGCGTGGAATGGATATTCCGGAAGATCTGAATGATCTGGTATTTCCGGAAGATGTGAAAGTGATCGAAGAAAACGTATCAGAAGAAAAGCAGGATACAGAAAATGTTTCTGATTGAGGAAGAACTGAAAAAACTTCCCGCCAAGCCGGGCGTCTATCTGATGCATGATGAGCGGGACGAGATCATATATGTGGGAAAGGCTGTCAGCCTAAAAAACCGTGTACGGCAGTATTTCCAGAGCAGCCGCTACAAAGGTGCGAAAATTGAGCAGATGGTCACCCATATTGCAAGATTTGAATATATCATTACAGATTCCGAGCTGGAAGCACTTGTACTGGAAAGTAATCTGATCAAGGAACACAGACCGAAATATAACACCATGCTGAAGGATGACAAAAGTTATCCCTTTATCAAAGTGACAGTTCAGGAGGCTTATCCCAGAGTGCTTTTTGCCCGAAGGATGAAAAAGGACAAAAATCGATATTTTGGTCCATATACAAGCGGGGGAGCAGTAAAAGATGTCATAGAGCTTGTGCGAAAACTGTATCAGGTCCGTTCCTGCAGCAGAACACTTCCCAGAGACTGCGGAAAAGACCGTCCCTGTCTTTATTATCATATGAAGCAGTGTACCGGTCCCTGCACGGGAAATGTGCCACAGGAGACGTACAGGGAAAATATCCAGAAGGTTCTTCGCTTTTTAAATGGAGATTTCCAGGAAACCATTGACCAGTTGACGGATAAGATGCAAAAAGCTTCTGAGGAGCTTCGGTTTGAGGACGCAGCAGAGTGCCGTGATCTGATCCAGAGTATCCGTAAGATCGGGGAACGCCAGAAGATCACTGCCTATGGCGAAGAGGACAGAGATATCATTGCAGTGGCAATGGATGAAAGTCAGGATCTTCGAGAGCAGGATGCAGTGGTTCAGGTGTTTTTTATGCGCAGTGGCAGAATCATTGGAAGAGACCATTTTTATTTGAGAGTTGCAAGAGGAGATACCAGAGAGCAGGTACTGTCCAGTTTTCTGAAGCAATTTTATGCCGGGACACCTTTTATTCCCAGAGAAATCATGCTTCAGACAGATGTGGAGGACCGTGAGGTAATTGAGGAATGGCTCAGTTCCAGAAGAAAGCAGAAGGTACACATTCTGGTTCCGAAGAAAGGGACAAAAGAGAAACTGGTGGAGCTTGCCAGAGAAAATGCCCGAATGGTCCTGGATAAGGACAGAGAGCGCATCCGCCGTGAAGAAGGACGGACAATAGGAGCCGTTCATGAAGTAGAGGAATGGCTGGGATTGAAAGATATTGTTCGAATGGAGGCCTTTGATATTTCAAATATCAGTGGTTTTGAATCAGTAGGATCCATGGTCGTATACGAAAAAGGACGTCCGAAAAAAAGTGATTATCGTAAATTTCGTATCAAGTCTGTACAGGGTCCAAATGATTACGCCAGTATGGAAGAAGTGCTTACCAGACGCTTTACCCATGAGAGCAATGGAGAATTCGACAGCTTTTCCCGAATGCCAGATCTGCTTCTGATGGATGGAGGCAGGGGGCAGGTAAATATTGCCCTTGGGGTTCTGGAAAAGCTTGGAATACAGATTCCGGTCTGCGGTATGGTTAAGGATGACCATCATCGTACCAGAGGGCTTTATTTCAATAATGTGGAAATTCCAATTGAAACAAACAGTGAAGGTTTTCGTCTGATTACAAGGATCCAGGATGAGGCACATCGTTTTGCAATAGAATATCACAGATCTCTCCGCAGCAAGGAACAGGTACACTCGATTCTGGACGATATACCAGGGATTGGTGAACGGAGAAGGAAAGCACTGATGCGTAAGTTTCGGTCTGTGGAAGAAATTCGGGATGCTTCTCTGGAGGAGCTGACGGAAACAGAGTCCATGAATGCAGCAAGCGCGCAGCAGGTATATAATTTCTTTCATGTGCATGCGCAGTCGAAAGACGGCAGGTAACACAAAGTAATTTGTGCCGCTAATATATAAAAAAGGAGAACACATATATGAAAGGTGTATTGATGACAAAGATGGTGCAGGAGCAGAATCTTACGAATCTGACTCCGGAGATCGATCTGTCGGACAAGATGATCATGACTGCAGAGATCAACCGTCCTGCACTGCAGCTTACCGGGTACCTTGAGCATTTTGCCAACGAGCGGGTTCAGATTATCGGATATGTAGAGTATACATATCTTATGCAGCTCCCGGACGAAAAGCGTCTGATGAAATATGAACGTTTTATCTCCAGCAAGATTCCCTGCGTAATCTTCAGCACCATGACAAAGCCGTCACAGGATATGCTGGATCTTGCTATTAAATATAATGTTCCTACATTTGTAACAGAAAGAACTACTTCCAGCCTTATGGCGGAGATCATCCGCTGGCTTGGTGTACAGCTTGCTCCCTGTATCTCTATCCATGGAGTTTTGGTGGATGTTTACGGTGAAGGCATCCTGATTACTGGAGAAAGCGGTATTGGTAAGAGTGAGGCCGCTCTGGAACTGATCAAGAGAGGGCATCGTCTTGTCAGTGATGACGTAGTGGAGCTGCGTAAGGTCAGTGATGTAACTCTTGTGGGTTCTGCGCCTGATATCACAAGACATTTTATTGAGCTGCGCGGAATTGGTATTATTGATGTCAAGACTCTGTTTGGTGTGGAAAGTGTAAAAGATACACAGTCTGTAGATCTTGTTATCAAACTGGAGGAATGGGACAGAGATAAGGAATATGATCGTCTTGGCCTTACAGAGGAATATACAGAGTATCTTGGAAATAAGATTGTCTGCCATTCCCTGCCGATCCGCCCTGGACGTAATCTGGCAGTGATCGTAGAATCCGCTGCTGTCAACCACAGACAGAAAAAGATGGGGTATAATGCTGCAGAGGAACTGTATAAACGTGTTCAGGCAAATATTGCAAGAAAACGTGATAAATAAGAGAAAGGGGAAATATTATGTATTGTTTTGGTATTGATGTAGGAGGAACTACAGTAAAATGCGGGCTTTTTCAGGCTGACGGAACTCTGGTTGACAAGTGGGAGATTCCTACAAGAACAGAAAATGAGGGAGAACATATCCTTCCGGATGTGGCAGATACGATTCAGGCAAAGATTATAGAAAAGGGCATCGATAAGACAGAAGTTGCAGGTGTTGGAATTGGTATTCCCGGACCGATCAACAGTGACGGAGAAGCGGCCTGTGCAGTAAATCTTCATTGGGGATTTAAACCGGTAGCTAAAGAACTCAGCAATTTGATCGGGCTTCCGGCAAAGGCTGGAAATGATGCAAATATAGCGGCTCTTGGAGAAGCCTGGAAAGGTGCTGCTGCAGGATCTCAGAATGTGATTATGGTAACACTCGGAACAGGTGTCGGTGGTGGCATTATTGTAGATGGAAAGATTGTTGCAGGACATCATGGGGCCGGCGGAGAAATCGGACATGCGAATGTATACCATGAAGAAACAGAAAGCTGTAACTGCGGAAATAAAGGATGCCTGGAACAGTATTCTTCCGCTACAGGAATTGTACGTCTGGCAAAAAAAGCACTTGCAGTCTCTGAAGAAGCAAGTACCTTAAGAAATCTGGAACAGATAGAAGCGAAAGATGTTCTGGATGCCTTTAAAGCAGGAGACGTCCTGGCCTGCCGAGTGATGGATGAAGTAGGGGAGAAACTTGGAGGTGCTCTTGGAATATTTGCAGCAGTCGTGGATCCTGAAGCAATCGTTATCGGCGGTGGTGTATCCAAAGCAGGACAGCCTCTGATCGACTGTATTACAAAGCACTATAAAGAGTATGCATTTTCTTTATGTAAAGATGTTCCTATTGTGATTGCAAGTCTTGGAAATGATGCCGGTATTTATGGAGCTGCCAAAATGGTATTGTAAAAGAATGAAGACTTGCCTATAAGAAAGATATAATCTGGATTTTAATACAAAAAAGGAGATTTCCAAAATAGGAAATCTCCTTTTTGTATATTTACTGGGGATAATATACTTCCCATTCTCCTTCATTCCAGTCGCCACCGCTGCCATCACCGCTGCCATTACCGCTGCCATCACCGCTGCCATTACCGCTGCCATCACCGCTGCCATCGCCACCGCCGTTATCACCGCTGCCATCGCCACCGCCGTTATCGCCGCCGCCATCGCCGCCAGCGTTAGGATCTTCGGTATTACCGCCAGCGTTAGGATCCTCCGTATTGCCTCCGGCATTAGGATCTTCGGTATTAGGATCCTCCGGCACAACAGTTGGTTCAGGAATTTCAGTTTCATCATAGATGTATTCTGGAATAGGTTCTGGTTCATAGAAATGCTGGTCGCAGTATTCGGTAGGAACATCGCCGATATCGAAGTATTCTGTGATTACAGAGCAGCCGGCTCTCGGAAGTAATCCGGTATCAGCACAAATACTTACTTTTTCTACAGTGGAAGGCATTTCAAAGTCTTTGTTTTCCAGACCCTCATGAATGCGTGTCATAACTTTTTTCCATAGATTTTTATGGAATTCACGGGAATAATCATCTGGAAGTTTTTCATTGTTATCAAATCCCGACCATACAGTACATGTATAATATGGTGTGTAGCCTGCAAACCACAGATCGTTGTAATCATCGGTAGTACCTGTTTTTCCTGCTACAGTCATATTATCCAGCTGGCAGGCAGTACCAGTACCATAATTAATAACATCTTCCATAGCACTGGTAAGAAGCCATGCAGTACTTTCTTTGATTACAGAGCGTCCTGCAGAATTTTTTTCAATCAGGACATTCCCGTCATGGTCAAGAATCTTTGTATAATAGAGAGGTTCAATATAATTACCCTGGTTTGCAATGGCTGCATATGCAGCGCAGAGTTCAATATTGGTAACACCATGAGTCAGACCGCCAAGAGCCATAGGAAGATTGGCATCTGTCCATACGGTACCGTCTTCATCTGTATCTGCTTCTGTTCCATGAGCAAGGGTGGTAAAACCAAAATTATCCAGGTACTGAAGGCCAAGTTCCGGAGTTACCTCCTCCAGGCATTTAACAGCAACAACATTAATAGAATTCTGGATGGCCTTGCGTATAGTTGTGGTTCCGCTGTAGGATCTGGATGCATTTTCTACAGGAGATCCGTCCGGATAATTATAAGGTTCATCCTCAAAGGTTGTGGCAAGGGTCATTCCCTTTTCGTTAAGTGCAGGTGCATAGGTGGATACGATCTTAAATGTAGAACCAGGCTGTCTGGTGGTATCCGTTGCACGGTTAAGTGTAAGGCTTGCGGTCTTTTCTCCGCGCCCGCCTACGATGGCTTTTACATAGCCTGTATGCTGATCGATGACACTCATGGAAGACTGAGGCTGAGGTGCAAAATTTACACGTTCAGCAATGACAGTGCTGCCATCAGCCAGAATAGACTGTTTATATCTGTCTACATATTCCTGACCTTCTTCCTGTGAGGAAAACAGGAGATCGAATTCAGGATCTTCATTCTGGAAGTAAAGACGGAGCATTTCTTTGCTGTAATTGACTTCTTCACCCTGAGGATTCTGGACTGTCAGTGCATAATCAAGGGCATATTGTACATTTTCAGGATAGTTTTCCGGATTTGCATATTCTTCATCCAGGATATTCTGAATGGACTGATCCTGTGTTGTATATATTTTCAGACCGCCGCTGTATACCAGGTTCTGAGCCTGGGTTCTGGTATAACCTTTGATATTCATCAGATCGCTGATGACCTGATCGATCAGTTCATCTTCAAAATAACTGTAAATGGTATCTGCGGTTTCTGCATTTAATGCCTGGGCAGCCTGGATCTCAGAATAAATGTCATGACTGAGAGCCTGATCATATTGCTCCTGAGTGATATATCCCTGATCACGCATATGATTAAGGACTTCTTTACGCCTTTTGGCATTTGCTTCCGGATGCTCAATAGGGTTAAACTGTGTAGGGTTCTGGGTTATCCCGGCAAGTGTTGCACATTCGGAAAGATTCAGATCCCATACATCCTTGTTGAAATACTGGCGTGCAGCTGCCTGTACACCATAAGCTCCGGCACCCAGGTTGATAGTATTCAGGTAGTTTTCAAGAATCACATTTTTATCATTGATCTTCTTTTCAATCTGGATCGCAAGAAACTGCTCCTGGAATTTTCTGGTAAAACGTTCCAGCCATGTAGACTCGTTTGTCCAGTTGGTAAAAACATTATTTTTCAGAAGCTGCTGTGTAATGGTACTGGCACCTTCAGAAAGACCTCCGGAGCTGATGTTTTTTACGAAAGCACGGAGAATACCTCTTACATCAATTCCGTTATGTTCATAGAAACGTTCGTCCTCAATAGCCACTACTGCATGCTGCAGATCTACCGGAATCTGTTCAATAGAGAGCGGAAGACGATTGGAACTGGGAGCGGTCAGTTTGCGAAGCTGATTTCCGTCTCCGTCATACAGGAAGGTTGCATACCCCAGCGGTGAAATGTCTACATCATCTACATCTGGAGCGTTGTCTATGATCCCTCGAAATGCACCGATACCTATGCAGCCTGCGACCACACATAAAGTGATCAGAGAAACAAAAAGAACTCTGATAAAAGAAACATGTGCGCGTTTTCCCATCATGGCTGTACGGGAAATCAGAGAATTTCGTTTTTTTGCGACTGATTTTTTACCGTAATTCATGATTTTCCTCCTTTATAATCCGTTTTATTATATCAAATAAAAAAACGTAAATAAACCCCAAAATAAAAACTTCATATTTAGTATAGCAGAAAAATACAAAAATATTGTAATTTCCATGTACGATATGAGAGAATAGAAAATTGGAATGGGCTTTTGCACGTTGCTGTGAACAGAACATTTTATCTCAGAATGTCATAAGAAAAATTACAGCAGGAAGTGCTTTTATGGTATAATCGTTACACAAAAGAAAAAATACAAGTTTGCCGAAAGATAAAAAATCTGGCAAGGGGGATCATATTTTGAAAAAAAAGAATAAAACAGGTTTTTGTGGAAAAGATCGCCCAAGAAGTCCTGCTGTGGAAAACAGGATCAAAGAGAGAAATCGGAGAGTGATCATGACTGTTTTTGTTTTTCTGTTTTTAGCAGCAGGGGTTTTTCTGCAGAAAGAGCGCAGACAATGGCAGTTTCAGGAGACATCTGTTCCTCCGAAGGCTATAGTCGTAGAAGTTACTCCTGTAGAAAAAACACGGGAAGAAAAGCTATGGGATCAGATTAATAAAAATAAAGAAGAATATCCGGCGGATTTTCTGGATGCCTTAAAACGGAATACAGAGGCCTTGGATTTTGCAGTATCTTATCTGAATGCACCGGCGGAGCCATCAGGAGGCATCACCCTTTCTGAAAGCAGGAGAGCTGTGCCGCTTTTTATACAGTGGGATAAACGATGGGGGTATGTTCCCTATGGTCAATCAAATATAGGAATTTCCGGATGCGGCCCCACCTGTCTTTCCATGGTACTTTACAGTATTACCCGGGATAAAAGTCTTACTCCGGATTTACTGGCAGGACGAGCCATGGAGGAGGGGTATTACGTGGAAGGTGAGGGAACCTCCTGGCTGTTTATGGAGAATATAGCAAAAGAATACGGGGTAAAGGTAACGCAGTTTCCTTATATGAATCTGTTGGAAATGGAAAGAGAACTGGATGAAGGGAGATTGATCATTTGTGCTATGGGACCGGGGGATTTTACAGATAACGGGCACTTCATTGTGGTGCGGGGACATACCGGCAGCCAGATGATCATTAATGATCCTTTCAGCAGGAGCAACAGCGGAAAAAAATGGGAGTATGACAGACTGGAGCCGCAGATAGAGAAATGCTGGGTGTATGGGAAATAAAAAATTATAAAGGAGAAAGGGAGAGGAACTATGCTGGAAACATATAAGACTGTGCTGGAGGGCGGCACAGGAGAGATTACAGAAAAAAAATCCAGGTTTATCGCGACTGTACGTCCTGTTAAGACAGAAGAAGAAGCATTGGCGTTTCTTGAGGAAATGAAGAAAAAATACTGGGATGCAAGGCATAACTGTTTTGTTTATTCAGTAGGGCTGAACCGGGAATATACCCGCTGCAGTGATGATGGAGAACCTTCCGGGACGGCAGGCCGCCCTATGCTGGATGTGATACTTGGAGAGGATATTTATAATGTGGCAGTGGTCGTCACCCGATATTTTGGGGGAGTTCTTCTGGGTACAGGAGGTCTTGTACGTGCTTATTCCAAGGCGGTGCAGGAAGGACTGGCAGCCAGCCGGATCATTGAGAAACGGCGGGGGATATCTCTGAAAGTGACTACAGATTATACAGGGATCGGCAAGATCCAGTATATTGCAGGAGAAAGAAGTATTCCTATCCTGAACAGTGAGTATACGGATAAGGTGGTTCTGGAGCTTCTGATTCCATCGGATGAAGCAGATGCTGTTCAGAAAGCTATTACGGAAGGAACCAATGGAAGAGCCCGGATGGAAAAAGACAGGGAACTGTATTTTGCTGTTCTGGATGGAGAGGTTATGACTTTTGAAGATTAGTATATTGCATCATAAATAATGTTACCATAAAAAAGCCGGTACAGCTTCCCGCATATAAGGGGAAACGTACCGGCTTTGCTCTGCAGTGCTTATCTGTCAGTGGATCAGCATTTCTCCGGTTCCGGATAATCTACACCAAAGGTTTCTACGGTTACAGTTTTCATTACCTGATCGTCAAGAGGTCTGTCGCTGTAATCGGTATCTTCATCGGCAATGCGGTTTACAACATCCATTCCTTCTGTGATCTTGCCGAAAGCAGCATAGCTTCCGTCAAGGTGAGGAGCTGCTTTGTGCATGATGAAGAACTGGCTTCCGCCTGAGTTTGGATGCATGGCTCTTGCCATGGAGAGAACTCCTGGTGTATGTGCAAGGTCATTTGCAACACCATTCTGTGCAAATTCGCCCTTGATGCTGTAGCCAGGGCCGCCCATTCCGGTTCCGTCCGGACATCCGCCCTGGATCATGAAGCCATTGATCACACGGTGGAAGATCAGTCCGTCATAAAAGCCTTTTTTTACCAGACTGATAAAATTGTTTACTGTGTTGGGAGCGACCTCTGGATAAAGTTCTGCTTTCATTACATCACCATTTTCCATAGTGATGGTTACAACTGGATTTGCCATAGTTTTATCTCCTTTTACGAAAAGTATTGTTTTTCTCTGTTTGCTCTATTATAATATGCAAAGAACAATTTCGCAAGGAATAAGTAAAAGAACGGAAATCATAACGGTTTATAAAATAATCGGGAATGTTTATGGAAAGGTGCAGAAATGGTAATAGAAACAAGGAGTCCGCAGGAGACTTTTGAACTAGGGAAAAAAATCGGAGAGACAGCGAAGCCGGGACAGGTATATACATTGAATGGTGATCTTGGCGTAGGAAAAACAGTGTTCACTCAGGGTGTTGCATCAGGTCTTGGCATTACAGAGGCAGTCAGCAGTCCTACATTTACCATTGTCCAGGTGTACGAGGAAGGACGCCTTCCTTTTTATCATTTTGATGTATATCGTATCGGAGATATTGAAGAAATGGAAGAAATCGGTTATGACGATTATTTCTTCGGTGAAGGAATCTGCCTGATTGAATGGGCAGAGCTGATTTGTGATATTCTTCCGGAAAAAAGAATTTCTGTTACCATCGAAAAGGATCTGGCGCAGGGCTTTGATTATCGCCGGATTACCATTGAGGAGATTGAAGAAAGGTAGGGAGAAAAATGAAAATATTAGGTCTGGACAGTTCCGGTATCGTAGCGTCTGTTGCAGTTGTAGAAGATGATACCATGATTGCAGAATATTCGGTAAATTATAAAAAAACACATTCGCAGACACTTCTTCCAATGCTGGACGAGGTGGTAAAAATGACAGAACTGGATCTGAATACTATTGATGCTATTGCTGTGGCAGGCGGCCCCGGCTCTTTTACCGGGCTTCGTATCGGTTCAGCAACTGCCAAGGGGCTGGGGCTGGCTCTGGAAAAACCGCTGATCAGTGTTCCTACTGTTGAAGCGCTGGCTTTTAATCTTTATGATGTTAAGGGGCTGATCTGCCCTATCATGGATGCAAGAAGAAACCAGGTGTATACGGGCATTTATCGTTTTGAGGAGCATAAGCTTGAGGTGGTGGAAGATCAGATGGCAGTTCCTGTTGGGGAGCTTCTGGATAAACTGAACGGATACGGGCAGCAGGTGACTTTTCTGGGAGACGGTGTTCCGGTGTTCCGTGAAATTATTCTGGAAAAAGCGGAGTTCTCCTGTTCTTTTGCACCGGCTCATGTAAACAGACAGAGAGCGGCTGCTGTGGCGGCGCTGGGATTGGTATATTATCAGGAAGGAAGATATGAGACTGCCCGGGAGCACATGCCGGATTATCTCCGTGTTTCTCAGGCGGAAAGAGAGCGGGCAGAAAGAGAAAAAGCCCGTCAGCAGGCAGAAAGCGGGGAAGCAGTACAATGACTTTTCGGGAAATGCTGGTGGAGGATCTGGATCAGGTTATGGATATCGAAGAAGCTCTTTTTTCTGTACCGTGGACAAGGGAAGGTTTTCTTACCTATCTGATGAAAAAAGACACCATGTTTTTTGTAGTGGAGGAAAAAGATCAGATTCTTGGCTACTGCAGCATGATGACTGTGCTGGATGAGGGAGATATTCTGAATGTGGCGGTCAAAAAAGACCGCCAGAAAGAAGGAATCGGTCAGTTCCTTGTGGACAGTGTCCTTCGTATAGCGGGAATGCAGGGGATAAAGCTGGTCCATCTGGAGGTCCGTGAGGGAAACGGAACCGCCAGACGGCTTTATGAAAGACTGGGCTTTAAAGAGGATGGACTCCGTAAGAATTATTACGAGAATCCGGTGGAAAACGCAGTGCTGATGACAAAGGCAATGTAGATAACTTTACCAGAAGAAATACCGCAGCAGTAAAACTAAACAGGATTCCAATGAATTTACCGGGCGCATGAAATCAGATCACGATTTCATGCGTTCCTTTTTTTACAGGAAAGCCCAGAAAACCTTTGGGATATTTTTTAGGTGAAAATAAGTATTCCTCTCCGCTGATGGGGGATTTTGACCTTGTTTTGATGTATTAATTGTGTTACACTTTGCCAGTAAAGTAATAAGAGGGACTGTAACAGATACATTCTGCGGCAGACTTTTTCAGGGTAAAAGAGGGATTTTATGTTAGATGTTTGTTTAGTAGGAACAGGCGGTATGATGCCCCTTCCAAGAAGGTGGCTTACTGCTCTGATGACAAGATATAATGGAAGCAGCCTTCTGATCGACTGCGGCGAGGGGACTCAGGTTGCTATTAAGGAAAAGGGATGGAGTTTCAAGCCTATTGATGTGATCTGTTTTACACATTATCATGGAGACCATATCAGCGGACTTCCGGGACTGCTTCTTACGATGGGTAACGCAGATCGTACAGAACCTTTGACACTGATCGGTCCCAGAGGACTGGAACGTGTGGTAAATGCCCTTCGGGTGATCGCTCCGGAGCTTCCTTTTGAGATCCGGTTTATAGAGATTACGAAGCCGGAGGAAGTAATTGAACTGAATGGTTACAGGATCACTGCCTTTAAGGTGAACCATAATGTGATCTGTTATGGATATACACTGGAAATCCTCCGTCAGGGTAAGTTTTCTCCGGAAAGAGCCAAGGAGCAGGAAATTCCCCTGAAATTATGGAATCCTCTTCAAAAGGGACAGACTATAGAACTGGAAGGGAAAACCTATACACCGGATATGGTCCTGGGACCTGACAGGAAGGGAATTAAGCTTACCTATACAACTGATACCAGACCTACTGATTCCATTCTCCGCAATGCAAAAAATTCGGATCTTTTTATCTGTGAAGGCATGTATGGGGAGGATGAAAAAAAAGATAAGGCGAAAGGCTATAAGCATATGACGTTCCGTGAGGCAGCAGAGCTGGCAAAGGAAGCAGGAGTAGGAGAAATGTGGCTGACACATTACAGTCCGTCCCTGATCCGACCGGATGACTATATGGATACAGTCAGAGCGATTTTTCCACAGGCCTATCCGGGGAAAGATGGAAAAAGTGTGGAATTAAATTTTGAGGAGGAATAATTGTGAAAGATACATTGATTCTTGCCATAGAGAGCTCTTGTGATGAAACGGCGGCTTCTGTTGTAAAAAACGGAAGAACTATTCTGTCAAATGTGATCTCTTCGCAGATTGAGCTTCATAAACTGTACGGCGGTGTTGTGCCGGAAATTGCATCAAGAAAACATATAGAAAAGATCAATCAGGTTATTGAGGAGGCGCTGAAAGAGGCAGGCGTGACACTGGATGACCTTGATGCCATTGGCGTTACCTATGGACCGGGGCTTGTAGGCGCGCTGCTTGTAGGCGTTGCAGAAGCCAAGGCTATTGCCTATGCAAAAAAACTTCCATTGGTGGGTGTTCATCATATTGAGGGTCATGTTTCGGCAAACTATATCGAACATCCGGATCTGGAACCGCCGTTTCTCTGCCTGATCGTTTCGGGGGGACATACCCATCTGGTAATCGTAAAGGATTACGGTGTGTTTGAGATTCTGGGAAGAACCAGAGACGATGCGGCAGGAGAGGCTTTTGATAAGGTTGCCCGTGCTATTGGTCTGGGATATCCGGGAGGTCCGAAGATCGATAAGCTTTCAAAAGAAGGAAATCCGGATGCGATACAGTTCCCGAGAGCGAAAGTAGGAGACTGTCCTTATGATTTCAGTTTCAGCGGGGTAAAATCTGCTGTTCTGAACTATCTGAATCAGGCTCAGATGAAGGGCGAAGAGGTAAATCGTGCAGATCTGGCGGCATCTTTCCAGAAAGCAGTGGTAGATGTTCTGGTAGAGCATACTATGATGGCGGCAAAAGATTATGGAATGGATAAAGTGGCAATTGCAGGAGGTGTGGCTTCCAATGGTACTCTGAGGGCCGCTATGGAAAAAGCCTGTGAAGAAAATGGCTATCAGTTTTTCCGTCCTTCACCGATTTTCTGTACGGATAATGCTGCCATGATCGGAGCAGCAGCTTATTATGAGTACAAAAAGGGAACTCGCCATGGCTGGGATCTGAATGCAGTGCCCAATCTGAAACTGGGAGAAAGATAAAAACTGCTGGGGAGGTTTTATGGAAGGAAAAAATACGGCTATTGTTCTGGCAGCAGGACAGGGAAAACGGATGAACAGTAAAGTACAGAAGCAGTTTCTGGAGCTGGGAGGAAAACCATTGCTTTATTATTCTCTGAAATGTTTCCAGGACAGTGGCTTGATTCGCGATATTATTTTGGTTACAGGAGCGGAGTCGATTTCCTTTTGTAAAAAGGAAATTGTAGAAAAATATGGTTTCACTAAGGTGACAAAAGTGGTATCTGGTGGAAAAGAGAGATATGATTCTGTCTATCAGGGGCTTCTTTCCTGCCAGGATACGGAATATGTCCTGATCCATGACGGAGCAAGACCGTTTGTTACTGAAGAAATCATTCAGAGAGGTGTACAGGGGGCTGAGAAAACAGGCGCCTGTGTGATCGGTATGCCTTCTAAAGATACGGTGAAAATAGCAGATATACAGGGATATGTTGCAGAGACACCGGACAGAAGCACTGTCTGGACCATTCAGACACCTCAGATTTTTGAGTACAGGCTGATCCGAGAGGCGCATGAGAAAATCCACTGCCGGGATATGTCTGCAATCACAGATGACGCTATGGTGGTAGAGCAGGAAACAGGAGTGAAAATTGCCCTTGTAGAGGGATCTTATAAGAATATTAAGATCACAACTCCAGAGGATCTGGATATAGCTGAAATTTTTTTGAAAGCATTGGAAAAAATGGCAGGTATTTGAATCCAGAAGAATATTTTATAGTGGTTTTGCAGATTGAAATTAAGAATTATTAAGAAGATTATAAGGCTTTAATTAAGAATTTGCCTGTACGATATAACTGTATCCAGGAACTGCAGAACTGAAAATAAAATATTATTTAAATGGAGGATGTGTTGTTATGGGTAAAAAAACTTATGAAACTGGGCACAACAATGTTGTCTATGGCTATGCTGGTCGTTCCTGCATATGGTGTGTCAGCTGCCGAAAATACCGATGGAGTAGCTTTGTTTGATGATGGAGGCTACACTGTATATAATGATGGAAATGATACTTCGGTAAGTAATATAACTGAAGAAAAGAATTCGTCAGCAAGCAATGAAGAGAGAATATTGAAAGGAAAATATGAAGAAAAGTATTTTGCATACACTTGCTGCATATATAATATATAGAGTGTCTTTTGATTTTTCGCTTTTTGCTTACAGCGTTGATTTGCCAGGCAGTCTGCAACGTTTATTGGCGGTGTCATTGGCTATTGCGTGTATATTGGGGTTAATTTACTTATATACAAAATATCTCATGAACTCCTCGGTACAGGAAATAAATCTTGGAAAGCCGTTGCCTGATCCCAAATGGTGTATGATTGGAATAATACTTCCTTGTACAATAAGTCTTTTTTATATTTTATTTATACCTGGAAAATTTAGATGGGAGAATCTTCCGCTTCAGACAATGTTTGACACCATTCTGCTTTCAGTGTTTTGCGACGGAGTAAGAGCGGGTATAATGGAGGAAGTAACTTTTCGCGGATTGATGTTGGGTTCTCTTGAAAAGGAATTGGGAAGAAATAAAGCAATTATGATTTCTTCATTTCTCTTTGCGAGTATACATTTCGACTCGGTGGAGATACAGAGCCTTTCAGATGGCATCCTTGTTTTGGGAGCGTTGATGCTTGCAGGGACAGGGCTGGCTTTGATTACCTGTCAAACGGGTTCTATTTGGTCTTCTGTGGTGGTACATATGCTTTTTAACCTATTGTCTGGAGATTCACAGATTATCCATATAGATGTAGAGCAGATTTTCCCGGCGTTATGGACGTATACGGTTGACAGTCAAAGCCATTTACTGGTAGGCATCCCAGGTTCCAGAACGATAGATTATGGTATTCCGGCCATTATTGGATTTGTTGTGTTAATTTTTATAGCTTTATTTTATATGCGTAAGGATAATGGGGAACAATGCAACTATGAATGAAGAAACAATTTTGATAATAGAAGATGATGGCTCAATTCGTGAAGGTGTAAGGATTCTCATGGAAGCAGAAGGATATCATATGGAGGAAGCGGAAAATGGTTATGCAGGGATAAAAATTGTCAAAGATACAGAGAGGGTGGTGGATCTGATCCTTTTGGATATTATGATGCCCGGACTATCTGGAATAAAAACCTGCCAGGAAATTCGAAAAATATCAAATGCTCCTATTTTGTTTTTGACAGCAAAAGATCAAGAATCTGATAAATTAATGGGATTAATGGCTGGAGGAGATGATTATCTTGTAAAGCCGTTTTCGTACGCAGAACTTCTTGGAAGGGTGAAAGCTTTGCTGAGAAGATACAAGGTTTATAATCGTGCACAGCTTGAAAAGAAAAATCTCAAATGGGTGATATCCGAAAAACTCAGATTATGTACTGAGTTTAATGAAGTATGGATAGGGGATGAAGAAATCAATCTTACAGAAATCGAATATAAGATTTTGTGTCTGATGATACAAAATCCACAGAAGATTTTTTCTATTCAAAATCTTTATGAAAGTCTGTGGGGAGAGCCTTTTGTTTATACCTCAGCAAATACAGTAATGGTGCATATCCGAAAGCTTCGTATAAAAATAGAAGCAGATCCGCAAAAGCCACAGATCATCCAGACCGTGTGGGGAAAGGGATATCGTTTTGGGCGTATTGTTGAAAAGAAAGCAAAATGACAGTATGAAGAGGAAAATGTTAAAAAGGCTTGTTCGAAGTTTTTTGGCAGGCCTTTTTGTATTTCTTTTACTTGATATTGGCGGAAGAGAATGGATGGATCGATTTTTTTGGGAATCAAATTTTTTGGGAGAGAGTAAAATTCTGGAAGAACTTCAAATTCATGTAGAAAAACATCATATCAAAGCTACAGATGCTATAAGTCTAAAAAAGTGGGCATATGACAATCGTATAATAGAATTTGTTGTTGTAAGAGAAGGACGCCTTTTGTTTGATCTTAAGATACAGGAGGGAATTGTAGAAGATGGAATTCAGCTTTTGACTAACTGGGAAAAAGGCTATACAAATGTGATTGAATTTGCAGACGGAAATGCAAATGTGCAGCTTTATGATGGAAGAAATGAAAGGTGTCATGATATTCTTCTGGGAATTTCACTATTTACCGGATTAGTATTGGGCCTTACAGTTCTTATGTCGGGTATTCGTGAAGATGTGGATTATATCTGTTATCTAGAAAGAGAAGTAGAAAAAATTGGGCAGGGAAATTTATCTGCAAACATAATGGTGGAGGGGCAAGATGAACTGGCAAAACTGGCTCAGGGTTTAGATATAATGAGAAAAATGCTGGTTTACAGAGAAGAAAAGGAGCATGAAATGCGTGTGGCACAGGATAAACTGGTGCTTGGCATGGCACATGATCTTCGTACTCCGCTGACAGGTCTTATGACTTATATTGAAATATTAAGAAAGCAGGAAAACGAGGGGAAAGTCAGTCGGGAGTATATAGATAAAGCGTTTGATAAGATTTTTCAGATTAGAGCGCTTTCAGACCAAATGTTTGAATATTTTTTTGTATTTTCAAAAGAAAAAATAGATTTGGAATCTGCAGAGGAAGTGGAGAGTGCATTTGGGGACTACATGTCAGAACTATTGGCATTATTAGACTACGTTGGTTTTTCGGTTAATGCCAAGAAAATCGTCTGGAGACCGATTCTGGTACAGATTAACAGAAATTATATGGGGAGGATTATAAACAATCTTGTTTCTAATATAAGGAAATATGGCGATATGAAACAGGAAGTGTGTCTGGAATTCTTTTATTTATCAGATAAGGTGGGAATTTCTATTACGAATGGGATTGCTCTTTCAGATAGTCATATAAATGGAACGGGAATCGGATTAAAAAATGTATTTCAAATGATGTACCAGATGAATGGATGTGTAGAAATTCCTGAAATGGAGAAAGTGTTTCGTGTTATTTTGTGGTTCCCTGTAATCAAAGATTTTGATTTAATGTGAAATGCATAATAGCTGAAAATTTTTTGAAAAATATTTGATTTTATGTCTTGACAGGAATGATGTTTGATGATAGAATGTAATTCGCGTCAACGAGAAAAAGATCGGAAAACGCAGAATTGCATAAGGAGAGATATCGAAGTGGTCATAACGAGGCGGTCTTGAAAACCGTTTGTCCGCAAGGGCGCGTGGGTTCGAATCCCACTCTCTCCGTTCGTCAGGCAAATAAAAACTTGCAAAAAAGTTAAAATAATGCTTGACAAAACAAAGAAAGATGTTATATAATAAATAACGCTTCTGGCAAACAGAAGAGAAACATCTAGGGCAATTTGGAGAAGTACCCAAGCTGGCCGAAGGGGCTCCCCTGGAAAGGGAGTAGGTCGTTAACAGCGGCGCGAGGGTTCAAATCCCTCCTTCTCCGTTCGGGTTTTGCGAGTTGAAAAAACTTGAAAAAACTTGAAAAAAGTTCTTGACAAGCAAAATAGTTTGTGATAATATAAACGAGTTGTTGCAAGAAAGCAAAGGACCTTGATAACTAAACAGTGAGACACATACGATTCTCGAAAATTCTTTTATACATTCAAAGAACGGTTCGATGAACCAATAACAGTAAAACGAGAGATAGCTAGTAGTTGTCTTGAGTGGAACAACCTCTTGAGCCTTTGGCTCAATCGGTGAGATGCAATTAAGCCAATGCAAGCATTGCTGAATTGCTTACACACTTTTACAGAGAGTTTGATCCTGGCTCAGGATGAACGCTGGCGGCGTGCTTAAC
>JAPFCU010000008.1 GCA_026169535.1 Blautia sp.
AATTTATTTTGGAGGAATACTTATGAGTGGGAAAGCAAAAAAAGTAAGAGAGAAAAAAGAGACCACCCTGTTTCTGGCAGTAATTCCGATTCTGGCAATGATCGTACTGCTGGGAGTGGGATATGCGGTTATGGGCTTAAGTCCGGAGGTTCTGATGCTGGTATCAGCAGCAATTGCAGGCGTGATCGCAATTTATCTTGGTTATACCTGGGATGAGATTATGGACTCTATAGTAGCCAAGCTCAGTAAAACAATGCCGGCAATTTTTATTTTGATCATTGTTGGATTTATGATCGGTTCCTGGATGATCGGCGGAACCATTCCGATGATGGTATTTTATGGACTGAAGCTGATCAGCCCGAAGTATCTGGTTGTTACTTCGTTTCTGGTTACTGCGTTTGTATCAGTATGTACCGGAACATCCTGGGGCTCTGCGGGAACGATCGGTGTTGCTCTGATGGGCGTAGCGGCAGGTATGGGAGCTCCTCTTCCGATCGTGGCAGGCGCCATTGTATCCGGTGCATATTTCGGAGACAAAATGTCACCTCTGTCTGATACAACAAACCTTGCCCCTATTGCGGCAGGCGGAAAGCTTTATGATCATATTCAGCATATGTTCTGGACAACAGGCCCCGGATTTATTATCTGCTGCATTGTTTACACGATCGTAGGCTTTACATTTGGCGGAGATCTTGCGGCAGCAGGAACACCGGAAAAGGTTACTATTATTTTTGAGACACTTTCTCAGATCTTCAAATTTAATCCGTTGATCATTCTTCCGCCACTTATTGTGCTTTACGGATCTGTTGCCAAAAAGCCGACCATTCCGATTATGCTGGCGTCCAGTGCGGTTGCAATTTTCAATGCTGTTACTTTCCAGAATTTCAGCCTTCAGGACTGCTTTACCGCTGCGATCAGCGGATTTAATATGGATATGATCCATGTTGCAGGATTTACCACAGAGGGACTGATTGAAGATATTCCCAAGCTTCTGCAGCGAGGCGGTATGGTTTCCATGCTGAATACTGTATTGATCGCATTTTGCGCTTATGGCTTTGCGGGAACACTGGCAGTAACCGGATCACTGAATATTGTTCTGAATAAACTTATGACTATTGTGAAGTCTACAGGAGGACTGATTGTTTCTACAATTGTTTCCTGTATCACAGCAGTGTTTGTTACATCAAACGGCCAGCTGTCCATCCTGATTCCAGGTGAGATGTTTAAGGATACTTACCTGAAAAAAGGTCTTGAGCCAAGAAACCTTTCCAGAACTCTGGAAGACTCTGCTACCGTTGTAGAGCCCATTACACCATGGACCGCAGCCGGTGTTTACATGGCTACAACTCTGGGAGTTTCCACTCTGGAATATCTTCCATGGGCAATTATCTGTTATACAGGTGTTATCTTTGCCGTAATCTGGGGATTCACCGGAATCGGTATCAAAAAGATTACAAAAGACAGCGAATACTATGATGAATATGTGGCTTTAAATAAAGCGGACGGGATTGACGTAGAATAAAAAATCGTGTGACAGACACGGCTGAATAGGATAAGAGAATGCGGGCCCGGAAAGGACAAAGAATATGAAAATTAATTTTGATGAATGGAATGAAAGAAGAAATACTAATTGTGGAAAATGGGATACCATGGACAAAAAATATCAGAAAGAAGGAATGCTGCACCTTGGCGTTGCGGATATGGATTTCCGGTCTCCAAAACAGATCATTGACGCTTTTCAGGACATTCTTGACAAAGGTATTTTCGGCTATACGGATTTAAGCGACAGGTTCTACGAAAATATCCGGCAGTGGATGAAGCAGAAGCACCAGGCTGAGGTTGCCAGAGAAGAAATCGTATTTTGCCCGCGCATCAATGTTTCTTCCAGCATCTGTGTGGAAACATTTACAGAAGAAATGGACGAAGTGATCATCAATACGCCTGCCTATGGGCCTCTGTATCAGGCTGTTGTAAAGAATCACCGTAAAGTAGTGGAAAGCCCGCTGATACTGGAAAACGGCAGTTATAAGATCGACTTTGAGCATCTGAAATCGGTTGTGACAGACAAAACAAAAATGTTTATTCTCTGCAGTCCTCACAATCCGGTAGGACGGGTGTGGACAAGAGAAGAACTGGAGGAAGTGGGAGCGTTCTGCAAAAAGCATGATCTTCTTTTATTTGTAGATGAGATCCACGGTGATATTGTTGCAGAGGGAGTTACTTTTACAACTGCTCTTACCTTATCTGAGACAGTGAGAGAGAGGCTGATCGTTGCCACATCCCTGACAAAGACCTTTAATGTTCCGGGAGTGATCGTTTCTTATATGATTGTTCCTGATGAGGAGATCAGAAGCCGCATTGCTCAGACCATTGACCGTATTGGTATGCATAATCCCACTATTTTTGCAGTGGCAGCTGTAGAACACGGATATATGGAATGTGAAGAATGGTACCAGCAGATGCTTGACTATGTAAATGAAAATGAAAAATTCACACGTGAGTTTTTTGCAGAACATTTTCCGGAATTTGAGATTCTTGAAAGACAGGGAACATATCTTCTCTGGATCAGTTATGAGAAGCTTGGAATTACAGAGGAAGAGCTGGAAAAATGGTTTCTGGAAAAAGCCAATGTTTCTGTTTATATGGGAAGTGTTTTCGGAAACGAGGGCAGAGGCTTTATCCGTCTGAATATAGCAAGTCCAAGGGCAATGCTGAAAGAAGCTTATGAGAGAATGGCTGCAGTTTATTCAGAGATAAAATAAAAGATCTGAGACAAAAATAAAAAAGAGGATTTTCAACGGGTATATCTGTCCGGTGAAAGATCCTCTTTTTATATATGGATTCCGTTATTCAAAAATATAAAATACAGAGTGCTTCAGGTTGCTTACTACGCATCTTTTTCCATGTTTTTTACAGCAGTGGAAAGCATAAGCTTGATTCGGTTCAGCTGATTTACCTCGCTGGCGCCCGGGTCGTAGTCAATAGCTACAATATTTGCTTCCGGATGCCTGCGGCGGATCTCCTTGATCACGCCCTTGCCTACAATGTGGTTTGGCAGGCAGCCAAAGGGCTGAATACACACGATGTTCGGTACGCCGCCGTTGATCAGCTCCAGCATTTCGCCGGTAAGGAACCAGCCTTCTCCGGTCTGATTTCCCGGAGAGACAATAGGAGAAGCCATTTCCGCAAGCTGGCGGATATCCGCAGAAGAGGAAAAATGGCGGCTCTGTTCCAGAGCTTCGTCCGCGGCTTTGCGGAGCCAGTCAATTCCTTTGATTCCCCAGTTTGCAACTGTTGCCTTTGATTTTTTAAATCCAAGGTAATCGGACTTGAAATTCTGGTTAAAGAAACAGTAGCTGATAAAGTCGATCAGGTCAGGGCACACTGCCTCGGCGCCTTCTGCTTCCAGAAGCTCAGCCAGATGATTGTTTGCAGCAGGAAGGAATTTTACCAGGATCTCTCCTACGATTCCTACCCGGGGTCTGCGTTCTCCGGTAACCGGGATCATATCAAACTCGTGAACCAGATCACGGCACATTTTTTTGAACTGGCTGTGGCTGATGCTTCCTCCCTGAAGGAAAGAGATCACCCGCTGTTCCCATATTTTGTGTTTCCGGTTGACAATTCCTTTTTCCTGTTCATAAGGACGCATGCGGTAAACACATTTCATAAGAAGATCTCCGAACACAGCTCCATAGCATATTTTTTTCACCAGAGGGAGAGTCAGCTTAAAGCCAGGATTGCTTTCCAGACCGCTGAGGTTCAAAGAGATTACAGGAACCTGCTCCATATCGGCTTTTTTCAGCGCACGGCGGATAAATCCGATATAGTTGGAAGCCCGGCATCCGCCTCCTGTCTGGGTCATAATAACCGCTGTTTTATCCAGATCATATTTGCCGGATAAAAGCGCATCCATGATCTGTCCTACAACGATCAGCGAAGGATAGCAGGCGTCGTTGTTTACATACTTCAGTCCCACATCCACAGCGCCTTTGTTGTCGTTTGGCAGAACCTCCAGATTGTATCCGCAGGAATTGAAGGCTGCCTGGAGAATACTGAAATGGAAAGGAGACATCTGTGGGCAGAGGATGGTGTAATCCTTTTTCATTTCTTTTGTAAAAACAACTTTTTCAATGGCAGAGGACTGGATATTCCGTTTCCTGTTCTGCTTTTCTTTGGCGCGGATGGCTGCCAGAAGAGAACGGATACGGATACGGGCTGCGCCGAGATTGTTTACCTCGTCAATCTTCAGGCAGGTATAGATCTTGCCGCTTCCGTCCAGGATTTCATACACTTCATCGGTTGTAACGGCATCCAGACCGCAGCCAAAGGAATTCAGCTGGATCAGGTCAAGCTCCTCTCTTGTTTTTACAAAGGTTGCAGCTGCATAAAGCCGGGAATGATACATCCACTGGTCATTGACGCGGGTGGGACGCTCAATGTCTGCCAGATGGGAAATAGAGTCCTCTGTAAGAACCGCAAGCCCGTAGCTGTTAATAAGGTCCGGGATCCCATGATGGATTTCCGGGTCAATATGGTAGGGACGTCCTGCAAGTACGATTCCCCTTCGTCCTGTTTTTTTCAGATATTCCAGAGTTTCTTCACCTTTTTTCTCAATATCTCTGCGGGCAGCGGCCAGTTCTTCCCAGGCAGCGTGAGCAGCAGCTTTTACTTCCTGAGCCGGCAGATCTTTAAAAACTTCTGCAAGGCGGTCAGTAAGCACCGCTTCTGAGGTAAAGGCAAGAAAAGGATTACGGAAATCAATTTCCGGATTATGAAGCTCGTCCACATTGTTTTTGATGTTTTCCGCATAGGAAGTGACAATAGGGCAGTTGTAATGGTTTACTGCATCCGGGAACTCGTTGCGCTCATAGGGAATGCAGGGATAGAAAATGAATTTTATGCCCTTTTTCAAAAGCCAGCTTACATGCCCGTGGGCCATTTTTGCCGGATAACATTCGGATTCACTGGGAATGGATTCAATTCCAAGCTCATAAATTTTTCTGGTGGACGTAGGTGAAAGAACTACTTCATAATTCAGCTTTGTAAAAAAGGTAAACCAGAAGGGATAATTCTCAAACATATTAAGAACACGGGGGATTCCTACCCTGCCACGGACTGCCTTGTCTGCAGAGAGCGGCTCATAGGAAAAAATTCTTTTATATTTGTATTCGTAAAGGTTCGGAATATGTTCTTTGTTCTTTTCCTTGCCAATTCCGCGCTCGCATCGGTTCCCGCTGACAAACTGGCGTCCTCCGCTGAATTTGTTGATAGTCAGCCGGCAGTTATTGGTGCAGCCTCTGCAGTTTGCCATGGAGGTTGTATATTTCAGGGAATTGATCTTTTCAATAGGGAGCATAGTAGTTTCTTTGCCTTCTTCGTAACGCTCCCTGGCGATCAGAGCCGCGCCGAACGCTCCCATGATCCCTGCAATATCCGGACGGATTGCATGGCAGTCGGCGATTTTTTCGAAGCTTCTGAGAACTGCGTCATTATAAAAGGTTCCGCCCTGTACCACAATGTGCTTTCCGAGCTCAGAGGCGTCGGAAACCTTGATTACTTTGTAAAGCGCATTTTTGATAACGGAATAGGCAAGTCCGGCAGAAATATCAGAAACCTCTGCTCCTTCTTTCTGAGCCTGTTTTACTTTGGAGTTCATAAATACCGTACATCTTGTTCCGAGATCAATGGGATGTTCTGCATAAAGAGCCGCTTTTGCAAAATCCTGCACACTGTAGTTCAGAGACTTTGCAAAGGTTTCAATAAAGGAACCGCACCCGGAGGAGCAGGCTTCGTTAAGCTGCACACTGTCCACGGTCTGATTTTTGATCTTAATGCATTTCATATCCTGACCGCCGATATCAAGGATACAGTCTACCTCAGGATCAAAAAATGCAGCAGCATAATAATGGGAAACGGTTTCCACCTCTCCCTCGTCAAGAAGAAGCGCAGCCTTGATCAGAGCTTCTCCGTATCCTGTGGAACAGGCATAGGCAATGTGAGCGTCCTTTGGCAGACGGGAGTAAATCTCCTGAATAGAGCGGATGGCCGTATTCAGAGGACTTCCGTTGTTGCTGCTGTAAAAGGAATAAAGAAGGCTTCCGTCTTCGCCTACAAGGGCAGTTTTCGTGGTGGTACTTCCGGCATCAATGCCAAGATAACAGTTTCCACTGTAATTGGAAAGATCACCGGTGGCTACCCGGTAAGAGCTCTGGCGTTCTGTAAATTCCTGATAATCCTCTTCTGAAGAAAAAAGAGGCTCCATGCGCTCCACTTCAAAATCAAGCTTGATGGAATGGCGGAGCCGATCTTTTAAGTCAGTAAGAGAAACTGCCACTTCTTCCTTTGCATTGAGGGCAGAGCCAATGGCCGCAAAAAGATGAGAATTTTCCGGAACAATGGTGTGCTCCTCATCCAGCTTCAGAGTACGGATAAAGGCAGCTTTCAGCTCTGATAAAAAGTGCAGAGGACCACCCAGAAACGCAACATGTCCCCGGATTGGCTTACCGCAGGCAAGGCCGGAAATAGTCTGGTTGACAACTGCCTGAAAAATAGAGGCAGAAAGATCCTCTTTTGTAGCGCCCTCGTTGATCAGAGGCTGGATGTCTGTTTTGGCAAAAACACCGCAGCGGGCCGCGATAGGATAAAGGGCTTTATAGTTTTTTGCGTATTCGTTCAGTCCCGGAGCATCTGTCTGAAGAAGGGATGCCATCTGGTCAATAAAAGAACCGGTACCTCCGGCACAGATTCCGTTCATACGCTGTTCGATGTTTCCGCCCTCGAAATAAATGATCTTGGCATCCTCACCGCCAAGCTCAATGGCAACGTCTGTCTGCGGCGCCATTGTCTGCAGGGAGGAGGAAACAGCGATCACTTCCTGGACGAACGGGATCTCCAGATGATTGGCAAGAGTAAGACCTCCGGAACCGGTGATCACCGGATGAAGGGTACATTCGCCAAGCTTATCATGTGCTTTCTGGAGAAGATCGGCCAGAGTTTCCTGAATGTTTGCAAAATGTCTCTGATAATCGGCAAACAGCAGGGTTTGATTTTCATCAAGAATCGCAATCTTTACGGTGGTAGATCCGATATCAATTCCTAATGTATATGTATTCATAAAATGTGAGTCAGCCTCCTCGTGTCGTATCTGTTTGTATGATCTGTCAAATATTCTTTCTTATTAAAAGTAAACAATAAGATAAAGATTCCGTAACATTATACGACAAAGTTTTTAAAATGACAATGTATAACTTTCACAATTTGTAAGGGTAAACAGAGGTAAGATTCTGGAAAACAGATAAAAACGATCTGATTTTATTTTGCAAATACAGGAAGGGCTGTGCGAATGACACAATCTGTTTCAGCGTAAACCGCAGGATTTCCTCTGGCTGTATACTTTACTTTTTATGCAATACAAGTTATACTGAAAAACAGTTAAAATATTACCGCAGAAAGAGGAAGCAGAACTATGGCAGAATATAAGTTGCTGAAAACAGAGGGGCGTGCAAAAAGGGCAGAGTTTCATACGGTCCACGGCACAATACAGACCCCTGTATTTATGAATGTAGGAACCATCGGTGCAATCAAAGGCGCAGTGTCCACCATGGATCTTCATGAGATTGGGACTCAGGTAGAGCTTTCCAATACCTATCATCTTCATGTGCGCCCTGGCGATAAAGTGGTAAAACAGCTTGGCGGGCTTCACAAGTTTATGGTATGGGACAAACCGATCCTGACAGATTCCGGTGGTTTCCAGGTGTTTTCCCTTGCCAAGCTCCGCAAGATCAAGGAGGAGGGCGTTCATTTCCAGTCCCATATTGACGGACATAAAATCTTTATGGGTCCGGAGGAAAGTATGCAGATCCAGTCCAATCTTGCATCCACCATTGCCATGGCCTTTGACGAATGTCCAAGCAGTGTTGCAGACAGAGATTATGTGCAGAAATCCGTAGAGAGGACTACCCGCTGGCTTGCCAGATGCAAAACAGAAATGGCAAGGCTGAACAGTCTGCCGGATACCATCAATAAGAATCAGCTTCTTTTTGGCATCAATCAGGGCGCCATTTATGAAGATATCCGTATTGAGCATGCAAAAGAAATTGCAAAAATGGATCTGGACGGTTATGCAGTAGGCGGACTTGCAGTAGGAGAAACTCATGAAGAAATGTATCGGATCCTGGATGCAGTGGTTCCGTATCTGCCTCAGAACAAACCCACCTATCTTATGGGGGTGGGAACACCTGCCAATATCATTGAAGGCGTAGACAGAGGCGTGGATTTCTTTGACTGCGTATATCCAAGCCGAAACGGACGTCATGGCCATGTGTATACCAATCATGGAAAAATGAACATGTTCAATGCAAAATATGAACTGGATACAAGACCGATAGAAGAAGGCTGTCAGTGTCCGGCCTGCCGTCATTACAGCAGAGCCTATATCCGTCATCTTCTGAAAGCAAAGGAGATGCTGGGAATGCGCCTCTGCGTTCTCCATAATCTGTATTTTTATAATCACATGATGGAGGAGATCAGAGAAGCTCTTGATGAAGGCAGATTTGCAGAATATAAGAAAATGCGACTGGAAGGCTTCCTCAGAGGAGAATAAAAACTGTATAAATAAAATACAGAAATAGAAAAAAAGCAACAAAAACACTTGAAGAAATTCTTATTTTTGTGTATGATGTGTTATAATGCTTCC
>JAPFCU010000056.1 GCA_026169535.1 Blautia sp.
CTACCGGAAGATCTGCCGTAAAAGTAATCTGTCCTTTTTCATCCGTTACTCGCTGCTCGATCAGACTGTCTTTCTCAAGGAGTACCTCGCCCTTTGCATTTTTGATATCTTCACTGGTATAAAGACCGAAGACACCACCTGCAAGAACACGTTCTGTGTCTTTTTCTTTCTTCAGAACCGTAACCTTTACTTTCTGACGGGCATTCTGCCATTTTTCATCATAAGTGATGACTGGTGTATCCTGGTCCCGGTAGGAAAGGTCAACATATCTCGGCTCCTTGTCCAGCACATAACCATGGGCTGTTTTTACTTCCTTCACATAGTATTTTCCAGCCGGGAGATCTCCCATCTGTGCAATGCCATTGGAATCTGTAGTAATAGTTCCCACTTTTTCATCTGCTTTGAAATAATCTGCGCTGACACCATCTGCCGCTTTGATATCTTCCGCAGCAAATACATCGAAAGTTACATCTGTAAGACTTCCGGTTACATATTCAAAGAGATGCTCCACAGTACCTTTTACATGGTCCAGAAGTGTCACTTTATCCAAAAACTCTCCATTTTTGTTGATGATTAGAAGTCCTGTCGGAACTTCATCTTTCATCTCTACTTTCTGAATCTCGGCTGTATCTTTCATCGTGAACTTCACATCCATTGCTTTCAGATATCCATAAGGTGCCATTTCCTCACGAAGGGTGTATTCCTCACCAACTGTCAGTCGTTTGATCACATGTGGCTGATCTTTTACAGAAATCCACTGATCCACAACATTTCCTTCTTTATCAAGAACGGTGAGTTTTGCCCCATCCAGTTCCACACCTGTTGTTACATCAGATTTTGTGATTTCTACTGTTGTCGGCTGGTTCTTTTTCACTGTTTTCAGTTTTACTGTCTTCACATCCTGTCCCTGGTAAGAAGCATCCAGATTCAGAATTTCATCAGAGGATACAAATCCCGCCGGTGCTTTTAACTCTTTTACATAATACTGTCCAAGTGGCAGATCCAGCGTACATGCTGCAAGACCATCATTATCAGAAGTCATTTCCTGTAAGAGTGTGTCTGCTTTCACGATTACTTTTCCATCTGCTTTGATATCCTCTTTGTTGTAGATACCAAAGACAGCTCCTGCTACGGTTGCACCATTTTCTGCATCCTGTTTTTCTACCTGAATCGCAACTTTCTGTCGGTCATCGCCAACAGGCACTTCCTGTTCAATCACCGGTGTATCCTGATTGGCATAGACAAATGCGACTTCTGATCTGTCATGGTTCAGGACAAATCCTTCCGGTGCAGTCTTTTCTACTACATAGTAAGAACCAAGTGGCAGATTCTCTGCAA
Source organism: Blautia sp. (assembly GCA_026169535.1). Lineage (GTDB taxonomy): Bacteria > Bacillota > Clostridia > Lachnospirales > Lachnospiraceae > Blautia_A. The sequence goes on from JAPFCU010000056.1 coordinate 1,339, forward strand.
CTGCTTTTCCGTCTTCCCCAGTCGTTACCGTTGTTACCAGTGCATCTTTTGCATAGATCAGCTGTCTGTTTCCGTTTTCATCTTTCTGGTAATCCGGTGTATAGATATTTTCAGCTGCATAGACATTAAATTCCGCACCCTTCAGGTATCTTTCTTCATAAACAAAATCCTTTTTAAATCCGGTCAGCATCTCCCCTTTTTTATAGATTGTCAGCTTTCCTTTTACTGGATGGTTCTCGTAATCTACCGTAATAATGGCATCTCCGCTCTCAGAATCCATCTGGTATGCTGTGTTTGCATCCACTGCAATCTCTACATAGTTCTTGTTGATTGTGTACCCTTCCGGTGCATTGACTTCCTCAATCCGGTAATGTCCGATTTTCAGATTCTTCGGCATGATCAGATATCCCTGACTGTCCGTAAAATAGGACTTGTGAGTGGTTGTCACTGGGTAAGTTGTTACCTGTTCCACGTACTTTTTGTTGTCAAGGTCGTACACTTTAAATTCTGTTCCTGCAATCAGGACGGATTTTTTTGTTTCATCGTCTTTTTTCACGATTTTCAGTTTTGCCTTAAACTCTTCATCCAGAAGCACACGCCAGATCTGCGGCTCATTTGGATGATGCTCTGTGATATTCACTTCAAAATCATCGACCGGCTTGTAATTGTGCGGTGTTGTAGTTTCACGCACGATATAGCTTCCAAATGGTAATGGAATACTGC
>JAPFCU010000035.1 GCA_026169535.1 Blautia sp.
AAGAAGACGTTATTGTAGAGTTTGGAAACAACAAAAACTGCCGTATTCCTATGAGAAAACAGGCAATTGCAGAAGTAGAGAAAGCTGAGCAGGCAACTGCATAACGAAAAATAGGCACCGGGTGACCGGTGCTTATTTTTTGGGGAAAATTGCTTAAAAAAAGAAGTTTTAACAGTTATAGCCAGAATGACATACATTTAGACAGTATTTACATGGAACTTTTTCGCTTTAACAGGTTGAAATCTTCCGCAAAGTGCGTTATTATAGTAACAATCCAAAAAGGAAAGGGATCTGCAGGGTGGTTTCCTGCGGAAAAAGGAAATAAGAAAATGGAATACAAGATTGCTTTGATTCCCGGCGACGGGATTGGACCGGAAATTGTAAGGGAGGCCAGAAAGGTTCTGGACGCTGTCTGCAGCAAATATGGTCATAAGTTTATTTACTCGGAGGTTTTATTAGGAGGCGCTTCTATTGACGTACACGGAGTTCCGCTGACAGAAGAAGCAGTAGAAACTGCAAAGGCTTCTGATGCAGTTCTGATGGGCTCCATTGGAGGGGATGCAAAGACTTCTCCCTGGTACAAACTGGAACCGTCCAGACGCCCGGAGGCAGGGCTTCTGGCAATCCGCAAGGCTTTGAATCTTTTTGCTAATCTTCGTCCGGCGTATCTTTATCAGGAACTGAAGGCAGCCTGCCCCCTGAAAGAAGAGGTCATTGGAGAAGGCTTTGATATGATTATTGTCAGGGAGCTTACCGGAGGTCTTTATTTCGGGGAAAGAAAAACAGTTGAGGAAAATGGGATAAAAACAGCCGTTGATACACTTTCCTATAACGAAAATGAAATCCGCCGTATTGCAGTAAAGGCCTTTGACATTGCCATGAAGAGAAAGAAAAAGGTGACAAGCGTAGATAAGGCCAATGTGCTGGACTCTTCCCGGCTCTGGAGAAAGGTTGTGGAAGAAGTGGCAAAGGACTACCCGGAGGTAACTCTGGAGCATATGCTGGTTGACAATTGCGCTATGCAGCTTGTTCACAATCCGGGACAGTTTGATGTGATCCTTACAGAGAATATGTTTGGCGATATTCTTTCTGATGAGGCGAGCATGGTAACAGGCTCTATCGGAATGCTTTCTTCGGCAAGTCTGAATGATACA
>JAPFCU010000069.1 GCA_026169535.1 Blautia sp.
CTTAATTGGCCGGGAGCATTTTTGATCATGGAAAGACTGGAAAAAATGAATCCTCAGTTGTTGTTGAACGCTACCATTTATGCAGTAAAGCAGGCGCTCCTGCTAAAAGATAATGAATGGCTGACCTATATGTCATATCTTTTAAAAAATAAAAAATTTTATGATGCACTTTCTGAAGAAAAAAAATATCAGAAAATAATGAAAAGATACTATGAATCTTACTGGGGAGAATTAAAATACTAAGTATTTTGCTTGCCAATAGTAATGTCTGAACATTAATGTTCAAGGGAGGCGGAAACCTGTGAAAAGAAAACCGGATCATAGATATGATGAGACTGGTAAGGCATTTCTTGGAGTACTTATTTATTTGTTTGTTTTCGTATATGGTATGAGGGATATATATAGAAGAAGTACAATCGAAACGATAAGCTATATTATCTGTATGGGATCCGGATGGTGTCTGATTCCATGCGCTAATTTTTTGCAGTATCGTTCTTACTATAAATGGATAGATTGTCTGGATGAATGGAATCCTTTATATGTCCGGGGATATTTTCGGAAACAGGCAGGGAAATCCTGTGTTTGGGCGGATTTAAAAGGGCTGTTCTGCTGTCAGAAAGCGATACTCATATGTTGGATTCTTTTCTTGTTGTATGAAATCGTTTTTCGAAATTATTTGACATCTTTTTATTCAGAATATATTTTTTATGGTTTTGAAATTGTTTTAGGTCCTTTTTTTCTTATCTGGTTAGGTTGTCGTGGGTATTATATATGGCGGTATTGTGCCGATTTTCGGTATACACAGAATTCGAAGGGAATCTGGCAGCCGTTTTCCAATATGGCGAGAATTCCCGGGTGTGGGTGTTATCGTCCCTTTGATTGTTGGTATCATGTTTCGGAAGAAAAAATCCAAAATAGAATAAAAGCGAGTTCAGATAAAGAGGGGTATCAGCTTCTTTACTCATTTGAGACAAAAGACAACAAAGAATCAGGAGATATTTATTTACGTTTGCAGAACAAAGAATTACAGTTTGTTTTTTATGTTCGAATGAAGGAGTATTCATTGGAAAACATAAAGAAACTGAACAATATTTTTTCTGAGTTCTGGATGGAAAATATTGAAGAAAAATATAATACAGAATCAGCCTCTATAAATATTTTATTTCAAATTGATGAACCTGACAGAGAATTAAATAGAAGGCTCTTTGGGGTGTTCTCTGTAGCTCAAAAAAAGGGAAGAAACCGTCTGGTATCGGTTCTTACATATTCGGGAAAGCCTGTGTTACGAATCTTGGACAGCTATGGAATCTGGCGTGGTAAGAAAAAGTATTGTGAAATGCGGAAAGATTTTTTGAAGTTAATGGGGTTGAGAGAGCAGGATAATCATAGAAGTTATTGGGGAGATGAGGAGGACTATAAAATATTACCATGAAAATTAACGGAGGTTCAGCAGCTGCGACAGGAGGATTGTATGTGGTATGAAATTTCTTCTGTGAAAGAAGTAAATGATTTTATGGAAAAAATTAATTTTTTTCATGACAGTTGTATTAAAGAGTTGAAATATTCAAGTGGGGCATATGTAAATGATAAATATGAAATGTATCCGGTAAACGATAGGCGGATATTGAATGTAGTATTTCAATGTCAAAGAGAAGGAAATGGTATGTTTGAAATGGAATTCCAAGGATTACGATATCTAAAACTATTACCTTTGGATGAAATGTATACATGTGAAATACTTGACGCTACTATGTTTATACAAAATGGTTTGATTTATTGGTGTGATTGCGGTGGACTGTCAGAAGAGGAGCTAAATGATTATACGGGAACAGTAATTTGTGCCAGTAAATTAAGATGGAGACCAATTTTTAACCGTATGGGAAATCAAGAGTTCTATATAGGAGAAGGAGAAAATCTCTGATAACAATACTTGTATATCCAGAAAAGTCTGCTTTTATCATTTTAGATAGGTCAATGATAAGAGAACTTTATACAGTAATATATGATAAAGAAGGGGATATGTCAGGATATAAAGTAAATTCATATATTGGAAGCAGATTGGCAAAAGATGTATTACAGAAAAAATTTGCACATATATCCGGTTATAATGAGTTTTATTTGTCAGAAAAAGATAGATTGGATACAGGAAAGGATTCCTTAAGATGGAAATATCCCCCCAATTATTTTTTATGTCCGGATATAAAAAAGTAATGTTCAAGAAGGTACACCGACTCTGTCATTAATTGCAGAACAAATCTGGTTTTGGGGAGAAATAAATGAAAGAATATTTTGTAGATGAAATAAAGAATAAAAAAGTATATGATAATTTCATACAATATATGCTGGAACATAGTGACTTCTTTTCAGTGGTTTATTTCAGAAATCGAAAGGACAGTCCTTTGAATAAATATTTAAAGAATTATAAAAAAGCTTTGCGTCCATATATATTACATGCGGAAAACACACGAAAATGGCCAAATACGGAAACCTGGGATGGAAGATCCGTATATAGAATAGCATTTTATTATGCGGATATGGAATGTTATGATATTTTGACCAGAGTAAATGATATCTTTGAATGGCATTATCCCAGAGCGCCTATGGATCTGTGTTTTTATAAAAATGGATATTGTTGGTTTGCTCTTACTGCCCATGAAGAAATGGCATATTTGTATACAGATAACGATAGAGATGCAGAAGCTCTGAGGAACCTTGGTCTGGAAGTTACATATACAGAAGATAATGCACAGGTATTTTATTATGATCTTACGAAAGAAATGAATCATTATCGAACTAAAAGGCCAAACCAATAGAAAAAAATGAGGAAGAAGAGTCCGTCTGAGAGACGGAATCCTCTTCCTTTTTGGTTATTGTTCCCACACAGTTTTTTTACTGATGATTCCTGAAGCCACAGCAGTTACTGCTTCTGCGATCCAGAAGGCGTGCCATACGCCCACTGCCCCAAAGATACGGCTGAGAACAAAGGCTACCGGAATGATGACAAGCACATAACGGAAAAGAGAGACTGCCAGTGAAGGGGCTCCTTTTCCAAGTCCTTCCAGAGCGCCGCAGGCTGTGACAGATACGGAAGAAACCAGGAAGCCTGCGCTGATGATACGGAGAGCTGTTTTTCCTGCGAGAATGGTTTCTGCATTGGACGTAAACATCCCCATAAGCTGTCCCGGAACCGCAAGACAGATCACAGTTCCCAGAAGCATGATCATGCTGGTCATGGCAAGGGTGACAAGATAGACTTTTTTCACACGTTTGTGTTCTCCCGCACCGTAATTATAGCCGATCACCGGCCGCATACCCTGAACGATCCCGCTGGCAGGAAGGTAAAGGAAGGTCTGCAGCTTGTAATAGATTCCCAGAACTACCACATAACTCTGAGAGTAAACAGCCAGAATACTGTTCAAAACAGAGATCAGCAGAGAAGGAAGGGCAAGGCTCAGGATTGCCGGAACTCCTATGGAATAAAGTTTTTTGTCTATGGAGGCAGCCGGCTTCAGGCATGTCCGTCTTAGACGTACCTGAAGCGGCATTGCTTTGTATATGATAAGATAGATCACCAGATTCAGTACCTGTCCCAGGCCGGTTGCCAGGGCTGCGCCTTCCATTCCCATGGCAGGAAAAGGTCCCAGACCAAAGATCAGCACAGGATCCAGGATGATATTGGCAAGGCAGCCGCACATCAGACCCATCATGGAGGATTTCATCCTTCCCACTGCCTGAAAAAGCTTTTCAAAGGCAAGGTTCAGACCTACCACAACGGAAAAACAGAAAACAATTCCGGAGTAGCGGATTCCCAGCTCGATCACCTCAGGATCAGAAGTAAACAGCCCAAGGAAGAAGGGCATAATGGCAATACTGAGGATCATCATTACCAGTCCATGTATAACGGACAGAACGGTGCCATGAGTGGCGGCGATATCCGCGTGATCCCGTCGTCCCGCACCCAGATACAGGGAAATCTGAGAACTGATTCCCACACCGAAGCCAATTGCAATGGCGTTGACAAAATTCTGGACAGGGTAGACCAGGGAAAGGGCGATCATGGCGTTTTCACTGATATTTGCCACGAAAAAGCTGTCCACAATATTATAGAGAGAGTTTACCAGCATGGAGATTACCATGGGAAGTGACATGGATACGATCAGTGGAAAAACAGGTTTTTCTTTCATAAAAGTTTCGTTCATTTTTTTCCTCCGGACAAAAAAATAAGCCACACAACTACCGGAAGGTAATTGTGTGGCGAAAAGTGGCGTTACCAAAAAAGTCCACACCTTGTTTTGGACAGGTCATATTTTAGCACAGTCAGAAGAGAAACGTCAAGAGTCTGCCTTCCTTTTTGTCTGCCTTCTTTTTTATTGCACATATTTTTCTGTTGTGCTAAACTGGTTCTATTTAAAAGGGAACAGGAAAAGAGGAATATTATGGAAAAAATACTGACGCTGCAGGTGACGATTTTTCTTCTGGTGGCAGCCGGATTTGCAGTAAAGCGTCTGGGGATGATCGGACCACAGGGACAGAAGAACATGAATGATCTGGTAATTTATGTGATCCTGCCATGTAATATCCTCCATGCATTTATGAGCAGTCCGGTAGAGGGAAGACTCGGTTATTATCTGGAGGTCCTCCTGATCTCCATAGGGATTCAGGTATTCTGTGTATTATATGGAAGGATTGCTTTTCGGGAGGAGCCGGAGGGAAGGAATAAATGTCTGAGATACGGAACGATCTGCTCGAACGCGGGATTTCTGGGGAATCCCATTGCAGAGGGAATCTATGGTGCAGAAGGGCTGGTTCTTGCCAGCATTTATCTGATTCCCCAGAGAATTATGATGTGGACCTCAGGACTGGCGGTTTTTTCCGGGACAACAGACAGAAAAGCCACTATAAAAAAGGTTTTGACGCATCCCTGTATTGTTATGAGTGAACTGGGGCTTCTGATGATGCTTACCGGATGGAAGCTTCCGTCCGGACTTACAGGAGCAGTGGATGCTTTGGGAAACTGCAATACTGCCATGTCTATGATGGTAGTGGGAATGATCCTGGCAGACATTGACCTGAAGGATTTTTGGGATATGACAGTGGTGAAATTCACCTTTCATCGTCTGATCGTGATCCCCGGTGTGGTGTATGTGATCTGTCGTTTTCTTCCTCTGGATCGGAATGCATTCGGGATCTGTGTGCTTCTGGCAGCCATGCCGGCAGGGGCAACAACCAGTATCCTTGCGGAAAAATATGGGGTAGATTCTCCTTTTGCCACAAAAATGGTGATCTTTTCCACCTTATTGTCTCTTCCGACGATCTGTATGTGGAGTATGCTGTTATAAATTTATCTCAGTCGAGAAGACTCCCACTTCTATAAGTGGCGAGTTAATTTCAATTTTCTGCAGGAAGGTGTGAGGATATGGAATACGGGTATTATTTCTATGTGATTCTGGGATGGATTTCGGGAAGTATTCTTTTCGGACGTCTTGTTCCCATGCTTATGAAAGGGGTAGATGTGGAAGAAGCTTCTGGAGATGGTAATCCGGGAACCTTTAATGCCTTTGCCTGCGGAGGCGCTCTATGCGGAGTTCTGGTTCTGATCTGTGATCTGGCTAAGGGAGCTTTGCCGGTGATGCTGTGCAGCCGGCGGCTTGGGATAGATGCCTGGCCCTTTGCTCTGGTGATGGCGGCTCCGGTATTTGGACATGCACATTCGGTTTTTCAGAAAGGTCATGGAGGGAAGGCGATCGCAGTTTCTTTTGGTGTGCTGATCGGACTGCTTCCCATATGGAAGCCTCTGGCGTTTCTGATCTTCTGGTACTTATTGTTTGTGGCGGTGATTCCGATGAAGTCCAATACCAGAAAAAGTATTTATGCTTTTCTGGGATTTGCGGTTACGTCGCTTTGCTTTCTCCGGCACAAGGTGCTCCTTGCCGGCTGTCTTCTGATGTCGGGGATCGTGATACACAAACACTGTCTGAAAGCCAATGCCGCATATCGGGAAGGCGGAGAATGGAGGTTGGAATGAAAGCATTGATCTTATCCTGCAATACAGGCGGCGGGCATAATTCCGCAGCAAGAGCCATTGCAGAAGAAATGCATGACAGGGGAGATGAAGCTTATGTTCTGGATTATCTGGGACTTGCAGGAGAGGGCGTATCCCGGCTGGTAGGGGACGGCTATGTGCAGATCGTGAAAAAAACTCCCAGACTTTTTGGTATGGTTTATAAGCTTGGTATGGTGATCAGCCGTCTGATGCGAAGATCGCCGGTTTATTATGTGAACGGCAGAATGGCAAAATATCTGGACAGCTATCTGAAGGAGCATCCGGTGGATGTACTGGTAATGCCTCATCTTTATCCGGCAGAGACGATCACCTATATGAAACGGAAGGGAATGAAGCTTCCTCTGACGGTTGCGGTAATGACAGATTATACCTGTATTCCTTTCTGGGAGGAAACGGACTGTGATTATTATATCCTTCCTCATGAAGCCATGAAGAAATCCTGCGTAAAACGGGGACTTCCGGAGGAGAAGCTTCGCGCATTCGGGATTCCGGTGGCAAAAAGCTGCCGCAGGGAGATCAGCAGGGAGGAAGCCCGAAGAAAGCTGGGGCTGGATCCGGACGGTAAATATTTCCTGGCAGCAGGAGGAAGCATGGGCGCCGGAGATCTTTCGGAGCTGGTAGAAAAGCTTCTGGAAGAAACCTCCACGGAAAAAATTCTTGTGATCTGCGGAAGCAATAAGAAAGCAGAACAGAAGCTGAAAAAACAGTTTGCAGAAGAACAGAGAGCGCAGATTCTTGGATTTACCACGCAGATGTCTTTGTATCTGAAAGCCTGTGATGTGCTGTTTACCAAACCGGGAGGGCTGACCTCTACAGAGGCGGCGGTGGTGGGAGTTCCCATGATCCATACGGCCCCTATTCCGGGCTGTGAAACAGTAAACCGTAAATTTTTCACAAAGGCAGGAATGAGCTGGTCGGCAATGACACTGAAAGGACAGGTAGAAAAAGGAATCCAGCTTATGAATGACGAAACGGCTTCTGAGGATATGGTAAAAAAGCAGAAAAAGCAGATTCATGGAGACGCAGTGGAGAGGCTGTGTGATTTTATTCAGGAAAAACAGATTCAACCATGAAAACAAAAGGAAGAAATCCCCCCGGGAGGCTTGCAGGAGGGATTTCTTTTTTTATATAATAGAAATATCTGTCCAAATCGGATAAGATCAATAAGACAGAAAGTGCAAAGTTAAGATGAATACGTTAAAAGAAGAAATCCATGCCTACTGGACAGACCGTGCCAGAGGCTATTCAGAATACAATCAGCAGGAAATGGCGGACGCAAGGCGGAGCATGTGGAAAAAGAAGCTTCTGTCCTTGATAACCGGTCATTTTCTGGAGAAAAAACCAGAGGAGATCAAAATTCTGGACGTGGGTACCGGTCCGGGTTTTTTTGCCCTGCTTCTTGCAGAAGCCGGATATCAGGTGACAGCGGCAGATGTGACGGAGGAAATGCTGAAGGAAGCCAGACAGAATACAGGACAGCTGGCAGAGCGGATCACCTGGAAACTCAGTGATGCTCAGAAGCTGAATCTGGGAGACGATTTGTTTGATGTGGTTCTTTCCAGAAATGTCACCTGGAATCTGGAGGATCCGGGAGCAGCGTATCAGGAGTGGTACCGGGTACTGAAGCCGGGCGGGCTGATGTGCAATTTTGACGCTGACTGGTACGGGCATCTTTATGATGAAGAAAAGCGCAGTGGTTATGAAGAAGACAGGCGCAGAGTAGAAGAGGGAAACCTTGAGGATTATTATACAGGAACAGATATTGAAAGAATGGAGTCCATTGCCCGGAGGGTTCCTTTAAGCCGTCTGAAACGGCCGCAGTGGGATCTGGAGGCTATGGAGGCAGCGGGATTTTTTCAGACAGAATGCGACACAGAGGTCTGGAAAGAGGTCTGGACAGAGGAAGAGATTGCCAATAACGGCTCTACTCCTGTTTTTCTTCTTACAGGAAAAAAGAGACAGGTTTTTTGCCTGAATAATGTCTGTGTAAAACCCGGAGAGATCTGGGAAGGCGATCTGGAGCTGGCAGAGGGAGAAATCCGTCTTCCGGCAGCGGTTCTTCATGGCAAAAAACCGGGAAAGACCATGCTGATCACAGCAGGGGTTCATGCAGGAGAATATGTAGGGATCCAGGCAGCCATAGAGCTTGCCCAGAAGCTGAAGATCCATAAGGTAACAGGAACTGTCATTATCGTAAAAGTCATGAATGTTCCTGCATTTGAAAAAAGAAACGGAAGTCTTGGTCTGACAGATCATAAAAATCTGAACAGAGAATTTCCGGGAAACCCGGAGGGAACAGAAATGGAGAGACTGGCCTGGGCGGTAACCCGGGAACTGCAGTCTGCGGCGGATTATTATATCGATCTTCACAGCGGAGACGATTATGAGCAGCTGACTCCGTATGTCTATTATGCAGGAATGGCAGAGGAAAAGGTGGTAAATGAATCCCGGAGAATGGCAGAACAGGTGGACGTACCTTATATGGTGCGCTCCAACGTAGCCTCCGGAGGTTCCTACAATCATGCGGCTTCCACAGGAATTCCAAGTATTCTTATTGAACGTGGCGGAATGGGCGGCTGGAACTATGAGGAAGTCCGTTCGACCAGAAGAGACGTGCGGAATATTCTCTGCCATCTGGGAATCTATCAGGGACAGAAGGATTACCGAACCTATTATCCGTTGGAGGTAACAGATATCTGCTATCAGGATGCTTCTCAGGATGGTCTGTGGTACCCCTTTAAAAAGGCGGGAGATGTGATCCGGGAGGGAGATATTCTTGGAGAAGTCCGTGATTATAAAGGAAAGCTGCTGGAAATCAGTATGGCAGAAGCCGACGGAGTGATCCTTTATCAGACGGGGACGCTTCAGGTCCTGGGAAATGGTCCCATGATTGCTTACGGGCGGATCGTGGCTCCCTGTGATGAGCGAAAAGAAAGGATTGTCCATTACTGGGAAAAAAGAAGCAGCGATTTTCTGGAGCATAAAAGAGCAGAGCTGCACAGCGATATGGCAAAAAGGTGGCTCAGTGAGATACGAAAACAGCTTCCGGAGGGAAAAAACCTTCGTATACTGGATGTAGGCTGCGGCGCAGGATTTTTCTCCGTGCTTCTAGCCCGTGAAGGTTATCAGGTCACCGGGGTGGATCTGACACCGGATATGGTGGAAAATGCCAGGATACTTGCCCGGGAAGAAAAGGCAGAGTGTGAGTTTCAGATCATGGATGCAGAAAATCTGAATTTTTCGGATGGAAGCTTTGATGTGGTAATTTCACGAAATCTTACCTGGACGCTTCCGGATGTGCGTCGGGCTTATAAGGAGTGGATCCGGGTGCTGAAGCCGGGTGGCGTGCTTTTGAATTTTGATGCCAATTATGGAATGAGTGATTTTACAGATGTAGCAGATCTTCCGGAAAATCATGCCCACCAGGAAATAGGAGATGAGATGATGCGTGAGTGCGAGGAGATCAAAAGGCAGCTTCCAATCAGCTCCTACAGCCGTCCGGCATGGGATCTGGAAACTCTGGGAGCAATGAATCTCCAGAAATTTCAGGTGGATCTGGGGATCAGCAGCCGGATTTATCTGGAGAAAGATGAGTTTTATAATCCGACCCCGATGTTTATGCTGAGAACGGAGAAATAAAAATGGATCTGAAGCAGATGCAGTATTTTACAGCCTGCGCGCAGACTGGATCCTTCAGTGAAGCGGCAAAGATTTTGTACTCCACCCAGCCCAGTGTCAGCAAGGTGGTAAAGGCTCTGGAGGATTCTCTGGGAATGCAGCTTTTTGAACGGCTTCCCCGGGGGATACGGCTGACTCCCCAGGGGCGGGAGGTCTATCGTTATGCCTGTAAGATTGTTAATGATATGAAAAAACTGGAAAATATGGCAGAGTATAGAATGGCAAAATGGCTTCGTATTTCTGCCAACCCCAGTTCCTGGTTTGCAACCCGGTTTGTTGAATTTTACAATGAAAACTATGAAAAAAATTATCATTTTCAGATTTATACGGCAGGCGTCCGTACAGTGATGGAACGAGTCCGGGACTATCAGGATGATATTGGCTTTGTATATATTCTGGAAAGTCAGCGGGAAGATTTTCTGTATGAGCTGTCGAGAGCAGGTCTGGAATTTATTGATATGGAAGAAGCAGAGCTTCTCGTTTATCCTGGTGAAAAGTCTGTTTTTTTCGGGGAAGAAAAAGAAACTTTCAGGCTGGAGGATCTGAAGGGAATGCGTTTTGTCCAGAATGGTCAGGATGAATTTTTTGATATGGGAGCAGCGGGAGAGCAGGCAGGATTTTCATGGAAGGATCTGGATATTTCTGTGGTGACAAACAGTGACTATATTATGGAGAGAATGCTGAAAAACACCAGTGTTATGAACATCAGCGGAAGCTATCTTTCAGAAAAGAAAAAGGGAACGGTACCGGGTATCCCTCTGGATATGAAGGGAAATAAAATGATCTTTGGCTATATCTGCCACAGAGGAGAAAAGCTGGATCCGGATATCCGGGAATTTATCCGTTTCCTGGAAAGCAGACTGAGGGAAAGAAATATAAAAAAATCACTTATCTGATCTGAGATAGGTGATTTTTTTATGGGTCGTTTAAAATAATGGGATTGTTGTAAGTGCATCAATTGTGGAGGTCTGTGCACAAACAGTGACATCATAGAACACATCTATGTGTTGTTTATATTTTAACAAACTCTTGAAATCTTACAAGCCTCCCGGGGGGATAGAAATATATGAAAAATATACAGGATCTATGCCAAATATGAATAGGTATATATCCCCCGCACCGGGTTAAACTGCGGGAGGATCAATGTTATACTGAGCAAAGATCGGCTGCAGAGAAAATATGCAGCAGAAAATTTCAGCGGAGGGAATACAGAAATGAAAAAAAGAATGCTTGCGCTGTTCAGCGCAGTCTGTCTGACCGTTTCCATGGCAGGAGGATGTATAAGTGTATCAGCGGCAGAAGAAAAAAAGGATGAGGTGATCGTGACGATGCCGGTTACCTCAGAGCCGGAGGCAGGATTTGATCCGGCATATGGATGGGGAGCCGGAGAGCATGTACATGAGCCTTTGATCCAGAGTACACTGACGATCACAAACACAGATCTTTCCATAGGGATGGATCTGGCAACAGATTACTCTGTCAGTGAAGACGGGCTTACCTGGACAGTAAAGATCCGTGACGATGTGAAATTTACAGACGGAGAGCCTCTGACAGCAAAGGATGTGGCATTTACCTATAATAACTGTCGGGATAACAGTTCAGTCAACGACTTTTCCATGTTGGAAGAGGCAGTAGCTACAGATGATACCACAGTAGAGTTTCATCTGAACCGCGCTTTTTCTATCTGGCCGTATACTATGGCTGTAGTGGGAATCGTTCCGGAACATGCTTATGATGAAAATTATGGACAGAATCCTGTTGGATCAGGAAGATATATTATGAAACAGTGGGACAAAGGTCAGCAGGTGATTTTTGAGGCCAATCCGGATTATTACGGAGAGGAACCGTCCATGAAAAAAGTGACTGTTCTTTTTATGGAAGAGGACGCTGCGCTTGCAGCCGCACAGTCCGGAACAGTAGATGTAGCACATACAGCAGCTTCTTATTCAGATATGGAGTTTGACGGATACAGCCTTTTTAATGTGGTAACGGTAGACAACCGTGGTCTTAATCTTCCGGCAGCTCCGGCAGAAGAGAAAGACGGAGTAGTGGTTGGAAATGATTTTACCAGTGATGTAAATGTAAGACGTGCCATCAATATCGGTATCGATCGGGATGAGATGATCGAAAATGTCCTGAACGGATATGGAACACCGGCATACAGCGTCTGTGACAAAATGCCATGGTACAACGATGAGGCGGTGACAGAATATGATCCGGAAGAGGCCGTGAAGATTCTTGAAGATGCAGGCTGGAAAGCCGGAGATGATGGAATCCGTGAAAAAGACGGTGTCCGTGCAGAACTGAATATTTTATATCCGGCATCTGATTCTGTTCGTCAGGCTCTGGCAGAAGATACAAAAAATCAGCTGACTGAACTTGGAATTGCTGCATCCACAGAAGGGGTAGACTGGGATACCGCATATTCAGGAGCGCTTTCACAGCCGCTGATGTGGGGCTGGGGAGCACATACTCCAATGGAGCTTTATAATATTTATCATACCATGAAAGAAACAGGAACTGCGGAGTACTCTCCGTATGCAAATGAAACAGTTGATAAATATATGGACGAGGCTCTGATGTGCAGCGATCTGGAGGAATCCTATGACCTTTGGAAAAAGGCTCAGTGGGACGGTGAGAGCGGAATTACACAGGAAGGCGATATTCCGTGGATCTGGCTGTGCAATGTGGATCATCTGTATTTTGTAAGAGATGGCCTGAAGATTGCAGAACAGAAGATACATCCTCATGGACATGGATGGTCTATTGTAAATAATGTAGATCAGTGGAGCTGGGAATAATCTGCCTAAAACCAAATAAAAGAAAATAAGTCATCCGGCGCCCTTCTGAGATGCAGTCTGTAAATAAGCAGACCGTCCCGGAAGGCGCCGGATACTGTGCGTTACAGCAGAAAGGAATTCTGCGTATAAGGAGAAAAGATTGAAGACAGCAAAATTTATAACAAAACAAATGATAAAAATGTTTCTTCTGCTTCTGGCAGTAAGTATAGTGGCATTTGCGCTGATGACAGCTTCCCCCGTGGATCCTCTTCAGGCAAATGTAGGTCAGACTGCCCTTGGTTCTATGAGTCCGGAGCAGATACAGAAGCTGGAAGAATACTGGGGTGTGGGACAGCCGCCTGTACAGAGATATATGGCATGGCTGAAGGATTTTATCCGTGGAGATATGGGAGTTTCTCTTCTTTATCGTCAGGATGTAACAAAGGTGATAGCAGTAAAGCTGGCAAATTCCTTGTTTCTTATGATCATTGCCTGGGTCATGTCGGGTCTCCTTGGATTTATACTGGGAGCCCTTGCAGGAATGAACAGGGGAAAACTGATCGATAAAGTGGTCAGGGGCTATTGTCTGCTGATCTCCAGTACACCGGCTTTTTGGATTGCCATGCTTTTCCTGATCATATTCGGGGTATGGCTGAAAATCCTTCCCATTGGTCTTAGTGTTCCTATCGGAGTGGAAGCAAGTGGAGTTACTTTTCTGGACAGAGTTTATCATGCCATTCTGCCGGCATTTACTTTGTCAATTACCGGAATTTCCAATATAGCTATGCATACAAGGGAAAAAATGATCGATATCTGTGAAAGCGATTATATGCTTTTTGCAAAGGCAAGAGGGGAAAGTACATGGGAAATCTTTAAGAACCATGGTTTCCGAAATGTACTGGCGCCTGCTATGACTTTACAGTTTGCATCCATCAGTGAGATTTTTGGCGGATCTGTTCTTGTGGAGCAGGTATTTTCTTATCCGGGACTGGGACAGGCCGCAGTCAGTGCAGGGCTTGGAAGCGATATGCCTCTTCTCATGGCAATCACCATGATCAGTGCGCTTCTGGTATTTGGCGGGAACCTGATCGCCAATCTTTTGTACGGGGTGATCGATCCTCGTATCAGACGGGGAGGTGCGGTGAGATGAAAGCTTTTGCAAAAAAACAGAAAACAGGTCTGACCTTAAAAAAGTCAGGATGGAATCAGAGACAGAGGCTTCTTTTCTGGCTGATCGCAGCTGTTCTGTTTCTTATGGCTGTGTGTATTGGCGGAATGTTTCTGGATGAAGCAGCAAAAACAACAGATTTTTCCAGAAAAAATATTGCTCCATGTCTGGCATATCCTTTTGGAACGGACTGGCTGGGAAGAAATATGTTTGCCCGTACCATAAGAGGCCTGTCCATTAGTATTGTGATCGGAATCAGTGCAGCTGCAGTCAGTGCTGTTCTTGCTTTTATACTTGGAGTGGTGTCTGCCACAATGGGAAAAGCAGCAGATACCATG
This sequence comes from Blautia sp., assembly GCA_026169535.1. Lineage (GTDB taxonomy): Bacteria > Bacillota > Clostridia > Lachnospirales > Lachnospiraceae > Blautia_A. The sequence continues at coordinate 14,029 of JAPFCU010000069.1, forward strand.
GTGACCTGGTTTATCGATCTTGTAATGGGAATCCCGCATATGCTGCTCCTTATCCTTGTGTGCGTTGCCTGTGGAAGAGGACTGAAAGGTGTGATCCTCGGTGTGGCTCTGACACACTGGACTTCGCTTGCCAGACTGATCCGCGGAGAGGTACTTCAGCTGAAGGAACAGCAGTATATCAAAATGGCGCGCAAGCTTGGAAAGAGTAATCTTTATATTGCCATGAAGCATATGGCTCCGCATCTGTTTCCTCAGTTTGTGGTAGGACTGATTCTGCTGTTTCCTCATGCGATCCTTCATGAATCAGGAATTACCTTCCTGGGATTTGGACTTTCTAATGAGCAGCCTGCCATAGGCATTATTCTTTCGGAAGCAATGAAGTATATGATTACAGGAAAATGGTGGCTGGCTCTTTTTCCGGGGCTGATGCTTGTGCTTACAGTGGTATGTTTTTATGCGATTGGAGAAAATCTGCGTAAATTAGTGGATCCGGCAAGCGCCCATAAATAGGAGATAAAAATGGAAAGAAAGAAAATACTTGAGATAAAAAACATGAATATTTCTTTTTGCCAGTATCAGAAGGGAATGCGGCAGGAAGAGCTTCCGGTGATCCGGGATCTGAGTCTGTCTGTTCATGAGGGGGAGATGGTGGCAGTGGTAGGATCCTCTGGTTCCGGAAAAAGTCTCCTGGCTCACGGAGTTATGGGTATTCTCCCTTATAATGCGTCTATGGGAGGAGAAATCCTGTATCGGGGAGAGCCTTTGACGGAAAAAAGAATCCGTAAGCTCCGTGGCAAAGAGATTGTAATGGTGCCCCAGAGCACTTCGTATTTGGATCCTCTGATGAAGGTGGGGACACAGATCTGTAAGGGAAAAAAAGATTTGGTACGTCAGAAGAAGCTTGATCAGATCTTCAGCCGCTACAGTCTGGCAAAGGAAGTGCAGGAGCAGTATCCATTTGAATTGTCCGGGGGAATGACAAGAAGAGTGATGATCTCCACGGCAATGATCGAGAATCCCAGACTGGTGATCGCAGACGAGCCGACTCCGGGACTGCATCAGAAGGCTGCGAAAAGCGCTATGGAGCATTTCCGGGAGCTGGCAGATATGGGGGCTGGAGTGCTGATTATCACCCATGATCTGGAACTTGCTCTGGAAACGGCGGACCGGGTTCTGGTATTTTATGCCGGATATACGCTGGAGGATGCAAAGACAGAGGATTTTTGTAAAGAGGAAACACTTCGCCATCCCTATACAAAAGCATTGTGGAGAGCAATTCCAAAAAACGGATTTCAGTATATCGATGGTGTTCAGCCTTATGTAAAGGATATGCCTTCCGGATGTCCGTTTGCACCCCGATGCAGCAGGTGTTCCGAAAAATGTCATGGAGAGATTCCCTACCGTGAGGTCAACGGCGGATATGTGAGGTGCGTATATGATTCTTGAAGCAAAAAATATTTCATTTCGTTATGGGGAAAATGGGAGAGAGATCCTGAAGGATTTCAGTCTGAAAGCAGACAGCTCAGAAAGAGTGGGGTTGGCAGCACCCAGTGGCTTTGGAAAAACAACCTTATGCAAGATTTTATCCGGATATGAGAAACCGGACAGAGGCCAGGTCCTTCTGGACGGAAAGCCACTGGAACAGTATGGCTCCTATTGTCCTGTTCAGCTGATCTGGCAGCATCCGGAGCAGGCAGTAAATCCAAGGCTGCGGATGAAGTCGGTTCTGGAAGAAGGAGACCAGGTGGATCCTGCCTTGGTGGAACGGCTTGGAATTGAGAAAGACTGGCTGAACCGTTTTCCGGTAGAGATTTCCGGTGGTGAAATGCAGCGTTTCTGTATTGCAAGAGCTATGGGAAAAAGAACCAGATTTCTTCTGGCAGATGAGATAAGTACCATGCTGGATCTTATTACACAAAGCCAGATATGGCATTTTCTCATAGAGGAGACCAGGCGGCGGCAGATGGGAATGATCGTAGTCAGCCACAGCCCGGAGCTCCTGGAAAGAATCTGTACCAGAGTAATAGACCTTCAGAAAACACAGTCCTGAATGTTTTGCGGTTTTCAGACTGCAAGCGCAAAGATTCTGGTAGCGATATAGAAATAAATGATAATAGAACAGGTGTCTACTGCTGTTGTGATAAGGGGAGATGCCATAACAGCAGGATCCATGTTCAGTTTTTTTGCGATCAGAGGAAGAACACAGCCCATAAGTTTTGCCATGATCACAGTGGCAGTAAGTGACAGGGCAACCACAAGCGCAAGCTGAGGGTCCTTATACATGATCAGAATTCTTACTCCATTTATAAGGGAAAGTCCGGTACCCACAAGAAGGGAGATACGGAATTCCTTAAACATGATGCGGAAAATATCCTTAAAAGTAATCTCCCCCAGAGCAAGACCGCGGATGATGAGGGTAGAACTCTGTGATCCGCAGTTTCCGCCGGTATCCATAAGCATGGGGATAAAGGATACCAGAAGAGGTACTGCCGCAAATGCTTCTTCATATCGTGTGATGATGGTTCCGGTGATGGTAGCTGACAGCATCAGGAAGAGAAGCCATGCAAAACGTTTTCTTGCATGTGTCAGCACGGAAGTCTCAAGATAGGAGTCATTGGTTTCCATGGACTTCCTGACTGCTCTGGTGTGGATAGTTCTGTTTACGATTCTGTTGTTTTTTAAAATTAATGTTCTGCTCATAAAGATTCCATCCTTTCTTTAATGTACTTCTACTGCAACTGGCTCCAGGTTCCATGGTACTCACCTCCTTTGATCTGCTTTAAAAATTACAAAGCGGCTGAATCCGCTTTTTGCCATATAAAAAATCCTGTCAAAGCTTGAGCAATGACAGGATATATTTTTCCCAAAAATAAAACATCGTTCAAGCTTTAGCATCACAGGGCGTAAAAATTGCATTAGGTTATGCCTTATCTGCGACATAGCCTGCTGGCCAGCGAATCGTGTCTCCACGTTTTTGCGGCAGCAATCTTAGGATAATCCAAATCCCTGTGGTAGCCTCACCTACCGAATTTATTGATTTTCCATATTGTATACTGATCTACTAGGTTTGTCAAGACAGTAATTGTAAAGATTCTATTTACAAAATATAGACGCTGATGTTTGCAGCGTTCACAGAAACATATAGACTAATAAATATCATCCCTGCCCCGGTGTGCCAAAGAGATTCAGGATCACGCATCCGGCTACGATCAGGATCAGTCCTGCGATCCCTGCCGGGGACAGTTTCTGTCCGAAAATGATCCAGGCGATAATGGCGGTAGCGACGATACCCACTCCGCACCAGGTTGCATAGGCGATTCCCAGATCAATCCCGTTGATGGCTTTTGAAAAAGTATAGTAGCAGATTACATAAAACAGTACACATCCGGCTCCGGGCAGAAGCTTCGTAAAACCCTGAGAGGCTTTTAAAAGAGAAGTGGCTATGATTTCTGCAATAATGGCGACGGCAAGTAAAAAATAATACATATGTTTTCCTCCGGAATAAATAAATGTCAGTTTTTATTATCCTTCAATAGAGAGGAGGTGTCAATGTAATTTCTGTTTGTGCAGAAATAGGCGGAATATGATTTTGTGTCTGTAAATGACATGCAAGAGTGGATTCTTCTGTTACAAAAGCTGGTTCAAGACTTGGAAAATTCTAAGCTTCTGCTTCTTTGCAAAAAACGATCCCCCGAATGCCGAACTCGTCTGCGACTCGGACAGCAGCATCCGGGGAATCAATGCAAATGCACAGAAGATAAGAATTTTTACCCAAGTCTCTCAATGCTTATGAACCAGAAGAATCCATTCCTGCATTGTATTTTCCAGACAGCAAATTTATATTCCTGCAGTAGTTCTGCTTCTGGGCGGAGAAGCTCTGCCAGACAGCCTGTGGTTGGCAATCGGCCAAAGGCCAGGAAACGCAGCACAGCACATGATCTGTTTTTTCTTATATGCATCGTCTGTGGGTAACAAGAAATAAAAAAATCCTCTTGACAATCTTTTGTTATGGTTATATACTTTGATAATCAAAATATTAAAGATTCAAAATAAAACCAGCATGTAATTCTACATGTACTACGGGACCGGTTTTCGGTCCCGGAAAAGGAGGGCGGATCATGACGGGTGTGATTTGCGGGACGGGAGCCTGTGTACCGGAATGGGTCCTGGATAACAATGAAATCGCTGAATTTGTAGATACCAGTGATCAGTGGATCAGAGAACGGACCGGAGTGGAACAAAGGCGTATCGCCCGGAAGGAAACCACCGTATCCATGGCGGCAGAGGCCGGGAGACAGGCAGTGAAAGAAGCCGGGATCAGTCCGGAGGATATTGATATGATCATTACGGCAACAGCCACGCCGGATCAGATCTTTCCATGTGCAGCCTGTGAGGTGCAGAAAGAACTTGGAGCAGTCCGTGCAGTATGCTTTGATATGAACGCTGCCTGCAGCGGCTTTCTTTTTGCCTATCAGACGGCACAGGCATATATAGCTTCCGGAATCTGCCGGAATATTCTTATTACAGGAAGTGAGAGGCTTTCGAGAATTGTGGACTGGAAAGACCGGGGAACCTGCATTCTTTTTGGAGACGGGGCAGGGGCGGCTCTGATCCGGGCAGAGGAAGGAATTCAGTATCTTCCATTTGCCTGTTCTGACGGAACCGGAGGAGCCGCTTTGACCTGTCCGGGATATGCCGGAAATCAGAAGGCCGATTCCCATATTTCCATGGATGGCCGTGAGGTTTTTCAGTTTGCGGTACGCAGAGTTCCGGAGGCAGTGCGGGAGGTTCTTAAAAGAAACAATCTGAAAACAGAAGATATTGACTGGTTTGTTCTTCATCAGGCAAACCGGCGGATTGTGGAGGCAGCGGCCAAAAGGCTGAAGACAGAGATCGAGAAATTTCCGATGAACCTTCAGAAATATGGAAACACCTCTTCCGCAAGTATCCCGATACTGTTAAATGAGCTGAACAGAAGCGGGAAACTGAAAAAAGGACAGAAACTTATTCTTGCAGGATTCGGCGCAGGGCTTTCCTGGGGAGCTTCCGTGCTGGAATGGGGAATTTAAAAATAAAAACAATATAAAAAGGGAGAAAACAACATGTTAGAAAAAATTATTGAGATCACAGCAGACACACTTGGAGCAGAGGCAGCAGGAATCACAGAAAGCACTTCTTTTACAGAAGACCTTCACGCAGATTCTCTTGACCTTTTTGAACTGGCAATGGCGCTTGAGGAAGAGTTTGGAGTAGAGATCCCAAGCGAGGATCTGGAACAGATCACAACTATCGGTGCGGCGGCAGCATATCTGGAGGAGCATAAATAATAAGTCTGCTTTTGATAACGCAGCTAGGAACGGCAGATTTTCTGTCTTTATGATGGGAAGAGTATGAAGATGGTTACTGTTCACACGGCACTATCCTGCGAGGTGAACAGTGACTGAAAATGAGGGTATGAGGATGAAAACAGAGATCACAGAATTATTAGGAATTGAATATCCCGTGATTCAGGGAGGTATGGCATGGGTGGCCGAGGCAAATCTGGCAGCTGCGGTTTCCAATGCCGGAGGCCTGGGACTGATCGCAGCTGCGGCAGCTCCTGCTGAATGGGTAAGAGAGCAGATCAGAAAAGCGAAGACAATGACAGACAGGCCTTTTGGTGTTAATATTATGTTAATGAGCCCGGAGGCGGATGCAGTTGCTAGGGTGATTGTGGAAGAAGGCGTTTCCATTGTTACCACAGGTGCAGGGAGCCCGGAGAAATATATGGCAGACTGGAAAGCTGCAGGGGTGAAGGTTCTTCCGGTGGTGGCGTCTGCGGCTCTGGCAAAAAGAATGGAGCGATGCGGCGCTGATGCCGTAATTGCAGAGGGAACAGAGGCAGGAGGACATATCGGAGAACTGACCACAATGGTTCTTGTTCCTCAGATTGCAGATGCAGTACAGATTCCAGTGGTAGCAGCCGGAGGAATTGCCGATGGAAGAGGCATGGCTGCAGCTTTTATGCTGGGGGCAAAAGGCATCCAGGCAGGAACTGTTTTTGCAGCATCCAAAGAATCTGTGATCCATGAAAATTATAAGAACAGTATTCTGAAAGCAAAGGATATCGATACCCGTGTGACTGGCAGAAGCACAGGTCATCCAATCCGTGTTCTTCGGAATGATATGGCGAGAAAATATCTGGAGCTTGAAAAAAACGGCGCGGATTTCCAGGAGCTGGAGGCATTGACCCTTGGAAGTCTGAGAAGAGCTGTAATAGAAGGCGATATAAAAAACGGAAGCCTTATGGCAGGTCAGAGTGCAGGACTTGTAAAGGAAAGTCTTTCCTGTGAAGAGGTGATCCGGAGAATGGTAACCCAGGCACAGAGTCTTATGAACGGAGAGGCAGAGCATGAGTAGGATTGCATTTCTTTATCCTGGGCAGGGAGCCCAGGAAGCGGGTATGGCAAAAGATTTTTACGAAAACAGTCCGGAAGCAAGGGAATTATTTGACCAGGCATCTGAGATGCTGGATCTGGATCTTCGTAAGCTTTGCTTTGAGGAAAATGATCTTCTGGATAAAACAGAGTATACACAGGCCGCTATGGTGGCAGCCTGTCTTGCTATAACAGGAGAATTGAAAAAGAGAGGGCTTCATCCGGATATGACAGCCGGACTGAGTCTTGGAGAATATTGTGCCATTGCGGCAGCCGGAGGTATGTGCGATATGGATGCTGTCCGTACTGTGCGTGCCAGAGGGATTTTTATGGAACATGCAGCTCCGGAAGGTATCGGAGCCATGTCCGCAATCCTTGGAATGGAAAATTCCTCAGTGGAAAAAGTGATGCAGGAGATCGACGGCGCTTACATTGCAAATTATAACTGTCCGGGTCAGATTGTGATCACCGGAGAAAAAGAGGCAGTGGAAAGAGCGGGAAAAGCTCTGAAGGAAGCAGGAGCCAGAAAAGTCCTTCCGTTAAAAGTCAGCGGTCCGTTTCATTCACCGATGATGGAAAATGCCGGAGAAAAGCTGAAAAAGGTTCTGGAAGAGGTAACTTTGAAAAAGCCTTCCGTTCCTTATGTGACCAATGTAACGGCAGAACTGGTAACAGAAAAAGAACCGATCCGGGAGCTTCTTGTAAAACAGGTCAGCTCTTCGGTACGCTGGGAGCAGAGCATCAGAAATATGATCGCAGAAGGAATTGATACTTTTGTGGAGATTGGTCCCGGAAAAACTCTCAGCAGTTTTATGAAAAAAACAGACAGGAATGTAACTATGTACCGGGTCGGCACCTGGGAAGAGGCGGAAACTGTGTGCAGTGAGATTTTGAAGGGAATCTGAGAAGAAAGAGGAGATATTATGACAGAGCAGCAGATAAAAAAACAGATCGCTGTTGTTACAGGTGCATCCAGAGGGATTGGAAGAGCCATTGCTCTGGAGCTTGCGGCAAAGGGGATCTTTGTGATCATTAATTATAATGGTTCTGCGGAACGGGCAGAAGAGGTCAGAAAAGAGATTCAGGACAAGGGTGGTGAAGCTGCTGTTCTTCAGTGGAATGTAGCAGATCATCAGGCCTGCGATCAGGCAGTACGGAGTATTGTGAAGGAATATGGGGCAATTGATATTCTTGTGAATAATGCGGGAATTACCAAAGACGGACTTTTGATGGGAATGTCGGAGGAGGCCTTTGACCGTGTGATCGACGTAAATCTGAAAGGATGCTTTAATATGATGCGTTTTGTATCCCGGCAGATGCTGAGACAGAAAAAAGGACGTATCGTCAGTCTTGCTTCTGTGGTAGGTATTGCCGGAAACGCAGGACAGGCAAATTATGCGGCATCTAAGGCAGGAGTGATCGGTCTTACCAAAACTGCAGCCAGAGAGCTTGCATCCCGGGGAATCACAGTCAATGCTGTTGCGCCGGGATTTATTGAGACAGAAATGACAGCAGTACTTCCGGAGACAGTTAAGGAAGCTACGGCAGCGCAGATTCCTCTGGGACATTTTGGGAAACCGGAGGACGTAGCCCGGACAGTTGCATTTCTGGTATCTGAGGATGCAGCATATATTACAGGTCAGGTCATTCAGGTTGACGGAGGAATGGTGATATGAGTAAACGCAGAGTAGTCGTTACCGGACTTGGAGCCGTAACGCCAATTGGAAACAGTGTAGAGGAATTCTGGGAAGGAATCCGTGAAGGAAAAACAGGCATTGGACCAATTACCAGATTTGATGCAGGAGAATATAAAGTCCGTCTTGTGGCAGAAGTAAAGGATTTTGATCCGAAAAAATATATGGAACCGAAGATGGTAAGACGTATGGCTCCATTTGCCCAGTATGCAGTAGCTGCGGCAAAAGAGGCATTTGCAGACGCAGGGCTGGATATGGAAAAAGAAGATCCTTTCCGTGCAGGAGTGATCATTGGCTCCGGAGTAGGAGATCTCCATCAGGTAGAGCTTTGCTATGATAAGATTTTGACAAAAGGTCCCGGACGGGTTCCTCCTCTTATGGTTCCTCTGATGATTTCCAATATGGCTGCCGGAAATGTTTCAATCCAGTTAGGACTTCGGGGAAAATGTTCAGACGTAGTGACTGCCTGTGCTTCCGGTACCCACAGTATCGGTGACGCCTTCCGTGCGATCCAGTACGGAGATGCGGAGATCATGCTGGCAGGAGGTGCTGAAAGCTGTATCTGTCCCACTGGCGTGGCCGGATTTGATGCGTTGACAGCGCTGACGGAAACTGACGATCCTGCAAGGGCATCTATTCCTTTTGACAGGGATCGTGACGGATTTGTTCTCGGAGAAGGCGCAGGTGTTGTAGTGCTTGAAGAACTGGAGCATGCCCTGGCAAGGGGAGCAGAGATTTATGCAGAGGTAGTGGGCTATGGCGCTACTGCGGACGCATATCATATCACTTCACCGGCAGAAGACGGAAGCGGCGCTGCAAAGGCAATGACTCTTGCCATGGAGGAAGCAGGTGCGGATCCGTCAGAGATAGAATACATCAACGCCCATGGAACCAGTACCCATCACAACGATCTTTTTGAGACAAGAGCCATCCATATGGCCTTTGGAGAAGCGGCGGAAAAGGTGGTGGTAAATTCCACCAAATCTATGATCGGACATCTTCTGGGAGCAGCAGGCGGCGTGGAATTTATCACCTGTGTAAAATCCATTCAGGAAGGTTTTATCCATCAGACAGTAGGCACCAGAGAACCGGGAGAGGGATGTGATCTGGATTATGCCATCGGCGCGCCTGTGGAAAAGGAAATCCGCTATGCAATGAGCAATTCTCTGGGATTTGGCGGACATAATGCAACTCTTTTGTTAAAAAAGTTTGAATAGATCGGAAATGGAAAAATGGAATTTGAAAATCTTCTTATGTTAATAAAAACAGTGTCCGATTCTGAGGTTACGGAGCTTCACTATGAAGAAAACGGCACAAATATCCGTCTTGTAAAGGAGGTTACGGCACCGGGGGCAGTCATTCCGGTACAGGATCCGGCAGTGATCCTTCAGAATCCGGCTGGAATTTCGGTTATGGAAAATGAAGCGTCAGGAAATACAGGTGCGGCAGCAGAAGAACCGGAAGGAAAAATTGTAAAATCTCCGCTGGTAGGAACCTTTTATGCAGCGCCTGCCGAGGATGCGGATCCTTTTGTTACAGAAGGAAAAACAGTAAAAAAAGGCCAGACACTTGGAATTGTGGAGGCCATGAAACTGATGAATGAGATAGAAAGTGAATTTGATGGTACGGTTGCAGAGATTCTTGTGGAAAATGGACAGATGGTAGAATTCGGGCAGCCCTTATTCAGAATCAGATAGATCGAGGTAGAGTATGAAACGTTTGGGAATTAAAGAAATCGAGGCGATCCTTCCACATAGACATCCATTTCTGCTGGTGGATTATATTGAGGATTATGAGCCGGGGGAATTTGCAGTAGGATATAAATGCGTGACTTTTCATGAGGATTTTTTCCGGGGACATTTTCCTCAGGAACCGGTAATGCCGGGCGTTCTTACTGTTGAGGCGCTTGCGCAGACAGGTGCGGTGGCTATCCTGAGCAAAGAGGAAAATAAAGGAAAGACAGCATATTTTGGCGGGATTAAAAATTGCAGATTTCGTGGAAAAGTATCTCCGGGAGATAAGATAAAACTGGAAACAAGGATCATTAAATGCAAAGGACCGGTAGGCGTAGGCCATGCAGTTGCCAGTGTAGACGGCAAAGTAGTGGTAGACGCAGAACTGACTTTTATGATCGGATAGGTGAAATAAAATGATAAAAAAAGTGCTGATAGCCAACAGGGGAGAAATAGCGGTACGGATCATCCGCGCCTGCAGAGAGATGGGCATCGAGACCGTAGCTGTTTATTCAGAGGCTGACAGAGAAGCCCTTCATACCCAGCTTGCAGACGAATCTATATGTATTGGTCCGGCTCCGTCTTCCCATAGTTATCTCAGTATGGAAAATATCATAAGTGCGACCATTGTTTCAGGAGCAGATGCCATTCATCCGGGATTTGGATTCCTGTCTGAAAACAGCAGGTTTGCAGAGCTTTGTGAACAGTGCAATATTACATTTATCGGACCGCCTTCTCAGGTGATCGCAAGTCTTGGCAACAAGCAGGCAGCCAAAAATACTATGGCGGCGGCAGGCGTTCCGGTGATTCCGGGAAGCAAAAAAGCGGTTTATTCCGTGGAAGAAGGAATGGCAGAAGCAGATGAGATCGGTTATCCGGTGATCATCAAAGCGGCGCTGGGAGGCGGCGGAAAGGGAATGCGTACTGCAGACTGCGCGGCGGAATTTGCAGAAAGTTTTCGTACTGCCCAGAAGGAAGCACAGATGGCTTTTGGAGACAATACCATGTATATCGAGCATTTTGTCCGGAATCCCAGACATATTGAATTTCAGATTCTTGCAGATAAAAAAGGCAATGTGATCCATCTGGGGGAAAGAGACTGTTCTGTGCAGAGAAATCATCAGAAAATGATCGAGGAATCTCCCTGTGAAGTAATCTCAGACAGACTTCGCAAAAAGATGGGAGAGGCGGCTGTGAAGGCGGCAAAGGCCTGTGGGTATGTAAATGCAGGGACCATTGAATTTCTTCTGGATAGGGATGGAAGCTTTTATTTTATGGAAATGAATACCAGAATCCAGGTGGAGCATCCGGTGACCGAGTGGGTAACAGGGGTGGATCTTGTAAAAGAACAGATCAGAATCGCATCCGGTATGCCGCTTTCTTTTAAACAGAAGGATATTCATATTACCGGACATGCCATTGAATGCCGTATTAATGCAGAAAATCCATCTAAGGGATTTCGTCCGTCACCGGGAACTATTACAGATATGTATTTTCCCGGAGGAAAAGGAATCCGCATTGATTCCGCTGTATACAGCGGCTATACGGTGCAGCCTTATTATGATTCCATGATCGCCAAGCTGATCGTGTGGGCCAAGAACAGAGAAGAGGCTATCCGTAAGATGCAAAGTGCTCTTGGGGAGATTATTATAGAAGGAATCGATACAAACGTAGACTATCAGTATGAGATTTTAAACAATCCGGATTTTCTGGAGGGAAATACGGATGTGGGATTTATTGAACGGATGGAAGGCAGAGGTAAGGAAGCATGAAGCTGGAAAATATGTTCAAAAAAACAAGAATCTCCAATGGGGAATCCGGAGGCAGACGAGGAAGAACAGCAAAGCCGGAGGTACCCCAGGGACTTTTGCGGAAATGTAATAAATGTGGAGCGGCGATTATTGCCGAAGATGTAAAAAACGGATATTATATCTGTCCGAAATGTGGAGGGTATTTCCGGGTACACGCTTACCGCAGGATACAGATGGTGGCAGATGAGGGAAGCTTTGAAGAATGGGATGGTTCTCTTATGGGAGAAAATCCCATGGATTACCGGGGATATCCGGAAAAGCTGTCTGCTGTTCAGGGAAAAACAGGGCTTCGGGAGGCAGTTGTTACCGGAAAATGCCGGATTAACGGATATGAAGCAGTGATTGGAGTCTGCGACGGACGCTTTCTCATGGCAAGTATGGGATGGGCAGTAGGAGAAAAAATCACAAGAGCTGTGGAGCGGGCTACAGAAGAAAAGCTTCCGGTTATTCTTTTTGCCTGTTCAGGAGGAGCCAGAATGCAGGAGGGAATTACCTCTCTGATGCAGATGGCTAAAACCTCGGCGGCGCTGAAGCGTCACAGTGATGCAGGGCTTCTTTATATTTCCGTTCTTACAGAACCTACTACCGGAGGTGTGACGGCAAGCTTTGCCATGTTGGGAGACGTGATCCTGGCGGAACCGGGAGCACTGATTGGCTTTGCCGGACCAAGGGTTATTGAGCAGACCATTCGTCAGAAGCTCCCAAAGGGTTTCCAGAGAGCAGAGTTCCTTCTGGAGCATGGATTTGTAGACGCTATTGTGGAGAGAGAAAATCTGAAGCGAACACTGACCAAAATATTAAAGCTTCATGAGAAAAAAGAAAGATTTTCCATAGAGACAGCTAAGATCAATGGTTCGGAAGAGATAAAAGAGCAGAACAGACCTGAGCTGACATCACTGACAGGACAGGGATCGGAACCGACATTGTCCCTTGCTCCATGGGAGAGAGTCCAGGCTTCTCGAAAAGCAGACCGCCCTTCGGGAAGCACATATATCCGTGGATTGTTTACAGATTTTATAGAATTTCACGGAGATCGCAAATATGGAGATGATCCGGCAGTAATCGGTGGGGTGGCGGCTTTTCATGGAATTCCGGTTACGGTGATCGCTCAGGAAAAAGGAAGCGGCACAAAAGAAAATATTTACCGTAATTTTGGAATGCCAATGCCGGAAGGTTATCGTAAGGCTCTCCGCCTTATGAAGCAGGCAGAAAAGTTCCGTCGCCCGGTGATCTGTTTTGTAGACACGCCGGGAGCGTTCTGTGGAATTGAGGCAGAAGAAAGAGGACAGGGAGCAGCCATTGCAGAAAACCTCATGGAAATGGCAGGTCTGACAGTCCCGGTACTGACTGTTGTAACAGGAGAGGGAGGAAGCGGCGGAGCACTTGCCCTTGCCGCAGGAGATCAGGTATGGATGTTGGAAAATGCAGTTTATTCCATTCTTTCCCCGGAAGGATTTTCCAGTATTCTCTGGAAAGACAGCAGCAAGGCAAAAGAAGCTGCAGAAGTTATGAAGCTGACGGCTGCGGATCTTTACAGACAGAAGATCATTGAAAAGATCATACCCGAACCAAAGGCGTTAAAAGAAGAAACTCTATCTTATGTGACAGATATACTGGATGAGGAGATTACAGATTTCCTGAAACAATATGAGAAAATGCCGGAAGAAGAATTACTGAAGAGACGGTATGAAAGATTCCGGAAATTTTAGTGCGGGAAGGGAGAATTTTTATTTCTTGTTTCCCCCATACGATGCATATGAGAAAAAAGGCAAATCATGTGCTGTGCTGCGTTTCCTGGTAAACCTGTGCGCTGATTTACTGCCATTCGCACGAACTCGCCTGACGGCTCAGACAGCGTGCTCGGTGGCAGCAGCTAACACAGGCTTACCAGCGGAAGCCTCGCAAGGCACTATGATTTGCCTTTTTCTCTATGCATCTGAAAGTGGATACCAGCCAAATAGAAATCTCCCGGCAATGTCCGAGTCCCAGTCAGTTGTCAGCCGCGGGACGACCAGCAGTGTTGTGCCCTGCAGTTTCCCACCCGGGAACATAAAAATGCAGGAATATAAATTTGCTGTCTGGAAAATATAATGCAAGAGTGGATTCTTCTGGTTCAGAAGCTTAGAATTTTCCAAGTCTTGAACCAGCTTTTGTAACAGAAGAATCCACTCCTGCATGTCATTTCCAGACAAAAATTATATTCTTTTTATTCTCTTAAACACAAATATTTTTTTCGTATTCGGAACAGATTTCCTTCAGGGTCTGTATCTCTGTGGAAACGAATTTGTTTTTATGGATGACGAAGTGGATATTCCGGGTCACGCGGATACCTTCCAGCGGAAGGATCACCATATCCCCGTCATTTACTTCTTTTGCCACCATTCTTTTGGAAAACAATGCAATTCCTCTGCCGCAGATTACAGCGTTTTTGATAGCGTCGGTACTGGTGCTGCGGAAGATTCGGTTTAAGTGAATGTTCTGTTCTTCCAGCAACTGTTCAAACTGGTTGCGATCTGTGCTTCCGCTTTCCCTGCTCGCATAATCCTGATTCTGGAGCATGGGAAGTGGGATGGAATCCAGACGGGCAAGAGGATGATTTTTTCCACACACCATGACCAGTTCATCTTCGCAGACAGGGAGAGCAATGAGATTTTCGTTTCGTATGGTACCTTCAACGATTCCGAGATCTACCTGACTGTTCAGGATTGCCTGTTCAATATGAGTGGAATTGGTTACGGTTACCTGAAAATCACAGTTGGGAAGCTGTTTTTCGGCCTGATCCAGAATTTTATTAATAAGAAAGGTTCCTACGGAAACGCTGCAGCCGATGTGCAGTCTGGTTTTCTGTGTGGCATGGAGCATGGCTTCTTCCATTTTGTCAAAGGAGTCCAGAATATGACGGGAAAAAGAGAGCAGAAGCTCTCCTTCGTTTGTCAGGTATAATTTTTGAGAAAGCCGTTCAAATAGTTTTACGCTGTAATGGCGTTCCAGCTCGGAGACTGCCTGGCTGATACCCGGCTGGGATATGTGCAGAAGCCTTGCCGCTTTGCTCATACTGCCCGCATCAGCGACGGTTGTAAAAATCTGTAAATGTCGGATAGTCATAAGTGTATTCCTCCTGAATTATGAAATTGCTCCGGAAAGAGCATAGAGAACAGTTCCAACAATGCCGCTTCCAAGAATAATGGCAATAGCGCTGGCTTTATATTTTCTTAAAATGAACAGAGATACAGCGAATATACCCAATTCAATCCAGCGAATATCACTCAGAACAATATCTGGAAGCTCGGCCTGAAAAAGTCCAAGCATCAGGATGGAGGCGCCGGCAGAAGCAATCAATGCAACAACAGCCGGACGCATGGCTCCCAGAACGACCTGCACTCCGCTGACCGAGCGATACTTATAATAAAAATGTGCCAGGGTCAGACAGATACAGAAAGAGGGAAGAATACATCCGAAGGTACAAAGCAGAACTCCGGGTATTCCGGCGATTCTCATACCTACAAAGGTTGCGGAATTAATGGAAATAGGTCCTGGTGTCATTTCTGCAACAGTGATCAGGTCTGAAAATTCACTGAGGGTCATCAGCCCGTAAATATCTACAATCTGTTCCTGGATCAGGGGAATGGCAGCGTATCCACCACCAACACTGAACATACCTACCTGAATAAATGCGAAAAATAATTTAAGTAACAGCATTATGCGATTCCTCCGTGTTTTGTTTTATATGTCTGAAAGATAAGATCAAGTATCCCGATGCCAAGACATGTCAGAATGACCAGCATAGCACTGATATCCAGGAAATAGGTTGCACAAAAGGCAATGATCATCATGGCAATATATAGGATTCGTCTTGTGTTTAATACATGCTGTGCAAGATTGATAACTACATCAAAGATCACGGCGGCAACTCCGGCGCGCATAACCTGGAGTGCTGTGCTGATATACGGATTAGTTCGGAACTGTTCATAGAACAGAGAAATTACAGAAATAATGATCATAGGTGGAAGAATTGTTCCAAGTATGGCTGTAAGTGATCCTATAATTCCGGCAATCCGGTATCCGATGATGACGGAAGCGTTTACCGGGAGCGGACCGGGAGCAGACTGGGTGATAGCTGTTACATCCAGCATTTCATCTTCCTCCAGCCATTGCAGTTCTTCTACATATTTTTTTTTCATAAGAGATACGATGACAAAGCCGCCGCCAAAAGTGCAGGCGCTTAGTACAAACATAGAGCGAAACAAAGTCCATAGCTTGCTGTAATCCTTTTTCATAAGAACCTCCATAACTTTTTTTTATGAGTAAAAGTTTAGCATAGAAACAACTATCTGTAAAATATATATATTATATACAACCGATAAGTAAATAATTATATAGTGAAAAGTTTAAGCGAGTACATAAAATAAGAATCTCCCATAGAAAACCGGATTTTGCAAAACCCTGGATTCTATGGGAGATTCTTATTAATGAGGATAAATCAGATATGAATTTATCTCATCGATTGTTTTTATTTATAGGATATCATCTCTTCTGATATATCCCGGATGATCGTTTTCTGCTACAATCTCTCTTTCTCTGGTAATCTGAGCCCATTTATCGATCACCTGATTTTCTACATGGACATCCTCACCAATTACTGTGTTTGCGAGAACCACGCAGTTTTTAATAACAGCGCCTTTTTTGACCTGGCATCCACGGCCGATTACAGAATTTTCAACGCTTCCTTCAATGAGACATCCGTTGGAGATAACAGAGTTTTTCACGTCTGCACTTGCAAAATATTGAGTTGGGCAGGAGTCATTTGTTCTGGTGTAAATTGGCCATTCGTAATTGAACAGGTTCTGAGCATTTTTCAGATCGATCAGGGACATGTTTGCATCAAAATAGCTCTTGAAGTCTGTGATAGTAGCGAAATATCCTTTATGGGATACACCGCGGATATCCAGTTCACTGCAGGATGCATTTACAATCTGAGGGAGAGTAATCATGGAAGACATTTTTCTTGCTTTCAGGATCAGATCTACAAAAAGGTCTTTTTTCATAATATAAGTATCCATAAAGATATTGCGGTTTTTAGCGCTTCCGCGGTTTTTCTCAATGGATTCGACACCCTTCTGTCTGTTCAGATTTAACACATCACAATTAAGGAAAGCATCTTTTGCATTGTCTACAGTATGATAAAGAAGAGTAATGTCTGCTTCGGATTCAATATGGGTCTGAAGAAGCGCATCATAATTCTCTGCATATACCATATAGCTGGGAGCAATGACCACATACGGCTGATGAGATCTCTGGATTATTTCGATGTTTTCGTAATAAGCAGCAATATCGGTATTGTAGACGTCATTTTCGGAGCTGTTCTGTGAGAACAGAATCTGAAGTTTGCCGCGTTTGGAGTTAATATTGTAGTGTCGGCCTGTGCCGAGGTGCTCTACCAGAGAACGAGGCTTGTTTCTTATGTATACCTGAATATGGTCAATATCACTGTTGCTCATATTGGAAATAGGAAAATCGATCACGCGATATCTTCCAAGGAAGGAGAATGCTCCGATGGGACGGTACTGCTGAAGTCCTTCTACTTTGATATGAGTTCCGGAAGCTGCAATGATTCCAAGTGCGTTAGCCATCTTATTCTACCCCCTTTACACGTTTGGACACAAGTTCGATATGTTCACTGTCAGCGCTTCCTACAACAGCGCCTGCTCCGATTGTTATATTTTCAGCCACAAGAGCACGCTGTACAACAGCTCCATCTTCCACTATAACGCCTGGCATGAGCACACTGTCAATAATTTTGGCGCCTTTGCCTACTCTGGCACCGGTGAACAGTACAGAATTTTTAATTTCACCTTCAATAACACAGCCCTGAGTGATAAATGCCTTGTCAATATTGGCATTCGGACCGATGTACTGAGGAAGTGCAGGGATATCTTCAGTATAGATCTTCCAGGTAGGGTCATTGAGATCCAGCTCATTGCTTCTGTTGAGAAGATCCATATTTGCTTCCCAGAGAGAGTCAATGGTTCCTACATCTTTCCAGTACCCCTGATATTTGTAAGCTACAAGAGTTTTTTGATCGGCAAGAAGTGTAGGAATGATATCTTTACCAAAATCGTGATGAGAATCTGCATCCTTCATATCTGCAAGGAGCATTTTGCGAAGAAGCTTCCAGTTGAAGATATAAATACCCATGGAAGCAAGATTGCTCTTGGGATGTTCCGGTTTTTCTTCAAATTCTACAATATGACCTTCCTCATCGGTGTTCATGATACCGAAACGGCTGGCCTCCTTCATAGGAACCTCGATAACTGCAATTGTAGCGTCTGCATTCATTTCTTTATGGTAAGCCAACATTTTTGCGTAATTCATTTTGTAAATATGGTCACCGGAAAGGATGAGAACATATTCCGGAGCATATTTATCAATAAAATCAATGTTCTGTGAGATCGCATCAGCAGTTCCGCGGTAAACATCCAGATCTGCGTCTGCTTTTTCACGGGGCGGAAGTACAAAGACACCGCTTTCTCTTGCGTCCAGTCCCCAGCGTCCGCCAGCAGCGACATAGCTGTTAAGAAGAACGGACTCATACTGTGTGAGAACACCTACAATATCAATTCCACTGTTTGCACAGTTACTTAAAGGGAAATCAACAATGCGGTATTTTCCACCGTATGAAACTGCGGGTTTAGCCACTTTGTTTGTAAGCTCATGGAGTCTGCTGCCACGTCCGCCAGCTAAGATCATCGCTAACATGTTGTTTTGTTTCATAGTGAACCCTCACTTTCCTTTTATATGCTTGTACTTTCTTATTATACAATTTTTGTACGGAAATTACCATAAGATAAAGTGAAAAAATATAAAAAAGTTGAAGAAAATTTGTTAAAAGTGTATTGAATATCATAATAAAATGAAACGAATATGTAAAATATGACAAAAAAATTCAGCGTTCGACAAAATATTGATGTAAAAATATCCATGAATGTTTATTTGCATTTTGAGATAAAACAAAGAATCTGTGAATTACTGGACGGAATCTCCGTAATACGTTATAATAACAAGGTTAAAAGGAAAAAATAAAACTGATCCGGATACCGAAAAGTATCTCGGATAAAGAAAATAAGAGGGATCTTTTGTGAAGAACAGAGATGATTTTAAGAGATTTGTTGTATATTGTCTGGCCAGTATTGTGATCGTTGCCCAGACAGTCGTATTTGCCTATATTTGGTATGATTTTTACAGAGGGCTGATATTTGAACCTTTCTGGAGGAAAGGAAACTGGGTCCTGATCGCTATTTATGGATTGATTAGCTTTATGTTCTCCAAGTTTTACGGAGGTCTCAGAGTAGGCTATCTGAAAAGAATCGATGTATTCTATTCCATGATTCTGGCAACGATCTGTACAAATATAATCACCTATTTACAGATCACGCTGATCAACCGATGGTTTCTGGATCCATGGCCTATGATACAAATGACCTTTGTGCAGTTTGCTATCATTGTTCTGTGGATATGGGGATCCAGATTTATTTATTCAAAGCTGTACAGAGCCAGAAAACTTCTGGTGATCCACGGAGATCGGGATCCCGGTGATCTGATCCATAAAATGAATTCCAGAAGTGATAAATATAATATCAGCGGAATGGTTCATGTGAATGTGGGAGAAAAAGAAATTCATAAAATGATGCGTGATTATGAGGGAGTGATCATCTGGGATCTTCCTTCAAATATCAGAAACCGATACCTGAAGTATTGTTTTGCACATTCGATCCGCTGTTATATGAGTCCTAAGATATCGGATGTGATCCTTATGGGAAGTGAACGGATCCATCTGTTTGATACACCTCTTCTGGTGGCGAAAAACATGGGGCTGTCTATAGAGCAGAGATTTATGAAAAGACTTCTGGATATTACTGTTTCCGGTATTGGAATCGTGCTTTCATCACCGATCATGCTGATCATTGCACTTATGGTAAAGCTTTATGACGGCGGCCCGGTATTTTATCGTCAGGATCGTCTGACTTTAGGAGGAAGAGAATTCCGTATTTTTAAATTCAGGAGTATGTGTGTGGATTCCGAAAAAAATGGAGCGCAGCTGGCATCTAAAAATGACAGCAGGATCACACCGGTAGGAAAGGTTCTTCGAAATCTTCATCTGGATGAGCTGCCCCAGCTTTTTAATGTATTTAAGGGAGATATGTCTCTGGTAGGACCACGCCCGGAACGAAAATGCATTATGCATGAGTACCAGAAGGAACTTCCGGAATTTTATTATCGTCTGAAAGTAAAAGCCGGACTGACAGGCTATGCCCAGGTTTATGGTAAATATAATACAACTCCGTATGATAAACTGAAGCTGGACCTTTTTTATATTGAAAATTATTCGTTTTTCCTTGATCTGAAGCTTCTTCTTATGACAGTGAAGATTTTTTGTCAGAAAGAAGTATCAGAGGGGGTTGAAGACAATCAGAGAAATGCACTGAAAGATTCTGTAAAGGATCTTCCGGGGGAGGAAAAAAATGAGTGAGTGTACAGAGGATAAGAACAGAGAGGACCTGCGCAGACTTCAGCTTGTGGAGCTGGATATTCTGAAGGAATTTCTGCGTATCTGTAAGAAATATCATCTTAGATATTATGCGCTGGGCGGCACTTTGCTGGGAGCCGTGAGGCATAAAGGATTTATTCCCTGGGATGATGATGTGGATATGGGAATGCCGCGTCCGGATTTTGAGAAATTTGAGGCTGTAGTGGAAAGCGAACTGCCGGAATATTTTCATTATCTCAGTTATCAGAGGACAGAGGGATATACCCATTATGTACCGCGGATGACAGACAGTCGGGTAAAGGTGGTGGACGAATCTGCTCTGGTAGACAGAGAGAAAGATGCCTGGATCGATATTTTTCCGCTGGATGGAATGCCTGGAAATAAAGTTCTGCGAAAAATCCATTGTTTCCGCCTGCTGATAGCAAGAGCCAGAGTGAATTATTCACTTTTTTCTACAAATGTTGACATGAAACGCCAGGACAGACCTCTGCATGAACGGATTTTGATCGCGGCAGGAAAAGTTTTTCCTGTAGAAAAAATATTCCGTACATCCAGAGAACTGGATCGTTTGGATCACCTGATGAAAAAATATGATTACGATCAGTCCTCGTATCTGGTGAATTTTATGGGCATTCACAAATTAAAGGAAATGTTCCATAAAAACAATTACGGGAAAGGTGCAGATTATACATTTGAGGATGTAAAACTTCGCGGACCGTATGATTATGATTTTGTATTGAAGCAGATGTATGGTGATTACTGGAATCCTCCAAAAGCAGGAGAAATGAATCACCATAATACGAGAATCAAGGAGTAGTCTATGCAAGATAAGACACAGGAAGCATATTCCGTTCTGATGGCTGTTTATAAAAAAGAGAATCCGGTTTTTTTTCGTCAGAGTATAGAGAGTATGATGAATCAGACACTTCCGTTTTCGGACTTTGTTCTTGTGTGTGACGGACCGCTTACCAGAGAACTGAACAGTGTGATCCAGTGGGCGCAGGAGAAACTTGGAGAGAGGCTTCAGTGCATCAGGCTGAAAGAAAACAGAGGACTTGGAAATGCACTGCGGGCAGGAGTGCCTCGATGTCGCTGTTCTGTTATCGCAAGAATGGACAGTGATGATATCAGCAGACCGGATCGATGTGAAAAACAGTTTCGCATATTAGAAAAAGATGGATATTCCATTGTCAGCGGAACACTTCAGGAATTTACAGAGATACCCGGTGATCTGCAGCGGTTCAGGGTTCTTCCAAGAACACCGGCAGAGATCAGGGATTATGCAAAAAAAAGAAATCCGTTTAATCACCCTTGTGTTATGTACCGCAAGGAGGAGGTTCTGAAAGCGGGAAATTATCAGGATTTCCCCGGATTTGAAGACTATTGTCTTTGGGTCCGCATGCTGATAAACGGTGCTGAAGGATATAATATTCAGGAGCCGGTGCTTGATATGCGTACAGGAAACGGTATGTACAGCCGCAGAGGAGGTTTTTCCTATCTGCGCTGGCTGCTTCGTTTTCAAAGGTTTTTACTGGACAAAAAATTTATCACAAAGGGAAGATATATAAAAAATTGTGTGGTCCGTACCATGGTAAGCATTGTACCGGGAGGTCTGAGGGAAACTTTTTATAAGCTGTTTCTGAGAGGAAATAAATGAAAATATAAAGAAAAAAGACTGCGAGAAAGTTTTCTGCAGTCTTTTTCTTTATATGGTTCTGTCAGCTTTTTTCCATAAAGTTTACATACTCTTCCAGTACGGGAGTAGGTTCGCCGATACGCTTGATCTGTCCATCATGCATCCACATAACAGTATCACAGAGTTCTCTGAGAGTTTCAATACTATGAGAAACAATGACAACAGTACGGTCTTTGTTGGAGATCAGGCTTTTCATTTTATTGTAGCTTTTCTTTTTAAATTTCTGATCGCCAACGCTGAGAACCTCATCAATAAGCATGATGTCTGTTTCCAGAATGGCAGTGATGGAAAATGCCAGTTTGGAATACATACCGCTGGAGTATGTTCTTACAGGCATATCAATAAATTCTCCCAGTTCTGCAAATTCAACGATCTCGGGTTCTTTTGCCTTAACTTCTTCTTCGGAAAATCCCAGAAGCATACCGGAAAGGATAATATTTTCTCTTCCGGTCATTTCTCTCTGAAAGCCTACACCGATAGACAAAAGAGAGATGCTGTGTCCTTTCAGGTCAATGGTGCCGCTGTCCGGGGAAAAGATTCCGGCAAGTGCATTCAGTGTAGTAGATTTTCCACTTCCGTTTTTGCCGATGATACCAAGGATCTCTCCCTGACGGACATAAAAGGAAATTCCTTTTACGGCAACAAAACGGTCTACATTGCGGCGTTTAAACTGCAGAAGACTTTTTTTAATAGAAGTTTTTTTCAGATTCTGATAACTGATCACCAGATCAGTGACTTCAATCGCATGCTGTTCTTCCATATTATATCACCTTTACATAACTGTTTTCATTTTTGTAAATCTTGCGGATTCCAAGAATACTGATCAGCAGTCCGATCAGGAACCATGCAAGAAGGAGCTTCTGATTGGGGGCAGTTCCATACAATACACATTCACGCATAGAGGTCAGCAGGAATGCAATAGGATTGCCTTTTCCGATATATGCATTATAAGGGGCCGGCAGACGATCCATAATGCTCCAGAATACACCTGTAAGATAAAAAAGAAGTCTGAGGACAATATTCAGGACATTGGCCAGGTCTTCTACAAAAACACCGTAATGCAGAAGGAAGCAGCCGAAACCAAATACAATCATAAACAGTGTCAGAAGGATAGGAATAAAGTACAGAATATTCCATGTAACAGGTACTCTCCATACAAAAAGCATAACAACAATGATAAGGAGAGAAATGGACATTTTAAATCCATTGACACACATTTTAATGATCAGAAGGATAAATTTCGGTATATATACTTTGGAAACAATAGCTTTATTGTTTTTGATCACTTTTACGCTCTGGATGAGGGATTTGTTGAAAAAATCCCATAAAGTGATTCCAATAAAGACGAAAACCGCAAAATACTGTTCTGAGGACTTAAATACATAGCCGAACATAAATACGTAGATCAACATGAAGCAAAGAGGGTCCAGGATCCACCACAGCCAGTTCAGGTAGGAATTGGCGATTTCGGATTTTAACTGAGCCTTGGAAGAGTATATGGCATATTTCCAATACTTCTTCATGTCATCCATGAATCTTTTAAACATAAAATCCGCTCCTATATTGAAAAAAGATATAATTAATTATGACCCTTTTTCCGTTAATATTGTCGAAAAGGGTCTGAACCTCCCTTATCATACACTAGGAAATGCCGGTTGACAAGGGGAAAATCAAGAATCCCGGGGAATTTAAAAAAGAAGGATTTCCTAATAATATAAGCTGTTTTGGTGGAATACGGAAAAACTCTGCAAATTCAAGGAAAAGGCTTGACTTCAATATATATTTTGTGCTAAACTTGACAAGCGACATGGAAGTTGGGTCTTTTTTTTATGCCCGGAAACCTGCGTGAGCAAGGGAGACGGCAAAGAGAAGACCATGCAAATGAAAACACTGGAGGTGGAAGTTGTGCGCGTTAAGATTACATTGGCATGTACGGAGTGCAAGCAGCGTAACTACAATATGACCAAGGAGAAAAAGAATCATCCTGAGCGTCTTGAGACTAAAAAATATTGTAAGTTCTGCCGTAAACACACTCTGCACAAGGAAACGAAGTAATCACAGAGAATTGTGAGGTTAAACTATGCAAGAGAAAGAAAAATCTACTGGCAAAACTCAGAATACCCAGAAGAAATCATGGTTTAAGGGACTGAAAGCAGAGTTCAACAAGATTGTATGGACAGACAAAGCCACACTGGCGAAACAAACAGTGGTTGTCTCTTTAGTCACGGTTATTCTGGCTGTGATGATCAGCATTATGGATTCAGCTATTCTGGAAGGTATTAATCTTATCATAAAATAAGGATAACGGTGATTGTATGTCAGAAGCGAAATGGTATGTTGTTCATACCTATTCCGGGTATGAAAACAAAGTAAAAGCAAACATTGAAAAAACAATTGAAAACAGACACCTGGAGGATCAGATCCTGGAGGTCCGTGTTCCCCTTGAGGACGTAGTCGAGATGAGAAACGGTACTCCGAAACAGGTTCAGAAAAAGATGTTCCCGGGATATGTGCTTCTCAACATGGTCATGAATGATGATACCTGGTATGTTGTCCGCAATACCCGAGGTGTAACCGGATTTGTAGGACCGGGATCTAAGCCGGTACCGCTTACCGAAGAAGAGATGCTTCCGTTAGGTATTAAGGAAGAAAACATCCGTGTTGATTTTGCAGAAGGTGATATGGTAGTTGTTACAGGCGGAGCCTGGAAGGATACTGCCGGAGTTATTACTGCGATCAATGCTCAGAAGCAGACGGTTACCATCAATGTTGAATTGTTCGGCCGCGAAACGCCGGTAGAAATAAGTTTCGCAGAGATTAAGAAAGCGTAACACATTCAAGTGGGAGGGAAAAACCCCCGCCAATACCACATAGGAGGTGCCGAAAAATGGCAAAAAAAGTAACAGGTTATATTAAATTACAGATTCCGGCTGGCAAGGCAACCCCAGCACCGCCGGTAGGTCCGGCTCTTGGTCAGCACGGTGTAAACATTGTACAGTTCACAAAAGAGTTCAATGCCAGAACAGCAGATCAGGGCGATCTGATCATTCCGGTTGTGATCACTGTTTATGCAGACAGAAGTTTCAGCTTCATAACCAAAACTCCGCCGGCAGCAGTTCTTCTTAAGAAGGCAGCTAACATCAAATCCGGTTCCGGCGTACCGAACAAAAACAAGGTTGCAAAAGTTACAAAGGCTCAGGTTCAGGAAATCGCAGAGCTGAAGATGAAAGATTTAAATGCAGCATCTCTTGAAGCAGCTATGAGCATGATTGCAGGTACTGCAAGAAGTATGGGAATCGAAGTTGTAGACTGATCTTCCCTCAGAATTGCCAAATAGAGAAACTACAATTATGAAGTGGGAGGGAAATCCCCGCAATTACCACAGGAGGTTATAGAAATGAAACGAGGAAAGAAATACGTGGAAGCTGCGAAAGCAGTAGACCGCGCAACATTATATGATACCGCAGAGGCTATCAGCCTTGTGAAAAAAACAGCAGTTGCTAAGTTTGACGAGACTATCGAAGTTCATATCCGTACAGGCTGCGATGGACGTCATGCAGATCAGCAGATTCGTGGTGCAGTTGTTCTGCCTCATGGAACTGGTAAAAAAGTTCGTGTTCTTGTATTTGCTAAGGATGCAAAAGCTGAGGAAGCAAAAGCTGCAGGAGCTGAATTCGTAGGAGCTGAGGACCTGATTCCGAAGATCCAGAACGAAGGATGGCTTGATTTCGACGTTGTTGTTGCTACACCGGATATGATGGGCGTTGTAGGACGTCTGGGTCGTGTACTTGGACCAAAAGGTCTTATGCCGAACCCGAAAGCCGGAACTGTAACTATGGACGTTACAAAAGCGGTTCATGAAATCAAAGCAGGTAAGATTGAGTATCGTCTTGACAAAACCAATATCATCCATGTTCCGGTAGGTAAAGCATCCTTTACTGAGGAACAGTTAAGCGACAACTTCCAGACGCTTATCGAAGCTATCGTTAAGGCTCGTCCGAGCACTCTGAAAGGTCAGTACCTGAGAAGCGTAACAATCGCTCCGACAATGGGACCTGGTGTGAAGATCAACCCGGCGAAATTAGCTTAATAAATGAAAACAGGGGCATTCCTTTCGGGGGATGCTCTTTTGTTTTTGGGGGTATTATAGTGATAAAAAGAAAAACTCCTCTTCAGAAAGAAAAACTGCTGCTTGAAAAACAGGAAAAAAGA
>JAPFCU010000061.1 GCA_026169535.1 Blautia sp.
TGCTATTACATTAGACGTATATACACATCTTGAGGAAACGGATTTGTTGAATACGTTTGATAGCATAAGGCAGAACCAGAATTATGATTTTTATTCATTAGCCAGAGTTCCTGTGACAGTTGCACCGTTTGATGATACAGGTGAATTGAGTGAACCTGATTTTGAAGAAGCGGCGGATAATGATTAAAAATACAATGTGCTATAGCTATGTGTCATAACATAGAATATAGCACAAAAAAATAAAAGGAAAAAATCTGCTCATATATGAGGGGATTTTATAGCACAAAAAATAGAATTGACATAGAAAGTTTAAAAAGACTGTAAAAAAGCAAGTTTTAGCTGAAAAAATATGCTCATAAATGAGGAGAAAAAAATGTTAAAAATACTCTTTGTATGCCACGGCAATATCTGCCGCAGCACCATGTCACAATTTGTCTTTCAGGACATGATCAACAAACAAGGTCTTACTGACCAGTTTTTCATTAATTCTGCTGCCACCAGCCGGGAAGAGATCGGTAACGAACCGCATTATGGTACGGTTGCAAAATGTCGGGAAATGGGAATCCCTGTGCTTCTCCATAAAGCAGTACAGATGACTAAAAAGGATTACCAGAAGTATGATTACCTGATTGGTATGGACACATGGAATATCCGGAATATGACTAGAATTGCAGGCGGAGATCCGGATAGAAAGATTTATAAGCTTTTGGAATTTGCGGATTTGTCAGAGGACATTGCGGATCCCTGGTACACAGGAAATTTTGATGAAACTTATGCAGATGTACAGAAAGGATGTACAGCTTTTTTGGAATATCTGAAACGAAATGGGAAAATCAGATGATTATAGTTAAAGTTACGATTGTTATTTGATAAAGAAAACAAAAAATAAAATTCTGAAGTTTGATATACTGGTCGATCGGATCCGAGCATTTTGCAGGAAAACAAAAAAACTCTTTAATTAAAACAGAACTATTTAAAACAGAACTATTAAAAAGCAGGAAACTATTGAGGGAGAATTTGTCGATGAAAAATTCTTTACATTCAGTGGTTTCTTGTTTTATACTGATCATAGAGCAGCTCTGAGAGAAATATTTTCTCTTCTGAATTCTAAAGTCGCAGGAAAACATCTGTTTCAGGATGTTGCAGCGATATCTATTAATATCATGGGCATGTCGCCCGCATTCGCAGGAAAGATGAGGAATATCAATGGATAACAGGTATGAAAGTTTTGTGGAAACTTTTAGGCAGAAACTGATTGATGCAACTGGTTATGGAGAGGATCGGATTTTTTATAAGAGCAAGGAAGAATATCCGCCGACTGCAGGGGATCGATTATTTGTGAAACAGTTCGAGTCCAATGGGGTGACAGAAGTCTGTGCCCTGTATGTTGGTGATCTGTATGAGGAATACAGACGGGGACTGGGAATGGATGTGATCGTAAAAGACGTGGTGAAGAGACTGCAGGGCATATCAAGGACTGACATTATTGAAAAGGCTAAAATGATAAGTGACTATAATAAGATAAAAAACTATCTTTTTATCCGTCTCATTAACAAAAATAAATATGAAGCTGATCTGACGGATTCTGTATATCGTACCATTGGAGATATTGCAATGGTTCTTTATGTCCGAATGGGAGAAATAGAAGGGTATACCAGCAGTATGAAGGTGAAACAGCATATGCTGGAAAAATGGGATATGGATAGAGATGAAGTTTTTGAGGCGGCTCTTTTGAATACATATTTTATTTCCCCGCCCAGAATTTACTGTTGGGAAAAAATGCTGTTCGATACTCACTATGAGGGAGAAAATTTTATGAACCTTTTGTCGGATTATCCCATTCGAAGAGGTGCAGTGGGTAATTGTCTCAGCACAGTAAAGAGGACAAATGGAGCAGTGGCCGTATTCCTGCCCGGGGTGGCCAGCCGGCTGGCAGATTTGATGCAGGGAAATCTGTATCTTGTTTTTACCAGTATACATGAGGTGATGATACATAATGAGGCAACTGTGGATCCGGAAGATCTGCGTCACGTGTTGATCGATACGATAAAAGAAACTACACCTGAGGAGGATGTATTGACTTTCCATATTTATCATTATGACAGGGAAACCGGGATTTTTAGTTTATGTGAAGAAGAGGATTAAATGGCATAGGGAAAAAAACTGCATATACTGGTCATAAAAGGAAGATCAGGGGGAATTACCTTTGGCATATAAAGTTATACTTGACGCAGGACATGGAGATGATATTTTGCGGAAAAAAGGTATATAGGACAGGCGATTGCTATAATCTGTACAAAAGGTCAAAACGGAGAGTGCCGATTTGAGCAGAAGAGATGCTGCCGCTTGGAAAGTGGAAAGGATTTATGGAAATAAAGAGTCGCTGGAAAAAATATTGACTTGTGCAGTCAGCCAGTACGAAGAGAATATTTGGAGAGAGTTTTATAACTTAAATTGGAAATACGAACGTAGAAAGGGAGAAAAGTTATCTGATTGTCACGGCTATGCTGTGCAGGAGGAAATGTAATGACTCCAAAAAATCCGGTATACTCAGGGAATATTTCAGAAGAATCAGATATACCCAGAAGAGAGGGAGCAGTTCGGCAAGAATATTTAGATTCGTACCGGAATTTAAATAGTATACCGGAATATTCTGCTGCACTTTATATTCGTTTATCCAGAGAGGATGGGGATAAGGAAGAAAGTGACAGTGTAGTCAACCAGAAAAAGATTTTGACTGGATATCTGAAGGATCAGTCAGATATTAGATATTATGATCTGTATGTGGATGACGGATATACGGGAACTAATTTTGAAAGACCAGGATTTAGGAGAATGCTGGAAGATATACAGGCCGGGCTGGTGAACTGTGTAGTGGTCAAGGATCTTTCCAGATTTGGAAGAGATTATATTGATTCGGGATATTATTTGGAACGGGTTTTTCCGGAGCAGGGAGTCCGTTTTGTTTCCGTTACAGATGGGATAGACAGCCTTCGTCAGTCATATGATATGCTTCTGCCTATAAAGAATATATTTAATGAACAGTATGCAAGAGATATTTCCAGAAAAATACAGGCAACAATGAGGGCAAAACAACGAGCAGGAGAGTTTATTGGCGCTTTTGCATGTTACGGCTATCGAAAGGATCCTTGCAATAGAAATCATTTGATTATTGATGAGTATGCTGCTTCTGTTGTACGTAAGATCTTTGCATTGTTTCTTAATGGAAAAAGTAAGCAGGAAATTGCAGAGCTTTTAAATAAAGAAGGAATACTTTGTCCTTCCGAATATAAAAGACAGTGTGGACAAAACTACAGAAATGGCATTAAAACAGAAATTTCTTCAGGATGGACATATGCAACAGTTCACTGTATGTTGAAAAATGAAGTTTATACAGGAGCCATGGTCCAGGGAAAAAAAGTTCAGAATATGAGAAGCAGACAACGTACAATAAACCGGAAGGACTGGATTATAGTACCAGATACGCATGAAGCAGTGATTAGTAAAGAGACATGGGAAAGAACACAAAAGCTCCTTCAGCAAAATAGCAGAACAGTGGCAGAAAAATATGAGAAAGGTATTTTCTCAGGGTTGATTTTTTGTGGTAAATGCAAAAAAACAATGGTACAGAATCGATGGAAACGTTCAGATGGAAGTGTAGCTTCCTGCTATTACTGTGGAACTTATAAAAGGAAAGGGAAGAATTTTTGTTCACCGCATACTCTTCCAACCGAATTACTGGAAAATCTGGTTAAGGATGATCTTCAAAAAATTTTGTTTTCAAAATATGATCTGATCAGTATGTATCAAAAAGTACGCACACAGAGAAGTAAGGAAGAAAAGAATAAAATGCTTCAGGAATTGGCTAAAAATAATAATTTGCTGTTAAAGGTGCGAAAATTAAAGAAGCAATCCTACGAAGATTACAAGGAGGGGATTTTAACTCGTGAAGAATTTTTTGTTTATTCTGAGGATTATTCAAGAAAGGAACAGTTATACTTAAAGCGGGCAGAAGAATTGAAAAATATGGAAAATTATAAAAAAGAGTACGAAAGAGCAGGAGATAAGGAGTTCCAGAATCCTAAAAGAAAAAACTATATTTGTAAACAGATACTTATGGAACTAATCGACCGGATTGAAGTGCGGGAAGACCAGTGCCTGGAGATTTATTATCGCTTTTCCAAACCAGATAGTATAAACAAATTCGCAAAATAGTGCCATCACATGGTGGAGGAGATCCGGGAGCAGTTTACCAGGAAAGACAGGAAAAAGATGATACATTGAAACTGACACTTTCAGTGGGAGAAATTTTAGAAAAAAATGGTATTAATGTGGTTTATACACGGGTAGATGATGTATACCAGACACCCTTTGAAAAGGCAAGAATTGCCAATGAATCAGGTGCGGACTACTTTATTTCTTTTCACAGGAACAGCAGTCCCGAGGCTAATAAATATCAAGGAGTAGAAGTTCTTGTATATGATAAAAGCGGTATAAAATACGAAATGGCAGAAAATATTCTGGGAGCCATGGGCGAAATAGGTTTTCGAGAGATTGGTGTGAAGGAACGTCCTGGGCTTGTAGTACTGCGGAGAACAAAGATGCCTGCGCTGTTGGTTGAGGCTGGATTTTTAAATTCGGAAGAAGACAATAAGCTTTTTGATGAAAAATTTGATGAGATGGCAGAGGGCATTGCCGGGGCAATTTTGGGAACTCTTACAGGAGAAACCATAGAAGATCCTTTATATTATCGTGTACAGACTGGGATATTTCGTAAGAGAGAAAATGCGGACAGAATGCTGTATCAGCTTACGGACCAGGGATTTCCTTCGTATATTCTTCGGGAAAACGATATTTATAAGGTTCAGACTGGAGCATTTCAGCAGATTGGAAATGCTGTTGATATGGAACAGAGATTGCGGGATGCGGGATATAGTACTATAATTGTAACCAGATAACATATAAAGGGAGACGGAATATGACCAGTTATGAGGAATTTCTGCAAAAAACAGAAGATTTTATGTTTATAAGTAATCAGCCGGAAAAAGCAGATATTATATTTATACCAGGCAACGGGTATCCGCATATGGCAGAAAATGCTGCGGATTTGTATAGAAGAGGATTTGCGCCATATATTCTGCCAAGTGGGAAATACAGTATTACAGTGGGAAAATTTTCTGGTGTATTATGGAAAGGAGAGGTCTATAATAAAGATTACCAGACAGAGTGGCAGTTTCTTCAAGATGTCCTCATGCAGAATGGGGTCAGAGAAAATGATATTCTGAAGGAAGATAATGCCACATTTACCTGGGAAAATGCGCTGTATTCCCGAAAAGTAACGGATGAGTCCGGAATTTCTGTAAAAAAAGCAATCATTTGCTGTAAATCTTATCATGCCAGGAGAGTGCTGATGTATTATCAGAGAGCATATCCGGAAACGGAGTTTTTGGTATGTCCGTCTTTTCCTGATGGAATCAGTCGTGAGAATTGGAGGGAAACCCAAAAGGGAATCCAGGAAGTAATGGGAGAAGTATCCAGAATCATCAGTCAGTTTTCACTGATGATGGAGTGAAGAAGTATAGGCCGGATCAGATAACTGAATACCGGCCTTTTTATGTACCGGGAAAGCAGTATGTTTTATATCAGTTTTCCTATTATATATATAAAATTCTGTAAAGGTTAAGGAACACTCCTGCTGTGAAAGAAAATCTGGAATGAGTATGCAGCAGATGAAATAAAAAATACAAATTAGGGGTGTCGAAAAAAATATATTTATGATATAATTCACGTGAAATAATGAAAAATAGTTATTACGAAATATTTACAAAAAGGTAAAACTTTGATATATTAAAAGATGAAGAATACTTTTACCGACATATTTTGTCGGTTTTATAATGATTAGGTATCACAATAAAGAATCAAAAGAAATATTTGAGTTGCTGTTTACGTAGTAATATCCTGATGATTTGTTGCTATGAATGGAGTAAACAGTTATGTATTCGATATTTGATTTGAAAATTATGATAATAAAAATGTTGACGATTGTTTGATGTTTATATATAGATGAGGTGTAATGATGAAGAAGAGTAATATCAATAAAAGAAACGCACAGTTTTTAGCTGCAGCAGCACTTACAGCAGTATTAGTAGCAGGACAGATACAGCCGGCTATGGTATATGGAGAAAAGACAGAGATTCAGGTAAGCAGTCTGATTCCGGATAATGTGACAATAGAAAATCCGGTTCCATTATCAGATATTGCCCTTCCATCCAGTGAATATGGAACATTATCCTGGGTAGATGGATCCAATGTTCCGTCACAGAGAATAGAAGCCTATGATGTGGTATTTCATCCGTATGATTCAGCGGACCTTTCCAGAATAGACGGATGGGATGGAGAATCCGATGGAATTTACAGCAGTGTTACTGTTGTAGTCAGCAGTATGGAAAATGAAGACAGCAGTGAAGGAGAATGGGAAGAAGAACAGGATACAGAACAGCAGGAATCTGAAGAAGGGTATGATGAATCTGATTCAGCGGACGATACTTCCGATGGAGAAGAAAGCAGTGATGAAAATTATGAGGATCCTCAGGATTCAGCAGATCCGGAAGAGGAGATTCCAGTTCCAACTGTGACTCCAGGAGAAGAAGAGACATCAGAACCAACTGTAACGCCGGAAGAAGAGACACCGGTTCCAACTGTAACCCCGGGAGAGGAAGATGCTCAGGAACCAAC
The DNA here is from genome assembly GCA_026169535.1 of Blautia sp. Taxonomy (GTDB): domain Bacteria; phylum Bacillota; class Clostridia; order Lachnospirales; family Lachnospiraceae; genus Blautia_A. The sequence goes on from JAPFCU010000061.1 coordinate 6,736, forward strand.
AGTAACACCGGAAGGGACACCAGCTCCAACTGTAACGCCGGAGGAAGAAACGCCGGAACCAACAGTGACTCCGGGAGAAGAGGAGACACCGGAACCAACTGTAACACCTGGAGAAACAATTCCAGAACCGACTGTGACACCAGAACCTGACAATGACAATATATTTGACAGAAATGAAGAATCAGAAGATTCACGTCCTACAGATGCGGAGGAGGATCTTTCAGAGGAAGAACAGCAGGCTGCTGCGGAAGAAAACCATTCTTGCAATGGTATTTCTGTGTCAGGCATCAATCTTCCATGGTATGTGCAATTCCGTGCCACCAGTGGGGAGGATTACCAGTTTACAAATGAGACTGAGGCAAATGTATTTAAATCATACGAGTTTGAGCTTTGGGATCTGAAAAATAATACAGAATACGAAATACCGGATGGAGAATATATCAGTGTGACTGTTCCGGTAAAAGCAGGATACAGCTATACTATTGAGCATCTTTTGGACAGTGGAGCAATGGAAACAATTGTTCCAAGTGTAGATGGAAGCACAATGGTCTTCAGTACACATTCTTTCAGTCCTTTTGGAATAGCCGGAAGCAGACCGCTAGTAGGCGAGGAAATTCAGGAGGATGGTTATGGTGATACTGAGTCTGCAGGTGATACCTTGACTCCTGTACCAGAAACTCCGTCTAATAATACTCAGGTATCAGTAACTGCAGCCCCTGAGAAAGAAAATGGTACAGTACAGGAGGCTTCTCCGGTAAAAAATGAAGAGAACAGCTCAGATGATAAAAGTAAAGAAGCAGACAGTGATCCTACTTCTGCTGTCAATACAGGAGACAACACATTGATTCTTCCGTTTGTGATTCTTGGTGTTGCGGCAGTGGTGATTGTAGGTGTTATCATTTATCTGAAACGCAGAAAAAAATAAAATCATGGTAATAAGAAAAATCCTCCCCCATATATATGTTATAGGGGAGGGTTTTTTTATGAAAATTAAAGTTGTTTTACGAGCACTTTTTTTAGCATATGGACTTACGGGAATCTGTCTTTTGGCTTTGGCTTTCTTTGTATTTCAATTTGATCTGGGAACGGTGCCTGTTTCAGCCGCGATTACAGCAGTATATGTTCTGGCTTGCTTTGCAGGAGGGTTTATGGCAGGAAAACGCATGAGGAAGAATAAATATTACTGGGGAATACTGGTAGGGCTGGCTTATTTTGCGTTGCTTGTTATAGTATCTTTTGCAGTAGAAAAGAGGTGGGATATGTCTTTCCAGCATCTGCTTACCACGTTCTGTATGTGTCTGGGAGGCGGTGCACTGGGCGGTATGTTTGCATAAGGAAAAAAAGTCTTTTATTTGATGGGATTTTATGCTATACTATGCCCAGATAATTTTATATACATAAAGGAGGATATACAATGGAGCATATCAAAACATTAAATACAAAGAATCTGCAGAACACAGTAAAAAAAGGTGGATGCGGTGAGTGCCAGACTTCCTGTCAGTCAGCATGCAAAACTTCCTGTACAGTAGGAAATCAGAGCTGCGAGCACAAATAAGACAGAGTTTTGGGAAGGCATTTAAGCAGCGGGGTGAAAACCGCTGCTTCTTTCTTTGTCATACATTTTGATGAAATGCTGATATGGAATCTTATGTGTTGCAAAGATGAAATTATAGGAAAGGATTTTCAAAAATGAGTCTGATACACAGATATCAAAATAATGGTTATAACATTGTTCTGGATATTAACAGTGGATGTATTCATCTGGTGGACCTTGTTACTTATGAGGTTTTACCGTACATAGAAGAAGGTATCTCACAAGAAGAGATCGTTACAAAATTAAAGGACAGATACAAAGAAGAGGATATAAAAACTTCTGTTTCTGAATGCCTGAAACTTCAGGAAGAAGGGATGCTTTTTACAAAAGATATTTATGAGGGTGCCATTGATGAGTTTACGAAGAACAGTAAACCGGTAGTAAAAGCCCTTTGTCTTCATATTGCTCATGACTGCAATCTTGCCTGCCGTTATTGTTTTGCGGAGGAGGGAGAATACCATGGAAGAAGAGCTCTGATGTCCTTTGAGACTGGAAAGAAAGCATTGGATTTCCTGATCGCAAATTCCGGTTCCAGAAGAAATCTGGAGGTGGATTTCTTTGGAGGAGAACCGCTTATGAACTGGCAGGTTGTGAAAGACCTGGTAAAATATGGTCGTGAGCAGGAAAAACTTCACAATAAAAATTTCCGTTTTACCCTTACAACTAACGGAGTTCTTCTTGATGATGAAGTAATGGAGTTCTGCAATCGCGAGATGGCAAATGTGGTCCTCAGTGTAGATGGACGTAAAGAGGTTCATGATCATATGAGACCTTTCCGCAAAGGTGCTGGAAGCTATGATCTGATCATGCCGAAATTCCAGAAGTTTGCGGAATCCAGAAATCAGGATAAGTATTATGTAAGAGGTACATTTACTCATCATAATCTTGATTTTTCCAAGGATGTCCTTCATCTGGCAGACATGGGCTTTAAGCAGGTTTCCGTTGAGCCTGTTGTGGCGCCGGAGGAAGAAGATTATGCGATCCGAGAAGAGGATATCCCTCAGATCCTTGAGGAATATGATATTCTTGCGAAGGAGATGATCAAAAGAGAAAAAGAAGGAAGAGGATTTAATTTCTTCCATTTTATGATTGACCTTACAGGCGGTCCCTGTGTTTATAAACGTCTTTCCGGCTGTGGCTCAGGAACAGAGTATCTTGCAGTGACTCCTTGGGGAGATCTTTATCCATGTCATCAGTTTGTGGGCGAAGAACAGTTTCTGATGGGAAATGTAGATGAAGGGATTACCCGTCCGCAGGTTCGTGATGAATTTAAAAACTGTAATGTTTATACAAAAGAAGCATGTAAAGACTGCTTTGCGAGGTTTTACTGCAGTGGAGGATGTGCAGCAAATGCATATCACTTCCAGAATGATGTAAAGGGAAATTATGAGATCGGATGCGAACTTCAGAGAAAACGAGTGGAGTGTGCAATTATGATCAAAGCCGCTCTTGCGGACTAGATAAATCAGTCCGCAGGATAACTTATGGTATCATGGGGACTTAAAAAAGAAGGGAAAAACAATGAAGAAAAAAAGAGGAGTCATTGTACTGGTCCTTACTGTGATCCTAACGGCGTTCCTGTGCTATACAGCTGGTGTGGGGTTTGGTCCAACAGGAACCGGAGCGGCAAAGAATATCAATACCGGTCTTGATCTGTCAGGTGGAGTAAGTATCACTTATGAGGCAAAAGATAAGGATCCGAGCAAAGAAGATATGTCTGATACTGTTTATAAAATGCAGAAGCGTGTGGAACAGTACAGTACGGAGGCCCAGGCTTATCAGGAAGGTGATAATCGTATCACTGTAGAGATTCCGGGAGTGACCGATGCAGATAAGATCCTGAATGAACTGGGTAAACCAGGTTCTCTTTGCTTTATCGAAGAAACCGATAAAGATGGTAATGCAAACTTTGTTGCAGGTGAAACAAAATATGAACTTGCAAGAAGCCTTGATGAGATCAGAGAGGCAGGATCTGTTGTACTGGAAGGTACTGATGTGGCAGATGCCCAGGGCGGTGCTTACCAGAAGCAGGACGGCAGCAGCAGAGAATATGCAGTCAGCCTGAAACTTACAGAAGAAGGTAAAAAGAAATTTGCAGAAGCTACAGAGGCAAATGTAGGAAAGCAGATTGCGATCATTTATGATAATGAAGTATTAAGTGCTCCGACAGTAGAGGAAGCAATCACAGGCGGACAGGCAGAAATCAATGGAATGTCAGGAGTAGAGGAAGCACAGAATCTGGCATCCTACATCCGCATTGGTTCTCTGAGTCTTGAACTGGAAGAACTTCGCTCCAGTGTGGTTGCTGCCCAGCTTGGAGAAGAGGCAATTACAACAAGTGTTACAGCAGGTGCAATCGGACTTGCAATCGTTATTTTATTTATGATCCTTGTTTACAGGATACCGGGTATCGTTGCTGCATTTGCACTGATTCTGTATACAGCAATTGAGCTGATCACTCTCAATGCATTTGATATTACTCTGACACTCCCGGGTATTGCAGGTATCATCCTGGGTATCGGTATGGCGGTAGATGCTAATGTTATCATTTATGCACGTATTCAGGAAGAGATTGCAGAGGGAAGTTCTGTAAGGACTGCTATCCGTGCCGGATTTTCCAAAGCGTTTTCTGCAATCATTGACGGAAATATCACAACGCTGATCGCATCTGTAGTCCTGATGTGGCTTGGATCCGGTACAGTTAAGGGATTTGCATACACACTGGCTCTTGGTATTGTGGTTTCTATGTTTACAGCGCTGGTGATTTCCAGACTGATCATGAATGCTCTTTATGCTGTAGGATTCCAGGATGCAAAGTTTTATGGAAAAGCAAAACAGAGAAAATCTTTCAATTTTGTTGGAAAGAAAAATATCTTTTTTATTATTTCTCTGATTCTGATTCTTGTGGGACCAGTATCTATGATGATCCATCAGAAAACAGATGGAAGCAGCCTGAACTACAGTCTGGAGTTTTCTGGAGGAACTGCGACTACAGTTACCTTTAATGAAGACATGGATATTAAGACCATCGATTCCGAGGTTACACCGGTAGTAGAGGATGTCACAGGAGACAAGAATGTACAGCCTACGAAAGTTGTCGGAACAAATCAGGTAATCATTAAAACACGTGCTCTTTCCCAGGAAGAAAGAGAGGCACTGAATGATGCAATGGTAGAAAAATTTGATGTAGACAGATCACTGATCGCATCAGAAAGTATTTCATCCACAGTCAGCTCCGAAATGAGACAGGATGCATTTGTTGCAGTAGTTGTGGCAACTCTTTGTATGCTGGTATATATTTGGTTCCGGTTTAAAGATATCCGTTTTGCCGGCAGTGCAGTTCTTGCACTTGTGCATGATGTACTTGTGGTATTTGCTTTTTATGCTCTGGCAAGGATTTCAGTGGGAAATACTTTTATTGCATGTATGCTGACCATTGTAGGTTACAGTATTAATGCAACGATTGTCATTTTTGACCGTATTCGTGAAAACATGAAGAAGAGAGGTCCCCGTGCAGATCTTGCAGAGATTGTAAATGACAGTATCACACAGACCCTTACCAGAAGTATTTATACTTCTTTGACTACGTTTGTGATGGTTGCAGTACTTTTCATAATGGGAGTATCTTCTATCCGTGAGTTTGCACTTCCGTTAATGGCAGGTATTATCTGCGGTGCATATTCTTCTGTATGTATTACAGGTTCTCTATGGCTGGTAATGAAGCAGGGATTTGGCAAAAATAAAGTAAAGTCTGCTGTACAACAGATATCAGACCAGAAAAACAGCGAAAGTGCTCAGAGTACAGAATTTGTTCAGAAACAGGAAAATGGACAAAAGCAGCCGAAAAAGAAAAATCGTAAAAGAGTAGCAGAGCGTCTGGCTGCTCAGGAAGCAGAGAAAAATTCTGTTTCAGATAATGACAAAACTGAATAAATCAGGATGAGAAAAATAGTCCCGGGGCAGTATGTTTGTCCCGGGACATATTTTTAACAGGAGAAAAAGATGGAAAAATGGATAGTAATGGCAAAAAAAGCTGATTTTCAGAAAATTGGCAAAGAATTTGGAATAGACCCGGTTGTTGCAAGACTGATTCGAAACCGGGATGTAGAAGGGATGGATGACATTCGTTCCTATCTGTGTGGAACTCTTGATGATATTCCGTCTCCCTGGCTTTTGAAAGATATGAAAAAAGCAACAGAAATTCTGTCGGCAAAAATTAACGCCGGTGCAAAGATTCGTATTATTGGTGACTATGATATTGACGGAGTAACGGCTACTTATATTTTGCTTACCGGACTGAAACGTCTCGGGGCAAATGTGGATACATATATTCCAGACAGGATCAAAGATGGTTACGGTCTGCACAGCCAGCTGGTTGAAAAGGCAGCAGCTGATGGAGTTGATACAATTGTTACCTGTGATAACGGAATTGCAGCATCACAGGAGATTGCCCTTGCCAAAAAAGGTGGAATGACAGTGATTGTAACGGATCACCATGAGATTCCTTATGAGGATACGGAACAGGGAAGAGTATGGACCATTCCCCAGGCTGATGCGGTGATCAACCCTAAGCAGCCGGGATGTGAGTATCCAAACAAAAATATCTGTGGAGCGGTAGTGGCATGGAAACTGATATGGTCCCTCTATGAAACATATGGTATTGATCGAGATGAGATTCTGGAGTTTTCTGAAGCGGCAGCAGTAGCAACAGTAGGAGATGTTATGGATCTGCAGGGAGAAAACAGAATTATTGTAAAGGAGGGACTGAAAAGGCTTCCTCATACAGGAAATCAAGGTTTTCAGGCATTGATTGAAGCAAATGGTCTGACCGGAGAAAGAATTACTGCATATCATGTGGGATTTGTGCTGGGCCCCTGTATTAATGCCAGTGGAAGACTGGATACTGCATCCAGAGCACTGTCACTTCTATGTACTAAGAATTGGGATCAGGCGGCAAAGGCGGCAGGAGATCTGGTTGCACTGAACCAGAGCCGTAAGGCAATGACAGAAGAGGGAAGAGATAAGGCGGTTGATCTTATCGAACAGTCAGGGCTTTCAAAAGACAGAGTTCTTGTAGTATATCTTCCGGAGTGCCATGAAAGCCTTGCCGGGATCATTGCCGGACGTTTGAGAGAAAAATATTATAAGCCGGTATTTGTGCTGACAAAGGCGGAGAATGGAGTAAAAGGAAGCGGACGTTCCATAGAAGCGTATTCAATGTATGAAGAGCTGGTAAAATGCAGTGATCTTCTGGAACAGTTTGGCGGTCATCCCATGGCGGCGGGACTTTCATTGAAAGAAGAGAACGTGGAGATTTTTCGACGAAAGCTGAATGAGCTGTGTACACTCACAGAGTCAGAATTGACTCCAAAGATCACTATCGATGTTCCAATGCCGATTTCTTATCTTTCCAGAGAATTGACAGAACAGTTGTCTGTTCTGGAGCCCTTTGGAAAAGGAAACACAAAGCCGTTATTTGCCCAAAAAGGCCTGCGTGTTTTAAACCTGAGAATTCTGGGCAAAAATCAGAATGTAGCCAAAATGAAGCTTGTAGATGCTTCAGGAGCTTCTGTGGATGCGGTATATTTCGGGCAGGCTCTGGAATTTCAGTCTTATGTGCAGCAGAAAGAAACCGTTTCTGTTACCTATTATCCGGAGATCAACGTATATCAGGGAAGGGAAACTCTTCAGGCAGTGATTCGAAATTATATGTAAATATAAGAAAAAGACAGGTGTCCGCAGCTGCGAAAAAAGCCGGGTTTTGGCGAGAGTTGTCGGGTTTTGGATTGATTCCATTAAAAAAAAGTGATATACTTATTGAGATTATTTATGATAAAAATGGCTTTTTGCCGCAATTATAATATGACAGGCGGAGGTACGGGACTATGAAGAAAATTGAAGATTATGTAAGAAGTATTCCGGATTTTCCGGAACCAGGAATTATTTTTCGGGATGTGACAAGTATTCTGCAGGATGCAGATGGACTGACATTAGCTATTGATCTTATGCAGGATTGTTTGAAAGACACGGATGTAGATGTGATCGTTGGGACAGAATCCAGAGGATTTATGTTTGGTGTACCGATTGCATACAATCTTCATAAACCATTTGTGCCGGTTCGGAAAAAAGGCAAGCTTCCATGTGAGACAGTTTCCAGAAGTTATGATCTGGAGTATGGCAGCGCTGCTATTGAGATGCATAAAGATTCGATCAAGCCAGGACAGAAAGTAGCTGTGATCGATGATCTGATCGCTACAGGCGGTACGGTGGAAGCAGCAGTAAAACTGATTGAAGAACTTGGCGGTGAAGTGGTTAAAATTGTATTTCTGATGGAACTGGCCGGGCTCAAAGGACGTGAAAAACTGGCAGGATATGATGTGGCTTCTGTAATCCGCTATGAAGGAAAATAACCAGTGCAGTAAATATCATGTTTTTGTTTGCTGCAGCAACTGACCACAGACAGATTGAATATCAGGCAGGTGGGAGAGAATGGCAGAAAAAGATAAAAATATAAAGCTTAATAAACAAGCCGGACTGACAGATGCGGAAAAAAGAGAAACCGTAAAAAAAGCAGATGCAGCTGTAAAATCTATGAGTGATTTTACCAGTCCGGAGGTTCTGTATCAGGAATTGATCACCAGTGTGAAAAAATATCATCCGTCTACGGATATTACCATGATACAGAAAGCATATGAGGTTGCAAAAGAGGCTCACAAGGATCAGAAGAGAAAATCAGGAGAACCCTATATTATCCATCCGCTTTGTGTGGGTATTATCCTGGCAGATCTGGAACTTGATAAAGAAACGATCGTTGCCGGACTTCTTCATGATTCTGTTGAAGATACCTGGATGACATATGAGGAAGTGGAAAAGGAATTCGGAGCAGAGGTGGCGCTTCTGGTAGATGGAGTCACGAAGCTGGGGCAGCTGAATTATTCTAAAGACAAGGTGGAGCTCCAGGCGGAAAATCTGCGAAAAATGTTTCTTGCCATGGCAAAGGATATCAGGGTTATTCTGATCAAACTGGCAGACCGCCTTCACAATATGCGTACACTGCAGTATATGCGGCCGGAAAAGCAGCAGGAGAAAGCAAGAGAGACAATGGATATCTATGCTCCTATTGCCATGCGTCTTGGTATTTCCAAAATCAAGGTAGAGCTGGATGATCTTTCTCTGAAATATCTGAAGCCGGACGTTTATTATGATCTTGTTGATAAAGTTTCCCTGAGAAAAAGTGAAAGAGAGGAATTTGTCAACGGAATCGTAAAACAGGTAAAGCAGCATATGGAAGATGCCGGGATAGAAGCACAGGTAGATGGACGTATCAAACATTTTTTCAGTATTTATAAAAAAATGGTCAACCAGAATAAAACCATCGACCAGATTTATGACCTTTTTGCAGTGCGTATACTGGTAGATAATGTAAAAGACTGTTATGCGGCTCTTGGTGTGATTCATGAAATGTACAAGCCTATTCCCGGCAGATTTAAGGATTACATTGCCATGCCGAAGCCGAATATGTATCAGTCTCTTCATACGACACTGATCGGTCCAAGCGGACAGCCTTTTGAAATCCAGATCCGTACCTATGAAATGCATAAAACTGCAGAATATGGTATTGCAGCCCACTGGAAATATAAGGAATCCTCAGACGGAAAAACTCCGGTTGGAAAAAGTGAGGAAGAAAAACTTAACTGGCTCCGTCAGATTTTGGAATGGCAGAGAGATATGTCTGATAACAGAGAATTTATGAGTCTCCTGAAGAATGATCTGGATCTTTTTGCCGACAGTGTTTACTGTTTTACTCCGCTGGGAGATGTCAAAACCCTTCCGGCGGGTTCTACTCCTATTGATTTTGCCTATTGTGTCCATAGTGCAGTAGGAAATCGTATGGTAGGGGCACGAGTGAACGGAAAGCTGGTTCCAATTGAGTATGAGATTCAGAATGGAGACCGTATTGAGATTATTACTTCACAGAATTCTCAGGGTCCCAGCCGTGACTGGCTGAAGCTGGTAAAAAGTACACAGGCCAAGAATAAGATCAATCAGTGGTTTAAAAAAGAACTGAAAGAAGATAATATCCTGAAGGGAAAAGACATGCTTGCCCAGTATGCAAAGACCAAGGGATATAAGATTGGCTCCTATACAAAAAGTCAGTACATGGAAGCAGTTATGCATAAGTATGGATTCCGCGACTGGGATTCCGTGCTGGCAGCAATCGGGCATGGCGGTCTGAAAGAAGGTCAGGTATTTAATAAACTGATGGAAGCTTACGAGAAAGAACATGCCAAAAAGATTACAGATCAGGATGTTCTCGACGCTGCTTCAGAGGCACAGGAAAAACTCCATCTTGTAAAATCCAAGGGTGGTATTGTTGTGCGGGGTATCCACGACGTGGCGGTACGGTTCTCGAAATGCTGCAGTCCCATTCCGGGAGATGAAATCGTAGGATTTGTCACAAGAGGAAGAGGAATTACAATCCATCGAACAGACTGTGTTAATGTGTTGAATATGTCGGAGGCGGATCGTACCAGACTGATCGAGGCGGAATGGCAGGCTGATACAAAAACTTCTGAAAAATATATTGCAGAGCTTAGGATCTTTGCAAACAACCGGACCGGTCTGATCGTAGATCTTTCTAAACTTTTTACAGAAAGAAAGATCGATATGAAAAATATGAACTGCCGTACCAACAAACAGGATAAGGCAACCCTTGCAGTCAGCTTTGAGATTGCCAGTAAGGAAGAGCTTGCATCTCTGATCGAAAAGATTCGTCAGGTGGAAAGTGTTCTGGATGTAGAGCGTACTACAGGCTGATACAGCAGGGAAAACATTTTTTAGAAAGAGAGAAACGATATGAAAAACGCAGATCTTCAGAAATGTATTCTTGGTTCGGTATCTACCAATTGTTATTTACTTAAAAATAAAGAAACAGGAGAACTTCTGATCATTGATCCTGCTGATCATGCAGAAATTATCTCCTCAAAAATAAAGGAAATGCAGGCAGAGCCAAAGGCGATTCTTTTGACTCATGGTCATTATGACCATATTCTGGCAGCGGAAGATTTGAGAAAAGAACTTCAGATCCCGGTTTATGCCTGTGAAAAAGAAACAGGTACACTTCTGGATCCGTCGGTAAATCTTTCCGGATATGGAAGCAGAGTCTGTTCTTTGAAAGCGGACATACTTCTTACGGACCTTCAGGTTTTTGAAGCAGCAGGTTTTTCGGTACAGATGCTCCATACCCCGGGACATACGGAGGGAAGCTGCTGCTATTATCTGGAGGAGGAAGGACTTCTTTTCAGCGGTGATACGCTGTTTTATGGTTCTGTAGGGAGAACGGATTTTCCGGGCGGAAGCACAGCTCAGATTGTTCAGAGCCTTCACAGACTGACAGATAACCTTCCTGAGGATACAGAAGTTTTTCCGGGACATGATATGTCCACGACCATTGGTTATGAAAAGAGGTATAATCCATTTGTATAAAATCAGAATTCTGTTTGAAAACAGAGACTTTGAACATGATATCTACGAGTTGATCCGGGCTTTTTATCCGGATGCGGAAATTTTTGTTTCCTACGAAAAAGAAGAGGAAGTACAGGCGGACCTTGCATTTCGAGTGGAAGCACAGGGACAGAGCTTCATGATCCATTACCGCAGTGAGGAGAATAAAGGCGTAACATGTGGAGAGATGATAAAGGGGCAGTCTTCGGATGCCCTTCTTTCCTGTAAAGAAGATTCTGCTGATAAAGAAAAAGCTCATGAACTCCGAAAAGAGCAGAAGGATATTATCAAGCAGGTACTTTACCGGCTTTTGGTAAAGCTTACAGGAAGGACACTTCCCTGGGGGAACCTTACGGGGATCCGTCCTGCCAAGCTGGCTATGGCCATGCTCGAATCCGGAATGAAAAATTCTGAAGCAGCACAGGAAATGAGAGATCGCTATATGGTCAGCCCGGAAAAAACAGCACTTGCCATTGCTATTGCAAACAGAGAAAGAGAGCTGCTGAAGGATATTGATTATGAAAACGGATACAGCCTTTATGTAGGCATTCCTTTTTGTCCAAGTATCTGTCTTTACTGTTCCTTCAGCTCATACCCTCTGAAGCAGTGGAAAAACAAGGTAGATCTATATCTGGATGCTTTGTGTAAGGAAATCGAGGCAGTATCCCGGATCATGGAAGAAAAAGGTAGAAAGCTGGACACTGTTTATATTGGAGGCGGCACACCGACCACTTTGGAGCCAGATCAGCTGAAACGGCTTCTGGACTCTCTGATGGAGCACTTTGACTGCAGAAATCTGGCAGAATTTACCATAGAGGCCGGACGCCCGGACAGTATTACAAAGGAAAAGCTTCAGATGATCAGGAAATATCCGGTTAGCAGAATTTCTGTAAATCCTCAGACCATGAATCAGGAAACCTTGGATATTATTGGAAGGCGTCATACGGTAGAGGAGACCAGGAATGCATTTATGCTGGCCAGAGAGTGTGGATTTGACAACATTAATATGGATCTGATTGTGGGGCTGCCTGGTGAGGATAAAGAAAAGGTGGCACATACTTTGGATGAAGTGAGAGCACTGGCACCGGATAGTCTGACTGTACATTCTCTGGCTGTGAAGCGTGCGGCCAGGCTGAATATGTTTAAGGATCAGTATCAGGAAATGACTTTCGAAAATAATCAGGAAATCATGGATATGACCATGAAAACTGCTTATGAAATGGGAATGAGCCCTTATTATCTGTATCGACAGAAAAATATGAAGGGTAATTTTGAAAATGTAGGCTATGCAGAGGTTGACAAAGCAGGGATTTACAATATACTGATTATGGAAGAGAAACAGCCGATCATTGCACTTGGAGCAGGTGGATCCTCCAAACTGGTCTTTGATCATGGAAAAAGGATCGAACGTGTTGAAAATGTAAAGGATGTATCCAATTATATTGCCCGCATTGATGAGATGATCGAAAGAAAACGGGCAGGGATCCGGAAATGGTTATAATGGGAGGTGTACAGATTGGGTGCGGCAGAAACAGAAACGCTGAAAACATCTGACAGAATACTGGATTTTGATCTGTCGGCCGAGCTGAATCACGGGATCGTGGTCAGTAATCTTGCGTATGAGGTGGCTTTGGAAATGGGGCTGGAGGAATCTGTCTGTTATGAGCTGGCAATTGCCGGTATGCTGCATGATATTGGAAAGCTGAGACTGACAGAATATATCAACGGACGGGAAAAGGATCCTCTTCTGATAGAAGAACTGAAATATGTTCGTATGCACTCTACGCTGGGATACGAGGAACTGAAAGGAAAGGGATATTCAGAATTTGTTCTGGAAAGTATATTGTATCATCATGAAAATTATGATGGAACCGGCTATCCGGAAAACCTGGCCGGAGAGGAAATTCCCATTGGCGGAAGGATCTTAAGAGTATGTGATGTTTTTGCGGCACTGAGTTCAGACAGACCTTATCGGACTGCATTTGACGTGGCTACAGTGGTGGAACTTATGATTGATGAGATCAAAAACTTTGACATGGAAGTTTTTCTTACATTTCAAAGAGTGATACATAAAAAATAAACAGGAGGCAGGCATGGCATTAAAGAAAAAACCGGTAACCGGTATGAAAGACATTTTACCAAAAGAAATGGAAATCCGTAATTATGTGATAAACATGATCCGTGAGACTTACGGAAAATTTGGATTTTCTTCTATCGAAACTCCATGTGTGGAGCATATCGAAAATCTCAGCAGTAAGCAGGGCGGAGAAAACGAGAAATTGATCTTTAAAATCCTCAAACGAGGAGAGAAACTAAAACTGGAAAGTGCAAAGGAGGAAGCGGATCTGGTGGATTCCGGTCTTCGTTATGATCTGACAGTTCCTCTTTCCAGATATTATTCAAACAATGCAAATGAGCTTCCGGCTCCTTTTAAGGCATTGCAGATGGGAAATGTATGGAGGGCAGACCGTCCTCAGAGAGGTCGATTCCGTCAGTTTATGCAGTGTGATATTGATATTCTGGGAGAGCCAACTTATCTCGCAGAGATCGAACTGGTACTGGCAACTACCACTCTCCTGGGCAAACTGGATTTCCATAACTTTACTATTCGTATCAATGACAGAAAGATACTGAAGGCAATGGCCCAGTACAGCGGCTTCCCTGCAGAAAGCTTTGATACGGTATTTATCATTCTGGATAAGATGGATAAGATCGGTCTGGAAGGTGTGGCAGCCGAACTGGAAAAAGAAGGCTTTGCCAAGGAAAGCATTGATACTTATCTTGGCATGTTCCGTGAGATCACATCAGATATTGAAGGTGTTCGTTACTGTAAAGAAAAACTGAAGGAGGTTCTTGATCCGAAGGTGGCAGAGGATCTGGAAACTATCATTTCTTCTGTGGACGCGGTAAAGAGTGCAGACTTTAAAATTTCTTTTGACCCGACACTGGTTAGAGGAATGTCTTATTACACAGGACCGATCTTTGAGATCGCGATGGATGAGTTTGGCGGTAGCGTAGGCGGCGGCGGACGCTATGATGAGATGATTGGTAAATTTACAGGTCAGAATACTTCTGCCTGCGGATTTTCCATTGGCTTTGAACGTATTGTTATGCTGCTTCTGGAAAGAGAATATGAAGTTCCGGGAAGCAATGCGAAAAAAGCATATCTGATCGAAAAAAATATGCCTGCAGACAAACTTCTTACTATTCTGAAACAGGCGGAAGAAGAAAGAAGAAACGGAGTTCAGGTAAATCTTTCTATTATGAAGAAAAATAAGAAATTCCAGAAAGAACAGATGATGGGCGAGGGATACACCGAGTTTGTTGAGTTTTTCCGGGATAAACTATAAAAAGGAGTAAATATCATGGCAGAAAGCATGAAGGGACTGCACAGAACCTGCCGCTGTGCGGAAGTGACAAATGAGATGACAGGAAATAAGGTAACGCTGATGGGATGGGTTCAGAAAGCCAGAAACAAGGGCGGTATCGTGTTTGTAGATTTAAGAGACCGTTCCGGAATCATGCAGGTGATTTTTGAAAACGGAAGCATTGATGAAGAAGGGTTTGAGAAAGCCGGAAAACTGAGAAGTGAATTTGTTATCGCGGTTACCGGTATCGTGGAAAAAAGAGGCGGCGCAGTAAATGAAAATCTTGCTACCGGTGAGATTGAACTTCGCGCAAATGAACTTCGTGTTCTGGCTGAATCAGAGGTTCCGCCGTTCCCCATTGAAGAAAACAGCAAAACAAAAGATGAGATTCGTCTGAAATATCGTTATCTGGATCTGAGAAGACCGGATCTTCAGAGAAATCTGATGCTGAAAAGCAAGGTTGCCATGCTTACAAGAAAATTCTTTGCAGAGGAAGGTTTTCTTGAGGTTGAGACTCCGATCCTTGGAAAGACAACACCGGAAGGTGCAAGAGATTATCTGGTTCCATCCAGAGTACATCCGGGAAGTTTCTATGGACTTCCACAGTCTCCTCAGCTTTATAAACAGCTTCTTATGTGTTCAGGCTATGATCGTTATATCCAGATTGCACGCTGCTTCCGTGATGAAGATCTTCGTGCAGACCGCCAGCCGGAATTTACTCAGATCGACATGGAATTGTCGTTTGTTGATGTAGATGACGTCATTGATGTAAACGAGAGATATCTTGCCTATGTATTTAAAGAAGTGCTTGGTTTGGATGTACAGCTTCCGATCCAGCGTATTACATGGCAGGAGGCTATGGACCGCTTTGGTTCTGACAAGCCGGATATGCGTTTTGGAATGGAACTCAATGATGTCAGCGAGGTTGTAAAGGACTGCGAATTTGTAGTGTTTAAGGGAGCTCTTGAAGCAGGTGGAACTGTCCGTGGTATCAATGCAGAGGGACAGGGTTCTATGCCGAGAAAGAAGATCGATAAACTGGTGGAATTTGCAAAAGGCTACGGAGCGAAAGGTCTTGCATATATTGCCATTGCAGAAGATGGAACAAGAAAATCTTCTTTTGCGAAATTTATGAAAGATGAGGAAATGGATGCTCTTGTACAGGCTATGGAAGGTAAGCCGGGAGACCTGCTTCTTTTTGCAGCTGATAAGAATAAGGTTGTTTATGATGTTCTGGGAGCTCTCCGTGTAGAACTTGCCAAGCAGATGGAACTTCTGGACAAAAATGAATACCGCTTTGTATGGGTAACAGAATTCCCGCTTCTTGAGTGGAATGAAGAAGAAAACCGCTTTACTGCAATGCATCATCCATTTACTATGCCTATGGAAGAGGATCTCCCTCTTCTGGATACAGATCCGGGCAAGGTTCGTGCAAAAGCATATGATATTGTTCTGAACGGAAATGAGATCGGTGGAGGAAGTGTCAGAATCCACCAGAACGACATTCAGGAAAAAATGTTCCAGATGCTTGGATTCACTGAGGAATCTGCTTACGAGCAGTTCGGATTCCTCCTGAATGCATTTAAATATGGAGTACCGCCTCATGCAGGACTGGCATATGGACTTGACCGTCTGGTGATGCTTATGGCAAAGGTCGACAGTATCCGTGATGTCATTGCTTTCCCAAAAATAAAGGATGCATCCTGTCTTATGACACAGTCTCCAAGCCAGGCAAGCAGTGTGCAGCTGGAAGAACTTGGTCTGGAAATTACAGAAGAAGAAACAGAAGAATAAAAACGATAAAAGAAAATCCCCTTTTCTCAGGAATAACAGTTCCGAAGGAAAGGGGATTTTTATGAAGAAAGTAAGATTTAAAGTGCTACTCTTCAGAGTTTTCTTCCTCTGCAAGAGGAGTAACGCTGAGATTACCGAATATCCCGGCTCCGATGGAATGACCGTCGTCCTGAAGTTTCCAGGAAGCGCCGTCATTTGTCAGTATAAAAACCGCAGGATGAGTCAGAGTCCCTGTGTTTTTTTCAATATTGCGGAGAAGCAGTTCCAGAGAATGGTTGTAACGTTTCTGGGCGCCGTCAATGACTGCTTCCGGAGATGCAAGATATTCATCCAGTTCTTTTTGATAATCTTTCAGGATCGCATCACTGTCAAAAGTTGTAATCTCCGTCTGAATCACTGCATAATAGCTTTCTACATCAGAGTCAGTGATCTTAAAATCGAAAGTCTTATGCATCTGTTCTACCAGAGCAGAGGCTATGGAATTTTTTGCAGCATCAGAGGTTGTTAACAGACTTTCCAGTCCAAGATAATTACTCATCTGATCCTGATCCATTGTTTTCAGGGTATTTAAATAGACGGTCAGTGTTTCCTCCGGTGTAAGGAGATCACTGTCGCTGAGATAAGTGATAAGACCGCCGACAAGACTGTTTTCCAGATCATGGGAGCGTCTGATCTCCCAGTCTTCCTTGTCTGTACCGTTATTTTGCAGCGTAAGCGTGCAATCGGTTTCTACAGTTTTATATGTATGATCTTTCAGAAGCTCATTCAGGATCAGGTAACGATCCTCCATAGAGTCTGATTGTTCTTCTGTATTGGGAGAAGCAGAGTCTGCTGCATTCAGGATCGCATCCTCCAAATGAGAAACAGTGTAATCCTTTGCAAGAGCCTTTGCATCAATAGTAGTAAGCTTCAGGCTGGCAGATGCTTCTTTTTTGTCCTTGTCGACCTTGATTCGCAGGATCCTGTAGTCGAAATCCTGAAAAAAGAGAGAAAAAACTTCTTCCACTTCTCTGGAAAGTTCGGTTTTTTCTATGGCATCCGGAAAAAGCTCTTTATAGGAGATGTATTTCTGAACAGTATCAGAATCCAGATTCTTCAGGAGATCCAGTTCATTTGTGATGACTCCTTTTACATCTGCTTTTTCTGAGTGGGAACAGCCGATGACCATAGATACGGCAAAAACAAGCAGAAGAAATGGAGCCAGACCTTTTACGATCTTCATAAGTTTCTTTCCTTTCCAAAATAGTCTTTCTCATTTTACCAGAATTTGTGGGAAAAGTCAAAAATACGGGGAAGAAAAGGGCATCTGATAGTATTTTACTGTGAAAAAATTGTGAAAAGCCCAGTGATTCTCCACAGGACTTTTCTTTTGAAGTATAATCTGATATGATAAAAAAGATCAAACAGTCCTATATTTACAGAGAGGTAGGCATATTATCATGAAAAAGCGAATTTTGATCCTGTTGGGGATCTTGATCATTGGTGGAGCTGCAGGCGGCGTCTGCTGGAAAATGGGTGTTTTCGGGCATGAAGAAGAAAGCAATGAAACGGCATATGTTACGGAGATCAATGAGATTATGGGAACAGTGGCCGGTGTATCCAACCGTTATGCAGGTGTAGTGGAGCCTCAGGAAACAGTGGAAGTAGAACTGGAAAACGGGCGAAGTGTAAAAGAGGTAAAAGTCAAAACAGGTGAAGAAGTGAAGCAGGGACAGCTGCTGTTCCAGTATGACCTGAGCAGTATTCAGGAAGATCTGGATGAAGCAAAGCTGGAATTTGATCGTTTGAGAAATGAAGCGTCCAGTCTTCAGAGTCAGATTGCGACTCTGGAAAAAGAAAAGAAGCAGGCGGGCAAAGATGAGCAGCTTTCTTACACCATAGAGATTGAAACGAACAAGATGAATCTGAAAAAAAATGAATACAGTCAGAAAAGTAAGCAGGCAGAGATCACAAAGCTGGAAAACACCATGGGAAATACTGAGGTAAGGAGCAGCATAGACGGCGTAATTCAGAAAATTGACACTTCCAAGCTTGCATCAGATGATGAAAGCAGTGACGGACTGGATATGGGAGACGATTTCAGTTATTCTGATGAAAGCAGCTCCGGCAGCGGAAAAAATGCGTTTATCACAATTCTCAGTACAGGTGCTTACCGGATTAAAGGCACGGTCAATGAAATGAATGCCAACAGTATTATTGAAGGGCAGCCGGTGATTGTACGTTCTCGTGTAGATGAAAAACAGATATGGAGAGGAACCATGGGATCCGTAGACAGGGAGAGCGCCAACTCTCAAAGCGACAGCATGTATTCTTTTGGAATGATGGACGCCAGCGGTGATTCCCAGACCTCATCTACTACATATCCATTTTATGTGGAACTGGAGCAGTCAGATGGACTGATGCTTGGACAGCATGTATATATTGAAATGGATGAAGGGCAGGAGGAGAAGAAAGAAGGAATCTGGCTCAGTGAATTCTATATCATGGATGCAGATACCAACAGTCCTTATGTCTGGGCTGCGGATGAAAATAAACGTCTGGAAAAGCGAAGTGTGGTTCTTGGACAATATGATGAAAATCTTGGGGAATATGAGATTGCAGACGGTCTGACGAAAAAAGACTGTATTGCATATCCTTCGGAACTGTTGACAGAGGGAATGAAGACCACTGTAAGCAGCGAGATCATAGCAGACCCGGGAACTGTAGACATGGAACCGGCCGCAGGCGCAGATCAGGAATTTCCGGAAGAGGAGATTCCCACAGATGATGCAGGAATGCCGGAAGATGGAATGGTCTATGATGAGGCTATTGAAGACGGGACCATGATCGACGAGGCTGACATGGCATCGGAGGATATGAACGGAGCTGCTGCAGAAGCTGTTATGATGGATGAGTTTCAGGATGAGGCGATTCCGGAAGATGAGATTTTGACGCCGGCCGAGGGAGACATGGAGGAAACGGAATGATTCTTGAATTGAAGGGAATTTATAAGGACTATCAGCAGGGAAAAATGAATGTACCTGTTCTGAAGGATGTAAACTTTTCAATGGAAGAAGGAGAATATGTAGCAATCATGGGACCTTCCGGTTCCGGAAAGACTACTCTTATGAATATTATCGGCTGTCTGGATCAGGCAACTAAGGGAGACTTTATTCTGGATGGACAGGATATACGTTCCTGCTCTGAAAATACCATGTCAGATATACGTCTTACCAAAATCGGATTCGTATTTCAGAGTTTTCATCTTTTACCCAGACAGACAGCACTGGCAAATGTGGAAATGCCTTTAAATTATGCAAAAGTTCCAAAAAAGGAAAGAAGAGCCAGAGCTATAAAGGCTCTGGATCGAGTGGGACTTTCCGACCGGGTGGATTTTAGGCCAAACCAGCTCTCCGGAGGTCAGATGCAGCGTGTGGCGATTGCCAGGGCAATTGTAAATAATCCGAAGCTTCTCCTTGCAGATGAACCAACAGGAGCTTTGGACAGTAAATCAGGTGCACAGGTTATGGAACTGTTTCAGAAACTGAATGACGAAGGAGTGACGGTTCTGATGATCACCCATGATCCGGATATCGCGGCCCATGCCAAACGTGTAGTGACAATCCGTGATGGGGTGCTTCAGGAAAAAGAGGTGAAACCATGAAAAATGCCAAAAAGATAATCATAGGAGTATTGGTTACAGTACTGGCAGCAGGAAGTGTGGCAGGAGCAGCAGTTTATTTTAAGAAAAATAATAAAGAAACAGTTACAGTAGTCAGTGTTGACAGCATTGCTTCCGATTATTATATGGATGATACAACCTTAGATGGAAATATCGTGACCAATGTCACTCAGAATGTGACTGTAGACAAAGATATGATCGTTCAGGATCTTTTTGTACAAAAGGGGGATACAGTACAAAAAGGAGATAAACTGGTATCTTTTGATATGACTCTGGTGCAGATGGAGCTGAACATTGCAAAACTGAAAAAACAAAAACTGGAGCAGGATCTTGAGAAAGCAATAAACAGGCTTCACAGTCTCCAAAATGGAGGTCCTATTGTGGAAGAAGATGCTGAACTGCCAGGGCTTCCGGGGGATGATGGATCGGGAAGCAGTGCTCTGTCTCCAGATGATGAAATGGCTTCTTCATACAGCAATGTAAAGGGCAGTTATCTGGCAGCAGCAGTATATCCGATTCTGGCGTTTGCAGAGGCCGCAGGTACACAGGAAGAATCAGTCATAGAGGAAGAGGCTTCTTCCGGACAAACTTCAGAGGGAGAATTTTCTTCCGGAGAATCTGAGCAGCAGAATGGTACAGGAAGCGGACAGATAGCGCCTGGAGATCCGAGCGGTTCAGGGGATGATGTACTGGTTGATTTTGGAGATGGAAACGGAAGTCAGGAAACACCTCCGGCAGATCCATCAGTCACTCCGTCAGTGACTCCTACGATTACTCCGCCGGATGCTCCGGATGAAGAATTTTCGGACGATGTTTCCGATAATATAGAAATCATAGATCCGGAACCAAATGATGCAGAAACTGATATTACAGATGGAGAGCCGGAATTTTATCAGAGGCTGGATGGAGAAACTGTTCCATTTACAGGAACCGGTACAGAAGAGGATCCATTTGTATTTTTGTGCAGCTCCGCTAAAGGAAAAGTTGTTGCTACCGGTGCATTTCTGAATAAGATGGCAGGTTTTCGAGCTGACGGAACAAAAGAACCCGGAGTAAACGGATATTGGTATCAGCTGGAATTTCATCAGAATGATACCATTGCAGACTTTTCTGACCGAAAGCTGTCCTGTACCGGATATTATCTGATTGATGGAAGTCTTCTGGAGAACATGGTAGAAGAGACTGCAGAGATGGAATATACTTTAGAAGGAGCTTCACATTATGAAGAGGATCCTGAGATTCCGGATGGCGGAGGCGGCGACGGAGGGGATCCAGGTACAACGATCAGCAGAGACGAAGCCATTGCCAATCAGAAAAATAAGATTGAAAGTCTGAAGCTTGATATCCGGGAAAGTGAGATCGCGATCACAAAACTGGAGAAAAAAGTGAGTAAAGAGGTTATCTACAGTAAGATCGATGGTATTGTGGCAAAAGTAGGTGATCCTCTTACCGGGATTTCTGAAGGAAATGCTTTTATGACAGTAAAGAGTAAAGATGGATATTATGTAAAAGGTACAGTAAGTGAGCTGATGCTGGATCAGGTAGAGGAAGGAACAATCCTGAACTGTTCCGGTTCCAGTGGAAGTTTTGATGCTGAAGTGGTGGATGTTTCTTCTTACCCGGGTTCATCAAACAGTTTTATGGGAAATGGAAATCCAAATGTTTCCTACTATACTTACAGCGCAACTATCCTGGATAAGGATGTGGAAGTATCCGAGGATGACTGGCTTAGTATTACCCTTAAAAGAAGCAGTGAAAATTCAGGAGTGATCGTTCTGGACAAGGCTTTTGTACGGTCGGAAAATGGCAGGTACTATGTTTATATGGATGAAAATGGAAGCCTGAAAAAACAGTTCCTTACCATAGGCGGCAATGTCAACGGAGGCTCCTCTGTTCTGGTCAAAGATGGGATTACCCGTGAAGACAAGATTGCTTTTCCTTACGGAAAATCTATAAAAGAAGGAATCAAGACAAAGGAAGGTACTCTTGAAGAATTATATGGATACTAGAAAGGTGGGAGTTTATGCTTGAAAATATAAGAATATCCATTCAGGGAATCTGGTCGCATAAAATGCGCTCCTTTCTGACCATGCTGGGTATCATTATCGGAATTGCCTCGATCATTGCCATCGTATCTACCATTAAAGGAACCAGTGAGCAGATTAAAGAGGATCTGATCGGAGCAGGAAATAATACAGTTACTATCAGTCTTTATGATGGTGACAGCGGTTATGATCCCATGTTTGGAATGAGCAACAGTGGAAATCCTCCTCTTCTTTCCAGTGAACAGAAGGAAGAGGTAAGAGAAATGGATCATGTAGAGAACGCTACATTTTTTTATACCAATACATACAGCAATGTGTATTATCAGAACACATCTCTTCAGGGAGGAACTGTCTACGGTATTGATGAAAATTATCTGAATACCTGTGGTTATATGGTACAGTCAGGACGTGGATTTATTCAGAAAGATTATGAAAATCTGAACAAGGTAGCTCTGATCGACAATAATGCAGCAGAAAATCTGTTTTCAGGAGAAGACCCTCTGGGAAAAACCATAGAGATTGGAGATGATCCTTTTGTGGTGGTAGGTATTGTTCAGCAGGGTGACAGCTATCAGCCTAATATCAACAGTATCAATGAATACTATGAATATTATCAGACTGTGATCGGTACGGTAATGATACCAAACAGGTGCTGGCCTATTGCATTTCAGTTTGATGAACCGGAGAATGTGGTGATCAAAGCAGATTCTACAGACAATATGAGCTCTGCAGGAAACAGCGCAGCCAAGATTCTGAATCAGGGAATCAGTGAGGATTCCAAATTCAAATATAAGGCAGACGACGTAATGGAACGTGTGAAAAACCTGCAGAATCTCAGTGAAAGCACCAATCAGCAGCTGTTGTGGATCGCCAGTATTTCTCTTCTTGTAGGAGGCATCGGCGTTATGAACATCATGCTGGTATCGGTAACGGAGAGAACCAGTGAGATCGGACTGAAAAAGGCCATTGGAGCCAGAAAAAAGGTAATCCTCTATCAGTTCCTTACAGAAGCTTCCATGCTGACCAGCATTGGCGGAATTATCGGAGTGGTGCTGGGAATTATTTTATCCAGAGTGGTCTCGCAGGTTTCTGGTGCACCTACAGCTATCAGTGTTCCGGCAATTATTGGATCCGTGCTGTTTTCCACTGTGATCGGTGTGATCTTCGGGCTTCTGCCTTCTGTGAAAGCGGCTAACCTGAATCCTATCGATGCACTTAGAAGCGAGTAACAAAGGTCATTGGAAATTCTCTTTCAGTTTTTTTGAAGGGGAAGCTTCAGGATAAACGTAGCTCCTCCGCCGGGAGTGTCCAGAATTTTCAGGCTTCCCTGATGGAGTAGAGCAATCTCCTTTGCAATACAAAGCCCAAGACCGAAGTGCTGTTTGTCATTTCGGGAGGCATCTGAGCGATAAAAACGCTGAAAAACTGAATCCTTTTCGGAGTCGGGAATACCGGGACCGTTGTCAGAAACAGAAATGGCAATGGCTCCCGGTTCTTTTTTTGCCTGAAGACGGATACTCCCTCCTTCCGGTACATAGCTTAATGCATTGTCAATCAGGATGGTCAGGATCTGGCTGACCTTTTCCATATCACAGATGCAGAGAGGAAGAGGATTCTCCGGGAGATCAATCCGAAGTTTTTTACCTTTCTCGCGGGCAGGCTGCTGGTATTTTTCAAAGGTTTCCAGAAGAAGCGTATCCACCTCGCAGGGAGCGGTGTTCAGAACCCAGGTGTGGTTATCAGATCTGGAAAGTGAAAGCATATCCTGAATCAGTCGGGACATACGTCGGCATTCATCCAGACTGATGGAGATAAACTGGTCTGCCCGTTCCTTTGACGCATGTGGGATGGCAGACAGGCTGCTCTGGATCACTGCAAGGGGAGAACGAAGCTCATGGGAGGCTGCAGCAATAAAGGCATTCTGTTCCTTTCGGCTTTTTTCCAGAGGCCGGATCATTTTTCTGGTAAAAAGCCAGGAAAAGACAGCAAGGGCAAAAATTGCTGTCAGAACAGCGCAGAGAAAAAGAAGACGCATTCTCAGGATCTGTGAGACCTGTTCTTTTTGGGAATAAAGAAAAACAGCATGAAGAGCCCCCTGTTTTTTGGGAATCCGGGCGGTACAGGCGTAATAACCGGGAATCTGGAACATGGCTACTTTGGAAAGAGCCTGGGAGCTGCCGGAGGAATCCAGATCCAGACCATGGTTTTCTTTTGATTCTTTTTTTGCCAGGGAGAAAATATCCTGAAGGTCAGAGTTTTCGTGGAGCCGGTCAAAAAACAGAGGGTGCTGTCCGTCAAGAATCTGCATCTGTATATGATAATTATTCTGAGCCTGTTGCATCCAGCGGTGGGACAGTACATTCTGGCTTTCCAGATAAGAAATACAGGAATAGGCATTATTGGTGAATATGGTATAATGATTCTGACGTATATTGCTTTCGGTAATCAGAAGACAGGCAGCCGCCATAAGAGACAATATGATTCCTGTAATAAGGGTGGAAAAAAGAGTCATATGTATGTGAAGTCTGCGAAACATAAAATCCTCCTTTATGGAAAGTTTATAATAATATCATATCATAATTTTCTGGAAAGAGCCTCTAAAAATCAGAGTGGAAATTTATATTTGGCTGGATTATTTTTTAGAGGTTCTTTTGAGAATCGGCTGTTATCCTGTGAGAAAACAAAGATAAATGGAGGAAATGTAATTATGATCAGACAGCACATATGGAAACGGGGGACGGCACTTACAGCTGCCATGGTTCTTGCCCTGACTCCGGGACTTGCCGGATGCGGAAATAAGGAAAATGCAGATAATACAAAAAAAGAAAAAACAGACGCAAAGGATACACAAAAAGAAGAAAAAACAATGGGCCGTTATCTGGAGGAGGATGTAGCTCTTCCGGATAACTGCGGAGATATTCTTGATATGACTCTTCTGGAGGATGGAACCTTAAGAGTCTGCTATTATAAAGGAGATGATGTCTTCTATTTAGATTCCTCTGACGGAGGAACGTCCTGGAAAGACCCTGTGAACCTTTCAGAGGTTTTGAAGGTAGATACGTCGAAATATGGTCTTTCTTATCCGAAGCTGGGTGCAAACGGAGGGATTTTTGTATCTGCGTATGTTGCTTCAGGAGAATCCGAAGAGCACAGGCATTACTACATGGCGCCGGACGGAAGCGTAAAGGAACTGGATCTTTCTCAGACCCTTGCAAGCGCTTATATTTCGGAAGCACGTTTTACTGATCGGGGAAACCTGATTATCAATGATTTTTCAACTGCCCTTGTAGAAATTAATCCTCTTGACGGAAGCGTTGTGAAAAAATACGAGGAAGGAAGCGTTGTTTCCTGTTTTGCTCCCATAGGGAAGTATCTGGTGGCTGTTACCAATTCCACAGTCCATTATTACGATATGGAAACAGGGGAGCCTCTTGAGGATGCGGCGGCCCTGACAGAGCAGATTTCAGAAGACGAAGGCAACCTTGAGCTTACCAGTACAACTTCCTATCCTCTTGTATTTTCAAAGGGTGAAGAGGAAGACTGTCTTTTTTATGCAGAGGAGGGCGGCGTTTACCGTTACTCCTTTAAGGGAAGCGTAGTGGAAGAGGTGATTGACGGAAATTTGACCAGTCTCTCTTCTCCTGATATTTCTTTTGTAGCAATGGCGAGAGATCAGGACGGAAACTTTTATGTGGCAGTTCAGGACAGCTCCGCAGATATGGGGCATATGGGAAGGATTTTAAAGTATACCTATTCCCCGGATACACCGGCAGAGCCTGATACAGAGCTGACTGTATATTCTCTTTTGGACAATTCTTATATTCGTCAGGTGGCAGCTGTTTTCCAGAAGAAATATCCGGATATTTATCTGAATCTGGAAGTAGGAATGACAGGGGAAGACGGAATGACAACTACAGATGCCCTAAAAACGCTGAATACGGAAATTATGGCTGGGAACGGACCGGATGTGATGATCCTGGACGGTATTCCGGAGGATACTTATATAGAAAAGGGCATGCTTGCAGATATCAGCAGTATTCTGGATAAGGCGGAAGAAGAGGATGGAATACTGGATAATATCAGGGAGTCCTACAGGGAGGAAGACGGCAGCCAGTATGTAATGCCGCTAAAATTCAGTATTCCCCTGATACAGGGAAACAAAGAGGATGTAGAAAAAGCCGGGGACATTGTTTCTATGGCTGACATGCTGGAAAGCTATCAGGCGGAATACACAGAAATGAATATGCCTCTTTCTCTTATGGGAGTTGGACCGGAAGGATTTTTAAAGACCTTTGCTGATGTAAATGCTCCTGCATGGCAGAAGGAAGATGGCTCTCTGGATGAAGAGGCAGTCAAAGAATATCTGGAGCAGGCAGGCCGGATCTATGCCGCAGGAAAAGAAAGTATGGATTATATCAAAGAAATGGCAGGAGATTATGTTTACAGCCTCAGTGAGCTGCCCATTTTAAGTAATGTCAGCGGCTCTGTGATGTCTCTTCTGGGAGGCTATGTAAAGATGGCTGCAGGAAGACTGGCTTCTCCGGAAGATCTTGCAAATATGTACAGTCTGGAGCAGAAATTGGGAGATATCACTCACAGATTATGGAACGGACAGGCACAGAACTGTTTTATTCCGGCTCAGACAGTGGGAATCAGCTCCAAAGCAGAACAGAAGGAGGCTGCTGAAAAGCTGGTGGAATTCCTGTTTACGAAGGAAGGGCAGGAAATCGGAAGCAGCAGCGGATTTCCAGTAAACGAAGCTGTCTATGACAGCGAAGATTACTGGGCGGCAGGAGACGACCAGGGACGTCTGGGTACATCCGGAAGCGGCAATGCGAATACCGGTGAGTATGTGGAAATGGAAATCGTCCGGGCGGATGAAAAGACTACAAAGGAAATTCAGGAGCTTGGAAAAACGCTTACCACTCCTTCCAGGGGAAATGAGATTATCCTGAGTGCTGTTGCAGAAAACGGAACCAGATATCTGAATGGAGAAATCAGCCTTGAAGAGGCAGCTAAGGGAGCCATCCAGCAGGTAAATCTTTATCTGGCAGAGTAAATAAAAAAGGAATCGCGGACAGAAGTTCTGCGATTCCTTTTTTACTCGATTTACTGAAAGACCTCAAGCTGATATCCAATTCCCCGGACGGTTCGTATCTGCATCGTGCTTTCTACAGTTTTCAGTCTTCTCCGGAGGAAATGAATGTAATTATCCAGATTACCTTCTTCCACATCTGCCTCCAGTCCCCATACCCGGGAGAGAAGCAGCTGTCTGGGAAGAGTCTGGCCGGGATTTCTAAGAAATACCTCCATAAGTTCTCCTTCCCGGCTGGACAGGGTACATGTTTTTTCCCGACTGGACAGAGTTCTTGTTTCCGGGACAAAAGAAACGTCGCCCAGAGAAATAGATTTCACGGAATCCTGATAAACCGCCGGACGCCGCAGCAGGCACCGGATCCTTGCCAGAAGCTCCTCAAAAGCAAAGGGCTTGACCATATAGTCATCTGCGCCTCCGTTCAGTCCTGTCAGCCGGTCGTTAAGTTCGCCAAGAGCAGTAAGCATCAGTACCGGTGTTCCGATCTGACGGGACCGGGCCTCCTTTAATACTTCTATTCCATTCATATGGGGGAGCATACGGTCCAGGATCACCAGATCAAAGGGAGCTTCCTGCATATAATAAAGTCCTTCTTCTCCGTCGTGACAGGCAGTTACGGAAAATCCCTCCTGTTCCAGTCGAAAAGAGATTGCTTCACATAATTCTTTGTCATCTTCGATCATTAAAATATTCATATGGATACCTCGTATTATTTTCTTTTTCCCAGCAGAAACCCCACTGCATTTTTATACTATCATAGCATATTTTAAAAAAGCTTTCTAAAAATAATCTCTAATCTGTTTTAGAGAGTTTTTTTAGATTAGACTGCTACACTGACTTTAAAATAACGGGAGAGTGTGAATTGTGACCATACATACAAAAATAAAGAAAAGAGAATATAAGGGGTTGTTATTTCTTCTGCCCAGCTTTCTGGGTGTGGGGCTGTTCTGGGTGATCCCCTATGGGGATGTGATCCGAAGATCCTTTTTCAGCGCGGTCAGCAGCGAATTTACCGGGCTGAAAAACTATCAGACAGTTTTTGAAAATCAGGCTTTCCGTCTGGCGGCTGCCAATACACTGAGATTTTTCTGTATTTGTATTCCAGCGCTGGTGACAATGTCGCTTTTGATCGCGGTGCTGCTGACCAGAAGAAAAAAAGGTATGCATATCCTGAAAAGCATGTTCCTTCTTCCTATGGCGATTCCGGTGGCATCCGTAGTACTTTTGTGGAAAGTTCTTTTTCACAGTCAGGGGCTTTTGAATCACCTTCTGGAACTTCTGAATTTTCAGGGGCCGGACTGGATGAACACAGACGCTTCTTTTTTTGTGCTGGTAGTAAGTTATCTCTGGAGAAACCTGGGATATGATATTGTTTTGTGGGTGGCAGGACTTGGTGCAATACCTGCATCTCTTTATGAGGCTGCCAGAGTAGACGGAGCGGGAGAGTGGAAGTGCTTTGTTAAGATCACTTTGCCGAATCTTTTGCCTTCTCTTTTTACTATTGTGGTGCTGTCTTTACTGAACGGCTTTAAAGTATTCCGGGAAGCCTGGCTGGTGGCAGGAGACTATC
The DNA here is from genome assembly GCA_026169535.1 of Blautia sp. GTDB lineage: Bacteria > Bacillota > Clostridia > Lachnospirales > Lachnospiraceae > Blautia_A. The sequence continues at coordinate 35,367 of JAPFCU010000061.1, forward strand.
CTCAGAACAGTATGTATCTTCTGCAGCATCTTTTTAATAACTGGTACCGGGATATGTCTTTTGATAAAATGGCAGCGGCGGCTGTAGTGACAGGAAGCGTGATTCTTGTGCTGATCCTGCTGCTTCAAAAAGCCTGGGAAGGGGGAGACAGCATATGATGAAAAAATTTATGACAGCTCTGGTGTTTCTTATGGCAGCGGCGGCTGTGTTTCCGGTGCTGTTTCTGATATGTGGATCACTGATGGGAGATACGGAGCTGTTACGGCTTCTTATTCCGGTTCTGGGAAACGGGGAGGGCTTTGCCTCCTGGAAGCTGATGCCTTTGTATCCTACCTTTTCTCATTATGTGGAATTATTATTGGATTCGCCGGAATTTTTTGTTATGTTCTGGAATTCTGTAAAAATCACAGCTTTGACCCTTATGGGACAGATTCTTGTGGGAACGCCTGCGGCATGGGGCTTTGCCCGCTGCCGATTTCCCGGAAAAAAGCTGCTGTTTACCATATATATCGCTTTGATGATGATGCCTTTTCAGGTAATGATGCTCAGTAATTATCTGGTACTGAATGAGATCGGACTTCTGGATACGCTGTCAGGGATTGTTCTGCCTGCTGTTTTTTCCACGTTTCCGGTATTTTTGATGTACCGTTTTTTTCAGGGGCTTCCGGAAGCGATAATGGATTCTGCAAGGATCGACGGAGCAGGAGAATGGAAGATTTTTTTAAGTATCGGGATTCCTCTTGGATCTCCGGGAATGATCTCGGCGCTGGTTTTGGGATTTCTGGAATACTGGAATCTTATTGAACAGCCTATGGCATTTTTGAAAACAAAAGAAAAATGGCCTCTTTCCCTGTACCTTCCCAATATCGGTACAGAACAGGCAGGAAGAGCATTTGCAGCTTCTGTGCTGGTGCTTCTTCCGGCTGTCCTGGTATTTCTGGCGGGGCAGGATTATCTGGAACAGGGAATTGTCTCAACAGCAGTGAAGGAGTAGGAGAAATGAAACGAAAAAAGATACTGAAATGGTTTGGAATATTTTTTGCAGCAATGCTGATCTTTACTTTTCTGTCAAGGGCGGCAGATTCTGTCAGTGTGGCAAAGATCAATGCCTCTGCACCTCAGAATCAGATTATCAGTCACAATATTTCCGGAACAGGAAAAATAGAGGGAACCAGAGAGATTGCAGTTTTTGTCCCGGAAGGTCTGAAGATCGCACAGGTTTATGTGAAACCTGGAGAGGCTATAAAAAAAGAGCAGGCGATCCTGACAGTTCTGGAAAGCAGTATTCAGGACAGTATACAGAAAAAACAGGACGAGATCCAGGAACTTTCCCTGAAGATCAGCGATATCCAAAGTCAGAAACAGATCAATGATCAGAAAAAACAAAATGAAACAAAAAGAGCCCAGGAGGATCTGGATGCCGCTGTGAACAATGGAAACATCAATATTTCCAATGCTCAGAATGAAGTGAATATTGCACAGCAGAGATTAAATGAATACAGAGCCAGACGGGCGGCGGAGGAAGCTGCCCGGCAGCAGGAGCTGGAAAACGGGGAGCCGGATTTCGGGGACGGAACAGATGGACAGGGAAACGACCTTACAGACGGCACCCAGGGGAATTCTGAAGCGGAAAGACAGCAGGAGCAGGCTCTGATGGATGATGTACGGGCAAAAACGGAAGCTCTGAATCAGGTGATCATGAACCGAAACCGGGAGGTAAAGGAAGCAGACCGTGCAAAACAGGATGCAGCGATCCCTCAGGTTCAGGACAGTACAGAGGAAACACTTCAGACGCAGCTGGAAAGAAAAAATGAGGAACTGAGAGAGCTGAATGTGATTCTGGATAATAAAGGAGAGGTTTCTTCTCCTGCGGAAGGTGTAATGAAAACAGTTTCTGCCCAGACAGGGGGACAGACCTCTCAGGAGGCTGCGGCAGTGGTGTATGAGCTTACCGGAGAGCTGAGCATGACGGGACGGATCACCAGAGAAGATATGGAATATGTTTCTGTGGGGGCAGCTGTGAAGCTGGAAGGAGTCAGTAAAACCGTGGTGGAGAATGCTGTGGTACAGGCAGTACAGGAGGACGAGGCAGAGCCGGGAACTTTTGTTATGACTGTAGCTGTGCCGGAAAGCGGACTTTCTGTAGGGGAAAGTGTGGAATTTACCGTAGAACAGTCCAATGGACCTTATAGCTGCTGTGTGCCTCTTACAGCTTTATATGGACAGGAAGGTCAGGAGTATGTATTTGTTGTAGATACCATGGATTCAATCCTGGGAGAGGTGCAGGTGGCGCGAAAAATTTCCGTACAGGTAAAAGAAAAAAATCAGACTACGGCTGCTCTTGCAGAGGGAACTCTTTCCAGCAGCCAGAAAGTGATCACGGAAGCAAACAGAGAAATACAGGATGGCAGCCGGGTAAGGCTGCAGCAGTCATGAGCGGGAAGAGCAGGGCGTTTCTGAAAGACTGGCAGAAACGTCTGCTGCCGGCAGTTTTTGCGCTGATTTTTTATAGCGCGGCTGTATTCTGTTACTGTCAGATCCAAAGGGAACCTTCTGTGACAGTGCTTTTATCCGGCTTTTTTCCTGATGGAGATCAGGCGGAGAATATACTGAAAAGTATGGAAAAAACAGAACAGCAGGATATGGGTCTTTGTTTTTTTCGGGAAGGAGGCATGGAAACTCTGGAAGAACCGGAATATGGAAGAAGTACTTCGGCAATGACAGGCAATATCGCCGGCGACGCGTCTCTTTATGACTGGAGACTGGCAGGACTTCTTTCTCAGGACAGACAGGGTTGTGTTCTTGACCGTGTCTCTGCAGTGAAGCTGTTTGGAACAGAAGAAGCAGAAGGCAGATGGTTACGTTTTCAGGGAAAGGATTATCAGATAAGAAAGGTACTGCCATGGAAACAGAGAATGTTTCTGACTGCTTCGGGACAATCGACGGATACATATAACAGAGTGTTTGTAAAAAGAAGAGATTCTGAAATGGGAAAGACGACGGAACAGCTTCTTATGGGTTATGGACTTTCCGGAACAGCCGTGGAAAGCGGATTTTTACGGGGGACAGCTTTGATGGCGCTTTTGCTTTTTCCGGCTGCAGCGGGATGGGTTTTATGGAAAACTGCCCGTATGGAACAAAAAAAATATTCTTTCCGGCAGGGGGATTACTGGATCTGGACAGGCGCATTGCTGCTTCTTGCCGGAACGGGCGTTATGATTCTTTGGAATACCATCCGGATTCCAGGAGACTGGATTCCTTCCAGATGGTCGGATTTTACATTCTGGTCTGAGCGGTTCTTTGACGCAGCAGACAATATACGATGGTTTCTGATGCTTCCCAAAACAGTTCTTCAGACAGAAAATATTGTTTTTTGTATAAAATCCCTGTTTTTTTCTCTTGGAGCTTTTTTTCTTTTTATTGTGATACAGAAAAAAATATGTTACACTGTACACAGCATGTATTTTTCAGGAGAAAAGAAAAAGGAGAATGCAGTATGAGAAAAATTGCAATTGTCACAGACAGCAATAGCGGTATCACGCAGGATGAAGGACGCAGTCTTGGTGTTTTTGTTCTGCCCATGCCCTTTTATATTAATGAAGTGATGTATCTGGAGGGAATTACTCTTTCTCAGGAAGAGTTTTATGAGCGTCTGCAGAAGGATGAAACGATTTCTACTTCACAGCCCAGTCCGGGGGAAGTATGCGGAATGTGGGACAACCTTCTGAAAGAGTATGATGAAATTGTTCATATTCCCATGTCCAGTGGTCTCAGCGCTTCCTGTGAAACTGCCATGGGCCTTGCCAGAGATTATGAGGGAAAGGTACAGGTAGTTGATAATCAGAGGATTTCCGTAACACAGAGACAGTCTGTCCTGGATGCCATTGCACTGGCAGAGTCAGGAAAAAATGCCTCAGAGATCCGCGAGATCCTGGAGGCGGAAAAGCTGGAATCCAGCATTTACATTACTTTAGAGACTCTGAAATATCTGAAAAAAGGCGGAAGGATCACTCCTGCGGCAGCCGCAATCGGTACAGTTTTGAATCTGAAGCCGGTACTTCAGATCCAGGGGGATAAGCTTGACGCTTATTCTAAAGTAAGAGGCAAGAAGCAGGCCAAACGGGTGATGCTCAAAGCTATGAAGGAAGATATGGATACCCGCTTTGCAGAATATGTGAAAAAGGGAGAAATGTGTCTGCAGATGGCTTATACCGGAAACAGGGAAGAGGCGGAGGAATTCAAAAAAGAAGTCCAGGAGATGTTTCCTGAGCTTGAAATCCATATGGATCCGCTTTCCTTAAGCGTTGCCTGCCACATCGGACATGGAGCCCTTGCAGTGGCATGCTCCAAAAAGGTCACTGTATAATAAAGAATAAGTATGAGGAGTCATAAGACATGAAGAAACTGATGGAAATTATGGCAGAGGAACTTTCCTCCGCTTTTGAAAAAGCCGGATATGATCCGGAGTATGGAAAAGTAACGGTATCAAACAGACCTGATCTCTGTGAGTTCCAGTGCAACGGAGCTATGGCAGGAGCAAAGGCATACAAAAAAGCCCCGTTTATGATTGCAGATGATGTAGTGGAATATTTAAAGGACAGCCAGGTGTTTTCTATGGCAGAAGTGGTAAAGCCTGGCTTTATCAATCTGAAAGTAAAAGAAGAATTTCTTGCGGATTATCTGAAGAAAATGGCAGAGGATCCTAAATTTTCCGTGACACAGGCGGACACACCGAAGACGATCATCATTGATTACGGCGGACCAAACGTGGCAAAGCCACTTCATGTAGGGCATCTTCGTTCTGCTATTATCGGAGAGAGCATCAAACGGATCGGTCGTTTTGTGGGACATAAGGTGATCGGCGATGTTCATCTTGGAGACTGGGGACTTCAGATGGGTCTGATCATTACAGAGCTGAAACACCGCAAACCGGAACTGGTATATTTTGACGACAGCTATCAGGGAGAGTATCCGGAGGAAGCTCCGTTTACCATTGGTGAACTGGAAGAAATTTACCCCTGTGCCAGCGGAAAATCCAAGGAGGACGAGGATTACCGTAACGAGGCGCTGGAGGCAACACATCTTCTCCAGCAGGGTAAGCCGGGATACATGGCTCTCTGGAACCATATCATGCAGGTTTCTGTGACAGACCTTAAGAGAAATTACGACAACCTTAATGTATCCTTTGACCTCTGGAAAAAAGAATCAGATGCGCAGCCTTATATTCCGGATATGGTGCAGGCTATGAAAGACCAGGGCTTTGCCTATGAAGATCAGGGTGCGCTGGTAGTAGACGTAAAGGAAGAAACAGACACCAAGGAGATCCCTCCGTGTATGCTGCTGAAATCCGACGGCGCTTCTCTCTATACCACAACAGACCTTGCGACCATTGTAGAGCGTATGAAGCTTTATGATCCGGACGAGATTCTTTATGTGGTAGATAAACGTCAGGAACTTCATTTTATCCAGGTATTCCGCTGTGCAAGAAAAACCGGACTTGTAAAAGAAGATACCAGACTTTCTTTCCTGGGCTTCGGCACCATGAACGGAAAAGACGGCAAGCCATTTAAGACAAGAGAAGGCGGCGTTATGAGACTGGAGCGCCTGATCGCGGATATTGATGAGGAAATGTACCGCAAAATCGTGGAAAACAGAAGCGTGAAGGACAAAGACGCTGCAGAGACCGCTGAGATCGTAGGTCTTTCTGCAATCAAATATGGTGATCTTTCCAATCAGGCTACCAAGGATTATGTATTTGATATCGACCGGTTTACTTCTTTTGAGGGAAATACAGGTCCGTACATCCTTTATACTATTGTCCGCATCAAGTCTATCCTGAACCGTTATGTAGAAGAAGGGGGAAGCCTTGAGGGAATTCAGATTCTTCCGGCAGTAAATGACAGCCAGAAAAATCTTATGCTGGAGCTGACAAAGTTTGGGGCAACTGTAGAAAGCGCATTTGAGGAAAAAGCTCCTCATAAGATCTGTGCTTACATTTATGAGGTATCCAATGCATTTAACAGCTTCTACCATGAAACAAAGATCTTAAGTGAGGAAGATCAGGCACAGAAGGAATCTTTCCTGAAGCTTCTCAGTGTGACCAGAAGCATTCTGGAAACCAGCATCGATCTTCTTGGATTCTCCGCTCCGGACAGAATGTAAAAATTATAAGAAAATCTATTTCTCAGAATATAGACAAAAAGATTCTTTATCTGACAGGAAGCAGTATTTCCTGTCGGATAAGGGGTCTTTTTGTTTTTATGAAAAGTTTATAATCATTCAGAACAATCTGTGCTATAATAAGCAGACAGAAATCTTATCTTTTTGCCGGGGGTCTTCCGGCAGTTTTCCATTTTTGAAAAAACAATATGCAGGATCTGTCTGTGGGCATTTACCCTGGCGGACATGATTTTTCTGTACATAGAAAGGGGAGCGGAGTGTATCGAACTGATCGGAATCATTTTAAAAGGGCGATACTGTATTGTAGACCGGATTGGCAAAGGCGGACAGGGAGCACTGTATCTTGCCAGAGATATCGATCTGGGTATTTACCGGGCAGTGAAAGAACTGCCTTTGGAAAGAAAAAAAGAGGCGGGGTTCCTGCGGCTTCTGGATCATCCATCGCTGCCTCGGATGATTGATTACACAGAGCAGAAAGACAGATGTTTTCTGGTGATGGAATATATTCAGGGAAAATCTCTGAGACAGCATCTGGAAGAAGGAAGGATATTTTCAGCAGAAGAAATCATTTCCATGGGAAGAAGGATACTGGATATCTTGTCCTATCTTCATTCCAGAAAACCGGCTGTTTATTATGGAGATCTGAAGCCGGAAAATCTGATGCTGACGGATAATGGAACTTTGTATCTGATTGATTTTGGAAGTGCTGTACTGGGGTATGACAGGCAGAAGACCATGTGCTATGGAACAAAGGGGTACGCAGCGCCGGAACAATATCAGGGGATCATAAAAGAGACCAGTGATATTTATGCATTTGGAAAAACACTGGAGAGCCTCTGCGGAAAAAGCCGTTTTCAGTGTTTTTTTCAATATCCCTATCTGGCGTTTTTTATCTGGAAATGTTGCCGTATACAACCGGAAAAAAGATGGAAAAATGCAGAAAATGCCATAGGCGGGTTGAAAAAGCTTCAGCCTTTATCTTTGAAGCGATGGCGTGGTCTTGCTTTGATCATGTGTGGGGTCATGACTGCTGTTTTGTGCTTCCGTATTTATATGGGTGTACAGAAACCATTGGTTTCTTTTGAAACAGCTGTTTCTTCTGTGATTTCTTTGTATGGGACAATGGATTTTCAATCCGGAGGAAAAAATATCCGGGAAATAGTATTCAGTCAGGTAGAGGAACATAGCAGGAGTTTACTGTATATATATGACAGACCGGATCAGCAGATCAGACTGTTGTATCTGCTGGCAGGAAACTGTGAGCTTCAGGGAAATCTGGTAAAGGCGGAGGGATATTACAGACAGCTTACAAAAGAAAGAAGTGCAAAAGAAGAGGAATATGCCGCTTATGGTCTGTTCCTGGCAAGACAGGGAAGGGGAGAGGAGAGCCTGGATCTATATGAAAAGTTCAAGAGAAAAAGAAAAAAGGAAAAGCTGAAACAGAGAGGACGGAATTTTAGGATATGGAACCAGTATTTAAAGAAATATACGGAGGGAGATTATGAATAAAAAATTCGGGAATGCAATCCTTATGATCGTGCTGCTGATGTATTCCGGGAACATATTGGCTATGTCAGCAGATCAGCAGCTTGGGGGCTTTCAGGTAGAGATGGGAACAGGAGAAAATACAGAGCTTCCCTGGGACTGGGATGAAGCGGCAGGAAATCCGGGAGTTCAAGAGGAACCGCAGGAAGAAATCTGGGAAGATACGGAACCACAGGAGGAAGAGGGGGGAGAGACAGGAGGAGTCTCGTATCCGGTTCAGGAAAATACAGGGAACGTTTATGCGCCGGAAAATGAAGTATCAGGAAATGCCGGTATTTCTCAGGAAACATTCTGGTCTGGCGGAGAAGCGCAAAATACCTGGGAAACTGTCATAAACAATATACCTGCAGCGGTACCTTCGCCCTCTTTGACGCCGGAACTCTCTCCATCACCTTTGCCTGCGGTTACAGCAGTTCCCTCTCAGACATTTCCTGAACCGTCTGCTCTTCCCACTGAAATAAAGAATACTGAGAAAGAAAAAACAAAGTTCTGGAAGTCAGAAGAGGCTCCAGAACTGCTATGCTGGAAAGGAGAAACAGACAGAAATCCATGTCTGAGAATCCGGGGAAAACGGGAAGTGCAGATACTTTATTTAAAAATAAATGGAAAAGATACCAAATGGGAATGGCAGGGAGATTGTATTGTTCCAGTACAAAAAAGTCAACAGGATCCCTTGGTGGAGAAAGTTGTTACGGAACTGGCAGTTCTGGATTATGGAGATCATGTGCACGGAATTTTCATAGACGAAAAAAATAAATCATGATATACTGTTTCTGATAAGCAGAAACTTTTGATTCATACACATTGGAGGAATTTATGTATAAAGTGATTTTATTTGATCTGGATGGAACACTGACAGAATCTGGTGAGGGAATAACCAAATCTGTGCAGTATGCATTGGAAAAACTGGGTCAGACGGAGCCGGATCTTAAAAAGCTTGAAGTATTTGTAGGCCCGCCTCTGCTTCAGCAGTTTATGAAATACGCAGGTTTGGATGAGGAAACAGCGGTTAAGGCAGTTGAGTATTACAGAGAACGATATACAGATATCGGAATATTTGAGAATGAGGTATATCCTGGCGTGGAGGATATGCTGGATAAGCTGAGAGGAAAAGGATATATCTTGGCGGTGGCTTCTTCCAAACCAGAGCGTTTTGTAAAAAAAGTGCTGGATCATTTTGATCTTACAAAATATTTTCATGAAATCGTAGGAAGCGAAATGAATGGTGGACGGACAAGTAAGGCTGATGTGATCGAAGAAGCGCTTGACCGGCTCCATATGGCAGATCACCGGGATCAGGTGGTTATGGTAGGAGACAAGGAGCATGATGTTTTTGGCGCCCGTAAAGCCGGGCTTAAGTGCCTGGCAGTTTCTTATGGATATGGTTCAGAAGAAGAACTGAAAAATGCAAATCCGTTAAAGATTGTAGATTCTGCGCAGGAAGTGCTTGATTTTTTCTCTTAAGCCCTCTGCATAAACAGAGTCCTTTGAAGCAGGTGTGGAGGGCAGTATATCCCTGCGGGATCCATTTTCTGATCAGTCAGGTTATTGCCAATACAGCTTTAGCTGTGATCTTATATTGGATGGGTGGTACAGTGGAAGATTTTGCTTCCTATACAATTTTTCTTACAGGAATTTCTGCTCTTCTTACAATGCTGCCATGTGTGTATTTTTATAAAAAAGACAGAACTGCGCGAGTGCTGGGCGGTCTTATACCGGAAAAACCAGGACGAAAACTGACTCCGGGGACTGTTTTACTTCTGCTTCTTCTGGGCGCAGCATGTTCTGTGTTTGCAAATATTCTGGTGGCTATGCTTCAGAATATCCTGAATGTTCAGGCGTATCAGGAAAATATGGAACAGATCATGAGCGGAAAAAGCTTTTTTATGCTGATCTTCTGGATGGGGATCATAGCGCCGGTGGCGGAAGAGATGGTATTTCGCTGGCTGATCTATCTGCGTCTTCGGGATCACATGAAAATGGCAGCGGCAGCTGTAATTTCCGGAGTTTTCTTTGGAATATACCATATGAATCTTGTACAGGCAGTTTATGCAGGAATACTTGGTATCGTATTTGCATATATCCTGGAACTTACAGGAAATTTATGGTCCAGTGTGCTGCTGCATATGGGGGCAAATATCTGGTCTCTTGTAATGCCGGAACTGCTTGTCCGTATACCGGAAGAAAACTATGTAATGGTTGTTCTGACAATGGAGGCAGTACTTTTGGTGGTATTTACTGTGGGAGTCCGGCATTTAAAAAGAAATGCATCTAAAACGAGAATGATATAAAAAAGAGTCAGATGAAAGATTTTCTTTTTCATCTGACTCTTTTTGTTGTTAATATGGATCAAATTTTGAAACAATTTCTGCGGAAGTACGTGCCCCACAATCAAGGCAGGCAGGAATATCCCAACCTTGGATCAAGCCGTATATATAACCGGAAATAAATGAATCGCCTGCTCCAACCGTATTTACAACTTCAGCAGGATAAATTCCTTGTTTATAAAATTTTTCACCATCATAACTCATACTTCCGTCTGTACCGAAGGTGGCAGTTACAATCTGAGGACCGAAGGAATGAGCTTTTTTTAGAAATTCTTCAATGTTATCATTATATTCTTCGAAGGAGAAGAAACCGAAATCTGTATTTTTTAATACCGGAGCAAGTTCATCAAAATTTTTGTTGAGAGAGAAATCAAGGATGATCTTGCATCCGGCTTGACGAAATTCCGGTAATAGATGAAGTACATGTCCGAACATATCTGTATGAATGTATTCATGAGTTTTGGTAAAAGCAATATCTTCTGCTGTAGGAGAGTAGTTTTCCATAACTCCCGGAACATTTTTAATATGATAACGATCAGTTCCATTTTTCAGAGTCATGTAAAAAACAGAAGTATCTCCCTCGTTTATTTGAATGTGAGAGGAATCTATACCATATTTTGAACATAAATCCAGCATCTCTTGTCCGAAAATATCTTTTCCAACGGTTGTGACTGCAGAGGTTTTGATTCCTCTTTTTGCAAGATTTACGATACAGTCGATTCCGTTTCCGGTTGAATAATGCCTGTTCAGGTTTTCATACACATCAGTACAACAAAATCCAATAGCTGCAACTTTCATTATTTTCACTCCTTTTTATTTTTTATGGAAAAGTATAACAATAATTGTTATATCGAATATAACATATAAGAAAAAATATGTCAAATAAAAAATAATATAATGATTAAAAATACAAGATATTATAATGAAAAAGTAAATTTATTGTATAAAATACACAAAAATAAATAGAGAATTTAAGACAAAATGTAGAAGTGTTATAAAAGTATTGACATGCAAACTAAGTGATAGTAATATAATAGGCATAACAAAACATAACAAATGAGCGCGCTAAACAAAACAAAATAAAAAAGGAGGCACACAAATGAAAAGAAGACAATTAACGGCAATGGCAATGACAGCACTTATGCTGACTGGAGCACTCGGAGTGCAGACAGTTCATGCAGAAGAAAAAACACAGATTAATTTATGGCATTATTTTTCGACAGAAGGATCTTCTGAAAAACTTCAGGGGTATGTAGATGAATTTAATGCTCAGTCTGAAACAACTGAGGTGAAAGTTACAGTCCTTCCATTTGCTGATTTCAAAAAGCAATTAACAGTTGGAGCTGCTGCTTCAGCTCTTCCGGATCTGGCGATGATTGATAATTGTGATACTGTGTCTTATGCAGCAATGGGAATTTTGGAAGATGTTACAGAGGAAGTTCAGCAGTGGGAGTCCTATAAAAAATATTTTCCTGAAATACTTGCAACCTGTACTTATGAAGATAAAGTTTACGGTATGCCATTAGAGTCTAATAACCTGGAAATTATTTATAACAAAGATATATTTGACGAGCTTGGAGTAGATTATCCTACCAGTGACTGGACATTTGAGGATTTAGTAGAAACTGCAAAGGCAACTACAACAGATAAGTATAAAGGTTTTGCAGTATCTGGCATTCAGAGTGAGGAGTCTACATATCAGTTCCTTCCATTTTTCTGGACAGCAGGCGGAGAAACTATGCAGCTTGACAGTGAAGCCGGTAAAACAGCTCTGTCTTTATGGACAGACATGGTAAATGAAGGATATATGCCTAAGGATTGTCTTTCATGGACACAGGCAGAACTGGCTTCTCAGTTTAAAAGCGGAAACATTGCAATGCATGTAATGGGATGCTGGAATATTACACCATATAAAGACAACGGTGTGAACTTTGGTGTTGTTGAGATTCCATCGGTAACAGAGGGTGGAGAAAAGGCTACGGTATATGGTGGAGAAAATCTTTGTGTGATTGCAGGAAAAAATACAGAAAATGCACTGGAATTTCTTGAGTGGATGCAGGATTATGAAAGAATCAGCGAATGGGATGCATCAATTGATCATTTTACAGCCAGCGAAGAGGCTATGAAAGATGAACGTTTCCAGACTGAGGAAATGAAACCGTTTATTGATATGGTTCCTAATTCCCGTGCACGAGATGTGGTTACTTACTGGCCAAGTGTGTCTGAGGGATATCAGCAGGCTATTCAGGAGGCACTGTCAGGCCAGCAGCCTGTAGAACAGGCTCTGAAAGATGGTCAGGCAATGATTGATGCTGCGAAAGAATAAAACTACAGTTTAGTTGCAGGCAATGTCTGCGATGTACGAAAATGCATCGCAGACATTATGGAAAGGCGGATGAATATGAAACGATTACTGCATAAGTGGGAAGGATATATTTATGTATTACCAGCATTGATTTTTATGTTTGTATTCATTTTCTATCCCATTATTTATAACTTGATTCTGAGCCTTCAGGACGTAACAGTTACGACATTGCTTTCTCCGGATAAAGATTTTGTCGGATTGAAAAACTATATAGATGTTCTAAAACAGAAAGAGTTTTGGAATGCGTTGTTTTTAAACTGTGTATTTACAGTTGCGTGTATCTTTTTTCAGTTTATTGGTGGATTTGCACTTGCTATGGTGTTCAAAAAAGAAACTTCTTTTTTCAGAGTCACAAAAGCGCTGATGCTGATTCCTTATATTATACCGGTTACAGTAAATGCAATTCTCTGGAAGTTCTTTTTTGCTACAAATGGTGGATTTATAAATGAAGTATTAGTTGGACTGGGTGTGATCGAAACAGGAGTAGAATGGCTGCAGCATCCATGGACGGCGATGTTTTCAGTGATTGTTGCAAATATTTGGTGCGGCATTCCGTTTTTTATGATACTTCTTTCTACTGGATTGGCAAATATTCCTATGGACTTTTATGAAAGTGCAAGAATTGATGGAGCAACTTCTTTACAACAGTTTATTTATATTACAGTTCCCAGTGTAAAAGCATCTATTCAGGCCTCACTGGTTTTGGGAATTGTATATACTTTCCGTGCATTTGAACTGATTTATGTAATGACTGGAGGAGGACCGGTAAACGGCACAGAATTGTTGACGTTGTATTCCTATAAAAACTCATTTACAAAATTTGATTTTTCTGTAGGTGCAACCATTTCTAATATCCTTATGCTGATACTTTTGATTGTTGGAGTATTTTATATACGGATGATGAAAGATGATGAGGAGATGTGATTATGAAAAGCTATAAGAAAAGAAAACAAATAAAAAATGTGCTTATGGCCATAATTGCTGCGGTTCTGTTTGTCATAATGATGTTTCCGCTGTATTGGATGATTACCACATCTTTTAAGGACGAGCGTACTGTTTTTGCATCACCTCCACAGTTGTTTCCGCTTCAGCCTACGATACAGGCATATGTTGAACAGTTTACATCCCCGATGTTTAATATTTTTCAGGGATTAAAAAACAGTGTGATCATTTCGTTTTTTGCAATGATTTTATCAGTAGTGCTTTCTATTCCGGCAGCTTATGGAATGGCAAGATTCAGATTAAAAGGAAAAAAATTTATTCTTCTGTTGTTTATGGTATCCCAGATGCTGCCTCAGATAGCAACCTTAGTGCCAAACTTTATTATTTTTCAGAAGATATCAATTTATAATACATATCTTGCGCCGATTTTTGCAGATGCGACTTTGGGAATTCCTTTTTGCATCCTGATGTTAAGGACTTATTTTCTCAGTGTGCCGAAAGAAATCGATGAAGCGGCAAGAATTGATGGCTGTAATTCGCTGCAGTCGTTTACTAGGGTTGTTCTTCCAATGTGTTCCGGCGGAGTGGCAGTATCATTTGTATTTTCGTTCTTGTTTGCATACAGTGATCTGGTATATGCATTGACGTATATTAACGAGTCTACGAAATGGCCGGTAACAGTAGGTATTTATAATGCAATTGGAAGATATGGTACAGCCTGGTCGCAGGCAATGGCATTTGGAACGATCGTTGCTGCACCGATTATTATTCTTTTTATCTTTATGCAGAAGTATATAGTGGAAGGACTGACAGCAGGATCTGTAAAAGGTTAAATATTATGTTAATAATAATTAATAAAGGAGAGATAAAATATGAGTATGGTAATTGATGTACATGTGCATCCGGGTTTTTATGAAAAAATATCACAAGACAAACAGGAAATCGAATTTAGAAAAAAACACGCTCACTGGGATCTTATGTCTCCGTTTCCGGTTGAACTTACAAGAGCTCAGATGAAATTTGCAAATGTAGATAAGCTTGTACTTCTTCCTATGGATCTGACAACAAGTGCAGGGGGATGGGTAGTGTCTAATGATCAGATCTGTACAATGGTTGAGGAAGCTCCTGATATATTTTTTGGATTTGCCAGTGTGGATCCATATCGCGAAGATGCGTTAGATGTTTTGGAACATGCATTTAAGGATCAGAAGCTTATGGGACTTTATTTGAACCCTTCAAAACAGGCGTTCTTTCCGGATGATCCTATGATGGATAGAATATATGAGAAATGTATTGAGTACGATAAACCGATTATTTTTTCTGCAGGAATGTCATTTTGTGATGACTGCCTTATGAAATACGGGAAACCTCTTAATTTTGAGCCGGTGGCAATCAAATATCCGAAGCTCAGGATCTGTATAGGGCACATGGGTTGGCCGTTTATTTTTGATACAGCAGCAATGCTTCTTAAATATCCTAATGTTTATGCAGATACTTCTATGCTTTATATGGATTCACCAGAGCAGTTTATGCATGATGTATTTATGAAACAATATGGACGTTTGTGGTTAGATAATGACCTGGGTGATAAGATTATGTTTGGATCAAATAATCCGAGATTTCGTACTGCCCGCATTAAGAGGGGGCTGGAATCTTTAGACATTCGTCCGGAAACACTGGAAAAGATCCTTGGTGGAAATGCAGAAAGATTTCTTGGGCTGGAGGTAAAATGATATGGTAAAACTGACAACAAAGAATGTTTTAAGTGAAAAAGAATTTCAGCTGATCTCAATAAGAGAAGAGGTTATCAAGGCAGTAGAAGAAAGTGGGATTCAGAACGGAATCGTTCTGGTGATGAGTGCGCATACAACAGCAGGTGTTATGGTCAATGAAGATTTGGAGTGTTTGCATGTAGACATGGAGAAAATGCTGGATAAAATGGCTCCGGTTGTTGCTGATTATGCCCATAGCCATTATCTTCCAAGTTATGGTGCGACTGGCGGAAATGCGCCGGGACATTTAAAACAGATGCTGACTGGATATGAAGTAGTTTTTCCGGTAATAGAGGGAAAAGCATTGATCCGTTTTGCACAGGACATTTACTTTGCGGAGTTTGATGGCCCTCAGTTAAGAACATATTATATTGAAGTAATGGGTGAATGATTGGAAGCGGTAAATTCTGTGAAAATAGAATTTGCCGCTTTTTTAGGAGGTAAAACATAGTGTTAAAAGAGATTTTGTCAAAAAGAGAAATTAAAAATGTTGTATGGGTTGCAGCAGGCGGATCTAATGGAGGGAATTATCCAGGACATTATTTTTTGGACCATGAAGCAAAAAAACTGCAAAGTCAGATGTACACCAGTAATGAATTTGTGTATGCCACACCAAAATACGTAAATAAAAATACATTTGCAATAATTGTTTCTATGAGGGGAACTCCGGAAACATGTCAGGCAGCAAAGATAGCAAAAGAAAAAGGCGCTGTTACAATGGCTCTATATGTAGATGAGTCTGAACTTACAGAAATTTGTGATTATAAAATAGCATACGAAAGTATTATGTTTGATGAGTCAGATCAAAGTAAAACGAATGCTGCTGTTGGTCTGAGGCTGGCAATGGAAATTTTAAAAGAGACAGAAGGTTTTGCTTATTATAAAGAAGCTGTGCATGCATTTGAAATCTTGGATAAGATTTATAACAAAGCCAAAAAATATTGTCTTACATTGGCAAAAGACTGGGCAGAGCTTAACAAAAGTGAAAAAGTAATTTCCGTTCTTGCAAGTGGACCGTCTTATGCTGCAGGATATATTTTTTCCATATGTAATATTATGGAAATGCTTCAGATTGTTTCGCCTACTATTAATTGCTGTGAGTTTTTTCATGGACCATTTGAGATACTGGATGAAAATACCTCTGTATTTCTTCTTATTTCAGAAGGGAGAACCAGACCCCTGGATGAACGTGCCCTGGATTTTTTGAAAAGGCATGGAGGAAAAAAGGTTTATACACTGGATGCAAGAGATTTAGGGATTTTATCTTTTGATGAGCATATAAGAGAATATTTTAACCATCTGTTGTTCGCACCGATTTTGAATAATGTGTATATGAAAGGTTTATCGGTTGCTACAGGTGTTGACTACACAACCAGGAAATATATGTGGAAAGAGAAATATTGAAAAAATGAAATTGTTATATTGACATATAACACAAAATGATGTATATATAATATATAGATATAACAAATACAATACAAATAGGAGGAAGAAACAATGAAGGTAACAGAGAACTCTAAATTAAATCAGATTATTGCGGAGATCAGAAATGTGCAGCCGGAGATCAGCACAGTTTATTTTGTGGGATGCGGTGCTTCCAGAGCGGATCTGTATCCGGGATATTATTTCCTTAACAATAATGCAAAAAAAATTCGTACGTCAATTCATACGGCAAATGAGTTTGTGTATGCCACACCGGCGGCGGTAAACGAAAACTCTATTGTGATCACCTGCTCTTTAGGCGGAGGTACTCCTGAGACTGCAGCGGCAACCACCCTTGCAAAAAATAAAGGAGCACACACAATTGCTGTAACGCATACAGAAGGATCTGCAATCACCAAAGATGCTGATTATACGGTGATTTTTGATTGGGAAGACAGTTATTCTGCAAAAATGGATAAAATGATCAAGGTTCTTCTTCTTGCAGCAGAGATTCTGAATCAGACAGAGGGATATGAAAAATATGATGAAATGTTGAAAGCAGCAGAAAAAATCTATCCGGCTATTGATAATGCAGTGAAAAGTGTGGTTCCGGAGGCAAAAGCGTTTGCAGAAAAATATCAGGATGCACCTATTATCTATGTAACCAGCTCCGGAGCAACTCAGGAGGTAGCGTGGGCATTTTCCTCCTGCCTGATGATGGAGATGCAGTGGATTCCGTCAAGTACCTTTAATACAGGTGATTTCTTCCATGGACCATTTGAGATGGTGGAAAAGGATGCACCATATTTACTTTTCATGAATGAAGGACGTACCAGAGCATTAGATGCCAGAGCAATGACATTTATGCAGCGTTTTGACTGCAAGCTTACTGTTATTGACGCAAAAGACTATGCACTGGCAGGAATTGTAGACAGTGCTCTTGTTGATTACTTTGATCCAATTATTATATCTCCTATTGCACGTATATATGCAGAACAGATTGCGATCGTGAGAAACCATCCATTAACGAAAAGAAGATACATGTGGAAACTGGAGTATTAAAAATCAGTTAAACAATAAAAGAATATGAGGAGAACGGTACATAAGTTTTTTCTGGCATTAACTGGGGTTGTATTGTTTGCGGTATCATACAGTTGGTTTTTGATCCCTTGTGGATTATATAGCGGAGGCTTTACAGGTATTGCGCAGCTTATTGGATTATTCATGAGGGAAGTTCTTCATATTCATCTGGCAGAAACAATGGATCTGACAGGCATTATTTCCTGGATTATAAACGTTCCATTGTTTTTGCTGGGATATCGCAGTATTGGAAAGAGATTTTTCTGGTTCTCAGTTGGATGTGTTTGTGTACAATCCGTATTGCTTACTATCATTCCTGTTCCTTCGGAACCATTGCTGGACAGTACTTTGCTGAATGTGATCATTGGAGGAATCCTTTCTGGCGCAGGTGTAGGGATAACTCTTCGAGAAGGTGGTTCCGGAGGAGGCATAGATATTGTCGGAATGTATGTAACAAAAAAAATCCCAGGATCCAGTGTGGGAAAAGCTTCTATGGTTATAAATGGTTTTGTATTTATTGTCACAGCTATCAGATATGATTTGAACATTACAGCATACTCCTTGATTTTTTGTATAGCAAGTATTATGACTTTGGATCGTATGCATTATCAGAATATACAGGTAACAGTACTTGTGATTTCTCAGGATTGCAATTTGGGAGAAATAATTAATAAAGAACTAAAAAGAGGAGTTACTTCCTGGCAGAGCCGGGGAGAATATCTGAAAAAAGATATGAGGGTCTATTTGACAGTTGTAAATAAATATGAGTGGATGAAATTAAAGCGGGTGATCATTCGTGAAGATCCTGCTGCATTTGTACAAACCTATTCACCAGGAGAAGTAATTGGTCACTATGAAAAAAGACTTGAAATCGTATAGGGAGCTAAGATATGTTGAATTTTGATGAAAGCAGAGTCAGACAGGAACATGAAAATGGGATCGCTCTTATTCCGGCTGTAGAAAAAGTTGTAGACGATATATGTGTAGAGGGATATTCCTCAATCATATTTATGGGAATTGGCGGTACATATTTATATGCGGGACAATTGATGCATACTGCAAAGCAAATGGGTTGTACCTTACCGCTTTATTTGGAAAATGCAGCAGATTTCCTTTATGAAGGAACCCCGTTTTTGGATGATAAATCCGTTGTTGTAATTGCAAGTATTTCCGGTGACACTCCAGAGGTTGTAGAAGCTGTTGATAAGGTACATAAAGCAGGGGCAAGAGTAATCGGATATGTAGAAAAAGAGGGAACGCCATTATATGAGAAAAGCGATTATCTGATCCATACAGTTGGAGGAGAGTATTACTTTTGGTATGCTGTTACATTAAGATTTATGAAAAATAAAGGACAGTTTGAGAAATATGATCAGTTTTTTTCAGAAATCAAGGAAATGCCGGAAAATGTAGTACAAATTTATAAAGATGCTGATGCGGAAATGAGAGAATATGCGGAAAAGTACTGTGATGAACCGTTGACATATCTGGTTGGTTCTGGAAATCTGGAGGACTGGGCAGTTTGTTATGGAATGTGCATTATGGAAGAAATGCAGTGGATGCGCACAAGACCGATTTCAGCAGCTAACTTTTTCCATGGAACATTGGAAGTAATTGAAAGAGATATTCCGGTGATGTTGATCAAGGGAGAGGATGTCACTCGTCCGGAGATGGATAGAGTAGAAAAGTTTGTTCAGACGATTAGCGCTAAGGTAACAGTATTTGATACCATGAACTATAAATTAAACGGAATTAGTCCAGAATTTAGAGGGATGCTTTCTCCAATTGTTATGAGAGCGGCATTTCAGAGATTGAATGTACATTTAGAAGATTGCAGAAAGCATCCGATTGCAATTCGCAGGTATTACAGAAGGTTAAATTATTAATAACAATTTGCAAAAACATATCAATTTAATCCTCTTTGTGTTAATATGTTATATATAGTGTATAACCAAAAAATGGAAGGAGGATGCTGGAGAAATGTCTAAAATAGATCGGCAGACAGCAATCCCAATGTATCAGCAGATTGCGGCAGATATAAAAAACAAAATTCAGACAGGAGAATATAAGGAAAATACAAAAATACCGACAGAGTTTGAATTAGAAAAAATCTATGGAGTGAGTAGAATAACGATACGAAAAGCTCTGGAACTGCTTGTTGATGATGAAATTCTGGTTCGTAAACAGCGGATGGGAACTTTTGTTATGCCGCATAAAATATCCTGGAATCTGAATAATAACTTTAGCTTTAGTAAGGTGAATGAGCAGGCAGGGCATACGGTCAGAACAGAACTTCTTGGGGCAGAATTAAAAAAAGCACGCCAGTCAGATATTGTAAAATTGAATTTAAATGACGATATGATCCTTTGTGTAAAAAGGCTGCGGTTTGTTGATGAAAAACCTATTGAGATTGAAGAACTCCATTTTTCAAGAAAATTTGCGTTTTTATTGATGGAAGATCTTACCAGATCCTTGCATGATCTTTTAACAAAGCATGGGGTATGGATGAGTTCGGGAATAAAAAGCATAAGTCTATGTTATGCGACAAAAGAAGAGGCGATAGCACTTAATACAAAAGAAGCAGGAGGACTTCTGCTGATAAAAAATATCTTTTTTGATAATGATAAGAAGGCCATATTTACTGCAAAAGAGGTTATTAATGCAGAGCATTTTGAGTATAACATAAATTTGTTTAATAATAACGAATAGGAGTGGAGTAAAATATGGATAGTCTGAAACGAAATCAGATTGCAGTCATGAATATTCAGTATAAATTTTTTCCTTTAACAAAGTTCCTGGATGATGTAGCAAAGAATGAAGTGGAATGCATTGAATTGTGGGGGGCAGCTCCTCACTTTCATCCAGAAGATATGACCTATCATGATATTACATCTGTCCGTCATGAGATAGAAGCCAGAAATTTAAAATTAATCTGTTATACTCCAGAGCAATGTATTTATCCGATCAACCTTGCAGCGCCTTATGAGGCTGAAAGGAGACGCAGCCAGAAATTTTTTGAAGATGCCATAAGAGTTTCTTCAGAATTAGGAACAGATAAAATGCTGGTTACAGTTGGTACAGGATATTTTGATGGAAGCGATTATGAAGAAGCCTGGAAATACGGAAAAGAAGGACTGATGCAGTTAGGAGATATGGCGGAACATTATGATATCACGCTTGCGCTGGAAGTTTGGAGGAAAGATGAAACTAATTTAATCAATGATCTTTCTTCGCTTCAGAAGATGATGAGAGAACTGGAGCATAAGAATATTGGAGCAATGCTTGATACCATTCCCATGGTATTAGAAAACAAAACTCCTAAGGATTATCTGGACGTTTTTGGAGAAAGACTTGTACATGTGCATTTTATTGATGGGGCACCTCGTGGACATCTGGCGTGGGGAGACGGAATTCTTGATATGGAAGGATATCTAGGTCAGTTTGACGAATATGGATATAAAAACAGCTTGTCTCTGGAAATCACAGATGGCAGATATCTGATGAATCCGGAGAAGTCCATACAACAATCAGTAAAACGGTTATTTTCAGTAATTAAGTAAATAGAAACATCTCTGTCTGGGTTGTCAGATAGAGATGTTTTTGTTTATAAAGATTTAAGAAAACTTGTCTTGTAGCCAGAGGTTTGATATGGTAACATTAGTGTATTAATACACTTAATACACTTCTATTGCAAGAAAATGAAGGGAGGAGAAGATCATCATTATTTTGGATCATCAGGATCGCAGACCGATTTATGAGCAGGTGACAGAACGTTTTCGTATATTGATCTACCAGGAGGCTTTACCCTCCGGAAGCCGCCTTCCCTCTGTTCGTCAGCTTGCTATGGATCTTTCTATTAACCCAAATACGATTCAGCGTGCATATGCAGAATTAGAGCAGGAAGGATTGATCTATTCGATAAAGGGGAAGGGAAATTTTGTGGCAGATACAAGGATCATACAGGAAAAAAAACGGGGGGATTACCGCAAAGAACTGATCCAGACAGTTCATAAAGGTCAGGAGATAGGAATTTCCAGAGAGGAACTGGTAACTGTGGTAGACCAATGTTATGAGGAGGGGAATCATGATTGAGATTAAGGACTGCAGCAAAGCGTTTGGCGCAGTAAAAGCCGTAAATAAGGTTTCTCTGGAAGTTGGTGAAAGGGAAGTCTTTGGGCTGGTAGGAAGCAACGGCGCAGGCAAAAGTACTCTTTTGCGCATGATCGCAGGGGTGATGAAGCCTGATGAGGGAGAAATCAGGATTGACGGAATTTCGGTATATGATGACGAAAAGGCAAAATCATTTTTGTTTTATATATCAGACGACAGTTATTTTCCATCCGATTATACACCGGGTGATATGGCGAATTTTTACAGGTATTATTATCCCAGATTTGATATTCAGAGATTCTATAAGTTCCTGCATCAGTTTGGGCTGGATGAAAAGAAAAGGATCAGCAGTTTTTCAAAGGGGATGAGAAAACAGCTGAACGTGCTTCTGGGAGTCAGTGCAGGAACAAAATATCTTCTTTGCGATGAGACGTTTGACGGATTGGATCCTGTAATGCGTCAGGGCGTCAAAAGTCTTTTTGCTGCGGAAATCATGAGCAGAGAGTTTACTCCTGTGATCGCGTCGCATAATCTTCGGGAACTGGAGGATATCTGTGACCATGTGGGACTTCTTTATAAAGGAGGAATCCTGTTATCCAGAGATCTGGAGGATATGAAGTTTCATATACATAAGATCCAATGTGTGCTTTCCGACAAGTCTCAGGAACGGCAGCTTCAGAAAGAGCTTAATATATTGAAGATGGAACATCAGGGCTCGCTGCTTCTGATCACAGCTCGAGGAACAAGATCTGCGATTCTGGAACGGATCCAGGAAAAAAATCCTTTGTTCTGTGAGATTCTTCCTCTTACGCTTGAAGAAATTTTTATCAGTGAAACGGAGGTGGCCGGATATGAAATCAAAAATCTGTTCTTCTAAATATGTAAAAACAGTATCGAAGGGAAAGGGATGGATTCCGGCGTTCCTTACTCTGGGATTCCTTCTGGCTTTTCCAGTGGTCAGTCTGCTGATGATAGGCAACTGGAGGGGAAGCGGCTATACACCGGAGCAGATGGAATTTCTTTATGAAAATCTGTGGAAAGATGGTTTTCTTCTTACAGGAGGATTCGTAGCTGTACTGGCGGCAGTTTTAAATGGCATTAATGGGTTTATTTATCTGTATTCCAAACGACAGACAGACTTTTATCACAGTCTTCCGGTAAAACGTTCGCGAATGTTCTGGAATCGAATTTACACAGGACTTGTTTATTATTTAGTACCTTATGTGATCATGGTATTTCTTGCAATCTGTATTGGAGCTGCAAGGGGATTTTTCAGTCTGAAGCTTATGGGTGCAGCGATCGTTTTGTTTGGTATCCATCTGATCATATATTTACTGATATATTTCAGCATGGTGCTGATCTTATGCATTACGGGAAATCTTCTTATGGGAATCTTCTGCATGGGGATGCTCTACTGCTATGGACCAGGTCTGAGTCTGTTGCTGGGAAGCTACAGATATGGATTTTATGAGACCTACTATATGGAAAAAAACTATGGGTTGATCCGTTTTCTGAGAGAATATATTTCTCCTGCGGGGCTGATAAATCAGTTTGCTGAAGCTTATCAAAAAGGAGAAGGCACGGGGAATTTCATGATTCTCTTTTTACTGACAGCCTTTTTGGCATTTTTATCTTATCTGGCTTATCTGAAGAGACCTTCTGAGTCGGCGGGGTCACCTATGGTTTACAGGGGAGCTGCTTTTATTGTCAAAATTATGGTTGTAATCCCTTGCGGACTGGGTGCCGGATATTTCTTTTATCTGATCCCTATAAGCAGTATGAAGACATTCTGGTGGATTTTTGGCCTGATTCTTGGAACTGTGCTTTCTCATGGATTTATGGAAACAGCATACCAGATGGATTTTCATTGCTTTTTCAAAAAGAAGATTCAGCTTTTGGCAGCGGGGCTGATCGTGGCAGCCTGTGCCATGGTATATGAAACCGACCTGTTTCATTATGATTCCTATGTTCCGCCGAAGGAAAAACTGGCATCGGTCAGTGTGGATATGAATATGTTTTCTAACAATATGGGAACATACATAAAAGAAGTAGAGGACGGTATTTATCAGGTAGGAATGGAGTCTGCAGACTGGGATCTGAGAGAGTACAGTGTTTCCGGAAAAAAAGAGATTGGTGATAAAACTTACGATGCGTTTTGCAGTATAGCTGAAAAACAGAAGGAAAGGGGAAAGAAATACGAGAAAGGGGATCATATTGTTGAGGGGGCAAACAGTGATATAGTATTTAAAACCGGAGTTATGTATAAGTTGAAATCCGGAAAGAAGATATATCGTAATTACCGTATCAATGCCATTGAATGTCAGGAATTGATCCAATGTCTGTATGAGGAAGAAAATCTGAAGGATACCGTTTTGGATATGCTGGATCTCGGGGAAGAATACCTGGATGAAATGTATTTCAATGCTGCGGATGGTCGAGGCTATATGATTTTCCAGGAGCAGAAAGAAAAATGGACAGAACTTTTAGAAGCTTTGAAAAAAGATATTGAGGATGCCGGAGCAGAGAGTTTTGCAGGAATTCCATGCTGCAGTATCCAGTTAACCTACAGTCTTCCAGGGATTATGGATGTCAGTACTCTGGTTCCGGGAGAAGAGAACCGAAAGGAGTATGCGTACAGTACAATAAATATCCTGCCGGAATATACACATACATTGGCTGTTCTGGAAGAGACCGGATATCCGATTACCCTGGATGACATTACAGTAAAAAAAGCAACAGTTCAATATTATGGAAAGGAAAAAGAAAAAACAGCAGTGTATGAAAAGGCGGAAGAACTGCAGAAATTAAAAGATGCTGCGGTTCCTGCGGGAGGCTTTTATTCATGGTTGGAATGTGAAGAGGATGTCAGCGTGATCTTTCAGACAGAACAGGGATATGAGTTTTATGTACAGCTATTAAAGGGTAAACTTCCTGATTTTGTTCAAAAAGGAAAAGAAACGGCAGATGAAACAGAAAAAAGAAAAGAATCAGAGGAGGAAAAGGTATCTATGATCGGTGGTGCAGACGGTCCCACATCTATTATTATAAAACCCAGAGAGGAAGATCAGACAGATGAGTAAAACAGTACGACTTGATAAGTTTCTGGCAGATGCAGGTAAAGGTACAAGGAGTGAAGTGAAAAAATACATCCAGAAAGGCTTGGTGGAGATTAACGGGCAGACCGTGAAAAAACCGGAACAGAAAGTTGGACCACAGGACAGAGTTCTTTTTAAAGGAGAGGAAATTGCCAGAGAACCGGAGCATGTGTATTATCTTTTGCATAAGCCGGCGGGATATGTATCGGCAACAGAGGATAAGCGGGACAGGACAGTAATGGAGCTGATCCCTTCTGCCAGAAAAGGTCTTTTTCCGGCGGGGCGTCTGGATAAGGATACAGAAGGGCTTCTTCTGATCACAGATGACGGGGTGCTGGCTCATGAACTTCTTTCTCCTGCCCGTCACGTAGAAAAGACCTATTTTGTCAGAACAGAAGGCCAGGTGACAGAAGAGGATAAAGAGAAACTGGAAAAGGGTATTGATATCGGAGAAAAGCGGCAGACACTTCCTGCAAAGGTGAAGCTTCTGGAAAAAGAGGATATTTCAGAAGAAGGAGTTATGCGTCATGTGCGCCCGGAAACTCTTCCAGAGGTATATACAGAACTTCTTCTTACCATCAGCGAGGGAAAATTCCATCAGGTAAAAAGGATGATGGAAGCGGTGGGCAAACCTGTAATCTATCTGAAACGAATATCCATGGGACCTCTTACTCTTCCGGAAGATCTGAAAAAGGGAGAATGCCGTCTCCTTACAGAGGAAGAAATCCGAAAATTAAAAGACGCAGGAAGAACTTCAGATGAAAAATCTGAGAAATGTTGAAAATACAGGAAAAAACAATGAAAACCCTCTTTACATGGAGGGTTTTCTTATGCTATAATTCAGAAGTTGCAAAATAAACACGCGTGGAGATTCCGATGGATGGTGCCCATACGGTGTGACGGCGGGTCCTGATAGAAAATGATCTGCGCGGAAGAAATCAACCAAAAAGGAGAAAAAACATGAGCGTTATTTCAATGAAACAGCTTTTGGAAGCAGGTGTTCATTTCGGACATCAGACAAGAAGATGGAACCCTAAAATGGCTCCGTACATCTACACAGAGAGAAACGGTATCTACATCATCGACCTTCAGCAGTCTGTAGGTATGGTTGACGATGCATACAATGCAATCGCTGACATCGTAGCAAACGGCGGAAACATCCTTTTCGTTGGAACAAAGAAACAGGCTCAGGACGCTATCAAAGTTGAGGCAGAGCGCTGCGGACAGTTCTATGTAAACGAGAGATGGCTTGGCGGTATGCTCACAAACTTCAAGACAATCCAGAGCCGTATTGCAAGACTGAAAGAGATCGAGGCTATGGAGGCTGACGGAACATTTGACGTGCTTCCTAAGAAAGAAGTTATTGAGTTAAGAAAAGAGCTTACAAAGCTGCAGAAAAACCTTGGCGGTATCAAAGAGATGAAACGTCTTCCGGACGCTATCTTCATCGTTGACCCGAAAAAAGAGAGAATCTGCGTACAGGAAGCTCATACATTAGGTATTCCGCTGATCGGTATCTGTGATACAAACTGTGATCCGGAAGAACTTGACTATGTAATCCCGGGTAACGACGACGCTATCCGTGCTGTAAAACTGATCGTTTCCAAGATGGCAGACGCTGTTATCGAGGCTAACCAGGGTACAGCAGAGGCTGACGGCGAGATTGAGGCTGAGTCCGAGGAATTCGCTGAGACAGTAGAAGAGTAATTTTTTAGCATATTAAATTATTCAGGAGGAAATAGAGATGGCTATTACAGCAGCACAGGTAAAAGAATTAAGAGAACTGACCGGCGCCGGAATGATGGACTGTAAGAAAGCTCTTACAGCTACAGAAGGCGATATGGATAAAGCAGTAGAGTTCCTTCGTGAAAAAGGACTTGCAACTGCTCAGAAGAAATCAAGCCGTGTAGCAGCAGAGGGTCTTTGCAAGACTGTTGTTGCAGAGGATGCTAAGAGCGCAGTTGTTGTTGAGGTTAACGCAGAGACTGACTTCGTAGCAAAGAATGAGAAATTCCAGAACTACGTTGCAGACGTTGCTGCACAGGCACTTACAACTACAGCAGCAGACATCGATGCTTTCCTTGCAGAGCCATGGGCACTGAGCAGCGAGCAGACAGTAAAAGAAGCTCTTGCAGCTCAGATCGCAGTAATCGGTGAGAACATGAACATCAGAAGATTTGCTCAGGTAAAAGAAGAGAACGGATTCGTTGCTTCCTACACACATATGGGCGGAAAGATCGGCGTTCTTGTTGACGTTGAGACTGACGTTGTAAACGATGCTGTAAAAGAGATGGCTAAGAACGTTGCAATGCAGATTGCAGCTCTGAAACCTCAGTATACAAGCGACAGCGAAGTAAGCGCTGATTACCTTGCACATGAGAGAGAAATCCTTATGGCTCAGATCATGAATGATCCGAAAGAGTCCCAGAAACCTGAGAAGGTTATCAAAGGAATGATCGAAGGACGTATTAAGAAAGAGCTGAAAGAGATCTGCCTTCTTGACCAGACTTACGTTAAAGCAGAGGATGGAAAACAGTCCGTTGCTAAATACGTAGAGCAGGTTGCAAAAGAGAACGGCGCTAAGATCACAATCAAAGGCTTTGTTCGTTTCGAGACCGGCGAAGGAATCGAGAAGAAGGAAGAAGACTTTGCAGCAGAAGTTGCAGCTCAGATGGCAGGCAAATAAGCAAAGTTTAAATTAAGATCAATTAGATTACGAAAGCTTTATAACCACTGTATTTAACAGTGGTTATAAGGCTTTCGTTTTTTTTGATTCTAAAGCTGCAAAGTTCCGAATCGTTTGATCTTCTGGTATACTTCAAGGCAGACATCTTCTCTGCGATGAAGCAGAAACTGCTCCAGTTCATGCTGAAGCTCAGGAGAGTCTGAAATCAGATTTACAACATTAGCTGAATAGCGTGTGCCGCTTCCGGCCTGAAGCTCTCCAAGTACCTGACTAAGTGTTTTGGTTCTGGCATAACTTCGTCCAAGATAATCGGTGGCTGCATCAAGAGAGTCGCAGATACTAATGATATCGATTATGATTTTGTCCGGTACATTTACTGCATCAAAGTCGGAAGGATATCCGCAGGTACCGTCACTTGATTTATGATGACCTGCGGCAATGCCGATGTATTTGTGCAGAGAGGGAATCTGCTGCAAAATTTTCAGACTGGATACAGGGTGATATTTGATTACCTGAAATTCAATGTCTACGAGTTTTCGATATTGCATATTAATCACATTCGTACAGTGTATTTTTCCAATATCATGCAGCAGTGCTCCTGTTTCAATAAAATTGAGGATTTCATCCTTTCTGCGGTTGACTTCTGCTTCAGACTGACAGGAAAGCACGCCGATAAGGTATTCCGGGTGCTGGTCGATCATATGACCGGTTACAAGTTTTGCACAGCGGCTGAGGATTACTGAGTGAAATAATGTCTGGGGCTGTCTGTATACAGTCAGCTTCAGAAGAGTGGGAAGAATTTTGTCTTCCTCCAGATACCTTACAGCCGGAATGAGATAGAGGGAAGTATTGATGTCAGCTACGCTTTCCATGAAGGTATTGCTGGGAAAATGATTATATACATCAAGTAAATGAGTGAATATCTGACGGATACTGTGTACACAGTCCGGACAGTCTGTAACCAGAACAAGCATACAGCTGAGGATCAGATTGAAACAGTCAATATTTTCATCGTCATATTCTTCAAAAGTGCAGAAACGTTTATGGGGCAGTATTCTTTCACAATTCATAATCTCCTGATGAACAGTTGCAGCAGTTTTTTCTTTTAAGAAATATTCCAGCATCAGACAAAGCGTCTGATATTTGGCATAGCCCTCAGGAGATTCTCTGGACGGGTGCTGATCTTTCAGATGTCTGGCAATGGAAAGCTGCATACGGAGCTGCTTTTGAGAGAAAGCATTCGCATTTGAATGAATGGTTAATCGAAGAAAGTTGCTTGTCCAGTGATTTTCGAAGTAAGAGATAACGGAATTTAAAGGCAAAGACATATCTGCCTCAGCCTTAAAACGGTGAAGCATCTGCATTCGGTTTTCGTATTCTTCAAAAAAACGGGAAACGGGTATAAAAGGAGGCTCATTTGCATATTCAGATGTAATGAAGGATTGAAAATCATAAAAACTCATTCCAAGACTTTTTTCTTCTTCATTTAACTGGTCATAGAAAGTTTCAAAAATAGGAATTGCGTGCTGATAAAGTTCCATGATTTCTTTCTTTAAACATTTTACATTAAGAAAAAAATAGACAGAAAGAATAACCATATCGCATTTCATCAATGCCACAGGGTCGTTTTGTGTTTCATAAAATGCATAGAGACTGTGGGCCAGTTCATAAGCGGCGGCAATATCTTCAAAACGTGTACTGTACCTGTACAAAAAGGACAGTAAAGGATCTGCAATATTTCTGGTCCATGGATGCCCTTCTCTTGTAAAATAATAAACATGCTGCTGCAGATATACATTTTGTTCCTGATATTTTTTTTCGAGTTTCTGAGCCCTTGTAGAAAAATCAGCCAGCCATTGCTGAGGCTCCTTGTTCATCTGAAAAGAATTGATCTCGTCCAGTTCCCGTATCTGGTCAAAGTAAATCTGAAAATAATTTTGCCATTCTTCACGTGTGTTAAAACCGTGTTCTCCTTCCATACGACTCCCCCCCTGTTAAAATTCTGAAAAAAGTATAACATATGTATGCGGATAAATCCAGTCTGGCCTATGGCAGGATAGATGAAAACGGCAGTGGATCTGCAGTGCGGGCAGTAATTCCTATACGAATTTTGCTGTCATACTGGATATTTTTCAGAATACAAAGTATAATCAAATTGATGCTTTACAAGATTGAAGATATGATCTGATATAAAATTTTTATCATACGTCGGGGTTGGCCGTGGAGGGACAGAAAATGTGGATATTATATGCAGTAGGTTCTTCTTTTTTTGCAGGTATTACCGCAGTTCTTGCAAAATGTGGAATTAAAAAAACGGATTCGGATGTGGCAACCATGATTCGAACAGTTGTGGTTCTGGTATTTTCGTGGCTGATGGTTCTGATTAGCGGAAGCGGAGACGGGATTACCAGGCTTAGTGGAAAAACGGTGCTGTTTCTTGTTTTGTCTGGACTTGCGACGGGGGCTTCCTGGATTTGCTACTTTCATGCTTTGCAGAAGGGCGACATCAATAAGGTTGTTCCCATTGACAAATCCAGTACAGTTTTAACTATTCTGCTTGCACTGATTTTTCTGGGAGAAGGCATTAACGCGGGAAAAATAGCAGCGGTTATTTTGATCGGTGGCGGTACACTTTTGATGATTGACAGAAAAGTTACAGAAAGAAATCAAAAGGAACAGAAAGACTGGCTGATTTATGCAGTTCTTTCGGCGGTTTTTGCCAGCCTTACAGCTATTCTGGGGAAAATTGGGATCCAGAATGTGGACTCTAATCTGGGAACAGCTATCCGCACCACAGTTGTGCTGCTGATGGCATGTCTTATGGTAGTTATTACCGGAAAAGCTAATCAGATCAAGAAAACTGACAGAAGAGAACTGAGATTTATTATATTGTCTGGTTTTGCAACAGGCGCCTCCTGGCTATGCTATTACAAAGCACTTCAGGATGGACCTGCCAGCGTTGTGGTTCCGATTGACAAGCTGAGTATTTTGGTAACGATCTTCTTTTCATGGTTGGTGTTTCATGAGAAATTGTCCAAAAAATCTGTGTGTGGGCTGACTGGAATTGTGCTTGGAACCTTGATGATGGCAGTATTATAGACAGATATGAGCATTTGATGCGGTCAAAATGGAAAGCAGCTGTATTGCTATCCGGTGGTACTTTTGATAAAATATGGAGGTATTATGCAAAAACTAATGATGAGGTGACTAGATGAGCGAGATAATGATCAGAATCGTATCACCGGAGGATGCAGAAGAACTTCTGGATATTTATGCTCCTTATATCAGGGATACAGCAGTGACTTTTGAATATACAGTTCCATCTGTAGAAGAATTCAAAGAAAGGATCCGCCATACGCTGGAGAGGTTTCCTTATCTGGCAGCGGTAAGAGACGGGGAGATTATAGGGTATGTATACGCAGGTCCTCTTCATCCTCGGGCAGCCTATGCCTGGTCTGCAGAAACTTCTATTTATGTGAAAAAAGATAAAAAAAATCAAGGTACGGGAAAACTGCTTTATGAAGCTTTGGAAAAAGTTCTGAAGGAGCAGAATATTCTTAGTGTCAATGCATGTATAGCATATCCGGAAGTGGAAGATGAATATCTGACAAAGGACAGTGTCAGGTTTCATCTCCATATGGGATATAAAATGGCAGCAGAGTTTCATAAATGTGCATATAAATTTGGGCATTGGTATAATATGGTCTGGATGGAAAAGCATATTGGAGATCATATAGCAGATCCGGCAGCGCCCAGGACATTTGAAGAAGTGAGAGGAAGATTTCATCAATGGGAGAGATGAGAAGCAGCACCAAACTGAAAAACATAGAATTTATTCGTATTTTTTTTGCTGTAAGTATTGTATATTTTCACCTTCTCCATTCATTTATAATTCCGTTTACCGAAGATGCAGCGGTATATCAGGAACTTGCACGGCAGTCAAAATATGCGAAATATATAGTAGAATGTTTTTTTATCATGTCAGGATATTTTTTGTATAGATCTGTTATGCTGCATTCTGAACAGAAAACGCTGGATTTTGTGCTGAAAAAGCTCATTCGTCTTTGGCCGGTATTTGCTGTATCGACCATTCTTTCTGTGATATTTCTGGATATGTCTTTGCAGGAAGGCTTTTTGAATCTTTTTTTTCTGCAGTCTACAGGGCTGACTACTGCCTGGACAGGTCTTAACTGGTATGTATCTGCGTTTTTATTTGCAGAATTATTTTACTTTCTGATGTATAAGGCTATGAAAAATTCAGCAGGGATGAAATTAATAATCTGCCTGATCGTTTATTTTGGTTATGTGCTGAATATTATGTACACAGATGGCGGATTTGCGCGAAAAGTGGTTTTTGGTGTATTCAGCCTTGCTATGGCAAGGGCGGCGGCAGGTGTGGGACTGGGATATCTGCTGGGCAATCTTTACGATAAAGCAAAAGAAAGATGGACAGGATTATATGTGCAGCATATGAATGCCAGTGTGATTACAGCCTTGATCACTTTTATAGAAATTAGTAGTTTTTGCCTTCTGATGATTGATTTTTTTGTCGGAAAAAGGGTCGGAAAGAATCAGTTTATGGTAGTGGTTTTATTTTCTGTTTTCTTTTTTTGCATGCTGACAGAAAAAGGTTTGTTTTCCAGACTGATCAGCAGGCTGTCTGTATGCAGGCTGGGAAAATATGCGTATTCTATTTATGTAATGCAGGAAATTTCTTTTTATATTCTGGAAAAAACTTTCTGGAAAAATACAGATTTTATAAAGCTGCATGCAGGTGTGTCTCTGACAGTCTCTGTGGTATTTGCTGCAGCAGTAGGTGCGGTGGTCTGGCATCTGATTGAAAAGCCTGCATCGAAACTGGGGAAAAAGATTTTATTATAGAATAAAAACAGGAGAAAGGAATATATTTATCATGGGAAAAGTTCGTTACAGACTGATGGATACCATAAAAGGGCTGGCATGTATGGCAGTTGTACTCCTGCATTTTGGCTTTCCTGATCCATTGGGACTTATCATAAGACCTTTATGCAGTTTTGCGGTTCCTTATTTTTTCTTTGTATCGGGGTTCTTTTGCACGGACAGCAGTAACAAGCTGATAAGATCTAATACATGGCGAAAGATTCGTCATATTTTACGTCTGGTTGTGATTGCTGCACTGGTTTATGCTGTTTTTTGTGTGATTTGGAATCAGATGCTGGATCCGGACTGGAACATTGTGGAATATACAGCTTCACTTCTTACAAAAGACAAGATTGCAAAATTTTTCCTGACAAATGACCCGTTTGTGTATTCGCATTTATGGTTTTTGGGAGCACTGCTGTACTGTTATCTGACTGTACTTTTGTTTGATAAAAAGAAAATTTCTCCGTGGATTATAATCGTAGCAGTACTTTTATGGATAGGATTTATTGCTTTTGGAGAACTGAAATATATTTTACCGATTCCCAGTTCAATTCCTTTATTTGACACAGGAAACAGAGCATATCTGTTTAACTGCTATCTGTTCCGAGCACTTCCGTTTTTTCTTTTTGGCATGCTGGCTAAGCTGAATGTGGAAAAAATCAAAAAGATCTTTTCCAAAATTCCGCTTGTATATTTTTATGTGGCGATCATCTCAGGAATTGGTATTGCCTTATGGGAAAGAACCCATATCGGAGTAGTGCAGTTCTACATGGGAACATACCTGGTGCTGGGAAGTCTGTGTATTCTGTCTGTGACCCGGCCCCAGATGAGAAATCCGCTGTTGGAATTTATCGGGCAGAAACTGTCCCTTTATGTTTATATTTTCCATATTATGATAGGCAGGTTTATTGATCTTGCAGCTAATAAGATAAGGGTGCCGGGAGAAAATGGTACCAGGATCCTGATAAAAACGGGCATATATCGTTACAGTCGTCCTTTTTTGATTTTGGCAGGCTGCTTTTTGGTTACTTTTTTCATATATAAGGCTGTGGAAGTATGTAAAAGAAGAAAAATTATATAAGTTATACAATTAAAATGACAAAATCCTCTTTATTTTTGCCTAATTTTCTGATATAATACATAAAAATACACAGATAGGGAGGGTAATCATGAATAAGAAAAGAAACTGGGTGATGCTTGCAGTTCTTCTTATAGCATTTATGATGCTTCCGGCAGTGTCATCTAAAACAGTTCATGCGGAACAAAACAACCGTACAGAATCGAAAATCTGGAATGGCTGGGTGACTCGGGGCGGACATCGCTATTATTACCGTAATGGGAAACCGGTAACAGGCGGATGGCATCAGATCAATGGTGTCAGCTGTTATTTTGACAAGTATGGACGTGCAGTAAAAGGCTGGATCAAATATAATGGATATCGTTATTATCTGAACAGCTATGGAAGACCGGTAACAGGATGGAATACCATTGGCGGAAAACGCTGCTATTTTGACAAATATGGTCATGCAGTAAAAGGCTGGCTTAAGCTGAACGGAAAAAGATATTATCTGAACGATTATGGAAGAATCCATACAGGCTTCCAGAAAATCGGAAAATACAGATATTACTTCCATACAAAATATGGTTATGCGTTTATCGGCTGGACGACTATTGGCGGACAGAAATATTATTTTGATTCTGTGGGACGCGCAGCAACCGGAACAAGAACCATGAATGGAAACAGGTATACTTTTAATGGATATGGACGTCTGCTTCGTGTGAGCAATCCTGTGGTATATCGGGCGGTTATTATCGGAGAGGCGGATTACCCGGGATTTTCCAGTGACCTCTGGGCATGTGGAAATGATGCAAGAGCGATGAGGGATATGCTGAAAAGAACAGGATACAGTACGGTAAGTACTGTGATCGATGCTTCTGAATACAGTGTACGCAGCCAGATCAGCCGTACCTTTGCATCAGCAGACAGTAATGACGTGTCATTCTTCTATTATACAGGACATGGAGCAAGCGACGGATCACTGGTTACAACTGATTATGGCTCTATTTCTCCATATAGACTGGCATCCTGGTTAAAACAGGTTCCCGGAAATATTGTAGTTATGCTGGACAGCTGCTACAGCGGCAGAGTAATTGATAAAGCTATGGGTGCAAAGGCTGCAAAAGACGGTGCAGAATTGTTTAACAGCAATGTAATCACTGCGTTTAACAGTGCGGAAGCAGAAGTGTCAAAAGCAGGTCCGATGTCTAACAGTAAATTTAAGGTTCTGACTGCATGCTCCCAGTACGAGCTTTCATGGGCAAGTCAGTACAGTAGTTTTTTCAGCGCTTCACTTGTAAAAGGTGTTGGATTTACTTATAGCGGATCCAGACTTTCCAAAGCTCCGGCAGACAGCAATAAAGATAAGAGGCTTACGCTGAAAGAATGCTATAATTATACAAAGAAACAATGTGGAACAAGACAGCATGTACAGTGCTATCCAAGCAGCAGCGGATTCAAACTGTTCCAGAGATAAAATTAATCCCCGGTTTTTCGTTTTGAAAGAACCGGGGATTTGCTATCTGTTAAAATGGGATTTTAAGGAAGTAATGCAGCGCTTTAACAGATGTTCTGATTCCACTAAAATTTCTTCATGTGTCCTTGAGAAAAACAAAGAATGGCAATTCCAGTTTTTTTTCTGTGCCTTTGGAGGAACAGGGAAAGAGGTCTCAGCAGCAAGATTGCGGAATTTAATTGTATGAGAATTACAGGTCATACAAATCTCTAATGAAGAGTTTTTTTTCAGAATATCATAAGGAATCAATACCTGAAAATCATAAAAACAGGCCAGAATACTGCCGTGATACCGGAACACACGATCAGCGCTCTGCTGGAAACTGCACGGGAGAGTTTCTGCATGTTTTTTGGCAGTTAAACGTACAAAAAACTGTTCAGGTTTCGGAAAATGTGCTCCTGCTTTTGCGGAGCCACAAAGCAGAAGACCGTTATCCTGGGGAATCAGCTGTTGAAGCTTTACTACATAAGAGGACATGGAAGCAGTGATGGTCTCACCATATCTGTAATGATAATCTTCATCCT
Organism: Blautia sp.; assembly: GCA_026169535.1. GTDB lineage: Bacteria > Bacillota > Clostridia > Lachnospirales > Lachnospiraceae > Blautia_A. The sequence goes on from JAPFCU010000061.1 coordinate 70,890, forward strand.
TATATTCAAGAATTCCGGAATCAGCACCATATTTAGTACGAATGACTAAATCCTTTTGCTCCTTGGAAAGATTTTTTTGTTCCAGGATGATCGGATCACTGATATAGGACAGGCATTCTTTTAGGAGAGCTATAAACCTTTCTTTTTCTGACGGAGTCAGGACATGTTCCGGGAATTCTTCCATACGGAACCGGCTCTGCAGATCATACATCATGTGGAACTGAACGAATTTGGGCACAGAGCCATACAGTGCAAGAGCCTGTTGTGCAGACCAGAGGACATATTCCTGCAGACAGTCCAGATACCATTCTTTATGTAGCTTTGAACCGTTTAGGGCTGAATTCATGCTTTCCCGGCAGCGATAGTCATAACGAGCCTGAGGAACAATACCATACCTGGGATTTTTTAGAAAAAGTCCCATAATAGCTCTGGCATCCTCCGCATACCGCAGAGAGGTACTGAAAAAATCCGGAGTTAAGACTTCTCTTTTAAAAAAAGCAGAAGCAGCAGATAATTGTACAAAAGAATATTTTTGGTTTAGATCTACAAGAAGGTTCTTGTTGGATGCAAATTTATAATTTAATCGATGAGGTTGTTCTTTTTTTTCAAAAAAGTAAATAGGAATAGATACAAGATCTGCCTTATCATCTATCGTAATGAAATATCGATACACGGAAGATAATGTATCTGGGGATAATTTATCATCAGAGTCCATAAAATTGATATATCTACCCTCTGCTGCAGCGATTCCTGCGTTTCGGGCAGAGGATACGCCGCCATTTTCTTTATGGATCACCTTGATATTATCAGGATATTTTTTTTGCCAGAAATCGCATATGGAACCGGAAGAATCAGGAGAACCATCATCTACCAGAATCAGTTCTACGGATTCCTGGAAGCCGATATCCTGTGCAAGAATACTCTGAATGGCTTCTTCCAGATAGTTTTCTGCGTTATATACAGCAGATATGATAGAAAATTTGAATCGATAATCAGTCATGGATATTCTCCTTTCCCAGATATAAATTAATCCTACCATAAGAAAACACTCATGGTATAATAATTACGCGCTTATAACACAAAATTAATCCTTTGTAAATAGTTTCTCAGATGGAGAGAGACAAATGCAACAAAATTGTAATATAGCGAAGAGTATGAATTGCCAAGGATTTTATTCTATGATACAATACGGATTGAAAATAAAATGGATAGGAAAGGCTCAGATTGGAGGAAATCATGTGTAAAGACCAGAATACAGTTGTTTCTGTGATCATTCCTACATTTAATGTGGAGAAATATGTGGAACAGTGTCTGCGCAGTCTTTTGGAGCAGACTTTTCGTGAGTTTGAGGTCATATGTGTGGATGATGGATCTTCGGATGGTACAATAGAAATCATAAAAAGGATACAGGCTGAGGATGACAGGATCTGCCTGATTGAGAAGGAACACTGTGGACGTGCCGGCGTGATGCGGAATATTGGACTGGAAGAGGCAAGAGGAGAGTACTGTCTTTTTTTGGATGCAGATGATTTCTTTGAAAAAGAAATGATTGACCGGGTTCTTACAAAGATCAGAGAGGATCAGGCAGATATCTGTCTGTTTGATGCAAGATTATATAATGAAACAACAAAAAAATATAAGGATATCGACTATATCCTTCAAAAAGATTATCTTCCGGAAATATTGCCCTTTGAGGGAAGAACCTTTCCATATATTTTTAATGTAACGTCTGGCTGTCCCTGGAGCAAAATGTTCAAAAAAAGCTTGATCGATACGGAAAATATTCGTTTTATGGATCTTCCCAGAAGCAATGATGTATATTTTGTTTTTCTTGCAATGGTTTTGGCAAAACGTATTACTGCTGTCCGTCAGGTGTTTGTAAATTACAGGCAGTCAGGAGAAAGTCTTCAGGCAAATAATGCAAGATCTCCATGGAACTGGTATGAAGCGCTGAAAAAATTAAAGAATGATCTGGTAAGACGAGATTTGTATGAGAAAACAGAAACCAGTTTTAAGAACCTGGTATTTGGAGTGAGTATTTATAATCTTTGTTCTCTGAAATCAGCACATGTATTTTCAGAAGTGTACGAAAAACTTCAGAAAGAAGTTTTTGCGGAATTTGAGCTGGAAGATTTTCGGAAAGAGCAATGCTATTCTTATAATGAAAAGAAATATGAAATATATTGTGATATATGCCGATATGACGTAAAGGAATATATGTTTCGTGAAATCATGGGATTAAAAGAAGAAAAATCCTATTGGCTGAAAAGGGCAAAAAAAGCAGAACAGGAGCTGAAAGGTATAAAAGAAAGTACTACGTTTAAAACCGGTCAGTGCCTTCTGGCTGTGCCCAGAAAATTAAAGAAGATCATAAAACATTGATTGAGATAAGTGTATGGAGGAAAGGAAAAAATGAAGTTTAAATGGAGTACAGGATCTTCAAATAATGGAGATGTTCTGGTTTCCGTGATTGTTCCCGTATGTAATGTGGCAAAATATCTGCCCAATTGTCTGGACAGTATTTGTGGGCAGACCTTGAGTAATATTGAGATCATCTGTGTAGATGACTGCTCCAGAGATTCCTCTGCAGAAATATTGAAGGATTATGTAGCCAGGGATTCCAGGGTCATTCCTATATATCACAGCGAAAATTTAAGTACCTCTCAGGCAAGAAAAGATGGAGTGGCTGCATCCCGTGGAAAATATGTCATGTTTGTTGACGGAGATGACGAGCTGCATCCCCAGGCCTGTGAAATAGCTTACAGGGCAATAGAAAAATACCATACAGATATGGTTCAGTTTGGTACAGAGATCGTCAATTGTGCCGGCGTGCCTAAAGAACGTATCGAAATGAATCAGAAACTGCTGGAACCATATATGGAAGGTGAGATCAGCGAAGAAAATCTTATCGGATCCTGCTGGATAGAGAAACTTTTTGGATACAGTCTTTGGAACAAGATTTACAAGGGAGATATATGCCGCAGGGCATTTCAGCAGGTAAAAGATGGTTCTTTTCCAAAAGCACAGGACCTGTATGCATTTTTTCTGATCGCATACAATTCCAGAAGCTACAGAGGAATTGAGGAACAGCTGTATCGGTATAAATTCGGGCTTGGGGTTACCGGCAGTAATTATATATCAACTGCTAAATTTGATGTTCTTCTCACAGAAAAAAAAGTATGGGAAGCATTGGTGGAGTTTGCAGAGCAGCAGGGAGAACTGGAAAAATATCAGTCAGTTCTTGATACCATCGCTGATCATTTTCTTGGGGACTGTACAGGACGCTGGGCCAGAAATCTTCAGATAGAAAATCTGTCGGAAGCATTTCAGCATCTCGTTGATGTCTGGGGAATGGATAAGGTGATCAGTAAGCTTGCAGAACAGAACTGGGAGAAAGCTGCTGGTGTTGCAGAGAAGCTTGCACAGGTGGAATTGTTTACACATAAGAAACATATTTCAGGTTATCCGAGAACAGTGGCAATGTATTACCGTTCGATCAAAAATGGGGGTGCCCAGAGGGTTGCGGCTGAGCTGTGTAATATTTGGGCAGGAATGGCAGATGAAGCAGGAAATCCGCTGTACAAGGTGATCCTGATCACAGACGAGGAGGAAGAAAAGAATTCAATCAAGGAATATTCCTTGGATCTCCGTGTAAAAAGAGACTGTATTCCTGCTGTTACAAAATCGACAGAAGGGCTGTATTCCAGGCGATATCAGGCGTGGAAACGGGTGATCCGGGAACATGGGATCGATATTGTTGTAACTGGAATGTGGGTGGATCCCTGTATTTTATGGGACATACTCAGTGTAAAAGGACAGCCGTCTCATCCGGCTTTTGTAATACACTGTCATAGTTTTACCTGTGCACCATATCGTTTTATGGGAGATAAGTTTGCTGAGCTGATCTATGATTACAATCTCAGCAATGGGGTTGTAACCTTATCAGAGGCAGATCAGAGACTGGTCAGCTGCTTTACCGATTATTCAAAATGTATATCTAATCCGATTTCTTTTACTGTGGATTCTACTGTGATAACAGAAAGAAAAGAAAATACAATTGTATGGGCCGGCAGGATTTCGCCGGAGAAACAGCCTTTTGATGCAGCGTATATGATGGCTCATGTAGTAAAAAAAATACCGAATGCCAGATTATATATGATCGGCCAGGGAAATGAAAATGTCAGTAGAGAACTGGAAGATCTGATCGAACAGCTGGGAATACAGGATAATCTTATTTTGACCGGATTTACTTCAGAAGTAGAAAAATATTACAGTACGGCATCTGTATTTGTGGGAACATCCGAATATGAAGGCTTTTCTATGGTGTTCTGCGAGGCAATGGCTCATGGAGTTCCTGTAGTGACTTATGATCTTCCATGGCTTACCCTGACAAGAGATGGAAGAGGAATTATTTCTGTACCTCAGAAGCGCCCGGATCTTCTTGCAAAGGAGGTAATAAAACTCCTTGAAGATCCGAAATTGGGAGAGGAGATTGGTCTGAAGGGACGGGAACAGGTGGAAGGCCTGGAAAAAACAGATCTTGGAGAGCAGTGGGACAGCTTTTTTACAGAAATATCTGCAGAAGGAGAAGGAAAGCAAAACCGAAATTCGGACGAAGTAGAGGCTGTACTGCTGAAATACATGACCTTATATGCAAAAATAGGAAAAGATACGAAAATAGAAAATCTGGAAAAAAGGATACAGTCTCTTCGCCGTACAAATAAAAAATTAAAAGAAAAAAATAAAGCTGTAAAAAGGACTGTGACCTTCCGGATAGGAAAAGCTATTATGTTTGTACCCAGATTAACTGTAAAATTGTTGAAATCTCTGATTGGGAAAGAGAAAAAGAAAGAGGGATAATATGAAACAGGAGACAATGGGGAAAAAAATTCTGATTTTCTTAACGGTTCTTGCAGCTGTGTTCTTGTTTGGCGGCAGACCTGCAGAGGCGGCTCCTGCAAAGTATAAAGTTGTTTTTGCAGATTCCAAAGGAAAAGTATCCTCAGAAAGGTTTCGAAAATGGGCATGCAAGGCAGAAAAAAACACTTGTATTAATCTTCCGGAGGTTTCTGCATCCGGGTATCGCTACTACTGGGTACTTAAAACAGGCCAAAAAGAAAAGTTTTATGATCCGGGAGAACGCTTTCGGGTAAAAGAAAATACAAAATTTTATCTTTACAGATATAAACTGTATCAGGTGAGATTTTACACTCATGATGGAAAGCGGGAATATATTTCAAAAAGAAAATTACTGAATAAAAGGCAGTCTGTTACACTTCCTTCTGTGCCGGGAGGAAGTACTTATAAGGGGATAGGCTGGACAAGTACAGTAAACGGAAGGTATGTCAGGAAGCCTGGAACCAAGACCGCTGTAACCGGAAATATGAAATTTTATGCTGCAGTAGAAAAGACATCCTCTGTAACACTGAGATATTCCAATGGAAAATTATATCGAAGGATTTATACATCATCACAGCAGGTTCCGTCATTTCCGGCAGTAGGTCTGAGAAATGGTGATATGGTCCTGGGATGGTCAAGAGAAAAGGGAAAGACTGTGAATCCGGAGTATATGACCGGAGACGGGATTCCCTCAAAAACAGGAACTTATTATATGGTAACCTTTCCGAAGGAAAGTGACAGGAAGCCCTCCAGTCTGTATATGCCCAATCGATATGACAGAGTATACTGGGTAGGGGATTCCAGAACAGTGGGGATTGCAGGCCTTATTAAAAAAGATGTTTCTCCAAATGTCAGCTTTATCTGTAAAGGAAGCCAGGGACTGGAATGGTTCAGAAAAACTGCATTTAAACAGTTGTACTCTCAGGTTCGAAACAGACCAAAACAGGAAAAAAAGGCTGTGATCATTAATTTAGGGGTAAATGATCTTTATAATATCAATGCTTACCTCAGGGTTATGCCGGAATATGCCAGAAAATTAAAAGCTTATAACTGTAAAATGTATTATATGTCTGTAAATCCGGTAAACAGTGCGATGATGAGAAATTTTACCCATCGAAATCCATACAGATCAGAAAAAAAGTGCATGATTTTAACCAGAAGATTTACAAAGGGCTTTGTACAGGAAAATCAAAAACATTTACTTATATTGACTGCTGCAGTTATCTGGAAAGAAAAGGATGGATCAGTAATCGTTACGATGGAGGAATATTGGATGGGCTTCATTATTCCAATGCTACATCTTTGAAAATCTATCAGTATGGTATGAAAATGCTGGATAAAAAATGAGAAAGACTGCTGAGCGGAAGAAAGGAAAAAAATGAAACGTGTTATCACATATGGAACATTTGATCTTCTTCATTACGGACATATTAATCTTTTGCGCAGGGCAAAACAGCAGGGGGATTACCTGATTGTGGCTTTGTCTACAGATGAGTTTAACTGGAATGAGAAGAGAAAAAAATGTTATTTCTCCTACGAAAAAAGAAAACAGCTTTTGGAAGCTATTCGCTATGTGGATCTGGTGATCCCGGAAGAAAGCTGGGAACAGAAGCGTACGGACGTAAAAGAATACCATGTAGATACCTTTGTGATGGGAGATGACTGGGAGGGAAAATTTGATTTTCTGAAGGAAGAGGGATGTGAAGTTGTTTACCTTCCTCGTACACCGGAAATTTCCAGCAGTCAGATCAAAGAAGATCTCCATGCAAACGAAAAAAAATAAGGGGCTGACCGGGATCATATCCCGGTCAGTTTGTCTAAGGAGGAAAAATGATATCCCATTTCTTCCCATTTTGTAAGCAGCTCATCCAGGATCGCGGCATTGGTAGAAGAGGTATTATGAAGCAAAACAATGGCGCCAGGATGTATTCGTGTCAGAAGTTTGTCAAAAGCTTCCTGGCTGGAGGGCTGCTGATCCTGGATCCAGTCCACATAAGCAAGACTCCAGAAAAAGGTGGAATAGCCTAGATTTTTCGCCATAGAAAGATTTTGGATATTATAGATTCCCTGAGGCGGACGATAATATTTTTTCATTTCTTTTCCGGTGACATTTTTGTATAGCTCCTCTACCTGCTGCATTTCTTTTTGAAAAGAACTGATGTCCGAGATCCGGGACATATCAGGATGTGTCATGGTATGATTTCCTATGGTATGACCTTCTGAAACAATTCTTTTTATCAGATCCGGATGGTCTGAAATAAAATTTCCTACAGCAAAAAAGGTTGCAGGAGCATTATGTTTTTTCAGAGCATCCAGTATTGCTGGCGTGTTTCCGTTTTCGAATCCGGCATCAAAGGTAAGATAAAGCACTTTTTCAGAGGTATCCTGGGCAAAATATGCATTATATTTTTTTAGTTCTTCTACGGAAGCATTTCCGACAGGCCGCTTTCCTTTTTCCTGAAAGCTGAGTCCCCAGCTGTCGGAAGAGGCGGAAAGGATAGAAGCAGCTGTACTTTCTGAGATACTGGGAACGGAAGAGGTCTTTTGAAAGTTTTGGCTGATCCATGTAACAAGACTTCCTATACAGGATCCTAGAAGAAAGGCGGCCGCAAGGATCGCGGTAATCCTGCATCCGCGGGAATAGCGTGTAAAAATGGAACAAATGAAATTACGAGATGATCTCATGGTATTCTCCGTCATTTTTTTACAGTATATGAGAGATCTGAAAAAATAAAACTATGGAAAGAGGGATCTGCCTTCTTGGAGACTGATAAGAAAGTTTTGTTAAAAAAGAAAATTTAAAATATAACAAAAATATGAAATAAGGATGAAGTTTATATTGAACTTTATTGAAAAAACTGATATAGTAGTTTTAGGTATACGTGTTAAGCTAGGTTTTTTATAAAAGAAAATAAGGAGCTGTACGATGAAACGAATTTCAGGTAAATGGAAAGGTACATTTTTTCTGCTAGTCTTATCCGCATTTTTAGTCTGGGGAGGAAGCAGAGAGGTATCTGCGGCATCCAAATGCAAAGTGGTGTTTGCAAATGCCCAGGGAGTGGTATCTACACAGACTTATCGCAACTGGGCCAGGACTGTAGAGGCAGGAGACTGGATCAAGCTTCCTAAATATTCGCAGTCAGGATACAGATGCTATTGGGTGCTGAAAAATGGAAATAAGACCTATAAATATAATCCGGGTGCTAATTATAGGATAACTAAGAATACAAAGTTCTGTCTTTACCGTTATAAGCTGTATAATGTATGCTTTTATACAGAAAATGGTAAAAAAGAATACCTTAGTATGAGGGAACAGGCAATTAAGGGACAATACATCACTCTTCCTTCTGTTCCCCATGGAACTTCCAATAAAGGACTGGGCTGGTCTACTACAGTAAGAGGGAAAACTTATAAAAAAGCTGGTACCAAGGTAAAAGTTACCGGAAATATGAGATTTTATCCGATTACACAGAAGATCACAGGGGTGAACCTGAGAGCATATAATGGAAAACTCTGGAAAGTGGTTCCTACCGATTCCGGGAAGAATCCGGTCTTTCCATCGGTAAATCTTGGAAGCGGAAATATGTGTCTTGGATGGTCGAGGACAAAGGGTCAGACTTCCAAACCGGAATATCTTGCCGGAGACAGAATTCCGTCAAAATCCGGGAATTACTATATGGTAGTTTTTGGGAAGCATATGGATAAAGCGCCTACCGGTGTACGGAAACCGGAAAACCATGATGTGGTATATTTTGTAGGAGATTCCAGGACAATGGGAATGGCCCGTGCTCTTGGCAGCTCAGCTCCGGCAAATGTGAAATTTATTTATAAGGTTGGAGAAGGCCTGGACTGGTTTAAAAAGACAGGCTACAATACTTTGAGAAGTAATGTATGCAAACAGTCGAAGAACAGCAGGATTGCTGTTGTGATCAATCTGGGGGCAAATGATCTGCGCAATTACAGCGGATATACCAAATACATGCAGGCAGTTGCCAGAGACTTGAAAAAATATCGTAAAAACTGCGATATGTATTATATGTCAGTGAATCCGGTGAACAGCGCAATGATCCGCAGCTATTTAGGATGGACCAGCAGAACGGAAAATCAGGTTAAAAGTATAAATAATACACTGAAATCTGCTTTATGCAGCGGATCCAGAAGAACCTATACTTATATTGACACCTGTTCTTTCCTTCAGAGATATGGATGGATCAGCAGAGAAGGTCATGATGGACTTTGCGATGGAGTACATTATTCAGATGCGACGTCTCTTCGGATTTATGACTATTGTATGAAAATATTGAATAGATAAACGTGAAAAGGACAGACTGGTAAAAGGTCTGTCTTTTTTTGTTTTGGACAAAGAAAAGCAACAAAAAGAGCCATCAGATTATTTTTTCTGCTGGCTCTTTTTACTGTTCATTGTCCAATGGACTTTTCCTCCTTATTAATTTTTATAAAACAAAAATGAATTTAAAACTTTACGTTCTCGGTGGTCCGTACCTTCCTTTCTTTTAATATATTAGGTGTTTCTATACTGTTTCTGGTGGTCTGTACCTCCTTCTGGTAAATTTGGATGATCACTTATGTTTTCGGTGGTCTCACTCCTTTTTGTTTATTTCTAAGTTCCTTTTGTTTTATGTATTTAATATAACAGATAAATATGATTATGTCAATAAGAAAAAAGAAAAAATATAAATAAATTTTATTAAAACAGTAAAAATAGACTACAGAATAAAATAAACTGAAAATTATAAGCGTATTTTATGAATAGGAAAGGAAATACGGGAGAAGATAAGATTAGCGCCGATGTACGGGAAGTGTATTTTCTTGTACAACGGAACTATTAATTCTCAGGAGGTAAAAATATGCTGCGTTATTTGCCTGTACGAAGAGTTTATGCAAGACAAGTACTGGATTCCAGGGGAAATCCAACTGTAGAAGCAGAAGTGACCATAGGGGAAGGGATCATGGGCATCAATGGGTACACAGCCAGAGCTATGGTACCCTCCGGGGCATCTACCGGGAGATTTGAGGCAGTAGAACTTCGAGACGGAGATAAAGGCAAGTATTTGGGGCTTAGTGTAGAAAAAGCTGTGAATAATGTGAATACAAAGCTTGCAGAAGCTATATTAGGAGAAAATGCACTGGATCAGATGAATATAGACCGGCTTCTTATTGAGGCAGACGGTACAGAAAACAAGAGCAGCGCAGGTGCTAACGCTGTCCTCAGTGTTTCTATGGCTGTGGCAAGGGCGGCGGCAAAGGCTCTTAGGATACCTCTTTATCAGTATATTGGAGGATGTCATACAAAACAGATGCCGGTCCCCATGATGAATATTCTGAACGGAGGTAAGCACGCAGATAATACAGTAGATCTTCAGGAATTTATGATCATGCCCTGCGGAGCAGAAGATTTTGCTCAGGGTCTGCAGATGTGTGTGGAAATTTATCAGCATCTGAAAATCATTCTGAAAGAGAAAAATCTGTCTACCGCTGTGGGAGATGAAGGCGGGTTTGCACCGGATCTTTCGGATTCCAGAGATGTATTAGCCCTGCTGGTCCAGGCTTCAGAACATGCGGGATATCATCCGGGAAAAGATGTGATGATCGCTATAGATGCAGCTGCCAGTGAACTTTATGATAAAGAAAAAGGTGTGTATTATTTCCCGGGAGAAAGTCAGATGAAGGGCAGAGAAATACTCAGGGATTCTGCAGAGATGATACAATATTATGAAGGTCTTTTGGATGAATTTCCGGTTATCTCTATCGAGGATGGATTGGAAGAAGATGATTGGGAAGGGTGGAAAAAAATGACAGAGTGTCTGGGAGACAGGATCCAGCTGGTAGGAGATGATCTTTTTGTTACTAACCAGAAGCGTCTTGCCTGTGGAATCAAACTGGGGGCGGCAAATGCTGTTCTTATAAAGGTCAACCAGATTGGTACAGTTACAGAAGCACTGGATGCTGTAAAACTGGCACAGAAAAACGGGTATCGTACAGTGATCTCTCATCGTTCTGGAGAGACGGAGGATACATTTATTGCAGATCTGGCAGTGGCGTCAGGAGCAGGGCAGATCAAAACAGGAGCGCCCTGTCGTTCGGACAGAAATGCAAAATATAACCAGCTCCTCAGGATCGCAGAGAATCTGGGAGAGCTGGCTGTATATGAAGATCCGTTTATTTCAGGGTGTAATACTGCAGAACCGCACCTTTAAATTCAAAGGTCTGAGATACCTGATAAGTATCCAGAAGCCATTTGCTTTTTTCTTTTGAACTGTATTTTTCCATACGGCTTATGGTTCCTTCTCCGGCAAGGAAGGCAGGGAGTTGTTTTTCTTTGATATCATCCATGATATAGTCCCCTGCTTCCGGTCTCAAAGACAGATCCGGAAGATCCAGAGTATAGCAGCCGGTATCCCATCGGAGGATAGAGTAAATCTCGGGAACACCAATGCCAAATGCATAGGTGTTTTCCGGGATGTTGGCTGCAATATGAGCCGCAAAGTCATTGATTTCCTGTTTGTTGTGAAGTTCTTCCCGAAGAGCTGTATTCTGTCCATACTGGATTACATTTCCAGTACATACAGTCATAAGGATCAAAAGAGCTGTTCCGGTGAAGAAGCATCGGAAGATGTCCATGCCTTTGAACTGTTTCAGATTTTTAAAACAGAAACTGCAAAATGTTTCCATGCCTCCTTCTGCAAGCAGACATAGAAGAAGAATACAGGGAATATGAGCAATTTCCAGATTATGGTAGGCGGCTCTGTTTACAAAATAGGTAATCTGACCAAGTGAAAGTACAGCAGCTGCAAAAGCAAAACATGCGGGAAGGTATTCTTTGGACCCGGCACTGCCGTTTCCACGGAGAAACCACATATGGGAGATTCCCCATGCACAGGCAAGGAAAAGCAAAGCAATAATACTCATATAAGCACTGGCAAAATCCGGAAGATCTACTCTTAAAAGATCATCCATATAGGAGGACTGAAGTAGAGGGAATAAAAATTCACGGATTCCCATAATTGTCCCGCCGTTTGCCAGATTGTAAATTTCCACGATGCCCCAGGCACCAAGAAAACTAAGAATGATCCCTGAAATATGGAGAAAAACAGTTCGGATAACATAAGGTGCTTTATTTTCTTTGCGGCAAAGGCTTTTCAGGATCCAGAATCCGGCCCAGGCTGCCCCGCAGAAAAGTCCGCTTTCAGTGTTCCATAGTATGCCGAGAAAAACAATACCGTATCCCAGTATGCAGCTTAATCGGTTCAGCTTTTTATAGCGGGCACAAAATGCCATATAGCAGAGCATGAGGCACATAAACAGCACTCTGTGAGGCCAAAGCTGCCAGTAGATTCCGCTTCTCATGGCAAGCACAGGGAAACTTAATGCTACCGCGCCGGTGATGCGCAAAAGATCATTTTTTACGATAAAATGCAGTGCGAGGAAAGCTGCCAGAAAACTGAGAACACCTACCAGGGTGTTCAGGAGAATAAAGTCGATCAGATCTCCTCCGAGAAGCTTCATGGGCAGTTTATACAGGATTCCATAATGTCCGTAAATGCTGGTGGTAGTTTCAGTATAAGGACTTCCATGAAGGACATTGTATATGGAATTAAAATAGGCGTTCATATGAAGCCGATCCGGCTCATTCCTGAGAAAAACTTCCGGGGTATAAAAATTGTAGCCGATCAGAAGCGTCAGCATTCCGTAAAAAGCCATCATTGCAGAAGGTTTTACAGAAACAGTGCTTTTTTTTACAAAGGAGAAAAAAAAGACAGCTTCCAAGATCAACACTGCAGCAGCCAGCCATAAAGGTATGATATGCCAGATATAACGAACAGATACAGATCCATACACTTCTGTTTCCAACTGGAACATACGGGTTAGGAACAGGATGTTCGCTGCTGACAGGATCATGACGGCAATGGTGGCCGGGTAAGGTTTATCCAGGACAGAGGGCTTTTTTAAATGAGCCAGCAGCAGAGAAAACAGAAGATAGGCAAGACAGAATAGTATTACCGTCATTGCATAGGTAAGAAGATTGATGTTTCCTTTGGAACTGATGGCATCTGAAAGCGTCGGGACTTTCAGACAGCATACGGCAAAACCAAAGGAAAGCGCAAGAGACAGAAGAAAAGACAAGATTTTGTTTGTTGAAGTTTTCATGGCTACACGCATCCTTTTAAAATTTAATTAATTGTTTGAAAAAGACATAAGTCTTTCTCAATATATCATCTATGAAAGAAGGATGGTTGTCAAGGATTTTAGAGAAAAACTGTTGAAATCCGGCTACCCATGTGATACAATAAGTAATAGTTGATTAGGAGGTGTAACCCAAAATGGAGATATTAAGAATTATCCTTACGGTAATTTTCGCCATAGATTGCATTGCTCTTACAATAGTAGTTCTTCTGCAGGAGGGCAAACAGCAGGGTCTTGGTTCTATCGCAGGTGTCGCTGATACATACTGGGGTAAAAACAAGGGACGTTCTATGGAAGGTGGTCTGGTAAAAGCAACAACCATTATGGCTGTTCTGTTTTTTGTTCTGGCCATTGTTTTAAATATGAATTTCTAAGGATTTTGAAGAAAACGGAGACACTCTTGTAAATGCACAAGAGTGTTTTTTTGCCTAATCTGTGATAAAAAGTTATTGTGAACGGAGATAAAAGCAACAGAAAAAGTAAAAAGGAGTTCAAGTGAGCAGAAAAAAAGTCTGGGAAAAGAAAAAAAAGTTTTCGAAAGGTGATCATAAAGTAAAGAAAAAAAATATTAAAAGTCTGGAAAAGATGGGAGTTATAAAAGAGGGAGTCTTCATTGGAAATCCCAGAGGTTTCGGATTTGTGGAGACTGGTGAAGATGAAGAGGACATCTTTATTCCTGCAGATTCAGTGAACACGGCTCTTCATCAGGATAAGGTTCAGGTTTTGCTGAAAAAAGAGCAGAAGTCCGGAAAGCGAAGAGAAGGAGTTATACTGAAGATTTTGGAACGAGGTACTGCGGAAGTGGTAGGTACGTTCCAGCGGGAAGGAGACTATGGATTTGTTGTCTGCGATAATCAGAAGCTTTCCAGGGATATTTATATTTCTGCCAGAAATTCCCATGGTGTCCGTGATGGAGAAAAGGTAGTCGCCCAGATCATAGATTATGGAACAGAACGTCGTAAGCCGGAAGGAAAGATCACGGAAGTTCTTGGTAACATCCATGCGCCGGGAACAGATATTTTGGCGATCGTAAAGAGTCTTAACATTCCGTCGGAATTTCCGGTTCGTGTGATGAATCAGGCAATGCGCGTTCCGGATCATGTGCTGGATGCTGACTGGGACGGCAGAGAGGATTTTACGGGGCTTATGACAGTTACTATCGACGGAGAAGATGCAAAGGATCTGGATGATGCGGTTTCTCTTACAAAAGAAGGGAATATTTATCATCTGGGAGTTCATATTGCAGATGTGAGCAATTATGTTCAGGGTGGAAGCGCCCTTGATAAAGAAGCATTAAAAAGAGGAACCAGCGTGTATCTGGCAGACCGAGTGATTCCCATGCTTCCAGAACGTCTTTCCAATGGGATATGTTCTCTGAATCAGGGGGTGGACCGTCTTGCTCTCAGCTGTCTGATGGATATTGACGGGCAGGGAAATATTGTGGCTCATAAGATCACAGAAAGTGTGATCAGAGTAGACAGACGCATGAGTTATGAACAGGTCCGCAGTATCCTGGAGGATGGAGAGACAGAGACCAGCAGAGAATACCGGGAATTTGTCCCCATGTTCTTTCTGATGAGAGAACTGTCTCAGCTGCTGCGCAGCAGAAGGCATCACAGAGGGTCTATTGATTTTGAGTTTCCTGAAAGTAAAATCATTCTTAACGGTGCAGGACGTGCGATCGATGTACGTCCCTATGAAGCTAACTGTGCTACGGAAATTATTGAAGATTTTATGCTGATGGCAAATGAGACGGTTGCCAGAGAGTACTGCAAGGGGGAATACCCTTTTGTATACAGAACGCATGAAAATCCAGATCCGGAAAAGGTAGAAGAGCTTCTGACGCTTCTTCATCATCAGGGAATCCAGGTACGGAAATCCCGGGAGGAGATCACACCGAAGGAAATCCAGGAAATTCTGGAAAGTATCCAGGGACTTCCAAATGAGACAATGATCAGCCGCCTGACGCTGAGAACAATGAAGCAGGCAAAATATACAACAGAATGCAGCGGGCATTTCGGGCTGGCGGCCAGATATTACTGCCATTTTACTTCGCCGATCAGGAGATATCCGGATCTGCAGATCCACAGGATCATCAGAGACAACCTTCGAGGCAGACTTCAGAGAGAGGGAAAAACAGAACATTACAGAGAGATTTTGGAGGAAGTGGCTCGTCAGTCCAGTGTTTGTGAAAGACGGGCACAGGAGGCAGAAAGAGAATCTGATAAACTGAAAAAGGCAGAGTATATGTCGTATCATCTGGGAGAAGAATTTGACGGGATTATTTCTGGTGTTACAGGATATGGACTATATGTAGAACTTTCCAATACAGTGGAAGGTCTGGTCCATGTAACCAGCCTCAGAGATGATTATTATGAGTTTGACCAGGAGGCCTATGAACTGAGGGGCCAGCTGACGAAAAAAATTTATCATCTGGGACAGAAGGTCCGTGTTCGTGTGGCAGATGCAGATGCCATGAAACGGACAGTAGATTTTACTCTTGCAGAAGAGTAAGGAGGAAATGAAAATGGCAAAGAAACAGGGGATCGGGCTGATCGCAAAC
Organism: Blautia sp.; assembly: GCA_026169535.1. Classification (GTDB taxonomy): domain Bacteria; phylum Bacillota; class Clostridia; order Lachnospirales; family Lachnospiraceae; genus Blautia_A. The sequence goes on from JAPFCU010000061.1 coordinate 86,557, forward strand.
AATAAAAAAGCATTTCATGATTATTTTATAGAGGATACTTATGAGGCTGGGATCGCGCTTGCGGGAACGGAGGTAAAATCTCTTCGCAGCGGAAAATGCAGTATTAAGGAATCTTTTATCAGAGTGGAACGGGGAGAAGTATATATTTATGGGATGCATATCAGCCCATATGAAAAAGGAAACATATTCAACAAGGATCCTCTTCGCGTGAGAAAACTTCTTCTCCACAGATATGAGATCAATAAGATTGAGGGAAAACTGAAAGAAAAGGGGCTTACCCTTGTTCCGTTAAAAGTTTATTTTAAGGACAGTCTTGTTAAGGTGGAAATCGGCATGGCACGAGGAAAGAAGCTTTATGACAAGCGTCAGGACATTGCCAAAAAAGATCAGAGAAGGGAAGCTGAGAGAGATTTTAAAGTGAAAAATCTTTTCTGATCCCATGAAAAAACTGTTGCTGTAAACGGAATGAATATTAACGAAAAGTCTTAAAATTGTATGAACTTATCGGACATTTAGTTGACAAGAAAGAGATACTAAGTATAATTAAAGTAATGAAACTATGATTTAATATTCCATTATTATGAATGGGAGGCTATTATATGAAAAAAAAATATCTTGTAGCAGTAGGTCTTCTAGTACTTGCAGCAGCCACAGGATGTGGAAAATCAAAGAATGAAGAGGTTCAGAAGCCGGCACAGGTAACGCCTACGGCAACTCCTGCAGTAACTCAGTCTGCGGACCTTGTAGATATGGAAGTGGTGGAAGAAGAAAACGTTATGGGTGAAAAAACTTCCACAGCATCCAAAGTCACCATTGTTAATCGAACCGGTTCTGAGGTAGGAGCTATTTATATCCGTCAGCATGTATCGGATGATGGAGACGATGATGAATGGGGTGAAGATCTGGTTGATGGTCAGTTTACCCTGAAAAACGGAGAGGAGGCAGTTTACTACTATAAAAAGCCGTCCTCCGCAGGAATCACCTATGATATCCGCATTACCTATACAGAAGAGGATAAAAATGAATGCTTTTTCCGTGACCTGCCTCTGGCATCTATTCGCCAGATTACCCTGCGTATGAGCGGAACAGGAGAGGAAAGCATTCCTTATGCCACTTATATGACAACTACCGGTAAGAAGGAAGTTTCTACTCTTGAGGATGTGAAGAGAAGATTAGGGCTGACAGAAGACGAAGATGATACGGACGATGAAGACGAAAATGAAACTCCGGCTCCTACTTCAGCTCCAAATCCTACTGCAGCACCCGAACCGACCCAGGCGCCGGATAGTGGAGATGATTCCAATAATACGCAGCCTACAGATGATACGATAGATACGGCAACAGGCTATATTGGTCAGTCTATGGATGATCTGATCGGAGCAATCGGATCTCCGCAGTATGATGAATATGAAGAGGAGCCTGATACAGGAAAAACAGGATATCATTATTATCCTAACTTTACGGTATCCACTACAGTAGATGAGAATGGCAATGAGATTGTTACCGGTATCTGGTAAACTCTCTCTTATGATGTAAGAACGAAAGGGAAAAGGTAAAGGATATGAAACGTATTTTGTTAAAGTTAAGCGGAGAAGCTCTTGCAGGAGCTAAAAAGACCGGATTTGATGAAGAGACTGTTATCGCAGTGGCAAAGCAGATTCGTACTATTGCTGAAGAAGGTACCCAGACCGGTATTGTTATTGGAGGAGGAAATTTCTGGAGAGGTCGTACCAGTGAGACTATCGACCGCAACAAGGCGGATCAGATCGGTATGCTTGCTACAGTGATGAACTGCATTTACGTATCAGATATCTGCAGATACCTGGGGCTTGAAACAGAAATCTTTACTCCGTTTGTATGCGGAGCATTTACAAAGCTTTATTCCAAGGATGCCGTAGAGGAGGCGTTTAAAGCTGGTAAGATTCTGTTTTTTGCCGGTGGTACAGGTCATCCGTATTTCTCTACAGATACAGCGACTGTACTGAGGGCTGTAGAAATCGAGGCAGAAGCTATCCTTCTTGCCAAGGCAGTAGATGGAATCTATGACAGTGATCCGAAGCTGAATCCGGAAGCGGTAAAATATGATGAAATTTCGATTGAGGAGGTCGTTGACAAGAAACTTGCAGCGATGGACCTTACAGCATCTATTATGTGTCTGGAACAGAAAATGCCGATGCTGGTTTTCGGACTGGAGGAAGAGAACAGCATTGTAAATGCAGTTCATGGTAAATTTACAGGAACAAAAGTGACGGTTTAAATGCCGCATATAAAAGCAGCAGAGCTGCAATAAAAACACGGAGAGGGAGATTATAAAAAATGGATGAAAGAGTTCAGAAGTATGACAGCAAAATGACAAAAACTTTAAGCGGATTTGAGGCGGAGCTTTCTACTATCCGCGCAGGACGTGCGAATCCACACATTCTTGATAAGATTACCGTAGATTATTACGGCAGTCCGACACCGCTTCAGCAGGTAGCGAATGTCACTGTACCGGAAGCACGTATGATTCAGATCCAGCCATGGGAATCCAGTATCATTAAAGATATTGAAAAGGCGATCATGGTATCTGATCTGGGACTGAATCCAAGCAATGATGGAAAAATCATTCGCCTTGTTCTTCCGGAACTGACAGAAGAACGTCGTAAAGAGCTTGTGAAAGATGTAAAGAAAAAGGGCGAAGCAGCAAAGGTTGCTGTGCGTAATGTCCGCAGAGATGCAAATGATGCATTTAAGAAACTTACTAAACAGGATGTATCTGAGGATGAAGTGAAAGATCTGGAAGATCAGGTTCAGAAACTGACAGACAAATACATCAAGGATATTGAGGCAGCAGTAGACAAAAAATCAAAAGAGATCCTTACTGTGTAATCAGTAGGAATGAAGAAGGAGAGCTGTAAAAAATAGCTCTCCTTCTTGCCATAACATCAGAATACATAAGATTTAAAGACTGTATGCAGAGAGGTGCAGAAATGAAAATACCAAATCATATTGCCATCATTCTGGATGGAAATGGGAGATGGGCTAAGGCAAAAGGCATGCCAAGAGGCTATGGGCATGTAAAGGGCTGTGCAAATCTTGAAACTATCTGTGAAGATATCAAAGACCTTGGAGTGAAATATCTGACTGTTTATGCTTTTTCTACAGAAAACTGGAAACGGTCAAAAGAGGAAGTGGATGGGCTGATGAAGCTGTTCCGCAATTACCTGAAGAAATGCAAGAAAATTTCGGAAAAAAATAAAATGCGTGTAAAGGTTATTGGTGATATTTCCGCTTTTGATAAAGATATACAGGACAGCGTCACAGAACTTGAAGAGTTTTCGAAGGATTATGATGAATTGTTTTTCCAGATTGCATTAAATTACGGAAGCCGGGATGAGATCGTCCGGGGAGTACGTAGACTTGCAAGGGATGCAGCGGATGGAAAGCTTGTACCGGAGGAAATCAATGAAAAAGTATTTGAAAGCTATCTGGATACGGCAGGGATACCGGATCCGGATCTTATGATACGAACCAGCGGAGAACAGAGGTTATCCAACTATCTTTTGTGGCAGCTTGCATATACGGAGTTTTACTTTACTGATGTTGCATGGCCTGATTTTCATAAGCCAGAGCTTTTGCAGGCTATTGAGAAATATAATGAAAGAGACCGCAGATATGGCGGTGTGAAGGAGGCATAGGCAATGTTTAAAACAAGACTGTTAAGCGGGATTCTTCTGGTCATTATTGCTTTTGTAACAATTATGTCAGGAGATTATGTGCTTCTGCTTACGCTGCTGGCTGTTTCTCTTATTGGAATGCGTGAATTGTACAGTGCTATGGGCGTTCATAAAAAAGGAACAGATCTTCTGGAGCTTGCAGGGTATCTGGGGGCAGTTATGTATTATGGAATGATATTTCTTGATTTTGAGAAATATGGAATGATGGCTGTGATCCTTTCTCTGGTGCTTCTGATGTTTGTCTATGTGTTTTTATATCCCAAATATCATGCAGATGAAATTATGTCAGCTTTTTTTGGTTTGGTGTATGTGGCAGTGATGCTTTCCTTTATTCTTCTCACCCGAAATCTGGAAAACGGAAAGATCCTTGTATGGCTGATCTTCTTTTGCTCCTGGGGTTGTGATACCTGTGCTTACTGTGTGGGAATGCTTATTGGAAAACATAAGATGGCTCCTGTATTAAGTCCGAAAAAATCTGTTGAAGGTGCAGTCGGAGGCGTTGCCGGTGCAGCGGCACTGGGCGCGATCTATGCGGCGGCGACGCACGCCCCGGCTTTGGAATATGCTGTGATCTGTGCAGTGGGTGCATTGATTTCTATGGTAGGGGATCTGGCAGCTTCTGCCATTAAGAGAAATAAAGGGATTAAAGATTATGGAAAACTGATCCCCGGACATGGCGGTATCCTGGATCGTTTTGACAGCGTGATTTTTACTGCTCCGGTTATTTATTATCTGTCAAAAATCATTCTGGGATTATAGCATATATATTTTCTGAAGAAGTATATAAGGAGTTAAAGTAATATGAAAAAAATTGCGATTTTGGGTTCTACAGGATCTATTGGAACTCAGACACTGGATGTGGTTCGTGCGAATGGCGATATTCAGGTAATGGGAATCAGCGCCGGACGCAATATAAAGAAACTGGAGGAACAGGCAAGAGAATTTTCTCCTAAACTTGTTGCTGTGTGGGATGAAAAAGCTGCAGAGGATCTGAAAGTAAGGCTTCATGATACAGATATCAAAATTGTGTCAGGGATGGAAGGGCTTCTGGAACTGGCTTCTATGGAGGAAGTGGAAATCCTGGTTACTGCTATTGTCGGTATGCTGGGAATACGTCCTACGATCCAGGCAATCCGTTCAGGGAAAGATATTGCACTTGCAAATAAAGAAACACTTGTAACAGCAGGTCATCTGATCATGCCTATGGCAGAAAAATACGGGGTAAAGATATTGCCGGTTGACAGTGAACACAGTGCTGTTTTTCAGGCTTTAAACGGAGAATCAAGGAAAGAGATCCATAAGCTTCTGATCACCGCTTCAGGAGGACCGTTTAGAGGAAGAAAGCGTGCAGACCTGGAAAAGGCAACTCTTGCTGATACATTGAGGCATCCAAACTGGGTGATGGGACAGAAAATCACGGTGGATTCGGCAACTCTAGTTAATAAAGGGCTGGAGGTAATGGAAGCAAAATGGCTTTTTGATGTAGAACTGGATCAGATCCAGGTGGTAGTCCAGCCTCAAAGTGTGATACATTCCATGGTGGAGTTTGAAGACGGAGGGATTATGGCCCAGCTTGGCACTCCGGATATGCGGCTTCCTATCCAGTATGCCCTTTACTATCCTCATAGAAGATATCTGGATGGGGATCGTCTTGACTTTGCGAAGCTTGGACAGATTACATTTGAAGAACCGGATATGGAAACTTTTCTGGGTCTCCCCATGGCAATCCAGGCGGCCAGAGAGGGAGGAAGTATGCCGACTGTGTTTAATGCGGCAAATGAACTTGCAGTGCGTAAATTCCTTCATGAGGAGATTGGTTTTCTGGATATTTATGATATTATCGGGCAGTCTATGGAAAGACATAAAAAGCAGGAGGCCCCTGATCTGGACGAAATTCTTGCAGTAGAAAACGAGACATATCAGTGGATTGAAAGCAGGTGGTAAATTGAAGATTCTGATTGCCGTAATTATATTTAGTGCGATCATCATCATACATGAGCTGGGACATTTTCTCCTTGCAAAGAAAAACGGGATTGTAGTAACTGAGTTTTCCCTGGGTATGGGACCAAGATTGTTCAGTACCCAAAAAGGGGAAACAAGATATTCAGTGAAACTGTTTCCGATTGGTGGATCCTGCGCTATGCTTGGGGAGGATACCGGGGAGGAGCTTCCCGGAACCTTTAATTCGGCTCCTGTATGGGGACGTATTTCTGTGGTAGCAGCAGGGCCGGTATTCAATTTTATTCTGGCGTTTATTCTTTCTGTGGTAATTACTGCGTTTGTAGGATATGATCCGGCAGAAATCATGGAAGTAGAAGGAGGATCCCCGGCAGCGGAGGCTGGTCTCCGGAAAGGAGATATCATCACAGAATATGACGGGTATCATATTGATGTTGCCCGTGATCTGTATGTATATTCTTTTTTAAATGAACTGCAGGAAAAACCGGTGACCCTGAAGGTAAAACGGAACGGCGAAGAAAAAACAATAACTTTTACTCCGGATGTTTCTGTCAGATATCTTTTGGGATTTAATCGTGTGGGAACAGATTCTATGGAGGTGGATTCCCTGATCGAGGGTATGCCCTTAGAGGCGGCAGGAGTACAGGCGGGAGATGTGATCACTTCTATCAATGGAACTCCGATTCCGGATGGAGCAGCATACGAGGCTTATATTGCAGAGAATCCTTTGGGAAATGAATCGGTGGATATCACTTATGACCGCGACGGTCTGGAATATGATGCAACAGTGACTCCGAAAGAATATCGGACTCCAAAGCCCGGATTTTCTTATAATATGGGATATATAAAGACGAATGGTTTTCAGGTTCTGAAATATGCGGCTCTGGATGTGAAGTATATGATCCGTACTACCCTGCTGAGTCTTAAAGAACTGGTTACAGGAGGACTCGGGGTTCAGGATCTAAGCGGTCCGGTAGGTGTGGTAGATGCTATTGGCACCACTTATGAGCAGAGCAAAGAGGAAGGTGCTTTGATGCTGTGGATGAATATGCTGAATATGGCAGTCCTTCTTTCTGCCAATCTGGGTGTAATGAATCTTCTTCCTCTTCCGGCACTTGATGGAGGCCGTCTGGTATTTTTACTGATCGAAGCTGTTCGTAAAAAGCCTGTGAACCGTGAAGTGGAGGGCATGGTCCATTTTGCCGGACTGATGCTCCTGATGGCATTGATGGTGTTTGTAATGTACAATGATTTCTTGAAAATATTCTGAGGGAGAAATGTGAAAAAGTCATACCGTATCCGTGTGGCTGCTGTATTTCTGACAGCTCTGGTGCTCTTATGCAGCACCGGAGCTTTATGCATTTATAAAAAGGAAAAAACACAGCAGCGTATAAAAGAAGAACAACAGATTGAAAGAGAGAAAAAGGAAGCGCAGAAAAAGGAAGAAGAGCAGAAGCAGCGGCAGGAAAAAGCTGAAAAGGAACGCCTGAAGCAGGAATATGAGAAAAAACTACAGGCGCAGAGGGAGGCAGAAGAAAAGGCTAAGGCAGATGCCCGTATGAATATGATAGAGTCTCTTCTGAGGAAACTTTATGATCCTTTTGCAGATTCAGTTGCCATGAATACTGCTAAAAATGTAAAAATATTCCAGGATGCCCAGAATGAAATGTGGAAACTTCCAGAGAAGTATTCAGATGAGCTTTCAGAATATCAGAAGATTGTCAGTCGGATTTCGGAGGAATGGGATTACAAAAATGATGAATATCATTATGAGACCAGTACTTTAAAGGTTTCTGTAGAACAAAAGGATACCGGTTATACCAGATACTGGATCTGTCATGTGGAGACTTTCAGTACGCAGCAGTTATGTTCGGCACTCTGTGGAGGAACCTACGGGAATCCGAGACGTACCGTTTCTGAAGAACTGGCTGATCATAACGGTGTGATAGGTGTGAATGGAAGTGCTTTTTCCTATGGAAGCGGGATTCCGGCTCCGGGAAAGACTATGATCAAAAATGGAAAAGTTTATAATGATGTTTATTCCAATGGGAATATTTTTTGTGTTACCCAGGATGGAGGGATGTTTACTGCTGCGGCAGGTATGACCACCGAAGATATGCTGAACCGTGGAGTTAGAGATACATATTGTTTTGGACCTACTTTAGTGGAAAATGGAAAGGCAGTAGAAATTTCCGGTCAGTTCCGCCAGACTGCGCGGTATCAGCGGACGGCAGTAGGAATGGTCAGCCCGGGAGATTATTATCTGGTAGCAGTTGATGGAAAAGGTGCAGGAGGATCCCAGGGAATGACATACCAGGAGCTTCAGAAGGTGTTTACAGATCTTGGATGCGAGTATGCTTATCATCTGGATGGAGGAGGGTCTACAACGCTTGTGTTTAAGGGGCGTGTGCTGAATATGCTTACCGATGGAGGAAAGGAACGTCCCTGCGGAGATATACTGTATTTTATTGATGTGGGAGATGGGGGAGAAGGAGACGGCATCATAATTCATGAAAACGAGGCCATGATCCGCCCGTCAGGCAGAAATACCAGTTCCAGTTTTCAGTAAAATGACAGAGAGATTTTTTGCCGGAGATTTGTATAATAAAAGGATTTTGGGCATACAATTCTGTAAAAATGTTTTGGGGTAAATGGAATGGTTCAGATATATCCATACAGGAATGAACGTAAGGTCAGAATGCAGCAGGAACAGACGGATCAGGGAAAACTGCAGGTTACAGTTCTTACGGAAGACGGAACCCGGCCGGTAGAAAACGCAATGGTGAGAATTTCCTATACAGGAGTACCGGATAGTGTTCTGGAGGAGGTAAGAACAGATTCTTCCGGTCAGACTCCGATTCTGGATCTGAAGACTCCTCCTCTGGAATACAGTATGGAGCCATCAGAACAGCAGCCTTATGCGGAATATACAGTTCAAATCCAGGCAGAGGGATTTGAACAGGAAGAAATTGCAGGTACTGAAGTTTTACCTGGTGTACTGGCGCAGCAGCCGGTGCGCCTGAAATTTCAGTCCAGACAGGAGTTTGATCGTATTGTGATCGGCCCCCATACGCTTTTTGGGGAATACCCGCCTAAAAATACGGAATCAGAGATAAAAACAGTAACAGAAACAGGAGAGATTGTTTTAAGTAAGGTGGTGATTCCGGAGTATGTCGTAGTTCATGATGGACCTGTGGGGGATTCTTCGGCTCAGAATTATTATGTGCGGTACAAAGATTATATCAAAAATGTAGCCAGCAGCGAAATTTATGCTACCTGGCCGGCAGATTCTATCAGGGCAAATGTCCTTGCCATCATGTCTTTTACGTTGAATCGCGTATATACAGAATGGTACCGGAATAAAGGGTATGATTTTACGATTACTTCATCTACAGCATATGATCATAAATGGATTTATGGAAGAAATGTATTCGACAGCATTTCGAACATTGTGGATGAGCTTTTTGAAAATTATCTGTCCAGGCCGGATGTACGGCAGCCTATCCTTACTCAGTATTGTGATGGTCGCCAGGTCCAGTGCCGGGACAGAGGCTGGATGACCCAGTGGGGCAGCAAAACCCTGGCTGATCAGGGATATTCGCCAATTGAGATCCTGCGGTATTTTTATGGCAATGATATATATATTAATGTGGCAGAAGAGGTGTCTGGAGTTCCTGCTTCCTGGCCAGGCTATGATCTGAATATCGGTTCTACAGGAGTTAAGGTAAGACAGCTTCAGGAACAGATCAACGGGATTGCAGAAGCTTATCCGGCAGTGCCCAGGATAACTGCAGATGGAATCTATGGACAGAGAACATCTGAAGCAGTGAAACAGATTCAGAACATATTTGGACTTCCTCAGACCGGGATAACAGATTATCCCACCTGGTATAAGATCCAGGAAATCTATGTAGGCGTAAGCCGGATCGCAGAGCTGAACGGATAAAATATTACAAAGTAATAAAACATTCATGAAAAATAAAAAAATTTAAAAAAACTATTGACTTTATCTGCCAGGTTTGATATACTACAATTCGTCGCGAGGGAGAGATAAAGAATCCCGAAGGAATGCGATATGCGGAAGTGTCGGAACTGGCAGACGAGCAAGACTAAGGATCTTGTGAGCAATGCGCTCGTGTGGGTTCAAGTCCCATCTTCCGCATTTTTTATTTCACTGAAAAGGACTGCGGAAGCAGTTCTTTTTTTGCAGAAATCTGAGAAATGTCGATTTTGAATGAAAAATATAAAAAATAAAATTTTTTAAAAAATTTATCAAAAAGTGTTGACTTTGAAGAAAATCTTTGATATACTACAATTCGTCGCGAGGGAGAGATAAAAGAATCCCAAAGAAATGCGATATGCGGAAGTGTCGGAACTGGCAGACGAGCAAGACTAAGGATCTTGTGAGCAATGCGCTCGTGTGGGTTCAAGTCCCATCTTCCGCATTTTTTTATGTCTAAAAACATCCTTCCCTGTCGGGAAAAAATATCCACTATTATTTTTTGAAAAAAAGAGGAATTTGAAACTTTGTGTAGAATATAATTAATAAGAGGTATTTTGTCAGTCTGTGGAGGGATTGCCTATGAATATCAGAGAGAACATGGAACAGAGAGAACTGGAACTTTTGAGTCCTTATGCCTCGCACAGTATCCATTCCCGGGGAAGGGAGAGGCAGGAAGAGGAATGTGATGTCCGTACGGTTTACCAGCGGGACAGAGACAGGATTCTTCATTGTAAGGCGTTTCGAAGGCTGAAGGACAAGACTCAGGTGTTTCTTGCTCCTCAGGGGGACCATTACAGAAACCGTCTGACTCATACACTTGAAGTTTCTCAGATTGCCCGGACTTTAGCGAAGGCCCTGCGCCTTAATGAAGATCTGGTGGAGGCTATTGCATTGGGGCATGATTTGGGACACACACCCTTTGGTCATGCCGGAGAAAAAGCACTGAATGAGATCAGTCCGGGTGGATTTGTACACTATAGGCAGAGTGCCCGTGTTGTGCAGGTTCTGGAAAAGAACGGAGAGGGTCTGAATCTTACCTGGGAAGTCATTGACGGTATTTTAAACCACCGTACCAGTGGTCATCCATCTACACTTGAGGGGCAGGTTGTACGGTTTTCAGATAAGCTGGCATATCTTCATCACGATATGGACGATGCCCAGAGAGCTGGGATCATCACAGAGGATGATATTCCCGTTACCATGCGTATGCTCTTAGGATATACCACAAGAGAACGGCTGAATACCTTTGTACATGACATTATAGAAAACAGTATGGATAAAGACTGTATACAGATGTCAGACGAGATACAGGAGGCTTTGATGGATCTTAGGGAGCTGATGTTCCGAAGTGTCTACAATCATCATGAAGCCAAACGGGAGGAAGAGAAAGCCATTAATATGCTGAAGGAACTTTATCAGTATTACATACAGCATCCGGAGGCAATGTCCAGAGAGTACAGAGAACTTCTGGCAAAAGGAGAAACCGTGGACCGTGCTGTCTGTGATTATCTTTCAGGAATGACAGACCAGTATTCTATGGCAAAATTTCGGGAGCTTTTTATCCCTCAGTCCTGGGACAGCTATTAAATAACAGAGGAGGATGTCTATGCGCTATTCAGACGATATCATTGAGGAAGTACGAAGCAAAAATGATATTGTAGACGTAGTATCCCAATATGTAAAACTTACAAGAAAGGGAAGTTCTTATTTTGGGCTTTGTCCCTTTCATAATGAAAAAACACCGTCCTTTTCCGTGACGCCAGGCAAGCAGATGTACTATTGTTTTGGATGCGGAGCAGGAGGGAATGTATTCAACTTTATCATGGAATATGAAAACTATACCTTTGGAGAAGCTCTGAAACATCTGGCTGACCGCGCAGGAGTGGAACTTCCAAAAATAGAATATTCCAAGGAGGTTCGCCAGAAAGCCCAGGAAAAGGCTGAGCTTCTGGAAATTAATAAACAGGCAGCGCAGTATTTTTATTATCAACTCCGTACAGACAAAGGATACAGGGGATACGAATATCTGAAAGAACGTGGCTTAAGCGACGAGACTATGAGGAAGTTCGGTCTGGGATATTCAGATAAATTCAGCGATGGTCTCTACCGTTTTTTAAAGTCAAAAGGTTATTCTGATGAACGTTTGAGAGAATCCGGGCTTTTTAATGTGGATGAGCGCCATGGTATGTATGATAAATTCTGGAACAGGGTTATTTTTCCCATTATGGATGTAAATAACCGGGTTATTGGTTTCGGGGGAAGAGTCATGGGTGATGCGAAGCCCAAGTATCTGAATTCACCGGAAACAAAGATATTTGACAAAAGCCGGAACCTTTACGGATTGAATATTGCCCGGACTGCCAGGCGGAACTATCTGATCCTGTGTGAAGGATATATGGATGTGATAGCCATGCATCAGGCGGGCTTTAACAATGCGGTAGCTTCACTGGGAACAGCTCTGACTTCCGGTCATGCCAGTCTTTTAAAAAGATATACGCAGGAAGTACTGCTGCTTTATGACAGCGATGAAGCCGGAATACGGGCGGCTCTTCGCGGGATCCCTATTCTTCGGGAGGCAGGAGTGAATTCCAGGGTCGTAAGTTTGAAACCCTATAAAGACCCAGATGAATTTATTAAAAATATGGGACCTGAAGCATTTGAAAAGAGGCTTGACGAGGCAAAGGACAGTTTTTTGTTCAGAGTAAGTGTTGCTGAAGATGAGTTTCCTATGGATGAACCGCAGGGACAGAACCGGTTCTTCGAACGATGTGCAGAAATGCTTTTAGAGCTGAAAGATGAGCTGGAACGAAATCTTTACATTGATGCTGTCGTTAAAATATATAGAGGACGTTACGGAATCAGCAGTGAAGATTTAAGAAAAAGGGTAAATACTCTGGCGCTTAAGGGAACGCCTGCAGAGCATCGGATACAGCCAAAATCCGGAACTTCTGAAAAAAAGAAGAGGGAATCTGCTTCTGATACTTCCCAGAAACTGATGCTTACCTGGCTTGTGACCTATCCTGGGATTTTTGATAAGGTAGCACAGTATCTGACACCGGAGGACTTTGTGGTACCTCTTTATCGGGAAGTGGCGCAGATGCTGTTTCAGCAGAGGCAAGAGGGGGAAGTAAATCCGGCCCGTCTTCTGAATAGTTTTCCGGACAGTGAGGAACAGAGAGAGGTAGCCTCTCTTTTCAATGCCTCGATTCATCTGGAGAACCAGCAGGAACAGGACAGGGCTTTTGCAGATACTCTTCTCAGGATCAAGCAGGAAAGTCTTGCAGAAAAAAACAGAAACTGGGATCCGATGGATCTCCAGGGACTGCAGAAACTTGTAAAAGCAAAAAAAGAATTGGAGGATCTTGGCAGAAAACGCCAGGAACTGCATATTTCTTTTGAATAAGGATAAAATATAAATACTATATGGAGGGATTAAGCACCTATGGAAATGAATATGGGTAAATTCAGTGAAAAACTGGTAGAACTTCTGGAGCTTGCAAAAAAGAAAAAAAATGTACTGGAATATCAGGAGATCAATGATTTCTTTAAAGATCAGCATCTGGAAGTAGAGCAGATGGAGAAGGTGTTTGATTTTCTCGAGGCAAGTGGGGTAGATGTACTCCGCATTACGGGAAATGATGAGGAACTGATCCTTGATGATGATATGGATATTGATAAGCTGGATGATGAGGAAGAGGTGGAGCTTGATAAGATTGATCTGTCTGTTCCGGAAGGCGTCAGCATTGAGGATCCGGTTCGTATGTATCTGAAAGAGATTGGAAAGGTGAGCCTTCTTACTGCAGATGAGGAGATCGAACTTGCACAGAGGATGGAAGAAGGGGATGAGAATGCCAAAAAACGTCTTGCAGAGGCGAACCTTCGTCTTGTTGTCAGCATTGCAAAACGTTATGTAGGAAGAGGAATGCTGTTCCTTGATCTGATCCAGGAGGGAAATCTTGGACTGATCAAGGCGGTAGAAAAATTTGATTATCGGAAAGGATACAAATTCAGTACCTATGCAACCTGGTGGATCCGCCAGGCAATCACCAGAGCAATTGCAGATCAGGCACGTACCATTCGTATCCCTGTTCATATGGTGGAAACCATCAATAAGCTGATCCGCGTTTCACGTCAGCTGCTTCAGGAGCTTGGACGTGAGCCGTCTCCGGAGGAAATTGCAGAAGAAATGGATATGTCTGTAGAACGTGTCCGTGAGATTCTGAAGATCTCTCAGGAACCGGTGTCACTGGAAACTCCTATCGGTGAGGAAGAAGACAGCCACCTTGGCGATTTTATCCAGGATGACAATGTTCCGGTACCGGCAGATGCGGCTGCATTTACCCTTCTGAAAGAGCAGCTGATCGAGGTACTTGGAACTCTTACAGAGAGAGAACAGAAGGTGCTTCGTCTCAGATTTGGTCTTGATGACGGACGTGCCCGTACTCTTGAGGAGGTTGGTAAGGAATTTAATGTCACCAGAGAACGTATCCGTCAGATCGAGGCAAAGGCGCTGCGTAAACTTCGCCATCCAAGCCGCAGCCGTAAGCTGAAGGACTATCTGGATTAAGGAGCAGGACATGCAGTTATCATTGAGACTGTCTGCCATTGCAGAAATGGTGACACAGGGAAACCGGCTGGTAGATGTGGGCTGTGATCATGGATATCTGCCGGTGTATTTAATACAGGAGAAAAGGATTCCGTCAGCGATTGCAGCTGATGTAGGAAAAGGTCCTTTGTCCAGAGCGCAGGAGCATATCAGCCAGTATGGGCTTGATAAATACATAGAAACAAGACTCTCTGACGGTCTCAGGGAAATCAAAAAAGGTGAAGGTGACACTTTGGTGATCGCCGGAATGGGCGGCCCTTTGATGGAAAGGATACTGACAGACGGAAAAGAAGCCCTCTGCGGATTTAAAGAACTGATCCTTCAGCCACAGTCAGATATTGGCCATGTACGGCGTTTTCTTTTTGAGAATGGATACCAGATCATCAGAGAAGACAGTGTTCTGGAGGAGGGAAAGTTCTATTTTATCATGAAAGCTGTTCAGGGAATCCGGAATCCGGTGTGGACAGAAGAGGAAATAGAATTTGGAGGTCTGCTTCTTGAAAAAAGACATCCGATCCTGAAGCAGTATCTGGAACGGGAACTGAGAATCCGCAATGAGATCCTTATTCAGCTCAGGGATGCTTCCGGAGCTTCAGCAGTACAGAGAAAAGAAGAAGTCAGGGAGGAAAAGCGGCTGATCCTTGCCGCCTTGGAGAGATATGAAGGTTAGAGAACTGACAGACTGGCTGGAAAAAAAATATCCGGCAAAAATGGCAGAAAGCTGGGATAATGTGGGGCTTCTTGTAGGAGATGACGAAAAAGAGGTCAAACATGTATTTCTGGCACTTGATCTTACAGAAAAAATCCTTGATGAGGCCCTTGATGCAGGTGCAGACATGATCATCACTCATCATCCTATGATCTTCGGCGGCGTGAAAAAGGTCAATAATCATGATTTTACAGGACGAAAGATTCTTTCGCTGATCCGCCACGATATTCAATATTTTGCAATGCATACCAATTATGATGTGATGGGTATGGCAGACCTCAGCGCAGACTATCTGCAACTTCAGGACCGCAAGGTACTTTCTGTAACAACAGAAACAGAAGAAGGAGAACAGGGATTTGGCCGGGTAGGAAAACTTCCGAAGGTGATGACTCTGCGTCAGTGCGGACTTTTTGTAAAAAAAGCACTGGGGATTCAGGATGTCAGACTGTATGGAAATCCGGAACAGAACGTAGAAATCGCTGCAGTCTGTACTGGAAGTGGTAAAAGCATGATATCGGATGTAATGAAACATGGAGCGGACGTTTATATTACCGGAGATATCGACCACCATACGGGAATCGATACAGCTGCCCAGGGACTGGCTGTGATCGATGCAGGTCATTACGGCACGGAATATATTTTTATGAAGGCAATGCAGAAGCAGCTTGAGGAAAGTTTTTCAGAACTGAAAGTGTCATGTGCCTGTGCAGAAAGCCCATATATTTTAATATAAAGCTGAATTTGAAGACCATCAGGGCGTTATCAGACAGGAGGCGTTAGACTCTATGGAACAAAAAATGGTAAAAGTGGAAATTATGGGGGAAGCCAGGGAATATCCGGCAGGAACCACGTTTGCTGAAATTGTGGAGCCATACCAGAAAGTTTCTGAGGCACCGGTGATTCTGGTTACCGTAAACGGGAAATTAAAAGAGCTTCATAAGAAACTGAAATATGACAGCAGGATTGGTTTTGTGACTACAAAAGATAATATTGGTCATCAAACTTATAAAAGAAGCGCCTGTATGATCCTTCTGAAAGCAATTTATGATATTGCCGGGAAGGAGCAAGTAGATAATGTAGTGATCCATTATTCGGTAGGATCCGGATATTACTTTACCATGAAGGGCAGTAAGATACCTGACCAGAAGTTCCTGGATCAGGTAAAAGCCCGGATGCATGAGATCGTGGAGGCAAAGCTCCCTATTGAAAAACGTACAGTCAGTACAGATGAGGCCATAGCTTTGTTTCACAAGCACCGCATGTATGATAAAGAACAGCTGTTTCGTTACCGCCGTGTATCCAGGGTAAATCTTTACCGGATTGATACTTTTGAGGATTATTTCTATGGTTATATGGCAAATCATACCGGCTATATCAGATATTTTGATCTGAAACCCTATGATGAGGGATTTGTACTGGAGTTGCCGGAACGTGAGAAACCAGATGTGATTCCGCCTTTTTTACCTGAGGAAAAAATATTCCGTGTACAGAAGGAATCTCAGGAGTGGGTTGAAAAATTAAATATTTCCTGCGTAGGTGATCTGAATGACCGGATTACAAAAGAAGGAATCCGGAATATCCTTCTGGTTCAGGAGGCTCTGCAGGAGGCAAAGATTTCCAATATTGCCCGGAAAATATGTGAAACGGGAAATAAAAAGTTTGTGATGATCGCAGGCCCGTCTTCTTCCGGAAAAACTACTTTTTCCCACCGACTCAGTATCCAGCTTACTGCCCATGGGATGAAACCTCATCCTATTGCAGTGGATAATTATTTTGTAAACAGAGAGCATACGCCGTTGGATGAATATGGTGAAAAGGATTATGAATGCCTGCAGGCCATTGATGTAGAACAATTTAATCAGGATATGCTCGCGCTTTTAAGGGGAGATAGGGTGGAACTTCCGGTTTATAACTTTAAAACGGGACAAAGAGAGTACCGGGGAGATTTTCTACAGCTGGGAAAAGAAGATGTTCTTGTGATCGAAGGTATTCACTGCCTGAATGACAAGCTCAGTTATGCTCTTCCTGTGGAGAATAAATTTAAGATTTATATCAGTGCTCTTACTCAGCTGAATGTAGATGAGCATAACCGTATTCCCACCACAGACGGACGCCTGATCCGCCGGATCGTCCGGGATGCCCGCACCAGAGGGATTTCTGCAAAGGATACCATTGCAAGGTGGCCTTCCGTACGAAGAGGTGAGGAAGCGAATATTTTTCCTTTCCAGGAACAGGCGGATGTGATGTTTAATTCTGCTCTTGTATATGAGCTTGCCTGCCTTAAGCTTTATGCAGAACCGCTTCTTTTCGGGATTGACAAAAAAGAGCCGGAATATATAGAGGCAAAGAGACTTTTGAAATTTTTTGATTATTTTGTTGCTGTTCCCAGTGAGGATGTGCCGCATAATTCTATTCTCAGGGAATTTGTAGGAGGAAGCTGTTTTGATGTATAGAAAATTCTTTACATCTCAGTGAAACCGTGATAGAATAGCTTTTGCGCAAGCAGGCCAGGTGATCGCGGCTGTACAGACGAAAGGGTGCAGACGAGGAAAGTCCGGGCTTCGCAGGGCAGGATGCCGGATAACGTCCGGTGGAGGTGACTCCCAGACCAGTGCAACAGAAATAAACCGCCTTCTTTGCAGAAGGTAAGGGTGGAAAGGCAGTGTAAGAGACTACCGCCGTTGTGGTAACAGAACGGGCACATGTAAACTCCATTTGAAGCAAGACCGAAAAGAAAGCGATACGGCGGCCCGTCGTGCTTTCAGGTGGGTCGCTTGAGCCGTCCGGCAACGAACGGCCTAGACAGATGATCACTCAACGACATAACCCGGCTTATCGGTCTGCTTGCGTACAAAGAAACCCCGGAATATTTCCGGGGCTTTTTTGTAACTTATTTATTTCTTTTTCCTCTGTACTTTTCTTCGCAGTACATGCATCTGTAAATCTCGTTTTCTTCATCAGCCAGGAAAAATACATGATCCAGACCCTGTTCAATGGATGTAATACAGCGTGGGTTCTTGCATTTGATCACATTGGTGACTTTTTTAGGAAGCTTCAGTTCCTTTTTTGCAACAATCTTTTCGTCTTTGATGATGTTGACAGTAATGTTGTGATCAATAAATCCAAGGATATCCAGATCCAGTTTTTCTACAGGACATTCTACTTTAATAATATCTTTGACACCCATTTTATTACTGCGGGCATTTTTGATGATAGCAACAGTACAGTCCAGCTTATCCAGCTTCAGGTCATGGTAAATGGTCATGGCCTTACCTGCTTTGATGTGGTCAAGAACATAGCCTTCACGAAGAGCTCCAACGTTTAACATGATACATCCACCTCCAGTAATGTGAGAATCAGGGCCATACGGACGTATACACCGTACTGTGCCTGTTTAAAGTAAGCAGCTCTAGGGTCAGCGTCTACTTCAACTGCGATTTCGTTTACACGAGGCAGCGGATGAAGGATATACATATCTTCCTTGGCGAGCTCCAGTTTCTGTTTGTCCAGTATGTAGAAATCTTTCATGCGGACATAATCTTCTTCATTAAAGAAACGTTCTTTCTGAACGCGGGTCATATAAAGGATGTCAAGCTGAGGAAGTGCGTCCTCCAGTCTTTCTACTTCCTGGAATTCAATGTTGTTTCGGGAAAGGACATCTTCACGGATATAACTTGGTACGCGAAGTTCTTCCGGAGAGATCAGAACAAATTTTACATTTTTGTAGCGGACCAGAGCCTCGATCAGTGAGTGGACAGTACGGCCGAATTTTAAATCTCCGCACAGACCGATGGTAAGATTATCAAGTCTTCCTTTCAGGGAACGAATTGTAAGAAGATCGGTAAGGGTCTGAGTCGGATGCTGATGACCGCCGTCGCCGGCATTGATCACTGGAATAGAAGAAGACATGGAAGCAACTAAAGGGGCTCCTTCCTTGGGATGACGCATAGCGCAGATGTCTGCATAGCAGGATGTGACGCGGATTGTATCGGCAACACTTTCGCCCTTGGCAGCAGAGCTGGAGTCGGCGGAAGAGAATCCTAATACGTTACCGCCAAGGTTCATCATGGCTGCCTCAAAGCTTAAGCGTGTACGTGTACTTGGTTCATAAAATAAGGTTGCAAGTTTTTTGCCGTCACATACGTGGGCATACTTCTCGGGGTTCTTTTCAATGTCGTTGGCCAGGGCAAGAAGCTTATCAAGCTCTTCCACAGAAAAGTCCAACGGGCTCATTAAATGTCTCATGTAGTACCTCCTGTTTGGTTAAAAGAATCAGAAACAGATTCCTGAAAATTCTCTTAATCCATCATATAATAGAAGACTCTTTTTTTCAAGATGATTTTGTAAGTATTTTTTCAAAAAAAAGACCTGCGGCAAACCATACAGGCGCATAATCCAGGCGGATCACTCCGCAGAAATGAAATGGTGTATGGCTGTAATCCCAGGGACAGATTCCCAAGTATTTAAGAAAGATTCCACTGAAAAATTCTGTGATAAAAAAACCAGCGGCATAAAGACTGCCGCGGATAAGAATAGGGAAGGATGCAATATATTTGTATAAAGGAGAGATCACTGCGGCACAGCCGTAAATGGGAAACATCAGAAGAGAGGTTTTTCCCATCATAGTTCCCTGACCATTCAAAAGAGAATGAAGTCCAGTCCAGAAAATTTCCATACACCATCCCAGAGCGCCGCAGAGAAAAAAGTCTCGTTTCATATAAAACCATCCTTTCTGAAAAAATACGTTATAAGTCATTCTGCTTGCGTTTTACATAAATTTAACTTTCTTATAGTCTTGCCTGTACTTGAAAAAACAATACGCAAATGCTAAACTTACTGTAAATAGTCTGTCACAGTGCCAAAGTGCAGTGAGGATTGACATTTTTACAGAAGGAGAAATATATATGACAGATTTGCAGGAATGCAGAAAAGAAATAGATGAGATCGACAGCCAGATCCTTCGTCTTTTTGAAAAGAGAATGAAGGTTTGTGAGGATGTCGCACAATACAAAATTGAGACGGGCAAACAGGTCCTGGATTCTAAAAGAGAGCGGGAAAAACTGGACACACTGGGTGCTCGTGCTCATGGGGAATTTAATTCTCTTGGCATTCAGGAGGTCTTTCAGCAGATCATGGCGATCAGCAGAAAACGCCAGTACCAGCTTCTGACCGCCAATGGAGTGGGAGAAGAAAAAGATTATGAGATGGTAGATCAGCTTCCGCTGAAAGATGTCAACGTAGTATTCCAGGGAGTGGAGGGAGCTTACAGCTATGCTGCCATGCGTGCTTATTTCCCGGAGGAGATCAAAAGTTATCATGCAGATACCTTTCGGGAGGCGATGGAGGAGGCTTCATCCGGAAGGGCGGATTATGCGGTTCTTCCTATAGAGAATTCCACTCAGGGGATTGTAACAGATATTTATGATCTTCTTACAGAATATCAGCTTCATATTGTGGGAGAACAGGTGATATCCGTAGATCATGTACTTTTGGGGCTTCCCGGAAGCTCTCTGGAAAATATCCGGACTGTTTATTCTCATCCCCAGGCTCTTGCCCAGTGCAAACTGTTTCTGGAAAATCATCAGGAATGGAAAACTGTAAAAGCAGAGAATACAGCTGCATCAGCCAAAAAAATAAAAGAAGAACAGGAGATTTCTCAGGCTGCCATTGCCAGCAGGGCAGCAGGTGAATTGTTTGGTCTGGATATTCTGGCGGAAAACATCTGTCATAACGACCGGAATGTGACCAGATTTATCGTAGTAAGCAGGAAGCCGGTTTATGAAAAAAAAGCGCGGAAGGTCAGCGTATGCTTTGAACTGCCGCACTCCAGCGGAACTCTTTATAATATGCTTTCACATATTATCTACAATGGGCTGAACATGTCCAGGATTGAATCCAGACCTATTCCCGGGAAAACATGGGAATATCGCTTTTTTGTAGACTTTGAGGGAAACCTGGAGGATCCGGCGGTAAAAAATGCCATCCGGGGGCTGGAGGCAGAAGCCAATCGCATGCGTGTACTGGGCAACTATGAGTTACAGGAGGAAACCTGAATGTCAGGAATACAGGAATGTGTGCTCTACAGAAATATGGAGCATGGAGAAATACTGGAAAAAATGACTCTGCTGATGGATTTGCAAAAAAGCAGTGAGGAGGAATTGCAGCAGCGGAAGTCTTTGTTTTTTGAATGCGTCAATGGCCTGATTGAAACAGCAGGATCTTATGGTTTTTCGGGAAATCTGTGGCATAATTATCTGACTCTTCTCCTGGTGAACCATGAAAATACATTCAGCAAAGCCTGTGAGATCCGTGGTGCGGCAGAGGGCAGCATCAACCGGCTGGCTCTTCATGACTTTGAAATTTTTCGGAAATTATACGAATTCGATCTGAGGATCTTTGACAAGAGTTTTGGAACTATCTGCTGTGAGATCCTGTGCGACTATCATGGGGCAGAAAATACAGGAAGAATGTTTAACCGCCGTATACGTGACAGAATCTGTGAAATGAGTAAAACTCTGGCTGCGGCGGCAGATGCCCGAGAGTTTATGGCGGATATGGTACAGTTTTACCGGGATTTTGGGGTAGGAAAACTTGGACTGCATAAAGCGTTTCGGATCGAGCATGATGAGAAGGGGAAGGTGGTCATTGTACCGGTGACCAGAATCGCTCATGTGCAGCTTGACGATCTGGTGGGCTATGAGATTCCCAAGCAGAAGCTGATCGAGAATACGGAAGCTTTTGTATATGGAAGAAAAGCAAATAACTGTCTGCTTTTTGGAGATGCAGGAACAGGTAAATCTTCCAGTATCAAGGGGATTATCAACAAATATTATGATCAGGGACTTCGCATCATAGAGGTCTACAAGCATCAGTTTCAGGATTTGAATCAGGTGATCGCCCAGATTAAGGACAGAAATTATAAATTTATCATTTATATGGACGATCTTTCTTTTGAAGAGTTTGAGATTGAATATAAGTATCTGAAGGCAGTGATCGAAGGTGGTCTGGAGAGAAAACCGGATAATATTCTGATCTATGCCACAAGCAACCGTCGTCACCTGGTTAGGGAGCGCTCCGGGGATAAGCTGGAACTGATGGATGAGGATGATCTTCATTCCTCGGATACAGTTCAGGAGAAGCTGTCTCTGGTATATCGCTTCGGTGTGCGGATTTATTTTGGAGCGCCTACACGCAAAGAATTTGAGTGCATCGTAAAAACACTTGCGGCAAGAAACGGCATTGAAATGCCGGAAAAAGAACTGCTTCTGGAGGCTGGAAGATGGGAACTTTCTCATGGCGGTCTCACCGGACGTACTGCACAGCAGTTTATAGATTACCTTCTTGGAAAGGAGAGATAAAAATGGCAGTATCAACTTTTGCAGCAATCGATATTGGTTCCTATGAGGTCAGTATGAAGATTTTTGAACTTTCCAAAAAAAGCGGACTTAAGGAACTGAACCATGTGAGATACCGTCTGGAGATCGGTAAGGGGGCATATTCTTCCGGCCGGCTGGACAGGGAAATCGTAGATGCTATCTGCGAGGTCCTGAAAGACTTTCGGACAATTATGATGGAATTTGGAACAGAAGATTATCGTGCCTGTGCCACCAGTGCATTTCGTGAAATGGTAAATCCGGTGATCGTTCTGGAGCAGATCTACCAGAGAACAGGAATCAGAGTAGAAATCTTAAGTAATGCAGAACAGCATTTTCTTGGATATAAATCTATTGCAGCTATCGAAACAGGGTTCAAAAAAATGATCCAGAAAGGCACTGCGATCCTGGATGTAGGCGGAGGAAGTCTTCAGGTATCACTTTTTGACAAGGATGCCCTGGTGATGACTCAGAGCCTTAAAATGGGAAGTATGCGTATCCGTGAAAGATTAAAAGAGCTGGAAAAATCACATACTCATTATGATCAGCTGATCCGGGAATTTATCCGCAATGACCTGACAGCCTTTCAGCGTCTTTACCTGAAAGACAGAGATATCAGGAATGTGATCCTGATGGGAGATTTTCTTACGGATACTATCTTTCGGGAAGAAATTTATGACCGTATCATTACTATGGCAGAATTTAATAACCGTTACGAGAATACGGTTTATAAAACAGAACAGATGCTTTCTTCAGAAATGGATATTAATCCGGAATATGCGTCTCTGGTAGTGCCGACAATGGTCATCTGCAAAAATTTCCTGGATGTATTCCAGGCGGAGTCAGTATGGGTTCCGGGAGTGTCGCTTCTTGATGGTATTGCTTATGATTTTGGAGAAAAAAGAAGATTTATCAAAAGCGCTCATAATTTTGAAAATGATATCCTGGTGGCATCCAGAAATATTGCCAAGCGATATTCCAGCAGTAAAGATCATATTCAGGGAACAACATCTCTTGCCCTTGCGATTTTTGACAGTATGAAAAAAGTTCATGGTATGGGAGCAAGGGAAAGGCTGCTTCTCCAGATTGCAGTACAGCTCCATGACTGCGGAAAATACATAAGCATGGCAGATGTGGCAGAGTGTTCTTATCGGATTATCATGGCCACGGAGATCATAGGTCTTTCTACGGAGGAACGTCAGGTAATCGCCAGTGCGGTGAGGTATAATACTACGGAATTTGTTTACTATGAGAATTTTGATGACGGATCAGGCCTTGACAGAAACCGTTATCTCCTGGTTGCCAAGCTTACCGCAATTCTCCGTCTTGCAAATGCTATGGACAGAAGCCATTATCAGAAAGTCCAGGGACTTAGGGCAGTCCTGAAAGACCGAGAACTGAGCCTGATCATTGATTCCAGCAGGGATATTTCTCTGGAGCTCGGACTTTTAAAAGATAAGGTGGAATTTTTTGAGGAAGTATTCGGGATTCATCTTACCCTGAGAAGAAAAAGAAGAATATAAAATTTACTGACAAAGTATTTGAAGCAGGATCAGACAGGATCCGGGGAGGACATTATGGATACTAAAAAATTTGCAAAGCCGGAATATTTTGTAAACAGAGAATTAAGCTGGCTGAAATTTAACGAGAGAGTATTAAGTGAGGCCAGAGACAAAAATCTGCCACTTTTTGAAAGACTGAAGTTCCTCAGTATCACATCTTCAAATCTGGATGAGTTTTTTATGGTACGGGTGGCATCTTTAAAGGATCAGGTTCATGCAGGGTATGAAAAAACAGATATTGCAGGTCTGACACCAAGAGATCAGCTCCGTGAGATCAGTACCCAGACCCATGAGCTTGTGAAAGTACAGTACAGTACGTTTACCCGCTCAGTACTTCCACTGCTGGAAAAGGCAGGACTTCACCTGATTCTGGCTCATGAGGATCTTTCGGAAGCCCAGAAAGAATATGTGGACCGTTATTTCGAAGACAATGTTTATCCGGTTCTGACGCCTATGGCAATGGATTCATCCAGACCTTTTCCGCTGATCCGGAATAAGTCCCTGAATATTGGGGCGCTGATTTCCAAAAAAGACCGTAAAAAGGGAAAAGAGGTTCTGGAGTTTGCTACCGTGCAGGTTCCGTCTGTACTTCCAAGGATTGTGGAAATACCGTCCGAAAAATCCGGAAGCAGGGCAGTGATCTTTCTCGAGGAGATTATTGAAAGAAACATCGGCAAGCTGTTTTTAAGCAATGATGTGGTGTGTGCTCATCCATATCGTATTATGAGAAATGCAGACCTTTCTATTGATGAGGATGAGGCAGAAGATCTTCTTGTAGAAATCCAGAAACAGCTGAAAAAACGTCAGTGGGGCGAAGTTATTCGTCTGGAAGCGGAAGAAAAGATGGATAAGCGCCTTCTGAAGATCCTGAAGACGGAGTTTGATATTAAAAATGAGGATATTTTTAATATTGCAGGACCTTTGGATCTGACTGTGCTTATGAAAGTATACGGACTGGACGGATTTGATGCCTATAAGGCCAAAAAATATGTCCCGGCTCCGGTTCCTCAGTTCCAGACGGACAAAAATATTTTTGATGTGATCCGTGAGGGAGATGTGTTCCTTCATCATCCATATATGAGTTTTGACCCGGTAGTGAATTTTGTACGTCAGGCTGCCAAGGATCCGGGAGTACTTGCCATTAAACAGACGCTTTATCGTGTCAGCGGAAATTCGCCAATTATTGCGGCCCTTGCCCAGGCAGCGGAAAACGGCAAGCAGGTAACGGTTCTTGTTGAGCTGAAGGCACGTTTTGACGAGGAAAATAATATTGTCTGGGCGAAAAAGCTGGAAAAAGCAGGCTGCCATGTAATTTATGGTCTGGTAGGACTGAAGACCCACAGTAAGATCACTCTCGTGGTAAGACGGGAGGAGACGGGAATCCGCCGGTATGTGCATCTTGCAACAGGAAACTATAATGATTCTACGGCAAAGCTTTATACAGACTGTGGTATTTTTACATGTGACGAGCACTATGGAGAGGATGCAACTGCTGTATTTAATATGCTTTCCGGATATTCAGAGCCGAAACGCTGGAATCGCCTGATTGTTGCGCCGATCTGGATGAAAACACGTTTTCTGGAAATGATCGAAAGAGAAGTAGAGAATGTAAAAAAAGGAATTCCCGGTCATATTATGGCAAAAATGAATTCACTCTGCGATCCGGTGATCATGCAGGCTCTTTATTATGCTTCTTCTAATGGTGTACAGATTGAGCTGGTGATCCGCGGTATCTGCTGTCTGAAAACAGGAATTCCGGGAATCAGTGAAAACATTCATGTGCGCTCTATTGTAGGCGATTTTCTGGAACACAGCAGGATCTTCTATTTCTATAATGGAGGAACGGAAGAAATCTATATGGGAAGTGCTGACTGGATGCCTCGTAATCTGGATCGCCGGGTGGAGATTGTTTTCCCTGTAGAAGATGAAATGATCAAAAAACAGATCATGCATGTGCTGGAGCTGGAATTTAAAGATAATGTAAAGGCGCATATTCTTCAGCCTGACGGAACCTATGAGAAGCAGGACAGAAGAGGAAAGCAGCCTGTAAATTCCCAGATGGAGTTCTGCAGAGAAGCTCAGGAAAGTGCGGGAAGAAAGAAAAAAGAACAAAAAGAGAATTCCAGAGTATTTATCCCGGCTGAACCGGTAGAGGATATTGAGGAAGAGTAAGAAACCGGCAGGTCTGGGAATTATGAAAAAAACAACTCTGGAATAAGGAGGGTAAGATGGGAAACAGAAAGGAATCCTTTCTGAGGAGAAAGAATGTGGTTATTTCGTTCCGAAGGTATGGTATCGATGCTATGAGCGCAATGGCGTTGGGCCTGTTTGCATCGCTTCTGATCGGTACGATCATTAATACAATTGGTCAGAATGTTGCACCGGGAAGTGCGGTGTCACAGAGGCTGCTGGAGATTGGAGGATATGCTACATCAGTCACTGGTCCGGTAATGGCTCTTGCTGTCGGACATGCACTGATGGCGCCTCCTCTGGTGCTGTATTCTCTGGCGGCTGTGGGAGCAGCATGCAATGCTCTGGGAGGCTCCGGCGGTCCCCTTGCAGTGTTTTTTATCGGTATCGTTGCCTGTGAGATAGGAAAGCTGGTATCTAAGGAAACAAAGATCGACATTATCGTAACACCGGCAGTAACAATCCTTACCGGAGGAGTGCTGGCGATCATTTTTGCACCGATGTTCAAGTCAGTGTGTGATGCTCTGGGTGTGTTTATCGGATGGGCGACCAACCTTCAGCCTTTCCTGATGGGAGTGGTGGTTTCCGCAGTGGTGGGAGCAGTACTGACCCTGCCTGTCAGCTCTGCTGCGATCTGTGCAGCCATTGGACTGGGGGGAGGCGCTGTTCTGGCAGGACTGGCAGACGGAACTGTTACCATGGAGATCTGGAATGGATTGTCTCTGGCAGGAGGGGCGGCAACTGCAGGATGTTGTGCTCATATGCTAGGGTATGCGGTTTTAAGTTTTCCGGATAACGGAATTGGAGGATTTGTGGCACAGGGGCTTGGAACATCCATGCTTCAGGTACCGAATCTTATGAAAAAACCGATCCTGTGGATCCCACCTACGATTACAGCAGTTGTTACAGGGGCGCTTTCTACCTGTGTGTTCCAGATGCGGAACAATGGCCCGGCAATTTCTTCCGGTATGGGAACGTCAGGACTGGTTGGTCCTATCGGGATTGTTTCTGGATGGTCACAGATGCCGGAAGGATATGAAGCCGGTGCATTTCAGTGGGTTGGAATGATTCTGATCTGTTTTGTACTTCCGGTTGTGATTACCTGGATCACTGGAAAGATTTTTCGGGCGAAGGGGCTGATAAAGCCGGGGGATTTGAAAATCGATATGGGATGATCCTGAGAGAAAGAGATGCGGAAGGAACTTGTTGTTCCTCATAGACAATATATAAAAGAAAAAGGCAGAATCATCGTGCTTTGCAAGATTTACCAGAAAACGCTGCAAAGTACATGATCTGCCTTTTTTCTATGCATCTGAATGCGGGGAACAGCCAAACGGAAATAATGGGATTTACAGCAGGATGATTACTGCAAAGATCAGTATTGCTGCAATTATTCCCAGAAGAATCCAGTTTACAGCCTTCTGAATCCTGGTTGTCTGTTTTCGTGGATCAGAGGCACGGGTTTCGATTGGCGTGAAGCTTTGCAGAAGCCTTTGGGCTTTTTCTTTATCCTGGGAAGATACCATGATTTTTTCTCCGGAAACAGAATCGCCTGTATAGAGTTCTGGAATTCCCAGCTGGACAGTGGCATAAATGTCGTTTTCCTTCAGAAAGGCAGTCATTTGTTCTGCTTCCATGCGGCTTTTGGCAGTGGCGATACAAATCAGTTTTTCTTCCATAAATATCACTCCTCATCTGCATATTTTTGTTCCTGTTGTCTGCGTTTTCGTTCTGTCATGAAATCCATAAGTTTCAGTGTGAAAAAGCAGAGAATAGTAATCCCTGTAAAAAAGAGAAGAACAGCAGTGCTGATCTCTGCTTCTGGTCCGGCTTTTTTTTGTATGGCAAAGGCATAAAAAACTGTAAATACAATGGAAAAACCTGTGCTTTCCAGAAGAATGCGTACAAGGGAGCGAGATTTCCCTGTATAGAGGCCTTTTTTTACCGATCCTATGAGATATACGCTTCCACCTGCCAGCAAAGTTATTGTTTCTCCGATCACATTCTTTGGATGACCTGCAGCAGCAAGCTGAACAACAATAGAAATTGCGCATACCATATACATGACGTAAAAGCTGATGCCTGCGACTCTGGCAGCCTCCTGAATCTGACGTTCATCTAATTGTGATTTCATTGGTCTACCTCCTCCCAAAACAGATCATTGAGGGTTTTTCCAAGTTCCCGGCAGATAGCGGTGCACAGCTTCAGGGAAGGATTGTAATCTCCGGCCTCAATCATTCCAATCGTCTGTCTGGTAACGCCTATTTTTTCTGCCAGTTCAATTTGGGATAGCCCTTTTTCCATTCGAGCGAACTTTAGTTTCAGATTTTTCATCTGTTCCTCCTGCGTTTTTGTTATTTTCAGTATAGTCTTGTTTTTGATAGATGTCAATTATATTTTGCATATAATAATTATATATTGCTTATGATGGATATAATTCACTTTTGGATAATTTTTTGAAATTTTTTAAAAAAAAGCTTGCATTTTATCGAAACCTGATATATACTAATCAAGTCGGTTGACGCAGGAGCGTTAAACACAGCAGAGATAAGGCCAGTTGGTCAAGGGGTTAAGACGCCGCCCTCTCACGGCGGAAACACGGGTTCGATTCCCGTACTGGGTGCTCTTAATAAAAGCGATAAAACGACAGAATAAGGCCAGTTGGTCAAGGGGTTAAGACGCCGCCCTCTCACGGCGGAAACA
>JAPFCU010000017.1 GCA_026169535.1 Blautia sp.
AAGCGGCGTGTGGTGGATTTGATGATCACCACCATAGCCGCCACAAGCGACAGCTTGAACATCACATGGAAAATCTGACTGGCGGCACCCCTCCCGTCAGATACCTACCCTGTGTAGTCCCTTGTAAACTGTACTTTACTGTAATCGTAAATACCCATCTGTATATTACTTTTTTCAACTGCCACAGAAAAATTTCGAAAAGCACTGCGAATGGAATCTGTCATTACATTGATGGAATCTGCAAGCTCACTAAGCTCAGGGATCTGTGTAATATTATTCACATAAGATTTCGATCCGTTTTCAATGTCTTTCATATCTCTGTTAATCTGATTAAGTCCTTTTACTACTTTACTGTTCGTATAATGTCTGAGAAGAATTGCCGTGATCACAAATAATAACAGAATGTATATTGCAATAAAACCTGAATCCAGAAAAATTTCCCTGATCAGAAGCCTGGAAGGGTACGTTCTGATATAAACCATATCCTGATGCTCCTGCAAAAATGCACAATGTTTTTTTCCGCCAATTTTTATATGTACCATTTCCATAGAAGCTGCTGCTTCCTTCCATGGCAGCCCAATACGCTCCGCATTCTCTTCTTTGTTTGCTACATTAGTGGATGCAAGTATATCACCGTTTTCTTTTGAAACAATATATAATTCTGCTTCTTTTTCAGAAGGGATCAAAGATACAATATTATTCAGAGAATTCTCTTCTTTGATCTTCATAACCCTTTCAGGAACCAGACCTACCTGTATGATTCCCTTCCCGTCCTCTCTCCAGACTGCCGCATATTGCATCAGTTTATTTTCCGCAGTATTCGGCGTGATTTCCTGACACATTTCCAGAGAAGAATCTTCTAACATGGGCAAAAAATAATTCATTTGTTCCCCTGACCGAAACGTAAAATGATAATATTCCGGATGTGTTCCAAAATAAATTTCCCCTGAAAGATCAAAAAGATGAATTTCATCTACCTCCAGAATATCTGCAAGCTTTTTAAGTTCATGGATATCGGTCTCTATTTCCGGATAATGCTCTACAACATAGGACGCCGTTTTCGCTCTCCGAAGGCTTGTGTTTGAAAAATCTTCCAGAGCTGTATCCAATTCATTTTGATTTTCTCTGATCAGAGTACTGACCTGGCGAAAATAATCTTCAGAGATCCTCTCCAGCTGAGCATGATTTCTCGAAAAACAAAAATAATAATTCAGAGTTATGATACTGATCAATCCCACCAGAACAATTCCAAATAACCCTCTTGTCAGGCTTTTAATCATAAATCTCCTCCTCTATTTTTCTCATACCATAAAATAAATTCAGATAACGGCATCGGTTTTCCATAAAAGTATCCCTGTATCATGTCACAGTCGGCTTCCTTCAGATGACGGACCTGATCTTCATATTCAATTCCTTCGGCAACAGTCTTTATTCCCAGTCCATGAGCAAGCTCTATGAAATTTGATACAATAAACCATGTTTTTTCATTTTCCTCCATAAAGAATTTTCTGTCCAGCTTAATGACGTCCATATCCAGAACCTTCAAAATCCCCAAAGAAGAAAATCCATAGCCAAAATCATCCAGCGAACACAAGATCCCATTCTCATGAAAGGTATCTATCATCTTTTTGATAGCCGGAAGCTGATGGTCTTCTATCATAATTGATTCCGTCATTTCAATTTCTAAAATGCCGTCCGGAATATGATATTTTTCCTTTAGAGCAATAATATGATCCACAAATTCCATACTTCCGGTCTTTAAATGTGCTCTGGACAAATTTACAGAAACCGGAAATATTTCTTTCTTTTCCTTTTTTCGCAGATCCATCAGTTTGCATACATGTTCAAACACATAAAGGTCCAAGCGACAGATCATTCCATTTTTTTCAAACAAAGGAATAAAATCAGATGGATAGATCATTCCTTCTCTTTCGTTTTTCCAGCGGATCAAAGCTTCTGCCGCAGGCTGTTTTTTACCGTTTAAATATACTTTAGGCTGAAGATAGATCTCAAATTCTTCTTTTTCAAGAGCTGCCTCAAACATTTCACTGAGCTGCTTATAATACAGTTCTTTTCTGACAAGTGAATTATCATAAAAAGTACATGTATTTTTCCTCTGGCCAAATCCTGCCGCACGTCTGGCTTTTCCCTGACACGAACGTATCTCTTCGGTCATATCTCCAATAACATATATGCCTATGGAGAAATCAAAAGAAAATTTTGCATCCTTTATTATTGAGCAGGTTGGGAAAGAACCAATTTTGTCTATCAAATCTGTGATTCTTATCTTCATCTCTTCTTCTGAAGTATAATGAAGTAACAGGAAATAGTGATCTATCTCACTTCTTGCTGCACACTCATCTAATGCAAGTATTTCTTCCATATTGCAGTATATGTATTTCAGAACTTTATTTCCTTCTGTAATTCCCCATCTTTCATTGACCTGTTTAAAATTAACAATATTAAAGAATACAATTGCATAGCTGCAGGGCTCTGCCTCTGCGATCAGCTTCTTTCCTTCCATCTGGAATGCCAGACTGTTCGCCCCACTTGTTATGGGATCCACAAACGCAAAATCTTTTAACTGGCAGATCATTTTTTTCTGAGATTTATATATGTATCTAAGAACAATAATAAAAACACATGCACTGAATAAAATAATGGAAATAAAATATATGACAGGTCTGATGCTTGTTTTGCTGATAATATCCTGGGGGACAACAGTCAAAAGCGCCCAGTCATTTACGTCCAATAAACGAACAGACACCAGTATCCTGGAGTTTTTTCTATCTTTGATTTCAAAAATCCCCTGATAATCTTCCTCCAGTTTTTCAAGTACAAGATTTCCCAGACACTCGTCCTTCGGGCTTTCTTTTGTAATGTGCACATCATAAATACTTTTCTGTTCTTCTTCAGAGCTGAAAATAACTTCTCCCTCCTTATTTACAATCAGGGATTGCCCCCTGCCCTGAAAGTCTGTATTGGCCAGAAGTTTTTCCACTGTACTGTAATTTTTTACTCCAACCAGAACAGTTTTTTCATTTCCCGGCTTCTGTATAGGAGAAGAAAAGATAATTTTATGATTCGGAATGTAGGAAATAAATGTTTTTTCATACATTTCTGGATGATCTTTTATCCATTCATAAAACAATTCACAGAATACTGGTTTAGAAAATTTTATATCATCCGGATGAATCACAGCCAGCCCGTCCAGATTCCATGTATCTGCTTTTCTTTTCAGCAGTTCTTCTGTCAGCAGGAATTCCGGCATCCTGGAAAATGTGTCTGCCATTTCTTCGATACAAAGATGATTTTCTTTTAAAATATAGGAAACATTAGCAACTGCATGAGTGCTTACATCTGCAACATAACGCCTTGTCTCTCCTATCAGTTTCTGCTTCATATACATGGTATTTCCAAAAAACAGCAGAATAATGCATAAAAGTGCACAACTGATAAAGAATACTCCCTTTTTATTAAAGGAAGTTTCTATAGGAAAAATATCCTCTGAACTTGTTATATTTTTATTTTTCACAGCCTTTTCTTTCATAATACTCTCTTCCGTAAAAATCATTAAATATATATTCATCATATATCCTAATAATATCAGTATATTATATATGTTTACGTAAAACAAGAAAAAGACCAGTTTCCAACTGATCTTTTCCTTACTTCTGCCGCTTTATATACAGTATTTTTCTTTATTTAAAATATCAGGCAAACTGACTCATATAAAGAGCTGCATATTTTCCATTCTTCTTCATCAGCTCCTCATGATTTCCCACTTCCTTAATATCTCCGTCTTCCATATAAAGGATCATATCTGCATCCCGGATAGTAGAAAGACGATGGGCGATCACAAAACTGGTACGGCCCTTCATCAGCTCTGCCATAGCTTTCTGGATCAGAACCTCTGTATGAGTATCTACATTGCTGGTGGCCTCATCCAGGATCATGATCTCCGGATCAGAGGCGATAGCCCGGGCAATAGTCAGAAGCTGACGTTCTCCCTGAGAGATATTTTCCGCTCCCTTGCTCAGCACCATATCATAGCCTCCCGGCAGAGTTTTAATAAAGCTGTGTGCGCAGGCAGATTTCGCCGCTTCCTTGATTTTTTCTCTCTGCATATTCTCTTCTGAATATCCGATATTTTCTCCAATAGTCCCCTCAAACAGCCAGGTATCCTGAAGAACCATACCAAATCGGTTACGAAGTTCCTCTCTTGTCATGTCCGTAATTTTGACACCGTCTACTTTAATGGAGCCTCCGTTTACCTCATAGAAACGCATCAGAAGATTGATAAGAGTGGTTTTTCCAGCGCCTGTCGGACCTACCACTGCAACTTTCTGTCCAGGCTTTACTGTCAGATTGATTCCATTCATAAGAAGGTGCTCTGGTGTATATCCAAATTTTACGTTTTCAAAAGTAACCCGTCCGCTTCGGTCGTCAGGAACCACACACTGTTCACTGTCCGGAATCTCCTCTTCTGCATCCAGAAGACTGAAAATACGATTACCTGCTGCCGCTGCTGCTCCAAAACTTCCTACCATTCCTGCAATAGCAGAAAACGGCTCCGCAAAACGCCATGTATATTCCAGCATAGCCTGCACGTTTCCTACGGCAATTTTTCCGGCAATGGCCCAGAGACAGCCAACGGCTGCACAAAGTACATACCCAAGATCATTTACAAGAGTTGTGATCGGACTGACTGCCCCCGCTGTCGTTTCTGCTTTTCTGGAACTGGTTTTCAGTGCGTTGTTCAGTCCGGCAAATGCCTTCTTTGCACGTTCCTGATAATTAAAAGTCTGTACCACTGACTGTCCATTATACATTTCTTCTACATAACCGTTCAGTTTTCCCAGCAGTTCCTGCTGTTCCCCATAATATTTCTCACTGGCCTTCATTACTCCTGCCGCGCTCAAAAGAGAAAGAGGAACCATAATGATCGGAATCAAAGACAATGGCGGACTGATCAGCAGCATCATGATCAAAACACCTGCCGCCGTTGTCACCTGAGTCACTACCGCGGTCAGATTCTGACTGATGGTATTATTGATAGTGTCTACATCATTGGTAATCACACTTAATATGTCTCCATGAGTATGGGCATCATAATAATTCAATTTTAAACGATGCATTTTCTCATCAATCTCTCTTCGGATGGTCTGCATCACATTAGCCGTGATCTTTGCCATTCCAAATCCCTGCAAAAAGGAAAACAGCTGAGAAACAAAATACAGGGCAACCAGAGCTGCCAGAAGCCAGAGGATTGTTTCCCAGTAAAACACACCGTCTGCAATGCTGGCAAAAAGTGTTGTAGTCACCTTTCCCACAAGAAAAGGTGCCAGAACCATAAAAGCCGTACTGATCACCGCTGACAAAATCACCAGGATCAGACGCAGACGATATGCTTTCAGATAGCCTAAAAGGCGCTTAAATATCGTTGTATTCTTCATCTCAGATTGCCTCCTTTCCCAACTGTATCTCTGCAATTTCCCGATAAAGAGGACATGTAGTTAACAACTCCTTATGTGTTCCGTTTCCTACAATCTGTCCATCATCCACCACCAGAATACGATCTGCATCCAGAATCGTGCTGACTCTCTGCGCTACCATGATCACCGTCGCATCTCCAATACTCTCTTTCAGGTTCTGACGCAGCTGACGGTCTGTTTTCATATCCAGCGCAGAAAAACTGTCGTCAAACACATAAATCTCCGGCTTTTTCATCATTGCTCTGGCGATTGCCATACGCTGCCTCTGTCCTCCGGATAAATTCGTTCCTCCCTGGGCAATGGCATCATGATATCCCTGTTTCTTTTTGCAGATGAACTCATCTGCACATGCGATCTTTGCCGCCTGTTTCCAGTCTTCCTCCGTGCCATTTTCCTTTCCAAAATTCAGATTCTCCGCAATGTCTCCGGAAAACAGCACATTTTTCTGCGGAACGTATCCGATCAGAGAACGAAGATCCTCCATACGATATTCTTTCGCATTTACTCCATCGATCAATACCTCACCGAACATTGGATCATACAGCCTTGGAATCAGTTTTAAGATACTGGATTTACCACGTCCGGTCCCTCCTATAATGGCAGTTATCTCTCCGGGGTTTGATACAAAGCTTATATCTTTCAAAATGGGCTCATCTGCTCCCGGATATGCAAATGTCACATGTCGAAACTCTACTGTGGCATGTGCCGGACGTTTTTCCAGCGGAAAACTTCCGTCCCTGATTGAACTTTCTGTTTCCAGAACTTCTGAAATTCGTTTTGCACAGGCATAGCTGGTAGGAAACATCATGATCACCAGTGACAGCATCATTACAGAAGTCAGCACCATACTGATATACTGGCTGTTTGCCACCAGAGATCCTACTTCCATGGCACCTGCATTCACATAATATGCACCCATTCCCAGAACAGCAGCTGTAGTAACGCCAAAAATCACACTGATCATCGGCATTAAAAGACTGGTAATACGGCCTGCTGTCATCGCAGTCATGGCATAATCAGCATTAGCCTCCTCAAAACGACTGCTCTCTGCTTTCTGTTTATTAAAGGCACGGATCACACGTACACCTTCCAGAGACTCCAGAAACAGCCGGTTGATCTGATCCAGTTTTTTTCTCAGGCGAATAGAATACCGGGAGGCTAAGATCATTATGATGGTCAGTGCAATAAGAAGCACGGGAATTGCCACCAAAAGCACAGAGCTGACCTGTCCTCCTGTAGCAGCAGAAAACACAAGTCCTGCAACCGCCATCATAGGGGCAAGCAGACCCACACGAAGCAGAAGAGTCAGAAAGTTCTGTACATTAGTAATATCTGAAGTACTTCTGGTAACAAGACTTGCTGTGCCAAATTTGTCCATTTCCACAGCAGAAAACTCCTGTACTCTGGAAAAAA
Organism: Blautia sp.; assembly: GCA_026169535.1. GTDB lineage: Bacteria > Bacillota > Clostridia > Lachnospirales > Lachnospiraceae > Blautia_A. Next base: position 6,909 of record JAPFCU010000017.1, read on the forward strand.
CCTGATTTCTCAGCTGTGCTCCAAAATCTGTCGATATATAAGAGGCAATCTTAACAGACAAAAAGCTGATAATGCAGGACAGCACCGTAATGCCTGCCATAATTGCTGCATACATCCAAATGACACTGTTTTCGCTTTCCGCAACTCCATGACTTATCATCTGTGCCAGAAAAGAAGGCAGGAGCATCTGCCCTACAGCCGAAAACAGAACCAGTAAAAACAGCCCTAAAACCTGTTTGGGTTTTAACTTTACTTTTGAAAATATTGTTTTCATAACAGCTGAATCTCCTTTCTCTTTCTATGCTTTTGCACCTTTTACAATTTTGATCCCGGATAGTTTAAAGAACAGTGCTCCAAGAGCATATTTCTGTAAGGAAATATAATCCTCCTGCGAAACCTTTCCTCCATAATTAAGGATTTCCATCTCTCCATTGGCTCCCTCAATAAAAATATCAGAAGCAGTAAATCCATTTTTCAGATAAAATTTTCGCCGTGCAATCCTCTGATCTCGATTATCCGCAGCGTTATCCAGACATTCAATCAGAAGAACAATCTTCTTATCCGCATATTCCCTGCATACATTCTGCATAATGTAACTTCCGGTTCCTTTACTTCTGATCTTGGAAGATACTGCCAGATAATCTACCATAATCATGTCCTTATATGGGATAAGCACTGTAAATCCCAAAAGCTGATCTTTTTCCATAGCTGCCATAACAACTGCTTTTTTCTTTTTAACGGAATGACGCAGCGTAAAATACGGTTTTCTTTCTCTCTTTGGAAATGCCTCCATATAGATTTCCTTTATTTCCGGCCACTGCTGCTCGGTTACTGCTTTAAACTCCATAATAATCTCCTCTTTCTTCTTGATTTCTCCTTTGTCAGAAGGTATCATATAATGTACAGTAACTGTACAGTCAAGGGGGTTTTTATGGATCAAAAAAAATATTTATATTCATCTGGAGAATTTGCAAAATTTACCGGTGTCAACAAACGTACTTTGCACTATTATAATGACATTGGGTTATTTCAGCCTGAAGTAATCCGGGAAAACGGCTATCATTACTATACCTGCTTTCAATTCGCTCAGCTGGAATTGATCCTCACCTTACGCAAGGTGGGACTTTCTATTGAGGAAATCCGGGAATATGTAACAAGACCATCCGATGAGTCTTTCGCTCAGATGATGACAAAAAAGAAAAAGCTGATCGACGAATCCATCGAACAGCTTTTATCTGCCCAGACCTTTCTGGAACAAAAGGCAGAACGCCTGAGACTGGGAATGCAGTCTCACCACGGCAAAATAGAACTATGTACTCTCCCGGAAAAAAAGCTTGTACTTTCCTCTTCTATCTCCGGACGATATGATGAAGATGATTTTTCCGTTGCCGCTGAATTTTCACTTCGCCTGAAGAAGCTCTTCCATCTTTATGACAGCTTTGGAAGCCGTATCTCCGTAGACAATCTTCAGAAAGGCAATTTTACCGGCTACGATTCCTTCTTTGCCTACTGCCCTCCTGTTTCCGACACCTGGGATGTAATCCTTCCTGCCGGAAAATATCTGCGGGCCTTCTGCATCGGTGACTGGAGCCGGATTCCTGCTGTTTATCAATCTATTCTTGCTTATGCCCGTGAACATGGTCTGACCCTTACCGGACATGCCTACGAAGAAGGATTAAATGAAATGTCCATCAACGATCGCAGCGATTACATTACTATGATCACGATCCGGTACGAATAATAACGTCATATCACGGATTTTTCTGTATCACGAATGCTGTCTTGTATAAATTTTCAGGCAGACCCAGTAACTTCCTGCCATCAGAAGTCCTCCCAGGATCAAAGCAATCCCTGTCAGGATCCTCGGATCTGTCTGAAAAATTCTACTTATCCACTGACCGCGGCTGGTCAAACCATAAAATCCAGCAGTGACAATAACCATCCCCACATAAAGAATAGTTCCCTTTTTATTTCCCAGCAGATAAAATCCAATACTGAATACTGCTGTTGCAATCAGCGATACTGCAATGCCGGCTGCCACATAAAACATTCCTGTCCGGATATCCACTGTTTTTCCCAGATATACATAGCCCAGTACCATTATCACAGAAATCACTGTGTTGATCCCCATATAAATAAAATTATCAATAAAACGCGCCAGAATAATCTCTTTCTTTGTAACCGGATAAGTCAGCATGATCTCGTCAAACTGGACCTTTTCATCCTGTTCCAGCGCCATCTGAAAAACAGAGATTGTAGTCATTGGAATACATACTACCACAAACAGCATCATCATATACCTGTTTTGCCCCATAAGGACTGCAAGTATAATCATTGCCAGATATCCCAGAATATTACTCAGCAAATTTTTAGGAATACAAAATGTATCATAAAAATCCTTTTTCACAATTCCCCACATACTATGCCTCTCCTTTCACATACATCAGCATAATGTCTTCCACAGATGCCTTTTCCATTTCCAGATCCGGAAAAACACTTAAAATCCCGTTCCTGTTTCTTACCAGAACCTTATATTCATAAGGTTCCTTTTTAAATGAAACGATATCCTCCTCCCGAAGCGACTCGAAAAAGTCTTTTCCACAATGCAGAACTCCATAATCATTCTGCAGCTCATCATAGCTTTTTACAAACTGAAGCTTTCCTTCATGAAGAAAGGCAATATAATCTGCCACCTTGTCAAGATCGCTGGTAATATGTGAAGAGATCACCACCGTATGATCTTCCTCCTCTGTAAATTCCCGGATCAGTTCCAGAATTTCGTCCCGAAAAACAGGATCCAGACCACTGGTTGCTTCATCCAGAATCAGAAGTCTGGGCTTATGACTGAAGGCTATGGCAAACTCCAGCTTCATTTTCATTCCTTTGGAAAACTTTTTCAGCTTTTTATCTGAAGGAAGTCCAAATCGAGATAAATAAGCTTCATACTTCTCCATATCCCAGTTCCGGTAAACTTTTTTCAGCATCTTTCCAATAAATGCCGGTGTATATTCCGGATTGTAATGGCTGACGTCAAAGATAACGGCAATATCCTCTTTAATCTCCTTCTCCTGATTTCTTAACTGCTTCCCCAGAAGTTCTATCTTTTCATATTCTGCCTTTATCAGCCCAAGCATAGACTGGATCAAAGTAGACTTTCCGGCTCCGTTTTCTCCTATAAGCCCCAGAACCGTTCCCCGGGGAACATTCAGGCTTAAATTCTTCAGGGAAAAATCTCTGTATTCTTTTGACAGATTCCTTATCTCAATTGCATTTTCCATCATATACCTCACACACCTTTACGTCTTATTCGCTGTAAAGCAGCTCCAGACTTTCTTTCAGAGAATCCAGAGACACACTGTTCTGTTTCGCCAGCTCACATGCTTCTGTTAAATATTCTTCAATCTTTCTCAGATTCTCCTCTCGTATAAAGTCCTGATTTTGTGCAGATACAAACGTCCCTTTTGCCGGAACTGTCACAATAAATCCGTCCTTTACAAGATCGTCATAGGCTCTCTGAGTTGTAATGACACTGACGTGGAGTTCCTTTGCCAGCTTTCGCATAGACGGCATAGGATCTCCCGGTTTCAGCTCCCCGCTCATGATCATTCCCTTGATCTGTGAAGTGATCTGTTCATAGATTGGCTTCGTACTGACATTGCTTAAAATTATTTCCATATTCAATCATCCTGTACCTTTTACTTGAAACAGAACCTGTGCACCGGTTCTGAATCTGTACTTATGTTGCAAGTACAGTATATACTATAATGTGCATACTGTCAATATCAAACATATACAGTATGTGACAAAAAAACACCGGTTTCCCTTTTTGTAAAGAAACCGGTGTTTTTCGCTTATTTAAAAAATCCCGCCAATCAGATAAACTGCCAGTGCAGCCACCCACGCGATCACACACTGTCCAACCACTACGCCCACAGCCCATTTGCCGCCCAGTTCTCTTTTGATAGCTGCAATTGCCGCAACACAGGGTGTATAAAGAAGACAGAACACAAGAAGGCTTGCCGCTGCCAGAGGGGTAATGGCTGCCAGCAATGCTTCTGTACTTCCAAACAGTACAGAAAGTGTTGAAACCACGCTTTCCTTTGCCATAAAACCTGTGATCAGAGCAGTAGAGATCCTCCAGTCTCCAAATCCCATAGGCTTAAATACAGGAGCAATCGCGCCTGCCAGCATGGCAAGAATACTGTCTTTCGAATCCGTTACAATGTTCAAATGCATATCAAAGGTCTGTAAAAACCAGATAGCAAGTGTCGCAAGAAAGATCACAGTAAATGCTCTCTGAAGGAAGTCCTTTGCTTTATCCCACAGAAGATGCCCTACATTTTTTGCTCCCGGCATACGATAATTTGGAAGCTCCATAACAAACGGAACTGCCTCTCCGCTGAACATGGTACGACGGAGCAAAAGTGCCATCAGGATTCCCATAACAATGCCCCCAAAGTACAAAAGAATCATTACCAGTGCACTGTTTTCCGGGAAAAATGCCGCTGCAAAAAATCCATAAATAGGAAGCTTCGCAGAACAGCTCATAAATGGTGTCAGAAGAATTGTCATCCTTCTATCCCTCTCAGAAGGGAGGGTTCTGCTTGCCATAACTCCTGGTACAGTACATCCAAAACCGATCAGCATAGGAACAATACTTCTGCCGGAAAGCCCTATCTTTCTCAGCAGCTTGTCCATCACAAAGGCAACTCTTGCCATATATCCGCTGTCCTCCAGAAGGGACAGAAAAAAGAACAAGGTTACAATAATAGGAAGAAAGCTCAGCACACTTCCCACACCATTAAAGATGCCGTCCATCACAAGTGACTGAAGCACACTATTTACATGGGCAGCAGTCATAAGCTGATCCACATAACCGCCTAAAGCAGTGATCCCCATATCCAGGATGTTGGCAAGAAACGCCCCGATCACTCCGAATGTCAGATAAAAAACAAGAGCCATAATACCGATAAAACATGGGATCGCCGTATATTTTCCAGTAAGGATCCTGTCAATCTTCGTACTTCTGATATGCTCCTTGCTTTCTTTTGGCTTAACTACAGAATCATCACAGACCTTCTCAATAAAATCAAATCGCATATGTGCAATGGCTGCAGATCGGTCAAGACCACGTTCTGTTTCCATTTGTTTGACAATGTGTTCCAGCATTTCCTTTTCATTCTGATCCAGATTCAGTTTTTCAAGAATCAGCTCGTCTCCCTCAGCAAGTTTAGCTGCTGCAAACCGAACAGGGATCTCTGCTTCTCTGGCATGATCCTCGATCAGATGCATAATCGCATGGAGACATCTATGTACGGCTCCTCCATCATCCTCCACATCACAATAGTCCATTTTTTCTGGTTTTTCCTGATATTTGGCAACATGAAGTGCATGACTGACAAGCTCATCAATACCCTCATTTTTTGCCGCAGAAATCGGAACAACCGGGATTCCAAGCATTTCCTCCATACGGTTGATGTTTATGGAACCGCCGTTTTCTCTTACCTCATCCATCATGTTCAAAGCAAGGACCATAGGAATATCCAGCTCCATCAGCTGCATGGTAAGGTAAAGATTTCTTTCAATATTTGTTGCATCTACGATATTGATGATACCTCTGGGATGCTCATTCAACACAAAATTCCTGGTTACAATCTCTTCACTTGAGTACGGAGACATGGAATAAATGCCCGGAAGATCCGTTACCAGCGTATTGCTGTTCCCACAAATAGAACCATCCTTTCTGTCTACCGTAACACCTGGAAAGTTTCCTACATGCTGGTTAGAACCTGTCAGCTGGTTAAAAAGCGTAGTCTTTCCACAGTTCTGATTTCCCGCCAGAGCAAAGGTAAGAAGCTCTCCATCCGGAAGAGGGTTTTCTGTTTTTTTATAATGGAATTTACCTCCTTCGCCAAGTCCCGGGTGAGGGATAGGCTCAGTTGAACACCTCTTTTTTTCGGCAGGCACACCTGCATCTCTTATATTCTCTATCTCAATTTTTTCCGCATCAGCAAGGCGGAGAGTAAGCTCATAACTGTGGATACGCAGCTCCATGGGATCTCCCATAGGTGCATATTTGACCATGGTCACATCTCCCTGAGGAATCAGTCCCATATCCAGGAAATGCTGTCTTAATGCCCCTTCACCGCCTACAGAACGTATCGTTGCCGTCTTTCCGATCGGCAGATCCTTTAGCGTCATTTGTTTTTCCTCTTTTCACTTTTGTTATAATTATTGCATAAACAACTACTGTTTGTCATAAACAACTTTATGACAAATCCATGTATTTGTCAATAGAAAAGCCCTTTATTTTTTTGACAATATGACCAGTGTTTTTTCCTTACGAAAGCTTTATAATAAACCTCAGATTTATATCAGGAGGAACAGATTATGGAACGTAAATGGTGGCATGATAAGGTTGCTTATCAGATCTATCCAAAAAGCTTTTTTGACTCAAACGGGGACGGAATCGGAGATATTCCCGGAATTATACAAAAACTGGATTATCTGAAAGATCTGGGCGTGGATATTTTATGGATATCTCCCTGTTACCCTTCCCCTTTTGCAGATCAGGGCTATGATATTTCGGATTATTATGACATTCATCCCGCTTTCGGAACGCTGAAAGATATGGACCGTCTAATTGAAGAAGCACGCAAAAGAGAAATGTATATTCTCCTGGACCTTGTAGTAAACCATTGCTCAGATGAACATGAATGGTTTCAAAAAGCCTGCGCGGATCCTGACGGAAAATATGGTAATTTCTTCTATATTGAAAACTGTAAAGACGACAAACTTCCCTGCAACTGGCGCAGTTACTTTGGAGGATCTGTATGGGAGCCTCTGCCCGGTCATCCGGATAAACAGTATCTTCACCTTTTTCACAAAAAACAGCCGGATCTGAACTGGGAAAACCCGGAAGTACGCGAAGAAGTGTACAAAAATATCAACTGGTGGCTGGACAGAGGTCTCCGCGGTTTCCGCATTGATGCTATCATCAATATTAAGAAAAAACTGCCTTATAAAGATTATCCTGCAGACCGTCCAGACGGACTTTCCTGTGTGGATCATATGCTGGCAGATGCTCAGGGTGTAGGAGAATTTCTGGGAGAGATGCGAGACCGAGGCTTTGCCTCTCATGAAGCTTTTACTGTAGGAGAAGTCTTTAATGAAAAGGATGAAGAACTTCCGGATTTTATTGGTGACAATGGATATTTTTCTACTATGTTTGACTTTGCTCCGGTTGTTTTTGGAGGCAGCAGCAAAGGCTGGTATGACCGTAAAAGAATCACTCCTGACGACTATAAACGCTGCTGTTTCCACTCTCAGAAGCGTATTGGAGACATTGGTTTTCTTTCTAACATCATTGAAAATCATGATGAACCAAGAGGAGTCAGCTATTATATTCCCGATGGAGAAACCAGCCTTCACAGCAAAAAAATGCTGGCTGTCATGTACTTTATGCTGAAAGGTCTGCCCTTTATCTATCAGGGCCAGGAAATCGGTATGGAAAATATGAAGTTCTCATCCATTGACCAGATTGATGACATCAGTACTATTGATGAATACCATGTGGCACGAAATGCCGGCTGCACAAAAGAAGAGGCACTGAAATGCATTTCTCTTTACAGCCGGGATAATGCACGTACCCCCATGCAGTGGGATTCCTCGGAAAACGCCGGATTCTCTTCTGGAAAGCCATGGCTTAACGTGAATCCCAATTATAATAATATCAATGTAAAAAAACAGTGGAACGATCCTGATTCTCTGCTTTCTTTTTACAAAGAATTAATTGCGCTTCGCAAAAATCCCCTGTACAGAGAGACCATTGTTTATGGTGATCTGATCCCCTACCTGGAAGACCGTCACAACCTGATGGCATACTTCCGAAAAGGAGAAAGAACTCTGCTTGTGGCAGGAAATTTCCAAAAGAAATCCCAGGATATCCAGCTTCCCCAAAAGTGCCAAAAAGTTCTCCTGAATAATTATCCGAATGCAGACATCACAGATCGTGTCCTGCATCTGAAGGACTATCAGGCCGTAATTCTGGAGCTTTGATTTTTCCCCAGTACGATTCGTACACGAGTTCCCAGGCCGGTTCTGGAAAGGATCTCAAAATATCCCCCATGCTTGTCCACGATCCATTTGGCGATGGCAAGTCCCAGACCGGTACCCTGGAAACTCCGTACTTCATCTGCCCGGTAAAAGCGGTCAAACATGTGTGCTATATCTGCTTCTTCCATACCAATACCAGTATCCTGAACCTGCAGATAAGGAACCCCTTCTCTGGTTTTTCCAACACTGAAAATAATCTCGTCCCCTTCATGGGTATATTTGGCACTGTTATCTGTCAGAATCCGCACAGCCTGCTTCAGAAGGGTTCCGTCTGCCTGTACCACAATCTCTTCCTGCGGCTTTCGATAACGATACGGATGTCTTTCATCAATCATCAGCGATTCCTCATAGATCTCTTCCATCAGCTGGGAAAGAAAAATCTTTTCCAGTGTCAGCTTTGTCTTTCCGCTGTCACCTCTTGCCAGAAAAAGAAGCTGTTCCACCAGGTATTTCATATGTTCAGACTCATGCTGAATAGCTTCTATGGATTCATTCAGCACCTTCTCATCTCTGCTGCCCCACCGGGCAAGCATATTTGCATATCCCTGAATAACAGCAATAGGCGTCCGAAGCTCATGGGAGGCATCATTGACAAACCTTGCCTGCTGTCTGTAGGAGTCCCTCATGCGCATCAGAAGATTGTTCATGGCAGCCTCAATCCCCTGAAGATCAGAATCTCCAAATGAAAGGATTTCCTGTTCGTTTGGCTGAAGACTGGAAATAGCATCTTCAATCTGCTGATACTTTTCCTCGGAAAAGGTCATCCGGCTCAGTTCATCTGCCTTTAAGGCGATCTCATTGATCGGCGCAAGGATACGGCGGATATTTTTTTCTTCCTCCATATAGTCAAAAAAACATCCGATCAATTGGATTGATGCCACAATCCCAATCAGAATACCAATCACCTGAAGAACAGAAAAGACCGGCAGTTCCAGAAGAAGCTCCCCGTCTGTATCCAGTACCATATAAGTCAGTTCCTTTATTTTTTCCAAACCCACCAGTCTTCTCTGATGATCCCATACCATTTCTCCCAGACGGGTGATCTCCTGATCGCAGATCCACCCGACACACAGTATCACAAAAAGAAACAGATCAAATCCCAGATACATACCAAGTTTTCTTCCGATCCAACTCCAGTGAAGCTTCATAACAATTGAAGACATTCTTTTTGTTTCCGTATTGACGTTTTTTTCTACCATAAATCATTCCTCTTTGATCACATATCCCACTCCGCGGACAGTACAGATCATTTTTTCCCCATATACCTCATCAATCTTTGACCGCAGAAAACGAACATATACATCTACGACATTTGTCTCTCCCATATAGTCATAACCACATACTTTTTCCAGAAGGACTTCCCGGGAAAGTACAATATTTTTGTTTTCCAGAAGCACCTGGAGCATCCGGAATTCCCGGTTTGTAAGATGGATCTCCTGACCATTCCAGGTAACCTGATGGCGTTTTTCTGACAACCGGAGATTTTTCCAGCACAGAGTTCCCTCTTCCTGAACAACTACAGCAGACAGTGATGTTCTTCCATGAAGCTTCAGGCCCACACGGATCCTTGCCAGCAGTTCTTCGATAGCAAAAGGCTTAGTGATATAATCAACAGCGCCTGCATCCAGACCAGCAACCTTATCCATCACTGCATCACGTGCTGTCAGAAGGATCACCGGTGTCCTTATCTGCTCCTGCTGAAGTCTCCTCAAAACCTCAAGCCCGTTCAGTCCCGGCAGAAGAATATCCAGAAGGATGAGATCATAATTTCCGTCTTCCGCAAGCATCAGCGCTTCTCTTCCATTCCCGCTTTTGCTTACCTGATAGCCTTCATGAAGAAGCTCCAGTTCTACAAATCGTGCTAGTTTTTCCTCATCCTCAACAATCAAAATATGTGCCATTTCCGTGTTCCCCTTCCCCTTATCTTATGGTATAAAATGTCAAGAATGCCAGGCAGCCTGCTACAGGATCAGTTCCTGCTCACGGAACAGATTACCGACCCATATCTTGTATTCACTGATTCTCTGAGCCTTCCGTATCTTTTTCAGATACTTCTCCGGACTGGTAAATGAAGTACCCAGATATGCCCATAATTCTTTCATTTTATACAGCGTATTTGTATCTCCGGACATATAATCCACATATTCGTTTAACAGTTCTTCATGGAATTCTCTCAGCTTTTCTTTGTACTTCTGGGGATTCTTTTTTTCTCCGTTTTTGATTTCTGACGGCAGCCATGGTTTCCGAAGGATTCCTCTTCCCAGCATTATTTTATCTGTCTCCGGAAACTGCTGAAGAAGCTCTTCATAATCAGGAACACTGCTGATATCCCCGTTATAACACAGAGAATGGCAGCTTCTTTTTGCTGCCATTCCGAAAGCCTCCATGTGGATCGTTCCGGGCTTATACTGATCTGTTTTCAGTCTCGGATGAATGATCAGTTCCTCCAAAGGATACTTTTCATAAATTTCCAGAAGCAGCGGCCACTCCTCCTCATCCTCCACTCCAATCCTTGTTTTTATGGAGATTTTCATAGGACAGGCGGCAAATATATCCTCCAGAAAACGATCCAGTTCCCTTGTCAGTTCCAGAAATCCGGCACCTCTGTTTCTTGAAGTCACCGTAGGAGAAGGACAGCCCAGATTCAGATTGACCACATGATATCCATAAGAATGTATGGCTTTTGCCATAGCCAGAAAATCCTCTGCACGGTTAGTCAGAATCTGAGGCACCAGTTCCATTCCCTGGTTATTTTCCGGAAGAATGTCACGGATTTCCTTTTGGTTCAGCTTTTTGCTCGTGATAAAGGGAGCAAAATGTCGATCGATGTCTCCGTAACATTTATAGTAAGCATTTCTGTAAATATAACCTGTAATCCCTTCTAAGGGAGCCATATAAAGCTGCATATATCCATTCCTTTATCTGTATTTTGCCAGAATAACCTTTTGGCATCCGGCCAATTGTATTATAACGGTTTCTGCTGCTTATGACAATCTGGGATTTCTTATAATGCTGTAAGGATTTCAGTCATATATCACAGCTTTTCATACTCGTCTTTTACCTTGTCCGCAAACTCTCCCGCCTTTTCCATCGCCCGGTTCATCCCTTCCAGATCGTCCTTTCCCTTAAAAGAATAACGACAATCAAAAAACAACGCGATCACCGCTGCCGGTATCAAAAACTGCCAGAAGAAGAGCAGAAGAATAAGCATGGCGATTACCGGAACTCTGAGAATCTCCTCCCCTTTTCTTGAGACACAGAAGGCATTGTCTCTGGTCTTTCTGATAAAAATACGAAAAAGATGTCCCAGCTTCTGGCAGGTTTTTCTGGAAGCCTCTTCTTCCTGCTCCTGTACCTTTTCCTTTACATCCACATACTGCGTCTGCTCATCACAATTCGTCGTATAGGATTCCTGACTGGGCGGTTTTACCTTTCCTTGTTTTTCCAGATAGACCATGGCATCCAGAAGATCCCAGGCAGAAGCTTCCAAAGCTTCCTTTGCCTCTTCATAAGAGACATTTGCTCTTTGTCTTAACTTTTCAACCTTTTCCAGTTGTTCCATATTTTCACCCTGTCCTTTCAAGAATATTGTTTTCTTTTGATGCTTATACTCTAACAGAAGTTTCTTAATCCCTTCTTGAAGAAAGATTAAAAACTGATTAATTTTTGCTATATAGAAAACTGTCTCTTCTTTCCTCTTCACAATTTTTTCACAAAATTATTAGCACTCACCTCTTGACAGTGCCAATAATGTGTGTTATATTACAGCTAGAACAAAGGAAAGGAAATAAAAAGGATACAAAGTATCCTGAATTTCCTGAAACCTCCCGGTTCCGCTATAACAACATATTAACATAGATAAATAAAAAAAGGAGAGATGACTTATGTTGATGCCTAGTATTTTTGGAGAAAACTTATTTGATGATGACTGGATGAACTTTGGATTTAATGATAACTTCTGGGGCAAAAAAAATCCTCTGTACGGAAAACATGCTCAGAACATGATGAAAACCGATATCCGGGAAAAAAATGACAGCTATGAACTTGATGTAGACCTTCCGGGATTTAAGAAAGACGAGATCAAGGTTCAGCTGAAAGACGGATATCTTACCTTATCTGCAGCAAAAGGACTGGATAAAGATGAACAGGACAAAAAAGGAGATTATATCCGCAGAGAACGTTATGCCGGCACCATGAGCAGAAGTTTTTATGTAGGCGAGGATGTTACCCAGGAAGATATCCATGCCAAATATGAAGATGGAATTCTGAGACTTTCTGTACCGAAAAAAATTCCGAAAAAAGTAGAAAATACCGGTTATATCGCTATTGAAGGCTAAAACCTTCCCTTCCTTGTATTACGGGAGCGCCATTTGACGCTCCCTTTTTTGTATCTCGCTAAGATTTTCACCAGTAACTTTCTGGTAAGGAAGTCTTATATATTTTCCCTCCTGAAGTTCCGGCTCAGAATCCAAAGGTGTATCTGACACAATAGACCAGGCAAGCTCTATCATTCCTCTGGCCTGTCCTCTGGCATCATTCAGTACAGTTCCCAAGAATTCTCCCTTTTCCACTGCTTTTCTTCCTACATCTGTACCATCGATTCCCAGGATCATGGGCCATGATTTTGTTCCCGGAATAATTCCGCTGTCTTTCAAAGCATCAACAGCTCCCAGAGCCATGTCATCATTATTAGCCAGAACAACTTCTATCCTGTCCCCATAATCTTCAATAAAAGATGCCATCTTGTTTGCAGCCTGATCTCTGTTCCAGTTGGCGATCTCATCTGCCAGCTTTTCTACTACATAACCACTGTCTGTGATTTCTTTGATTACAGACATACTGCGGATCATGGAGTCGTTATGTCCTGCTTCACCCTCCAGCATAATATACTGAAGGACTCCATCACCATTTTTGTCAATGCTGGAAAAATCTTTTTTGCACTGCTCCACCAGAATCTGTCCCTGCAGCTCTCCTGACTGTAAAGCATCTGCTCCTACATAATAGAGCTTTTCCCACCGTTGAAGATCCTCTTTGACCAGTTCCCGGTTATAAAAGATCACCGGTATATCATTGCTCTTGGCTTTTTCAATAACAGATGAAGCATCTGTCCTGTCAACCATATTAATACAGACAAGATCACATCCTTCTTCAATAAAGTCTTCCATCTGTTTATTCTGCTGAAGCTGATCCTGGCCTGCATCCTGAATATCAAGAGTCACCGGAATTCCCCATTCCTTTTCTTTCTCTCTTACATAAGACTGCAGCTGATAAAGAACCTCTGCCATAAAGGTATCATACTGATCGTAAACACTTATGCCTATCTTAAGACTTTTGGGATATTCCTGTTCTGGCTCTTCTTCTGTTCCACATCCTTCCAAAAAAGAAAGAATAATAATAAATGCCAGCAATCCGGCTTTTCTTCTTTTTTTCAGCATTATTCCCCTCCTCTCTGTCAGGTATTCGAAAACAGCAGTCTCTCATTTTCATCCTCATATAAAGATTCCTTTGTAACGATCCTGTAGCCAACAGCAGTATTATTCTTCAGCCATTTTTCCCTGTTTTTCTGTGTTAAATAGGTGATTCCCTGATATCCCATATTAAATTCATTCTGATACATAAGCGCTGCAATATTTTCATTGTCCAGTTCATTTACTGTACGGGCAGTATTTCCAATTCCATAGATTCTGCAGGAAAATTCCTCGTTTTCATTTTCCTGTCGATATCCCGTCCATGCAGCGGCAGCCTGTTCTGTCATATATTTATCCAGCGCTGCCAGATATGGAGGAGCATCATCATAAAATACAGATTTAATAAAATGTCCCAGACCAAAATCCTCATGGGGTCGTGCCCGCTCTTCTATGAGCACACTGTCCTTAGATTTCTCCAAAGCATCCCTTAAACCTTCATACCGAAGTCTGACACTGTCTCTTTCCATATATTCAGTCAATATTATCACTCTTCTCTGATCTCCACTGCTGTCCATGTCCTCAAGAATAGCTTCTCCCATAGCTTTTCCCATAGCCCGGTCATCTGTACGCAGTACAGGGAAAGAGTCTCCTGCTCCGGTTTCCACGCATAATACAGGAACTGTAAAATACATCGATTCCATGATTTTTTTTACTTCTTCGGTATCTATAGGCGCCAGAAGAATTCCGGAAGAGCCCTCCTGGATTTCTCTGCGAACAGCTGCCGCCTGTTCCTGTGCCGTATCATCTCTGGCAAGATAAACATAATTTATATCAATATCCAAATCTTCTTCCGCCTGTTCCGTACCTTCTACAAAAGTAGCCCACTCATCGTTTGTATTCTGATAAAGGATCACAGAATAAACTGCAGGACGTCCCCCCTGCCGGGCAAAAATACCATAATAGTAAAGACCGCCCAATATCACTGCTGCCGTAAGAAGAATTCCTCCAATCTGCCACTGATACCGTTTCTTTTTCATGATCTGTTTCCTCCCTCTTCCGGAGTAATCTCCTCTGTCTTTGGCAGATGGATACGCACAATGGTTTTTTCATCCGGCTCACTTGTGATCTCCAGCCCGTATTCTGTTCCAAAATACAGCCGGATACGCTGATGGACATTTTTAAGACCAATGCCCGAGCCTTTGCTCCTTGTTTCAGAATTCTCTGTCAGCAGTCTTTCTACCTGTTCCTGAGGCATACCCAATCCATTGTCCTCCACCTCTATAAACAGCTCGTCACCGCTTGTATATGCACGTATATGTATCTCTCCCTCTCCATCCATGTACTCCATTCCATAATAGATCGCATTCTCCAAAAGCGGCTGAATGATCAATTTGATCGTTCTGTATTTTTCAATTCCCTCTTCTATATCAAAAAAGGAGGTAAATTTATTTTTATATCTGTATTTCTGAATATCCAGATAGCTTCTGGCATGCTGCAGTTCATCTCCTACCGTAATGATATTTTTTCCTTTTGAAAGGCTGATACGAAGAAGCTTGCCCAGAGAATTTACCATGGCTACCGCATCTTCATAACGTTCACTTTCAATCATCCACATGATGGAATCTAAAGTATTATACAAAAAATGAGGATTGATCTGAGACTGAAGGGCATCCAGCTCACTTTTTCTTTTTTCCTCCTGCTCCCGGACAATGTCATCCGTAAGGCTCTGCAGCTGATCCACCATCGACCGAATAGTCTCTCCTAAGTGCTGAATTTCTACAGAACCACCCATATAAATATCCGGCTGTTGATCCACGCCGATCCCCTGCAGAGAATTTTCCAGTTTTTTCAGAGGCTTGGCAATACGTACTGCAACAAACTGATTGGCAAATACCATCAGAGTCACTGCCAGAATAACAATGATCACCGCCATCAGTTTAGTACTGCTGAAATCCTGCAGAAGCTCTTTCTTTGGTGTAACGCTGACAATCTTCCATCCTGTATATCCTACTGTCTTTACAATTACAGTCCGATCCTCTCCCTGGAAAGACTCTTCATAAACTCCATCGTCATACTGGCTGGCTATTTTGTTGTTTTCTTTAAGCATGTTGGAAAAAATAAGATTCTGCTTCGGGTGATAAATAATCTCCCCTTCACTATTTACCAGATAAACATATCCCAGTCCCCGGCTGTTGATCTCGGTAAAAATCTGGCGGATCCCGCTGAAATTCATATCTACCAGAAGGATTCCCCCAGACATTTTCCCTTCTGTAGTCAGTTCCACACCACGGCTCAAAGACACTACCCAATAGTAGCGTCCATTGCTGTTTTCAAATATATTCTGTACATGAAGTTCAGAAAAATGCAGATTTTCCATTTTGTCTCTGGCATTGGCAAACCAGCTCTGTTCTGTAATGTCCACATTTTTCTTCACACTGCCTACAGGGGCCGCACTGATCAGCTCTCCATCTTCCGAAAAACAGGCGACACTTACCAGACTATCCTTATTCACCTCGTAAAGAAGATCCAGTTCCTGAGAGATATCATCTGTTTTCATATCTACCTGTTTGATCACATTATAGTACATGGCATCAGAAATTCTCATCATATTCCGCAGATAATTATTCAGATTGATCTCCACCTGATTGATCAGCTGACGGTTATCATTGAACATCATTTCCTCCGCCGCCCTTCCATAGCTTTGATAAAGAAAAGCACCAATAAACACCATTCCCACCAGAGCCACCAGAGTAAAGGATACGGAAAGCATGAACTGAAGTTCCCGCCTGTTGATATATGTACGCAGCTTATTCCATTTATTTTTCAAATAGTTCATAAGACAGCAACCTTTTTATTCTGTTTTCTGTTCCTGATATACCATATTCGCCCGATATCTGGACGGCGATATCCCATATTGTTTCTTAAATACATAACTGAAATAATTTGGTTCTGTATATCCGACCTGGGCTGCAATAATGTATGTTTTATCCTCTGTTGTGCGAAGAAGTTCCACTGCATGCTCCAGGCGTACCTGAGTCAGATAAGCCACAAAGCTCATCCCTACTTCCCTTTTAAAAATAGTCGAAAAATAAGCTGCACTGACGTTTAAATGCCGGCAAAGGCTGTCTGCCGAAAGATCATTTTCCTTATAATGCTCCCGTATATATGCTTTGGCCTGCTCTGTAAGACGTGCCGTGGAATCCCTTCTTTCATGGTGAAGAGTATGACGGAGTTTGGTGCATACCTCCTGAAGCCAGTTTTCCAACTCATCTACAGGAATATACTTATAAAATTCCTGCCAGGAGCCTGCATGCTCTCCAAATATCTGACCGGGCTGAAGTTTATATGCTCGTATGATCTTCATCAGTTCTGATAAAAGCTCCATGAAAAGAAGCTGATACTGCCCTGGAGAAATTGTCTCTTTTCTGATGCTTTTCATAAAATGAGAAATAGCGGCATCTGTTTCAGTCCTGTCCCCCAGCTTAACTGCACGGACCAGTTCTCTAAAGTCGTACTCTCCTGCAAAATCCGCTTCTCTGGAACAGGGTTCAATATCATTAATATAAAGAACCTGTCCGCTTCCCAGAATCGTCTTATATTCCATAGCACCTGCAGCTTCTTCGTAAGCTGTATGCAGTGCATCTGTCTGTGTGCATACCTGACTTACAGCAGCTGTTACTGAAGCCTTAAGAACGCGAAATCCCATTTTGCATATCTGATCCATATGATAAAGTACCTGCTCCATGCTTTCCGGACTGTCAAGAAGAAAAACAACTATTACTCTGTCAAGAAAAGATGTACTGAAAAAACGTATCTTATCACGGAGATAATCCTGTACCATATCCTTTAAGGGCAGCGTAAGAAAACGGGCAGCCCGGTCTGCATCATCTTTTATATCTTCCTCTGCATAAAGCATGGAAACAGCATAAAATGGAGCATTCAGTTCTATTTCGTAAGTCTCCATCATAGCCTTTGCCCGTTCTCCGGACAAATGGCCTTCCAGAATTCCCATAACCAGCTGTTCTCTCATTGCAGGAAGACTTTTTCTATAGTATTCTGAAAGTCTGCTGAGATTTCTGTATTCATTATACTCCTGATCCAGCTTATTCTTTACCCTGGAAAAGACCTCCTGCATATCTTTTGCACTGATAGGTTTCAGAAGATATTCTTCTGCCTCCAGATGTACAGCCTCTCTCGCAAACTCAAAATCATCAAATCCGGAATAAATGATAACCTTCATATTCCGGTAATTTTCTTTCAGTCTGCGGCAAAGTGTCAGACCGTCCATATAAGGCATCTTGATATCTGTCATTACCACATCTATATGAAGCTGCTCTGTCATTTCCAGAGCCTCCTGGCCATTCTCTGCAGTTCCTGCGAGACAAAAGCCAAGGGCCTCCCAATTTATTTTTTTCTTCATGGCAAGAAGCACATCTGCCTCGTCATCCACCAGAAGTACATTATATAGTTCCATTCAATTCCCTCCAAGTTCTGACCTTCATTATACCATGAGGCAGAAATTTTATAAACGGATTTTAGCCTCATCTGCGGTCAGCTGATTCTTTTAAGAAGCGACTCTGCATTATCCTTTGTCACTTTTATATAATCGATCATATTTACCGTTTCCGGTTCTCCTCCCTGAATATACTGTGCTACAGCTGCCGCGGCTGTATGGGACTGACTGAAATAATCGTTAAACACCGTGGCTGTCAGCTCTCCTTCCTCAATCCCCTGTACAGCCTCCGGAAGTGCGTCTACACCTGTAAGATAAATATCCTTCCCGATTTCTCTTCCGGCCTCTCTGACTGCTGTCAGCGCCCCCAGAGCCATTGTATCATTATTACAGAATATGACGTCTATTTCCTTTCCAAACTTCTCCAGCGCTTTTCTGGCAATATCAGCTCCCTGGTCTCTGTTCCAGCTTCCATTTTCTGCCATAAGTTCTTTTGTTTTGATTCCTGCATCCTCCAATGCTTTCACCGAATATGCAGATCTGTACTGGGTATCTATGTTTTCTGGCTCGCCCTGTATCATCACATAGGAAACCGTTCCATCTCCATTGATATCTCCTCTCGTCTCTGTAGCCGCAATTTCTTCACCCTGGTATGTCCCGGATTGCCTCGCATCTGCCCCTACATAAACAGCCTGAAGTTCTTCCTCTTCCCATCTGAGCATTTCTGCTTCATAAGGCTGACGATTAACATAGATTACAGGTATCCCGGATTCACTGCATATATCCGTGATCTGAGGTGCACTGGACGGATGTACCAGATTCAGGATCATAGCATCCACCTGATGATCAATAAATCCTCTGATCTGTTCCGTTTGTATCTCCTGATTATTTTCAGCATCCTCCACCAGAATATCCTCCTCACAAAACTCTAATTCCTCTGTAAGATAGCGTACTAGCTCTGTGCGATATAAAGTCATATAATCATCTTCAAAATCATAAATAGAAATACCTATCCTGGCATTTTCTCTGTTCTCTGTCGCTGCAGCCTCCACGGATATGCCTGCACTGCTGATAACTGCGGCACAGGACAAAACTGCCAGTAGCCTTTTTTTCATTAGTTTCCCCCTCCTTTAACCTCATGGACTAATCATGTCCATTAACATTATTTTAACAGTCTCCATAAAAAAAATACAGATGTTTTCTTTATCTTCCATAACCATTCACAAAAAAATGAAGCCATTCATAATTTCAGACTCTGAAAGTCCTCCTCTTGCTCCTGACAGGATTTCAGGATATAATAGATTTCTGAACTCTGCATAAAAATAAGGAGACATTTACTCTATGAATAAAAAAGAAATATCCGAGATCAAAAAACAGTTTACTCCTGACAGATGCTCTATTACCCGCATCTGCGGCTGCTACGTTGACGGGGAAAAAAACAAAAAAACAGAACTGAAAGAAGCTTTTCTCTCCCTTTCCGAAGAAGAAAGCTTCAAATATTTTGAGATTTTTAAAAAAACTCTGTCCGGAACAATTGGAAAAAATCTTATTAATATGGAATTTCCTCTGGATCAGGAAAAAGAAGGAGGAACTCAGGAATTCCTTATGAAGCTTCGTGGAAGCAAGCTTCAGGATGATGCCCTTATTGAAGAATTTTATGACAAGATCATACAGTCCTACGACTACGGAGAGAACTATTATATTATACTGATACATGCAGTATATGACATTCCCGGAAGATCCTCTGACGGCATGGATATGTTCGATGCCTCTGATGAAATCTATGACCACATCCTCTGCAGCATCTGTCCGGTAAAGCTGTCCAAAGCAGGACTCTGCTATAATGCAGAAACCAATCACATTGAAGACCGTATCCGGGACTGGATCGTAGAAATGCCTGATCTGGGATTTCTCTTTCCGGTATTTAATGACAGAAGTACCGATATCCATGGACTTCTTTACTATTCCAAAAACGCCGAACAGCTGCGCAGCACTTTTGTAGACGAACTTTTTGGATGTATCACACCACTTTCTGCCGGAGGGCAGAGGGATTCTTTCAACGCCCTTGTGGAAGAAACGCTAGGAGAAGACTGCGCCTACGATACGGTTATGAATATACATGAAAAATTAAATGAGTGGGTAGAAGCTCAGAAGGATTCTCCGGAACCGGCTGTATTGACAAAACCGGAAGTGAAACGTCTGTTTGAAGAGTGTGGTGTAGAAGAGGAAAAACTGGAAACCTTTGATTCCTGTTATGAAGCTACTGCAGGAGAAAACACAGCTCTTATGGCTTCTAATATCACCAATACCAGAAGAATGGAGATCAAAACACCGGATGTTGTTATCCATGTAGATCCTGACCGTGCAGAACTGATAGAAACAAAGATTGTGGACGGCCGGAAATGTCTGGTCATTCCTATGGAGGGAGACATTGAAGTCAATGGTATCCATGTTTCTTTTTCAGAAGATAACTAATGCATAAAAGGAGAGCCTTTTGCCGGCTCCCCTTTTTATTTTATCTCTTTTATTCTCCTGCTGCCTCAGCCTCTTCTTCTGCCGGCACCAGAACCTCATCTTCCGGAAGTTCCTCGGAGGAAGCATCCTCTGATGTTTCTTCTGCAGGTGTCTCCTCTGATGTATCTTCTGCACCTTCTTCTGTCTCAGGTACAGAAATGACAAATTTATTGTTGTCTGTAATGGTAAGAGTTTTCAGAACTTTTTTATCTACAGTGATCTCTGCTTCCTCTCTCCAGCTTGCAGTAGTGTCTGTATAAAGTTCGCTCTTTCTTTCTTCAATGATAGAATCCTTTTTATCTGCAGTGGCTTCCTCATCATTGATCTTATCCAGTCTGACAACATAATATCCTGTGTCTGTTTCAATCACATCCGGTCCCATTTCTCCGTCTTTAAGGGATCTGAGTACCTCCAGCACCTTGGCCGGATAACTGGAAGAAGCGTCTTCCTCATCCTTCGGAGCCGTTGTATCAAAGGTTCCGTCAAGAGCTGTATATTCTTCATTAACTGCTTTTACGACCTCTTCAAAGTCCGCTTTTGGATCCTTTTTCATATTATCCAGGATTTCCTGTGCTTCCTCTTTTTTCTTCTTTATTTCCTTTTCTTCGAGATCTGCCGTACTGATGCTTACATAACTGAAAGAAGACTGCTGTGACTCTTCTTCTGATACTTCTGTATCTACGTCTGCCACAATAGGATCATGCATACGGGCCTCATAAGTCCTGAGTTCCAGATAAGTTTTTACCTGTTCTTCCGTAACCGCCAGTTTTTCAATAGTTTCCTGGCTGTTGGCCTTTATAAATTCTGCTGCTGCTTCTGCAATGGCTTTCTGATCTTCTTCTGTGACCTCCACACCATAGTCTGCCGCCTTTTCTTTCATGATATACATAGTCTCCAGTTCTTCCAGAGACTGCTCTACTGCCTGCTGGCCAAAGGTTTTGCCCTCTTCTGCCTCTGTCTCCCAGATAGCAAAATCAGAACCTCCCATAAAGCTTGCATACATTGCCTCTGTCTGAGCCTGACTCTGACGTACCATGATGCTCAGTACACCCATTGGGATTTCTGTTCCATTCACGGTTGCGACTGTTTTGGTACCATCTAATTTTTTCTCACCGCAGCCTGTAAGCAATCCCATAGCCATTACGCCTGCAAGTGCGGCAACGGCTGCTCTTTTTGACATTTTTTTCATATTATCCTCCATTGTAGCCTGATTTCATAGCTACAAGTATAAACTTTTTTCTCTCTGAGGGCAAGGAGAAACAGAAAAATACATGTTTTTTCACATATTCTGCACAATTTTATGTGCACTACTCCTCCACCAGCTGATTCAGTTCTTCCAGAAATCCTGTAAGAGCCTCCAGGACACGCCCCTGCGGGGTAAAAATAAATTTCGGTTCCTGCTCTGCCTTAAACTGCAGCCCTCTCCGATACTTCTGCATCAGTGCCGGAATACCTGCAGGATTGATCTGCGCTTTTTCATAAAGTGTGATCCGCATATCTTTTCCCAGCTGTTTGATCTCTGTGACATAGGTTCTATGGGCAAGCGCTTTCATCCTTGCGATAGCCAGAAGGTTCAGCACTGCTTTGGGCATCTCCCCAAAGCGGTCCAGAAGCTCTTCCAGCATATCGTCATAATCCTGCTGATTTTCAATCCCGGCTATCCTTTTATAAATATCCAGTTTCTGATATTCGTTGCTGATATAGGAATCCGGAATAAAAGCGTCCATAGTCAGATCGATGGTTGTCTCAAAGTCCTCCATAGTATGGATTCCTTTGGCTTCCTTTACCGCCTCACTGAGCATTTTACAATAAAGATCATATCCTACTGCGTTCATATGACCGTGCTGCTCCGCTCCCAGAAGATTCCCTGCACCACGAAGTTCAAGATCGCGCATGGCAATTTTGAATCCGCTTCCCAGATCTGTATATTCCCTGATAGCAGAAAGCCTTTTTTCTGCGGTTTCCTTCAGCATGGTATTTTTACGGTACATGAGAAACGCATATGCTGTCCGGTTGGATCGTCCGATACGTCCCCGAAGCTGATAGAGCTGAGACAGACCGTAACGGTCAGAATCATGGATGATCATTGTATTTACGTTGGAGATATCAAGACCTGTCTCAATGATAGTGGTAGAGACCAGCACATCAATATCCCCATTAATAAAGGCAAACATCACACCCTCCAGTTCCCGTTCACTCATCTGACCATGTGCAAAATCAATCCTCGCATCGGGAAGCAACTTGGAAAGACGCAATGCTACCTCTGCAATATCATTGACCCGGTTATATACATAATAAACCTGACCGCCCCGACGCAGCTCACGGTTTACTGCTTCTCTTACCGTTTCTTCATCATACTCCATTACATAGGTCTGAATAGGCACTCGATCCATAGGCGGCTCTTCCAGCACGCTCATATCACGGATTCCGATGAGGCTCATATGAAGTGTCCTTGGAATCGGAGTAGCCGTCAGCGTGAGAACGTCGATATCTTTTTTCAGCTGCTTGATCTTTTCTTTATGGACAACACCAAATCTCTGCTCCTCATCGATGATCAGAAGTCCCAGGTTCTTAAATTCCACATCCTTGGAAAGAACCCGGTGGGTCCCCACAATAATATCCACTTGGCCTTTTTTCAGATCACTGATGGTCTTCTGCTGCTGGGCGGGAGTGCGGAAACGGCACAGAAGATCCACCCTTACCGGAAATTCTTTCATCCTCTGAACAAAGGTATTATAAACCTGCTGGGCAAGGATGGTCGTAGGAACAAGATAAATAACCTGGCGGCTTTCCTGTACCGCCTTAAAGGCTGCACGGAGAGCAATCTCCGTCTTTCCGTAGCCTACGTCTCCGCACACCAGACGGTCCATGATCTTGGTACTTTCCATATCTTTTTTTGTGTCTTCGATAGCCGCAAGCTGATCTTCTGTTTCCTCATAGGGAAACATCTCCTCAAACTCTCTCTGCCATACGGTGTCCGGTCCGCACACATAGCCTTCCTTTTCCTGACGCACTGCATAAAGTTCTACCAGCTCTTTGGCAATGTTCCGCACAGCGCCCTTTACTCTGGATTTTGTCTTTTTCCACTCCTGGCCGCCCAGTTTATTCAGCCTTGGAGCTTTTGCCGCCTCTGCACCGGAATATTTCTGCAGAGAATCCAGCTGTGTTGCAAGAATATAAAGATTGCTTCCGCCCCGGTATTCTATCTTGATATAATCCTTGACGATCCGGTCTACTTCGACCTTTTCAATTCCTTTATAAATGCCAAGTCCATGTTTCTCATGAACCACAAAATCTCCAACAGACAGCTCCGAAAAATCCTGGATCCTCTGACCGCTGTAATTTTTCTTTTTCTTGCGAGGCTTCTGCTCTTTGCCAAAAATATCCGTCTCTGTGATCACAGCAAATTTTACCAGAGGATATTCGAAGCCTTTCCGGGCATGTCCGTATACCACCATAATCTCTCCGGGTTCCAGAATGCGATCGCTGTCCTGCCCGTAAAAAGCATTAAGACCCTCGTCCTGCAAATCCTTTGCCAGCCGCTCTGCCCTTGTTCTGGATCCGGACATCAGTACAATCTGATATCCCTGTTTTTTGTATTTCTGCAGATCCTTTACCAGAAGCTCAAAACTGCTCTGATAGGAGCTCATAGATTTTACAGTAAGATTGTGTACTCCTGTGATGTTCCAGCCGGATCTCTTTGGTTCCAGAGAAGAAAGTGACACACAGTTTCTTTTGTTCAGCTTCCGACAGACTTCCTCCCAGGAGCACATCCAGCCTTCCGAAAGATTCTGCTCTCCTTTTTCTTCACGGTTCCGGCAGCTTTGACGAAATTCCTCTTCCACCGCTTTTGCATTTTCTGTAAGCCGGTTCGGTTCATCCAGAAATATCATAGAACTCTCCGGATCAAAATAATCCAGAAACGTGATTCCGCTTTTTTCCACCTGCGGTTCTGCTGCCGGATAGATCACAATTTCCTCCAGATTCTCAATGGAACGCTGACTCTGGGCGTCAAAGCTTCGAATTGAATCAATTTCATCTCCCCACAGCTCGATTCTCCAGGGATTCTCTTCTGTAAGAGAATAAATGTCAATGATCCCTCCCCTTACAGAAAACTGTCCCGGCATTTCTACCTGCCCCACACGTTCATAGCCCATGGCAACAAGATCTGTTTTCAGCTTATCAATATCCAGCTGGCTGTCATTGCGAAAAGCAAGGATCTGTCCACGGATTTCCTGAAGCGGCGCCAGAAAATCCATACAGCCGTCCACGCTTGTAACCACAGTAATCTCCTCCTGAGTCAGAAGAGCCCGGATCACCTGCATTCTCTGACGAATCAGGAGATTTCCGTGGATATCCGCCTGAAAGAAAAGAAGATCCCTGGCCGGATAATAATAAACATTTTTTTCATAAAAACGATAATCTTCATAAATCTGTTTTGCGCTGCGCTCATCCTCAGAAATAATCAGATGACATGGAAAGAGCCCGGAAAGCCCATATATCATATGTGCCTTCTGGGACTCCATACAGCCGCTGACAGCCAGGACACCACGGTTATTTTTCACCTGTGCCTGGATTTCCTCCATCTCTGCTAGCTTTTGCAGAGGCTGCAAAAATGTTTTCATACGACCCCCGTTTTTTTGTTAAACTCATTCATGGCTGCGTCTATTCCTCTGGAAAGGATCATTTCCACCGCTTTCACCGCACGTTCCTGTGCTTCGTCCACCAGCTTTCTCTGCTGAGTATCAAATCTTCCCAGAACATGATCCGCCAGATCCCAGCCCTGTGGCTTGGCACCTACACCAACCTTGATACGGACAAATTTCTGTGTTCCCAGCTGTTTGATCAGATCCTTGATCCCGTTATGTCCTCCGGCACTTCCCTGCTTCCGGATTCTTAACTGTCCCGGCTCCAGATCAATATCATCATAAACCACGATCATTTCTGTTTCCGGATCGATCTTAAAATAATGTGCCATATCCCTTACAGGACCGCCGCTCAGATTCATATAAGAAAGAGGTTTCATCAGAAGCACCTGTTCTCCTCCGATGATTCCCTTTCCATACATGGCATTGAATTTTACGCCGCCCTGGGGAATCCTGTGTTCCTCCACCAGACGGTCGATCACATCAAAGCCCATATTGTGCCGGGTGGCTTCATACTGCCTTCCTGGATTTCCCAGACCAACTACTAAATACATGCCTTTTCTCCTTACTTAATTAAAATATACCATTTCCTCTTCCAGAGGCTCACAGGGTTCTACAAAATCTGCATAAAGCACGATTCCTTCTCCCTGATATTCCATACGGTTTTCAATCCCTACCTTTGCAGTGACCTCCACCCACTGTCCCTGATTCAGCTTTGGTGCAAAAGCGCTTTTGCACACATAGCCCAGAAACGTAGTATCATCTGCACAGCAGGTCATGGCGGTACGGCCCGGAACAAAGAATTTACTTCCCATTCCTCTTGGCTTCATAACTCTTGCCTTAAATTTCACAGTTTTATCTACATAAGTCTCCGGATGATCCATGGCATCCACAAACCAGATTCCATAATCCTCCGGAAGGATTTCAATCACCGGAGCATTGACATCAAACGGCATCTCATCCTGGAAAATATCATCCAGTTCCCCTTCTTCATCCTCGAAGATCACCTCTGCCCTCTGGTTTGCAACCTTGATTCCTCTTCTGTAGGTGGCAAGAGGATCTTCTTTTTTGCAGCGGTTAAATACAACCATGTCGCTGCCTCTTACCATATCCATAAAAATCGACTTCATATTTGCCATATACATCTGGAAAGTGCTCGCATCCACACAGGTAATCTGCTGCTCTATGCCCCATCCTGCCGGTTTCTCCATTTTTTCAAAATTGCTTACCAGCCACATACCGTTATATTCTATGATCACTCTTTCAGGCTGGTACAGGATATCCATAGCTGCCAGACGGTCTGGAGTAAGGTCTTCTTCTTTTTCAATGATCTCCACTACCGTATTGCTCATTTCCAGAACTGCTTTGTCATATTCCTCTTCGCCCTCTTCACAGAGAATCAGAAGAGTTCTTCCTTCTGTATAAAAATAATCCTGCTGCAGAGTAAAATTCAGAAAAGAGGTCTTTCCACTTTCCAAAAAGCCTGTAAGCAGATAAATTGGTACTGTAATCTCGTTCATCCTTATCCTCCTGTTATAATCCAAAGAGTTCTGACAGTCTGTCCTCGTTTAATTTTGAGCCGATTACGCAAAGACGGCCTGTATACTCCGGAGTACCTTCACGAAGCTCTGTTTCTTCCGGAACCATATCAAAATAGATCCAGGTTCCGTCCTCTGTTGGGAGCATTCCCTTTGCACGAAGGATCACACCGTACTCTTCTGATTCCGAAAGAGTTTCCAGGATCTTTTCGAGATTTTCTCTGGAATATTTCTTAACAGTCTCGCGGCCCCAGCTTGTAAACACCTCGTCTGCATGGTGATGGTGATGATCATGGCCACATCCGCATTCATGGTCATGGTGATGTTCATGATCGTGTCCGCATCCGCACTCATGGCTATGATGGTGTTCGTGTTCCCCGTGGTGATGGTGCTCCTCATGGTGATGATGTCCGTGCTCATGTACATGACCGCATTCCGGGCATATCTCCTCATCCATCATTTCCTGCTCCAGGGATACCGGATGCTCCATTACTTCCAGAAGCTTCTTTCCGTCCAGCTTTTCAATCGGAGTTGTAATAATAGCAGCTTTTGCATTCAGCCCTCGAAGAAGCTCCATAGACTGCATGGCTTTTTCCTCATCTACGATGTCTGTTCTGCTCATGATGATAGCTCCTGCATACTCTACCTGATTGTTAAAGAATTCTCCAAAGTTTCTCATATACATTTTACATTTCTTGGCATCTACCACTGTTGTATAGCTGTTCAGCACAAGACCTGTCTCTTCCTGCACATCCTTAACCGCACGGATCACATCAGATAATTTACCTACTCCAGAGGGCTCAATAAGAATCCTGTCCGGATGATACTTCTCGATTACTTCTTTCAAAGATGTACCAAAATCTCCTACCAGGGAACAACAGATACATCCGGAATTCATTTCTCTGATCTCAATTCCAGCTTCTTTCAGGAATCCTCCGTCAATACCGATCTCTCCGAATTCATTTTCGATCAGAACAACCTGCTCCTCCTGAAAAGCCTCCTGAAGAAGTTTTTTGATAAGCGTTGTTTTACCGGCTCCAAGAAAGCCGGAGATAATATCAATTTTTGTCATGATCTATACCCCTTTTCTTATTTAACGCACATTTGACCAGGAAGCAAAAACACCCCCTGGTCTCATCTGTTTATTGTATTATAGTCACCTGCTCTCTGTTCTATTCAAATATCTCAGCAGGCACATAACGGGGACATGAACCTGTCATGCCCCCGCTTTTGCATCCATATCAGCCGTTGATCATAAAGTTTAACAGCTTATCAATATCCTCTTTCTCATAAGCAACAATTTCCAGCTCCGGGATCTCTCCGCCGGAGAAGATATTTGCCAGAGATACATACTGGGAAAGTTTGGATTTCAGGTTCAGTCTGTCTCCCTCTCCTGTTACAAGCTCAACTTTACCTGCACAACTATCTACTACCTTAAAAAATTTGTCTACATCTTTAATATTGGATACTTTCATTTTCATTCTCCTTTCAGGATTCTATTATCGATTCTTCGTCATTGGTAATTGTCTGAACTTTCAGACGCATAC
This sequence comes from Blautia sp., assembly GCA_026169535.1. Lineage (GTDB taxonomy): Bacteria > Bacillota > Clostridia > Lachnospirales > Lachnospiraceae > Blautia_A. The sequence continues at coordinate 35,130 of JAPFCU010000017.1, forward strand.
AGTATAACCCATCTTTTCACAAAAAGCAATATTTTTTCTTCCAAAAATTTTGGATAAATTTATCCTAAATCTATCCAAAATATCAGTACGTAAATACCGCAACTCCGTATGGCGGGAGTGAATATGCAAAAGAATACTCTCTGTTATCGCATTCTTTTGTTTCAGCCTTAAATACCTGCGGTTTTTCCAGAAGCCCATGCTCATCCATGATCAGCTTATACTGCTTCTTTTTCGGAACGCCTACCCGGTAATCGGTACGTTCTACCGGTGTAAAGTTTACCACAAACAGAAGGTTATTTCTCTTTGTCGGAGATTTACGCACAAAGCTGAAAATGCTTCTGTCACCGTCGTCTGCATTGATCCACTCAAAGCCTTCCGGATCATTATCTCCGCCATAAAGAGCCGGATATTTTTTGTACATATGAAGAAGGGTTTTTACAAAGGACTGCAGATCCTTGTGGTTATCTTCACCTAAAAGGAACCAGTCAAGCTCTCTTTCCTCACTCCACTCACGAAGCTGTCCAAACTCCTGTCCCATAAACAGAAGCTTTTTACCCGGATGAAAGAACATAAACGCATAGGCAGCCTTCAGATTCTTGAATTTATCGTCCGGATATCCCGGCATCTTGTTCAGCATGGAGCATTTCAGATGGACCACTTCATCATGAGATATCACAAGGACGTATTTTTCACTGTATGCATAGGTCATGGAAAAAGTCATCTTATTATGGTTAAATTTACGGAAATAGGGATCCAGCTTCATATATTCCAGAAAGTCGTTCATCCATCCCATGTTCCATTTCAGAGAAAATCCAAGTCCGTCATCCTCTGCTTTTCCTGTAACCATCGGCCATGCTGTAGACTCTTCTGCAATCATCACAGTTCCATGGTTTCTTCCCAGCACAACAGTATTCAAATGCTTGAAGAACTCAATAGCCTCCAGGTTTTTATTATCACCATATTTATTTGCAACCCACTGCCCGTCCTGTTTACCGTAATCAAGATACAGCATAGAGGCTACTGCGTCTACACGAAGACCATCTACATGACATTCCTCTACCCAGAAAAGAGCATTAGCAATCAGGAAATTCTTAACCTCCGGACGTCCATAATTATAAATCTTGGTTCCCCAATCCGGATGCTCTCCCTGACGTGGATCCTGATGCTCATAAACAGCAGTTCCATCAAATCCTGCCAGACCATGGGCATCTTTTGGAAAATGTGCCGGAACCCAGTCAAGAATAACGCCGATCTTGTTCCTGTGAAGATAATCTACCATATACTTAAAGTCCTGTGCGGTTCCATAACGGGATGTAGGTGCATAATAACCGGTAACCTGATAGCCCCAGGAGCCGTCAAAAGGATGCTCTGCAATTCCCATTAGTTCCACATGAGTATATCCCATTTCTTTTACATATTTCGCAAGCTCATGGGCAAATTCCCGATAATTATAAAATCCGTTTTCATTCTCATCATTTACCGGATGTTTTTTCCAGGATCCGGGATGTACCTCATAAATGGACATAGCATCTGTAGCTTCATTAAACTCCTGGCGTTTCTTCATCCATGTTGCATCTTTCCATTTATAAGTGCTGATATCTGCAACTCTGGAAGCTGTTCCCGGACGAAGTTCTGCCTCGTTGGCATACGGATCCGCCTTATAAAGCTTTTCTCCATGCATGCCCACAATATAGAATTTATAAAGATCCCCTATCTTTGCTCCAGGTACAAAAACCTCAAATACACCAATCGGTCCTGCCTTTTTCATGGGATCAGCTTCTATATCCCATTTATTAAAATCTCCTATCACAGAAACTGACTGAGCATTTGGCGCCCAGACAGCAAAATAAACCCCTTTTTTTCTTCCTTCCACCGTAGGATGTGCGCCAAGCTTTTTATAAATATCATAGTGGGTTCCCTGTCCAAACAGATATTGATCCAACTCTGAAAACTGCATTTTCTCTCCCATCAGAAAGTACCTCCCTTAATCCTTATATTTACTTAAATTTAAAAATCTCACTTTCATTGGGCGCAAGAGTCACACAGATACAGCCATCCTGCACCACTGCTTCTTTTTTGCTGATCAGGCTTATATAGCTTTTTCCTCCCTCCGGGATCCTGATTCGAAGTTCTGCCGGATTTTCATCATTGTTCACTGCCACTACAATTCCTTCTCCATCCAGCTTCCGGGCAAAAGCATACTGCCTGTTGGTCAGAAGCAGTTCCTGATAGCTTCCGTCTGCCAGCGACGGTTCCTCTGCATATATCCTTCCCAAAAGTTTCACCCATTCCAGAAGTTTCGGATCATCAGGATTCTCCAGTACCTCTTCGATATCGACTGCCGGACGAAGAAAATCATCGTTCGATCCTTCCTTACGCCCCTGAATGCCCCATTCGGAACCATAATAAATGGAAGGAATTCCCGGAAGCGTAAAAAGAAGCGTATACACTGGATAAATATGGCCTGGTACCTTCAATTTAGACGCAATTCTGTCAACATCATGATTGTCCACAAAGGAGTACAGACGAAGGCCTTTATAAATTCCTCCGTTCCCATCAAACTCTCTGCGGATTGTATGGGCGATTTCAAAATAATTATGATCGTTATGACCGGAATACAATCCTTTATGCAGTTCATAATTTGTTACGGAATCCAGCATTTCCGGTTTTACATAGCGGCTGTAATCTCCATGGATCACCTCGCCCATCAGCCAGAAATCTTTCTTCTTCTCATTTGTAAACCGTCTCATATCCTCCATAAAAGAAAACTCCAGACAGTCTGCACAATCCAGACGGATTCCGTCTATATCAAACTCATCAATCCAGAAGTCAATCACATCCAACAGGTATTCTCTTACCTTTGGCTCCCAAAGATTTAAATTTACTAACTCAAAGCAATTTCTCCAGGCTTCATATCCAAATCCGTCATTATAAGGAGAATTCCATCCGAAATTTATTCCCTTATACCAGCTGCAATATGGAGACTGCTCTCTGTTTTTCTGTATATCCTGGAAAGCAAAAAACTCTCTTCCGGTATGATTGAATACTCCGTCCACCACAACCCGTATATCCATTTTGTGCGCTTCTGCCACAAATTTCTTAAAATCCTCATTATCCCCAAGACGCCTGTCAACCACTCTGTAATCCCGTGTGTCGTAGCCGTGTGTTGATGATTCAAATAACGGTCCGATATAGATGGCTGTGCATCCCAGTTCCTTAATATGAGGCAGCCATTTCATCAAACTGTCAAATCTGTGAACTACCTCTGTACCTTCATTTTTCCTTGGCGCTCCGGTCATTCCGATCGGATACATGTGATAAAATACTGCTTCTTCAAACCATTTGCCCACTACGCTGACCTCCTGTCTCAGACCCTTTTCCGGCTCCGAGATAATCTATTCTTATTATACCCAAATTCAGGTATCTCTTCAACAGGATTTTATGTCATGCAGGACGTACAGACACAGAAAAAAGACGAACAGGAATGCTTCCGCTTTCCAGTTCGTCTTTAAACAGTTATTCTTATTCACATCAAAATGAATCAGTATTCTTCACTTCCATCGGAGTAATCTTCGCCTTCGTCAGAATACTCTTCTTCACTTCCGTCAGAATAATCTTCCTCTCCGTCAGAAATGTCGCTGCCCTCATCAGAACTCTCCTCTGAACTCTCTGACTCGAGAAGAGGTCCATTATAACCTGCCACCAGGCCTTTCGCAAGGCTGCTGTCCCAGAAATCTGCATAAGAAGCATACTGCAGTTCAACATCTTTTGCTTCTGCAAGTTCACTGACTGTCATCAGTTTATAACCTTTTTCCACAAGCTGAGGAATGATCTGAAGCGCCGCCTGTACAGAAGGCTCATGAATATCATGCATTAAAATAATAGAACCATCTGTCAGGTCTCCGTTCATGACTGCATCCACCGTAGACTCTGTGCTCATAGTCTTCCAGTCAAGCGTATCCAGCGACCACATAAAGAAGGGTTTCTGCGCAAGCTGGAACTCTCTGTCCCCTGCTGCCCCATAAGGTGCACGGGCTACGGTTGACTTCTGTCCGCAGGCTTTCTCAAGAGCTGCATCTGTCTTCTGGATCTGTTCTATTACCTGATCATCTGAAAGCCCCTGCAGCGTTACTTCCGGATGATTCCAGCTGTGATTACCAATCTCACATCCAATGTCTACCATCCTCTGTACCGTAGACTCCCATTCTCCTACATTGATCCCCTGCATGAAGAAAGTCGCATGAGCATTATTCTCTTCCAGGCAGTCCAGGAGCTGATCCGTATACTGTCCCGGTCCGTCATCAAAAGTCAGGGCAATCCGTGTTTTATGTTTTTCCGGATTATAGGATCCATCGTCATTAAAGTACAGATCATCAAATCCATCGCTTACCCATCCGGTCTGTATGTACCCATTGTCGTCAAAGGAATATGTCTTACCGTCTATTTCCCGCATACCCCCGGCATAATAGGTTCTGTCATAATTCTGATACCATTTGCCATTTTCATCTTCGTGCCAGCCGGCTGTCATATCAGAAGCTTTTGTAATATGAGAGACTGTTGCCAGAGGCATCCGTACAGCCTCTCCTTCTTCTTTCTTCTCTGCCGCCGGTTCATCTTCTGTTCCTTTGGTCTCTGCTGTTTTATCGGCATCAGCTTCTACCTGTACAGGTTTGTCGGCATCCTTTCCACTGATCCCTTTTGTTATAGGAAGAATCACTCCTTTTACAATAAAAACAACAACCAATATAACTGCAAGTATATAGCCGCCCAGCTTCATCATCTTCCGACGGCGCAGCTGCTGCTGTTTCTTACGCATCCTTTCTCGTAATACTTTTTTATCCATCTGTTTCCCACCCGTTTTTACCTGAATCTATATTTGTTTGTCGTGTCTATCATACTCTATTTTCCAGAGAAATACAATAGAACTTCCTGTGGGATTTTGACATTTTTCTTAATTTTTCCTAAAATCATCCATTTTTGTGATTTTACCAGATATATGGCTGCCAAAACTGGTCTGACACCTTATCCTTCTACTACATCAGCCTCTGTTTCAGCGCCTTCTGTCTCCGCCTGCGGATTGGAACTATCCTCATCTGTATCATACATACCATCCTCTTCCAGGGCATCTTCATTCTCAGCCGGTTCTGCGCTTCCGCCTGTCTTTTCATTGATCTCTGCATTATCGACAATAAACTTTTCTACTCTGAGAAGTGCCAGAGACTCGTTGACTGCTGTCTGTCCATAATACTCCACAAGTTCTTCAATATCAGCAGCTCCATACTGCTGTATAAGTTCTTTCTGAACTTCCTCCGCAGTTTCATCTTCAAAACTTAAATCTTCCTGGTCCATGATATACTGTACGATCAGATTCTGTTCCACCTTGGCCTCAGCATACTGTCTGCACTCTTCTTCATACTCTTCTTCCGTAATTCCCTGGGATCTCAAAAACTCACTCATATCCATCTGCGCCTGATCCACATATTCCTGGTTCAGTGCCTTATATGCTTCAACAGCAGCCTTGATGTCCTCTTCCGGATATTCTTTTATCTCCGAGGTTTCCAGCACCTGATTCCATGCCTGTGTCTGCAGGGCATATCCTGCCATTTCTTCTGCATCTGCCTGAAGTTCTTTCTTTACTGCTTCTCTGTATTCCGCCACTGTTTTGCTTTCTGTATTTGCAGCCACCCACTCATCTGTAAGCTCTGGAGTCCTGCTGATTTTCTGTACAGTCACCTCATATACAGCAGATTTCCCGGCCACCTCACTGTCATAATATTCTTCCGGGAAATTAACAGAAATCTCTTTTGTCTCACCCTTCTTCATTCCCAGAACACCCTGGTCGAATTCCTCTGTGATTCCACTTTGTCCAACAATCAGATCAAAATCCTGTTCTGATCCTCCCTCAAAAGACTTTCCGTCAATAGTTCCTGTAAAGTTGATCCTTACCTGATCTCCTGTTTCCACAGAGGCTCCCTGCACCTCCTCCGGATTCTCCTGAAGACGGAATTCTATCTCAACATCTGCCTCATTATCGGAGACAGGTGAAACCACCTTGTCAAGTTTCAGTCCCTTATATTCTCCTACAGTAACATACTTGGATATGTCTTCCACGGAAACAAGCCTTACAGATTCTTTTGCTTTTTTCTTTGTTTCTTCTGTTCCTGTGCTATCCTCTTCCTTTTCTTTTTCAGGCGTTTCAGCGGTATTTTCTGTTTTCTCAGATGTTTTTTCCTCTTTTTTTCCGCCTGCACAGGCTGTCATTCCAAGAACCATACATATCGTCAACATTGCTGCAACTGTTTTTTTCTTCATAATAAAATTTCTCCTTTCGGTCAAATCACATCTCCGGGACCGGTGTAGGTCTTGATTTATCCCACACCTGCGATACATCAAAGAGATCATTGAGCATTTCCGGATTGTAATACATCCGGTATCCGTCCAGGTTTCGTCTTCCCTGGCGCAGATACTGATCTGTAAGCTGAACAAAATACTGACTGGAATCTACATTACAATAATAATCATAACCTCTGCTCTTATAATACTGGAATTTAGGATTATCTGCTGAATATCCTTCCCATCCGCCGATATCTGCTCCAAAAGCAAAGATAATCATATCTGTTTTTCCCAGGATCGGAGCCACATAAGCCTCCCATTTTTCATTATCTGCCTTCAGATCTTCTGCTGAACGGTCAGTAGCATTCATATGCCCCCAGGTATGACTGGCAAATTCCCAGCCGTCTGCCTTCATCGCATCTGCGACTTTTTTTGCTTCTGCCACTTCTTCCTCATAGTCAAAATCCGGATTAGCCTGCAGGAATGCGTTCTGGTCATCCTGAAGGTTTTCTTTTGTTTTATAGGCAATATCTGTACGATATCCCAAAACGCCGTTATATCCTGTCATAGCCAGTATTCCCTTACGTCCATGATAGGAAAAATCCGGATGCTGCTTTACAAACTCATCAATCAGAGGAACCATATCATAGTTTCCTACTGAAACCGTCCCGTCATCCTCAATATATTCGTTCTTTACTTCTCCGTTTTCGTCAAGAATCAGTTTTGAAGCGTAGCCGTCCCCATCCATATAATGATAATAACTTACATCATCCTGAGAAAGAACAAATGGAATTTTCCCTTTCGGAAGCATAATTTTTCCACGGCTCATAGTACCGTCTTCATTAACGGCAGCCATATCATGAAGGCTTACCATAACATATCCCTTTTCATACATAATCTGGATGATCTTATTAAATTCATCGATTGTGGTCATCATCTGATTATATCCGCCTTCATCTTTATCACCATCAAAAGCCTTGCTGGTATCCTTGATCAATGTATGAAAAAACACATGTGTGATCTGTTCGATGGGATATTCCACCAACGAGGCTTTTGCCACCTGGCATTTGGCGGCAATATCCATATAATCTTTGTTCTTGTCAAAATCTTTCTGACTTTTCAGAAGCTTGATTGCCCCATCATAATCATACTGGGCATACATAGTCTTTGCCTGCTCCAGTACAGATTCTCCCGAGGCAGTTTTTTTGTCTGAAGTGTTTTTATCTTTAGAAGAAGATACCGGCATATAAACTGCCGTTTCCTCTCCCTTGCTCCAATCCGGCAGAATCCCGCTCCCAACTGCTGTCACAGCAAGCAGAACTGCCAGAAGTGTTTTTTTCATTTTTATGTTCCCCTTTCTCAGCCCATTGGAGGTACCGGTGTCGGTCTGCTTGGATCAAATACAGCCTTGGCATCAAAAAGATCCTCCAAAAGTTCCGGATTATAATACATTCGGTATCCGTCCAGATTTCGTCTTCCCTGACGAAAATACCGGTCTCTGATCTGTACAAAATATTTGCTGGAGTCTACATTACAGAAGTAATTATACCCGGCGCTTTTCAGGTACTCAAATTTATCTCCGGAATAATCTTCCTGAACTGTAAGGTCTGTTCCGAATGCAAAAATGATAATGTCAGTTCCCCCGATCAGCGGGTCCACATTTTCCTGGAATTTCTTTGTATCAGTCTGAAGATGCTCCAGACTGATCTCTCCTACATTCTGATGTCCCCAGGTATGGCTTGCAAACTCCCATCCATTTGCCTTCATGGCATCAGCAACCTTTTTCGCACCTTCCCGTTCTTTCTCAAGACTGAAATCCGGATGTGCATCCAGCCATTCCACCTTATTAGCATCCAGATCGTCTGGCCTTGTTTCATAACTGATGTCGGTTCGGTAGCCCAGAATTCCGTTATATCCTGTCAGTGCCAGGATTCCTTTTGCTCCTCTGTAGGAAAAATCCGGATGCTGTTCCACAAAACGATCGATCAGCGGCACCATGTCATAATCGCCAATTGAAATGGATCCGTCTGCTTCCACATATTCATTGCGCACCTTGCCTTCATCATCTACAATAAGCCTGGAAGCATAACCGTCGCCATCCATATAGTGATAATAACAAAGGTCATCCTGGGAAAGGACAAACGGAATCTTTCCCGGCGGAAGCAGGATCTCTCCTCTGGTAACATTACCGTTTGCATCTGCTTTTGCCATGTCCTTGACACTGACCATTACATAGCCTTTATCATACATGGTCTGGGTGATTTTATTAAATTCATCAATAGTGGTCATTACCTGATTATAATCCCCCTCCTTATAGTCACCGTCAAAGGCTCTTGAGGGATCCTTGATCAGAGAATGATAAAAGACATGTGTCACCTCTTCCAGAGGCCAGGATACACAGGAATCCCTGGTCTCCTCATACTTGCTGACTGCCGCCTGCATTTCTGCGTTTTCGCTATAACTGCTGTCTGCCTTGAGAAGCTGGATCGCTGCATCATAATCGTACTGGGCAGCCTTTTGCTGTGCTTCTGCCAGAACGTCTGTCTGCACAGAAACCTGTTGGCTCTCCATCTCTTTTTCGCCCTTTTTCTGATCCTTTGAAGCTTCTTTTCCGGAAGTTTTCGTAAGAACAAATTGAGTGATTCCATTGACTGCTCCGACTACTACAACAAGTGAGACAACAGCTGTAGCTCCCAGAACAGCAATTTTCTTACGGCGTGCATTTCTTTTTTGCCGGAGTTTTCTCTGTTTTCTCTTTTCTCTCAGTTCTGCAAAATACTGATCTCTTTCTTCCTCCGTCATAAGCTCCAGATCCTTTTTCTTCCTGTCCGTATCTTTTATGACCTTCTGGTCTTTTTTTATTCTGTCTTTCTCTCTCATATTAACTCCTGGTGTTTATTTTTCTGTAATTTTAATATACCCAATGTTCAGGCCTTTATCCTCAACAATTTTCGTCAAATTGTGTGGTTTTGAATATTATATCTTTTTATCTGCATAATTTCCACTGTTTTACAGTAATATAAACTGTTTTTCTATAAATTCAATCTAAATTCATTTCCCCCTTTTCCTTCGAAACTGTTTGCCTTTTAGACAGATTAATGATAAAATATACTTCGCATGACAAAGCATCTCTTTACAGGCCTTCCTTTCATATCTGCCTGTCCGGAGAAAAATAATTTTACATATTGAGGAGGGTATTTATGAATACATTTACCATCGTTCTGCTGGTTATCCTGGGTGTCCTCATCGTCGCAATGATCGCACTTTATTTTTTTGGGAAAAAAGCACAGAAAAAACAGGAAGAACAGCAGGCACAGATTGAAGCTTCAAAACAGACTGTCTCCATGCTGGTCATTGATAAGAAACGTCTTCGCTTAAAAGAATCCGGTCTTCCCCAGATGGTTATCGATCAGACACCTAAATATCTGCGCCGTACCAAACTTCCAATTGTTAAGGCAAAGATCGGTCCCAAGATTTCTATCATGATCGCAGACGAAAAGATTTTTGAACAGATTCCGATTAAAAAAGAAGTCAAAGCTGATATCAGCGGTCTGTACATTGTAGGCGTACGCGGTATCCGAGGTCACCTGGACACACCGCCTGCTAAAAAGAAAGGCTTTTTCAAAAGAATGTTCAGTAAAAAAGATAAATAAAGCAAAAAATGAGGCTGTTGCTAATGCAACATCCTCATTTTTTTATAATACAAAATCTTTTGAATCCGCCGGCTGCGCCTGAACAGAAAGATAGCAGTCTGCCACATGCTCTTCATTCATATCCAGCGCATAATCCACTTTCATATCAATACTGTTTTCGCTTTCCTTCAGTTTCATCCCTGTCGCCGCAATTCCCATCTGCAAAGTACCAAAAGGAGTGGTATACAGAGTCATGTTCTTTTTTCCCTGTTCGAATACCATATGTACATTGACCAGACCCTGCTTCCTGACTTCCATACTGCCGGAAGACATTTTTATGTAATTGATAGTGGGTTTGGAACTTTCATCCAGTATCTCCTCATATCTGAGGTAATGGCTTCCATTACGGAAATAATACTCTCCGGGAACAACAAGTTCTATAGGTTCCTGTTCGTCTCCCACATCCATCATCTGAAGTCCACGCACATGTATCAGTACGTTTTTGTCCATAAGTGCCTCCTAATATTTTTCGATATCTATTTTTTTAGTTGTTTCCACATCATAGGGCAAAATCGAGCCTGCAAAAGCTTTGAATTTATCTGCCAGATCACTGACATAAAAACGATATGGAAATTCTTCCTGTTCCTGTCCTGCACTGACCAGATCTTTTTTCTGAAGAAGCGCTTTCAGATCCAGGGCTGTTTCATATGCAGGATTCACAAGCCGCACTTCCTCACCCATAAACTCCCGGATTGTAGAACGGATAAGAGGATAATGAGTACATCCCAAAATCAAAGTATCTACGTTTTTGTCTTTAAATTCCTGAAGATATCTGGCTGTAACCTCCATGGTCACAGGATCATGAAGCCAGCCTTCCTCCACAAGAGGAACAAACAGAGGGCAAGCCTTACCGATTACCGTTATATCCGGATCAAGTTTTTTCAGATAAGAAGCATGTATCCCGCTGTCAATAGTCCCCACTGTTCCAATGACTCCCACTCTTTTATTCTTTGTTTCCTCAGCCGCAACCCGGGCTCCCGGTTCAATCACACCGATAATGGGAATCTCAAATTCATCCCTTACTTCGTCCAGCGCAAATGCACTTGCTGTATTACAGGCGATCACAATAGCCTTTACCTGCTGCTCCATAAGAAAATGAATGATCTGTTTTGAATAGCGGATGATATTTTCTCTTGATTTCGCCCCGTAAGGCACACGGGCTGTATCTCCAAAATATACAATTTTTTCTGACGGAAGATTCCGCATGATCTCGCGGGCAACCGTAAGACCGCCCACGCCGGAATCAAATACACCAATAGGCGCATCTCTGTCTGGCTTCATATACCATTCTCCATTTCTGAACTAATATGCATATTCAATATTCTTAGCCTGTATATCATATCACCAATCCAGAACTTCCGCAAGACGAAAGGCTATCTTTCGAGGATGGTCTTCCTCCTTTTCAGAAAAGCAAAATTCCGGGTATATCGTCCCCCACCATGCCGCTGTCCTGCAGGTTTTGGGAATCCTAACGCCTCCTGCCACCAGTGTTGCCGCGGCCATGGCGGCAAGAACAGAAACGAGCAGTCTGTTTCTTTTCTCTTTTAACCATTCCATTCCTCATTGCCTCCTTGTTTTACTATTCAGAGTATGGACAGTTTCTGTTCTTTTATTCCAGATATACCCGTATCTCTTCATTTTCCAGAAAAATTGCCGGAAGAACCGGAAGTGTTCCACTTTTATACCACTGATGATAAACCTGACGTAAAGTCATTCCCTTTTTCTGCTGATCAGGGAGACGGTTCTCCAAAAGTCCTGTAAGGTATTCTCCTATAGAGGTTCCGCCGCTGTCCCAGGCTAAAACGGCTGAAGGATTTTCCGTTTGAAATACATAAACATTTTCTCCAACAAAAGGATCCTGCTCCAGATAGGTAAGGAATTCTGTCCATCTCCCGCTTTCCACAAGACGATCTCCCATCAGAATCACCTGAATGTGACTCATATCCAGATATTTTTCCTGAGACTGGTCATATTTTTCCCTGATCTGTGCAAAATCGCTTCCTGCAACAGACAAAACAGAAGCTTCCCTATCTTCCTCCTCTTTTTCCTGTCCGGTAGCCTTTGGAAGATCCGGCGTTCCGTATATAAGAGAAAAACCCTCTTCCGAAGTATTTACCCCTAAAGCAAGAGGATACATTCTTTTTTCCGGCTCTATAGCTGCGCATCCGCTCAAAAACAGCAAAAACGCAATGCATAAACAGCCAGTTAATTTTTTCTGTCTTTTTTTCTTTCTGTTAAACAGCATTCCTCCCTGTATCAGGATCAGTCCCGGTACAAATACATACCCCAGGTATGATCCGAACACAGTTTCAATTCCTTTTCCATCTGCATTAATCACTGCTGCTGCAAAAACAGCTGCCGGAAGCCACCATTGTCCCTTTCCCATATGTGATCTGACCAGGATCTGATGTCCATAATGAAACAAACTTCCCACTGCAAAAAGTAAACTATAAAGAAGGAAGCCCATCCACAGCACATCAAACCTTGCCAGTACGTTTCCCGGAAGATCCGCCCCTGCCAGAAGAGGCAGCACCGGATAGGATTCCTGCTGCAGTCTGTTCCACCCCAGTACGGCCGGAAGCAAAAGAAGAATTCCTGCCAGAAGTCCGGCAAGTGTGAGAATTCCAACAACCATGGTTTTTCCCACAGTACTTCTTTTTTCTACGTCACGCAGCATAAAAGGAAGAAGTGCAATGCCTGAAAAAGCACATAATACCCCATAAAAACTTCTCAGAATATCTTGCCCCGAAAGCAGAGCCGGCATTTCTTTCAGATAAGCAATACGGATCTGTCCCATGCAAAGCAGCAGCATCAGAAGTATCCCTCCCAGAAGAACTCCCCCTGATACCTCTGCCATCCTTCCTCTCCTCTGCATTCCTTTACAGGTACCAAAACTGCATACAAAAACTGCAAAAAAAATGATCACGGTTCCTGGAATTCCTGTTACCAGCACAGCCGGCACCAGTTTTCCTATCAGAGACAAAAGATAGCCATTCGCAAGGATCACATAACTCAAAAAGAAAAGTCCTGTCAGTCGTCCTGCAATCGGTCCCAGCATTTTTACCGGATCAGAATACCAGGGTACCAGACGCCGGAGAAAAAAAATGTACAAAATCAGAAAAGCACCTGCCAGCATTGTTCCAATAATTCCTGCCGCTCCCAGAATCTGGTCTCTTCCCGGAAGACAAAGAAGCATCGGTGCTAAAAAAGCAAGAACCATCTGTCTGTAAAGCTGACGGTGAGAAATTCTGTTATTATCTGCATAGTCCATACTTATTATTTCCTCCTTCGAAGACGGAGTTTCTGTTCCCGACGTGCATAAAGAGGACGGAACTGACGTTTACGAAAAGGCAGTCTCAGGATTCCGTCACCTACATCTTTTACCGGCTCCTTTTTTACAAAAGGCAGAAGATATGGCATGCCAAAGCTTAAAAGCCCTGCCAGATGTGCCACAGTCATATAAATTCCCAGCACAATCCCAAAAATACCAAGATATCCTCCCAAAAACAAATACAAATACTTTAAAAGCCGAAATGCCGAAGCAAATTCTTCATTTGGTATCGCCATTCCCCCAAGAGCTGTCAATGCCACGATCATCACCACTATTGGACTGACCAGGTTTGCGCTTACGGCAGCCTGACCAACGATCAGACCACCCACAATTCCTATAGCGTTTCCCAGAGATCCCGGCACACGTACTCCTGCCTCCCGTATCAGTTCAAAAGACAGTTCCAGAAAAACAAGTTCTGTCACACTGGAGAACGGCACGCCTTCTCTTGCCTCAGCAAAAGACAGAAGCAAATTTGTAGGAAGTATCTGTGTATGAAACCGGATCACGGCAAGATACAGTCCTGGAAGAAGTACAGACATGATCAGCGCCAGATACCGAAGAATCCGCAGAAAAGAAGCCATTTCAAAATGATGATACCAGTCCTCACTGCTTTCCATAAATCCGTTAAAAGAACTTGGCAGGATCAAAGCATAGGGAGTATTGTCACAGATCATAACAATCTTTCCATTTAAAAGTTCCTGGGCCGCACGATCCGGACGTTCTGTTGTCTGGTACTGAGGAAACGGAGAATACCATGTTTCTTCTGTCAGCTGTTCCAGCATCCCACTGTCCAGTATGCCGTCGATCTCAAATTCCTCCAGCCTTTCTTTTACTTTCTCCAGAAGTTCTTCATGAACCAGGTCTTCAATATAAAGAATCTGAATCATGGTATTTGACCGGATTCCTGCGCTTGTTTCCACAACCTTCATCCGGGTATCCCGAAGCCGTTTCCTTACAAGAGCAGAATTTGTTTTTACTGAATCAGAAAATCCTTCTCTGGACCCCCGAAGCACCTTTTCCGTTTCTGCTCCCGACACTCCCATATTCGGATACCCTTTACTTGATATCTTCATAGCCTTATCATAGCCATCCATAAAGAAAAGAGCATTTCCGGCAAGAAGAGCAGCAAAAGCATCTTCCATATTGTCAAACTTCCGTACATCTGCAATACCAAGACTGTTGCTCCGCATAAAATCCTGGATCTGCTCCGGTGAGATTTCCCAGAAGTGATTGATCATTTTTCCAATAGCGGAATCATCCAGCATCATATTAGAAACTGCCACTTCGATATATACCATAAGGCAGTCTATCTTCCGGCTGTCGCCCAGGCGCATAGGACGGATCAGAATATCCGCACATTTTTCACATCTGGTCCGTATATAAGCTTCATTTTCTTTCAGATCAGAGGAAATTTTTGTCTTTTCCATGTGGTCCTCCTGTTGTCAAAAAAAGAGAGATACTTTATGTATCCCTCTTAGAGTAACCACTTTTTATGATTTTTATTTATTCTTTTTTTCTTTTTCTCTCTGTGCAGTCTCTTCTCTGATAGAGCATACAATTGCTTCCCTCTGATTTTCAATGTGACGGAAAGAAATCTCCTGAGCTGTTTTCACGTCCCTGGCCTTTATCGCCTCATACAGCTCCTCATGCTCTTTTACCAGAAGGTTTCGTGTTTCCTCATCTTTTAAGTACTCCACTCTGTACCGGTAGATCTGTTCTCTCAGGTTATTCAGTACCTGGTTCAGACGCCGATTATCCGAAGACTGATAGATCACCTCATGAAAAGCCACATCTGCTTCCGCGAGTTTTACCAGATTTCCATCAGCCATTGTCTTTTCAAAAATCTTAGCAGCTTCCCAAAGCTGCTCCAACTGTTCCTCCGTCATTCTGGCACAGGCATTTTCTATGGAAAGATTCTCCAGGGCGATCCGAACCTCCAGAACATCATTCAGATCTTTTTCTGTAATATTAGCAACCTGAGCGCCTCTTCTGGGGATCATTACTACAAGTCCCTCCAGCTCCAGTTTACGCATTGCCTCCCGGACAGGAGTACGGCTGACTCCAAGGCGTTCTGCCAAAGCGATCTCCATCAGTCTTTCTCCCGGTTTCAGCTCCCCCTTTAAAATGGCTTTTCGAAGAGTATTAAATACTACCTCTCTCAGCGGCAGATATTCGTTCATGTCAACAGAAAAATCGTTCATCTCCAGTGTCTCCTCCTACCTTTTATCTGTTTTGCATTCCCGTCATTACTGCTGCTCAGACCGATTATATATCCCGGCAGCAAAAACAGTTTTTGCAAGACCGGTTTTTCTAAGAGCCGCAGCTGCTGCATTCATCTTCTCTTTGCTGTCAAAAATTCCGAATACCGTAGGACCACTTCCGCTCATCATAGCTTTGAGCGCACCTCTCTCTTCCATAAAGTCTCTGATTTCCCGAATCACCGGATATTTTTCCATAAGTCCCGGCTCGAATACATTGACCATCTTTTCTGTCATGGAATAAAGATCCTTATTCTGTATATCCTGGATCATCCCGTCGATATCCGGACGTTTTTCCACAGCATCCAGCTTCAGATTTTCATAGGCGATTTTTGTAGAAACATTAATACCCGGTTTTCCGATCAGTACATATCCCTCCGGCATAGCAGAAAGCGGCGTCAGCTTCTCTCCTATTCCCTCAGCCAGTGCCGTTCCCCTCATAATGCAATAGGGAACATCTGCACCAATCCGGACAGCTCTCTCCATAAGTTCTTCCTGGCTGAGACCAAGGCGGAACAGGCGGTTCACTCCCACAAAAGCAGCTGCCGCATCTGAGCTTCCCCCAGCCATTCCTGCTGCAACCGGTATAGACTTGGACAGCCTCATGGAGAGTCCTTCTTTTATATCAAACTCATCCATAAGCAGTTTCGCAGCCTTATAGACCAGGTTTCTTTCATCAGAAGGCACGTATGGCAGATTTGTAGAAAGAGATATTCCCGGATTCTGCTTTTTTCTGATATCCAGAACATCATACATCCTGATCGTCTGCATGATCATTCGGACCTCATGATAACCATCCTCTCTTTTTCGGATTACGTCGAGACCAAGATTTATCTTTGCCATTGCTCGCAAGCGCATAAAACTATCCCTCTATTCTTTCGTAATTTTCTGTGTTTTTCTGTACTTTGTATACAATTCTATATAAATATTCTATATGATTTTTACTGGAATTTCAATAGTCATTCTTCCACTTTTTTTACAAGAAGAAGCGGCTGTCCTGAAGAAATTTCTTTATTTTCCAACTGATTCATCATACAGATCTCCTCTGTTGTAGTATAAAATTTTTTTGCAATATCCCATAGTGTATCCTCTGGTTTTACCACATAAACTGTAATTCCCGGAAGCTGCCGGACCTTTTCCATATCAAGAGGCTGTTCCTCCACCTTTTCAATAATTCGCTCTTCCTGACGGGTAACCACAAGGAGATTCAAACTCACTGTTGCTTTGATCTCAATTTCACTGCTGTCAGACATTGACGTAAAAAGCTGCTCCAGATCTGCATGGAGATAATACGTACTGTCCTCCTGTATCCCTCTTGCCTCTGTCACATGCGAAAATGGAAGCATGGTGTCCACAGAATAAAATGGCATATCGTCATTTCCTAGAATATAAAGAATCTTCAGATATACGATCCCGTCTACCTGCACGCCGTCCTCTACAATCTTCGTCTTATCTATTTTTACCCGCCCCTGACTGTGACAAATCTGAAGGATCTTTCCCTGAGTTTCTTTCATTTCTATACGGTCTGCAAGTCTGCATTTTGAGAAATTCCTTACCAGAAGTTTTTCCAGAATCTGAGATTTTCCTTCCGGTATACATTGTTTTGCAGGTGTGTAGACATCAAGTATCACTTCATGCTCTTCCTCCCGATAAAGCTTCATATCAATTTCCAGAACTACATCTGCAAGAAGCTGTCTTTCCTCACCATCTGCATCAGGTTTGACATCTACAGAATGACTTACCACCGAAGCTTCCATATTTGGGATCATATCAGAAGTACATCCCTCACAGTCTGCCTCCCCGGAAAAAGGAACTGAATACTCCAGCCACTGAAGTGTATTTCCCTCATCATCGCCTACATAAAGCACAAATACAAAAAGTTCACCCTTTGCCCTTACTTTATCTTCCTCCGGTCTCAGGTCTAACCCTCTTACCTCGGCCGTATACCAGATGATCTCTGCCACATTCGGTTTATTGGAGGCCAGCGTGATCTCCTCCTTTTTTCGGAGAATATCCTTTTTATGTACCGCAAGGCTCATAAGCCGCATATTCTTTTTCTTTACAGAAACAGTTTCATCATCTACTGCCACCGGAAGTCTTATTCCTGTCAGCTCATCTACTGCAGCTGAGAACGTCACTACCGCCTTGATGTTTATTTTTCTGGAATGGATCAAATGAAGACTCAGATCTTCAATCTCCCATTTCAGGCACATTTTGTCCCCTCCTGCAATTCCTTCCAGATTCATTGTTTCCTCTACAGGCAGTCTGGCAGAAAGACTGCATATCCGCCCTTCTTCCTCCCCTACATAAAGAAGATCCACAGTAAGCTGCCCTTTCAAAAAAGCATGACCGTCATTAAGGCGCACCTCATCAACCATGACTTCTCCTTTGTTCTGTATCATCCGTCCGATATCCGGTTTTACATCCGGAACATTATAATCTTCATCAAAAGTCACCTGACTGACTGCATGACTTTTTACTTTAAGCATCTGGATATCTTCTTTTTTTAGTTCCATTCTTCTCCCCCTGTCATTATTGAAAGTTCACCGGATTATCCCGGTACTTTATTTTTACTGCTATATACGGATAGGACGGCTCCCCACTTTGTTCCTCCGGCGCAGGACCTATAAGTTTTGTTTCAAAAAATACTGCCGTAGAAGATTCTGACAGTTCTTTTACCTGAATACTGTAACCCCCGCTCATCTGCTTTCCATAGCCGCGGATAAGGTAAAGATCATTGCCGCTCTGGTAGGTCATCTGAAACTTCCCTGCCTTTTTTTCTTCCACAATAGTCTCTGCCTCTTCCGGAAGTTCCCCCGTTCTGACCACCGTATAGGTCACCGGTTTCCTTTCCTCCTCTTCGATCCTTACCAGACGACATCCGCCAAGCATCAGAGTCATTGCCATGATAAAAAGCAGGGAGAACATTTTTTTCATCACACTGCCTCCTATCCATTCCTTGATAAGTATTGTATGTAATAAGCAAAAGATTTATTGCAAGAATTTCATTTCATTTGTATAATATGAGTGAAATAAACGTTACACTATAGAATACAAAAGAGGTAAAGATATGATCCGTTTTATACTTGTTGCCATCATAGTGATCGGCTTTCTGATTCTTTCCATTCCAGTTCTTATCATCGAATGGATCATCGGAAAATTTTCTCCTATGACCAAAGATATCAGTTCACTGCGTATTGTTCAGGGAGCCTTTAAATTTATCCTGTGGGTTGCCGGAACTAAGATCACGGTCATTGGCGAAGAAAATGTTCCAAAAGATACTCCGGTTCTTTATATCGGAAACCACAGAAGCTATTTTGATATCCTTCTGACCTACAGCCGCTGCCCTATCCGCACTGGCTATATTGCAAAAAAAGAAATGGAAAAAATCCCGCTTCTGTCCAACTGGATGAAATATCTCCACTGTCTGTTCCTTGACCGTAAAGATATCAAACAGGGGCTGAAAACTATTCTCACTGCTATTGACAAAGTAAAAGAAGGAATTTCTATCTGTATTTTTCCGGAAGGCACCAGGAACAAGGCGCAGGATGAGACAAAGCTTCTTCCCTTCCATGAAGGAAGCTTCAAGATCGCCAGCAAATCCGGCTGCCCTATTGTTCCCATTGCCATGAATAATACCGCTGAGATCTTTGAATCACATTTTCCAAAGATCAAACCCTGTCATGTAATAGTGGAATACTGCAAGCCTGTTTATGTAAAAGATCTGGACAAAAACGACCAGAGACATCTTGGCGAATATACACAGAAGATCATTCTGGAAACAATAGAAAAAAATAAAAATCTGGTGTGAAATATCAGAAAAGGAGCCCGGCGTAATCTGAAGAGATCCGCCAGAGGCTCCTTTTCCTGTTATATACAAAATCTTAATATTTCCGGTTAAAAATATTCAGTTCAGCCCGCCGATATCTGTTACAGGAAACCAATGAAGCTTCGGAGCCTGTTCAATGTTGGCCACATGAACGTCATCTCCCATAACTGCCTGTAGTTCCGCGTCATCTCCCGTTACCAGCGCTCCGTTCTGGATAATCACACGGAAATAATCCTCATAACCCATTCCGCGGCTGTAATCCCCCAGACTCAACAGCCCCTGTCCCTGCATCGGAATCACAAGATCCATAGAAACCTCGCTGCCTTCTATAGCCTTTGCCTGGTATCCGGATCCGTTATTTTCTGCCGTATAAACCCGGAAAGCACTGTAGATAAACGGTCCATTCGCCAGTCCTTCTTTCAGAATCAGTTCTTCTGTTCCGTCCTGATCCATATCATACAGGGCATACTCCAGTTCTCCCGTAGGCTGTCCGTAATCGCCGTTTGCGTATTCCGGAAATGTATATGCCGCTTCCCCTGCTGCCGCTGCATTGACAACGTCTGTATATACAGACGCCGGGTCTGCCGCTGCCGGAGTCGGAGTTGGCTCTGGTGTCGGAATTGCTGTCGGAATCAGGGTCACTGTAGGTTCCGGTACTTCTGTGGGCTCTGGCATTGCCTGTGATGAAACTGTATCCGTTGTTTCAGCCTGATTCACTTCTACAGCCTTCTGCGGTTCTTCCCCTGCATGACTCCGTCCAATAAAATGATATGCTGCGGCTCCGCCGCCTCCGATCACTGCTACAGACACTGCTACTGCCACAGCCTTGCCTGCTGCGGTATGGATAAACGCCTGCTTTGCAGCCTGTCCCGCACTGCGGCCTGCAGATGCAGCTGCCCTGCCTGTGTTGCCGGAAGTTCTGGTACTTCTGCCCTGATGTGAATCAATTCTTCCATTTCCAGATACTTTCGCGCTCTCCATGATTCCTGCTTTCTGTACCTGCATAACTGCATTGGCTGTGGCAGCAAATACAGTAGACGCTTTTTCGCTGTCAAGCAGATACAGGAAGAATACAACAGGTGCAACTGTGTAGAGCTGATATCCTTTTTTCTGAAGCTCCTCGGCCTTTGCCTTTATAG
>JAPFCU010000076.1 GCA_026169535.1 Blautia sp.
CTGGAAGCTCGTCGGGCTCATAACCCGAAGGTCACAGGTTCAAATCCTGTTCCCGCTATTTATGCCCAGATAGCTCAGTTGGTAGAGCAGAGGACTGAAAATCCTCGTGTCGCTGGTTCGATTCCGGCTCTGGGCATTTCTTTTCGGAAAAGAGAAGAAGTTATTTATAATTTCATATGGGGTATTAGCTCAGTCGGTAGAGCACTTGACTTTTAATCAAGTTGTCCGGGGTTCGAATCCCCGATGCCTCACTAAAAAGTCTTCAAGAGATTATGCTTGAAGGCTTTTTTTTGCCAGAAAAGATTTATAGCAATTGACATTCAATTTATTTCGTATTACACTGATTATAAATATTTTACAGGAATGAATTTATGAAGAAAATATTAGAACTTGATCAGTATTGGGATCTTTTGAACAAATATCAGGAAAAAATTTCGGATATGGTGTATAATCATATGATGCTTCCTGGTGAAGCGGCACCTCACATAGATGAGGGAAAATTATATTATGAAGAGCAAAAAGACGGGATTGTTTTTTCTGTAAAGGAAAGAGATTTCTGTAAGCTATATTTTTATATTTCGGAAGAGTCGGATATTGATCTGCCGGAAAAAGACAGGCCACAGCTGATCGAATGCATTTATCGAGAAGAAAAAGAAGATTCTCATATACAGAAGCTAAGAAAAAAAACAGAAGCGGCGGGATTTTGTCCATATGTAAAGAATATAAGGATTCGGGCTGAAATAAAGGAAAAAGATCTAATCCCATTGGATAAGAAAAACCTGAGACAGGATCTTTTCTGGAAATATGCTTCGGAAGAGGATATCCTGGCAATCTATGAGCTTTGGGAAATTATGGATATCTATAATTCTACCATACCGGAAGAAAAGAAACTGAAGGAAATGCTGGAAGAAAAAGAGCTTATCACTGTATGGAAAGAGGGAAAAATCTGTGGTGTGGCACGAGTAAAGCTGGAAAATCGCAGAACAGGTTCTATATGGCTTATAACTGTCAGCAAAGAGCTTCGGAGACAGGGAATTGCTACGGAATTATACAGGTTATGCTTTTCTATATTAAAAGAAAAGGGATGCAGATATGTGATTCAATGGTGTGATGAGAAAAATCAGGCAGTTCTTTCTGCCAGCGAAAAATTTGGATTCCAGTCTGATGGAACGATATCCCGTTCTTATATCCAGAAATAATAAAAGAGATTATTCGGAGAATGCAAGCTCTGAAAAAATAAAAAGAAAGAAAAAGAGGAAATGAAAATGAAAGAAACAGTAATCGAAATTTTAATGGATGTACGTCCTGACATTGATCTGAGCGAAGGTGTGAAGCTTATTGATGACGGTGAGCTGGAATCTCTGGATGTAGTAGCTCTGGTAGGTGAGCTGAATGATGAGTTTGACATCAATATTTCTGTAAAACATCTGGTTCCGGAAAATTTCAATTCTGTAGAGGCTATTGTAACGCTGATAGAATCATTACAGGAGTAAGCCATGTCTTTTGTATCACTTAATTTTGTTATCTTTGTTGCGGCAGCTGCAGGAGCATATTTTTTATGTCCATCTAAATACAGATGGTGCATCCTGCTGGCTGCAAGCCAGATCTTTTATCTTTTATCCAGTCCCCATACATATGTTTTTTTGCTGTTTACAACGGCGACTACTTTTTGCGGCGGCCTGTTAATAGAAGGCCAGACAGACAAATATAAGATATATGTGAAAGAGCACAAAGCAGAACTTGACCGTAAGAAAAAGAAAGAAATAAAAGCCGGCTATGAGAAAAAGAAGAGATGGATTCTGCTGGCAGTGCTGCTGCTTAATTTGGGAATTCTTGCATTTGTCAAGTATTTTAAAATTTATATCAATATGATTTCAGAGGCACTGAATCTGGACTGGCTTCATTTTGATGCTGGAATCCTCATTCCTCTGGGTATTTCTTTTTATACTTTTCAGTCATTAGGATATTTGATCGATATTTACCGGGAACAGTATAAAGCAGACAGAAATCTGGCAAAATTTGCCCTTTTCGTATCCTGGTTCCCGCAGATCATTCAGGGGCCTATCAGCAGATACGACCAACTGGCAGAACAGCTTTATGAACCGCATTCCTTTCAATATGAAAGAGTAAAGTTTGGCATCCAGCTTATGATGTGGGGATGGTTCAAAAAACTGGTGATTGCAGACAGGGTTGCTGTTTTTGTAAATCAGGTGTTTGACCGTTATACAGAATATACGGGATTTTATGCTATCCTTGGTGTGATTGGATATACAATCCAGATATATGGAGATTTTTCCGGAGGAATGGATATAGCCAGAGGTGTTTCCCAGATATTTGGAATTGACCTTACACTCAACTTTAAGAGACCGTATTTTGCAACCAGTATTCCGGAATTCTGGAGAAGATGGCACATTACTCTGGGTGCATGGTGCAGAGATTATATTTTTTATCCCATTTCTCTGTCTAAGTTTTTTGGAAAACTGGGGAAAAATTCCAGGAAGCTTTTAGGGGACAGGATTGGAAAGCAGGTTCCGGTAATTTTTGCTCAGCTTATAACGTTCTTTGTAATCGGAGTCTGGCATGGAGCAGAATTTAAATATATTGCTTATGGTCTTTATCAGGCAGTTTTCATTATAGGCGGAATCCTTTTTGAGCCTTATATTGTTCGTCTGACGGAGCTTTTGCGGATCAATACAAAGGCATTCAGCTGGAAGCTGTTTCAGATCACTCGAACCTTTATATTAATCGTGATCGGAAGATTCTTTTCCAGAGGAGCCAGCTTTGGGGCGGCTGTCTGGATGATGAGACACAGTCTTGACTTTAATCCGGGAGTTCTTTTTAACGGAGGAATTTTTACCCTGGGTCTGACACAGAAAGATTTTATTCTTCTTGGAATCTGTCTCATTTTCTGGATCATGATTAGTACAATTCAGGAATGTGGACACAGTGTCCGCGAGCTGATCGCCAGACAGAATGCAGTATTCCGCTGGATCATTTATCTTGTTGGAATATTTGCTATTATGATCTTTGGAATTTATGGAATAGGTTATGATGCAAAATCATTTATTTACAGAGGATTTTAAGAGAGGACAGAGTATGATCATCAATATTTTGGAATATTTGGAGCAGGCTCAGAAGTGTTTTGCAGAAAAAGTGCTGTACAGAGATGAAAATAATGAAATCACTTTTCGCGAAGCGCTTGTGACAGCACGCAGATGGGGAAGTTTTCTTACGGAATACACTTCTCCCAGAAAGCCTGTACTTGTTATTACAGATAAAACAGTTACTACTCCGGAACTGTTTTTTGCAGTTCTTTACAGTGGATGTTTTTATGTGCCTATTGATCTGGAACTTCCGAAATATCGTCTGAAATTGATTCTGGATACAGTGCAGGCAGATATTATGGTGACAGATGAGACATATCTCCAGGCTGCAGAAGAACTGGAATTTACAGGGAAGATTATTTCAACCAGGGATATGGAAGAAGCCAGAGAATGTCCTGAGAAGCTGGAAGCTGTCCGCAGTCAGGTAATGGATGTGGATCCGGCATATGTGATATTTACTTCTGGTTCCACTGGAATACCAAAAGGGGTAGTGGAATCTCACAGACAGCTGATTGATTATATAGAAGCTTTTTCTGAAACTTTTGACATTGGTGAAGAGGAAATTTTTGGAAATCAGTCTCCTCTGGATTATGTAGCAGCGCTGAGGGATCTTTACCTTCCTCTGAAAACAGGAGCGTCAACAGTTCTTATTCCTAAAAAATATTTTTCAATGCCGGTCCGTCTGTTTCAGTATCTGAATGAAAATAAGGTAACAACTATATGCTGGGTAACAGGTGCTTTGACTTTATGTTCAGAATTGGGGACATTTGAGGAAATACGACCTGAATTTGTGAGAAAAGTGTTTTTTACAGGTTCTGTAATGTCCTGTAAACATCTCAGAATATGGCAGGAGAATCTTCCAGAAGCTGTTTTTGTGAATCATTATGGCCCTACAGAAATTACTGCAAGCTGTACCTGGTATGAGGTAGATCATTTAGTAACGGAAGAAGAGAACCTTCCTATTGGACAGCCATTCCGCAATACAAATATTCTTCTTATTACAGAAGACGGAAGAGAGGCAGCTTCCGGGGAAGTGGGAGAGATTTATGTGCAGGGTACTTCGCTGGCTTTGGGATATTATAGAAATCCAGAAAAAACAAGAGAAGTATTTGTAAAAAATCCTCTGAATCCTATTTATGATGAGATCGTATATAAGACTGGTGACCTTGGCAGGATTAATGAACAGGGACAACTGATTTTCTGCGGAAGAAAAGATGATCAGATTAAACATATGGGGCATAGAGTAGAGCTGGGCGAAATACAGGCGGCCGCGATTCTTATGCCGGAGATCCGTGAGGCTGTGTGTCTGTATAAGAAAGAGAAACAACAGATCTGGCTGTTTTACACAGGTGAAGAAATTTCTTCCAGAGAAATTGCCAGACACTTAAAGGAACGTCTGCCTAACTTTATGATACCCAGGAAGTTTTGCTATTTGGAAAATATGCCTTTGAACTTTAATGGAAAAATCAACATGAATGAATTAAGAGAAAAGATGAATTAGGGATATGTGTAAAGAAAAAAAGAACAGATGGGTTCCGGTTCGATGTACGATCGTCATAATTGCTTTTATGATGATTCTTATATTCCTTGGAAAATTGTTTATCCCGTATTATATACAGGATACAGACCAGAACAGAACCTTTTATGAAACAGAAAAAAATACTGTAGATGTGCTGATTGCCGGAAGCAGTACGCTTTTGGTGGGATTTTCACCATTAGAATTGTGGGAGGATTATGGAATTGTAGCTCACACCCGTGCAAGTACGGTTCAGGCGCCTCCGGTGACCTGGCTGAATATTAAAGATGCCTACCGATATCAGAAGCCCAAGGTAGTGGTCATGGGAATTACAAGTCTTTTTCTCGAATATAATTATAATGCTTATGAGCCTTATCTGCGTAGAGGCATGGATTTTAAAAGATTTTCGTTGGATAAATTGAAAGCGATTTCTGAAATAGTGAAGAGAAGTGATTCTCAACATATGGTTGATTATATATTTCCGCTGCTCCGTTATCACGACAGGTGGAAAGAGCTTCGCTGGACAGATCTGTATAATCTGCAATACCGCCATGATATTATGAGAGGCCAGTATCCGGTTTATCGGGCAGAGAAGATTGATGCAAGAGATCATGTAGATAAAAATGTAGAGCCGGAGAAAGAGAATGAAGACTCCTGGTCTTTTTACAAGGATATTATTGAATACTGTGAATCCCAGGGATCAAAGGTTATTGTGGTGAATATGCCGGATGACCGCTGGACATATGGTCGGTATTTAACTGCGAAAAAACTGACCGAAGAATGTGGAGCGGATTATATTGATTTTAATCTGGAAGAGCTGCTGGAAGAAATAAATATCGACTGGGAAAAAGATTTTTATGATCCACATCATCTGAATCCGGTAGGCGCGCAGAAAGCTACAAAATATCTTGGAGATTATCTCACAGAAAATTATCCGGATCTTCCACGAAATCAGTGCTCTGAGAAAACTGCAGAATTATTAAATGCAGATTTAAAAGAATATAAAAAAGAATTAAAAGTATTTGAAGAGCAGCTGGCTTCTGAAAATTAAATTTTCTGGTTCTATTTTTCTAAATGTCCTGCATAGAGTTATAGTACCTGAAACATTGCCGGGAAGGCGCAGCCCGGTGGGACAGGCAGAAAAATAGGGAGGATCTTTATGAGAGGATTAAAAGAGTTTTTCCGTGTGATAGTCGTTGCTGTAATCTGTTTTGGAGTCAGATTGTTTGGCGGAAATAAAAAAGAAATGGTATGTGGAGAGAACACTCTTATAAAGCAGAATCATAATTCAGGGGTGAAAAGCCAGAAAACAATAGAAATAAGAAATAAAGGCGTATTTAGTTATGGAAGCGGTTATCGTCTTCTGTTAAAGAAAGTGATGCCATGGAATCAGGGACCGGGAGACAGAAACAGAGAACCGCACAAAAACAAATCTCCATCCGGAACTGTGATTCTGAGGGAGATTGGAGACGGAAGCTCTTTTGGCTGATGATCCAGAATAATAACAGGCTTGCTCCTGTCCGGTTTTTTATAAGCTGGGCAGGAGTTTTTCTGTTTCTGGAGTTTTTCAGGCTGACGTATTGCTTCATATTCATTATCAAAAAATATTGATTATAAAACAGCAGAAAATGACATATATTAAGAAAAATACATAAGGACAAAATATTATGAAAAAGAAGGAGACTTTTCGGTATTCGGTTTTGCTGTCCCTGTTTTTTGTTCCGTATCTGTTGACTATGGCAATTAACGGAATTGAAGCGGCTATTCTCAATCGCAGCCCTGATCCGGAAATGTTCATTCCGGTACTGGTATCCAGACAGATTCCGGAAGAATATCAGAGAGAAGCAATAAAGGCACAGGCTGTAATTGCAAGAACAAATTTTTTTCGGAAAATAGAAGAGACAAATTTTTTACAGGCTCTTCAGGAAACAGGGAATGAAAAAAATTTGTGGAAAATACCGGATTCTGTATATGAAAAGGCAGCAGAAGAAACAGAAGGGCAGGTGCTGACTGCAAATGGAAAATTGAGTTTGGTTCCTTACCATGAGATCAGCGGGGGAGTAACAAGAGACGGGAGAGAGGCCTTTCATAATGAGCAGTATGCTTATTTAAAGTCAGTAGACAGCAGCGTAGATAAGGAATCTCCCTTTTATCTGAACAGTACATATATTCCTTTGCAGCAGATGCCTTCCAGTTTAAATATTAGAGAAAGAGAGTCATCCGGCTATATAAAAAGCCTTTCTGCAGACGGAAATCTTCTTGAAGGAGAGTCGTTTGCAAGAGGGATGTCACTTACTTCGACCAATTTTTCTATTCAGAAAATAGGAGAACAGATTCGATTTTTGTGTAAAGGAAGAGGACATGGGCTGGGATTTTCTCAGAATGGAGGAAATGAAATGGCAAAAAAAGGAAGTAACTGGAAGGAAATCCTGGAAACATATTTTCCAGGTATGGAACTGGCTGTTTATGAAGGATAGCTGAGAGCTTCCGGTAAAATATTGACAGAAAGCAGGGATTCTGTGTATAGACTTACATATTCTGGACACTCTATAAATACAGAAATGATTATAAGCAGAGGTGAAAGGAATATGACAAAAAACAGAATTGCAAAGTATACCGTAAATGCAGCTCTTCTGGCAGTGATTGCTGCCGCAGGAATCGGAGTTTATCAGTTTGGTACATCAAAGCCGGAAAAAAATGTCCGGGAAGAAAAAGAACTGGTTAGTATGGAAGAAGGCAGATCAGAAGATGCGGAAGAAGAATTTTCAGTGGATGCGGACACCAGTCATGTAGAAGCGGATATGGAGAATGCAGGAGGAAATATCCTGGAAGAGAAAGAAAATACAGGAACAAACAAAGAAGAGGAACAAAGTACAGATACAGAAGTGTTACCGGATGATCAGACCCGGATTACAGAAGAAAATATGCAGGAAGTGCAGCAGGATACAGAAACGGCAGCAGGCGCTGCAGCAGCTCCTTCTCTGAACTTTTCCGAGGAGACACAGATGGAATGGCCGGTAAACGGAAATATTCTGCTGGATTATAACATGGATCAGACGGTATATTTTCCTACACTTGACCAGTATAAACTAAATCCTGCTATTGCAGTTCAGGCGGTGGAAGGCGCTCCGGTTCTGGCATCTGTGCCGGGAACGGTTTATTCCATCGAGGAAAACGTACAGACCGGAACGACAGTTACCATGGAGCTTGGAAGCGGCTATCAGGCTGTTTACGGACAACTGAAAGATCTGGCAGTGGAAGAGGGGCAGACAATAGAAAAAGGCGCTGTGATCGGCTATATTGCATCCCCTACCAAGTATTACAGTGAAGAGGGCAGTAATCTTTATTTTGCCATGAAAAAAGATGGGGAGCCTGTGGATCCCATTGCTTATCTTCCAGAATAAACAGAGAACAGAGATTCACAAAAAATAAAAAACAACGTATAATAAAAGCAGGTGGGAATAAAAATCCGCAGTCGGCAGTTCTCCTACCTGCTTTTTCTGTATTCCCGCAATATCTTTTTTGCGAGAAATGGTTTAGGGAATAAGTGATGCACAATAATATACCGGCTGCTTGATCATAGATGTAAAGAAATGTAATACAGGGATGGCTGCTTTAATGAAGGGCAGTTGTCCTTTACATAAAAGGAGCAGAAGATGAATTATACTTATATGGTTCGATGTGTAGACGGAAGTCTTTATACCGGGTGGACAAACTGCCTTGAAAAGCGTCTGAAAGCTCATAACGGGGACAAAAGCGGAGCGAAATATACCAGGGCGAAGCGTCCGGTAACACTTGCCTATTATGAGGGCTTTGCTACGAAAGAGGAGGCTATGAAAAGAGAGTGCCAGATTAAAAAGATGACCCGGAAACAGAAAGACAGATTAATGGAATTTTAAAACAAAAATCCCCTTACCCTTCAGGAAACAAATATGAAAGGCAAGGGGGAAGTTTTTTATAAAGGCATGTTTGAGATAAAGAAATACATGACGATAAAGTGACAGGCGCTTCCAAGCATAATGAATACATGAAAAATTTCATGGGAACCGAAGCTTTTGTGCTTTGAGTTAAAGATAGGAAGCTTCAGTCCGTAAATGATTCCGCCGATGGTATAGATAATGCCGCCTGCCAGAAGCCAGTTAAAGCCTGCTGTGGGAAGAGAATGAAAGATGGGTACAAAGGCAAGTACACAGAGCCAACCCATTCCGATATACAATACGGAGGAAAGCCACTTTGGACAGTTGATCCAGAAGCCTTTCAGCAGAATGCCGGCTATGGCAATCGTCCATACAAGTCCGCAGAGAATATAACCGACTCTGTTATGAAGGGCAATGAGACATACCGGAGTGTAGCTTCCAGCAATCATGATAAAGATCATCATGTGATCGATTTTACGCAGTCTACGGTTGACCTTTTCCGTAGAATCTACAGAATGATAAATAGTACTGGCTGTATATAAAAGGATCATTGTCAGAATAAATACTGCAAGTGCAGTAATATGAAGAGTATCTTCTGCACGGGCAGCTTTTATAAGAAGGGGAGCAGCTCCGGCACAGGCCAGAAGTACGGCAATACCATGTGTGATCGCGCTCCATGGGTCTTTTAGTTTCAGTTTCATTAGAATCGCCTCCTGAATTTAGTCTAAACATAGATGTTGGCTATACGTAGTAATAAATACTACATATAAGATGTATGATAACTATATACTAAAAATTCATGGTTGTAAAGGGATTTCATAAATTTTTAATAAATATTTTGATATTCAAAGTTTTCTGGGACGTAAAAATTTGGCGAAATAAATATTTTGGTGGAGAAGATTGGCAATATACTGGAGAAAGACTGGTAAACAGAAGAACGATTTGGTAAGATAGACACAGAAGACAAGGGGGGCTCCTTTATGAATATTAACGAGATTGCCAGACTGGCCGGTGTTTCCAGAACAACGGTATCCAGATATTTAAATGACGGATATGTAAGTGAAGAGAAAAAAGAAAAAATCCGGAAGGTGATTCAGGAGACAGGGTATCAGCCCTCTGCTCAGGCGCAGATGCTCCGGACCAAAAAAACAAAACTGGTGGGAGTGGTTCTTCCGAAGATCAACTCAGACACCATCAGCCGCGAGGTGGCAGGCATCAGCGATGTACTGACAAAAAAAGGATATCAGATCATACTGGCAAATACTAATAATGATATTGAAGAAGAATTAAAGTCTCTTTCTCTTTTTCGGGATAATCAGGTGGATGGAGTGGTATTTATTGCTACGATGTTTACCAGAAAGCATAAGCAGATGCTGAAGGAATATAAAGTTCCGATCGTGATTCTGGGACAGAAGCTGGATGGATATCCTTGTGTATATCAGGACGATTATCAGGCAGCCTATACGATTGCAGACAAGCTTCTGGAGCATGGAAAAAATCCTGCATACATCGGAGTCACAGAAAAGGATGAAGCGGTTGGCGCAAGACGCAGAAAAGGGTTTGAGGATGCGTTGAAAAAATACAGGCTGTCCATAGCTCCGGAAATGATGGAAACAGGAACTTTTACCATGGAATCCGGATATGAATGTGCAGAAAGAATTTTTGAAAGGGATCCGGCTGTAGATTCTTTGATGTGTGCCACAGATACCATGGCAGTAGGGGCAATGACGTATGTGAAAGAAAAAGGGTTGCGGATACCGGAGGACGTGCAGGTGGTAGGAATCGGAGACGGTACGCCAGGAAAGATTATTGACCCTAAGCTGACAACTGTACATTTTTTTTATAAAACAAGCGGTATGGAGGCAGCAGCCATGCTTGTAGATTTGATGGAATCGGACAGCGGCATTAAAAAAGAAATAAAAATGGGATGTGAAATCGTTCTCAGAAAATCGCATAGAAATTCTCTGTAAAGAAAGACCGGGGGGAACCAGAAAACAAAATCTGATTTCACCCGGTCTTTTTAGGCGGAGTTTGTTTAATATATACAAAATAAGGGAAAGATATTTATTACATTTTCCGTCTTTACAACTGAAAAACACAGGAATATAATAAAATCAAGATATGAGAACGATTCCATATAGATAAAAATAATGACAAATAAAAGCAAGTAGTTAAAGAAAATATTATATGGAAACGATAACATAATAAAGGGAAAGAGAAAAGGAGGAAGCTATGGACTATAAAAAAACAGCCCAGGAGATCTACAATCATGTAGGAAAAAAAGACAATATTATTTCTGCAGCACACTGTGCCACACGTCTTCGTCTTGTGATCGCAGACAACAGCAAAGCAGATAAGGACGCGGTAGAAAATATCGATGGAGTAAAGGGTGTATTCTTTGCCCAGGGGCAGATGCAGATCATTCTGGGAACAGGAGTTGTTAATAAGGTTTATGATGAATTTATCAGGATTGCCGGGATTTCCGAAAGCAGCAAGGAAGAACTGAAAAAGGTGGCGGCGTCAAAGGCAAATCCTTTCCAGAGACTGATTAAAACTCTGGGAGATATTTTTGTTCCAATCATTCCGGCTATTGTTGCCAGCGGTTTCCTTATGGGTATCATGGAGGCTCTGAACTTCATGGTAAATAACGGATTCCTAGATATTAATACAAGCGGATCCATTTACACATTTGCACAGATTTTCAGTAACACTGCCTATACATTCCTGCCAATCCTTATTGCATACAGTGCAGGTAAGGTTTTTGGAGCCAATCCGTATCTGGCAGCAGTGATCGGTATGATCATGATCCATCCCAATCTGCAGAATGCGTGGACCGTTGCAACAGAAGGAGTACAGATCACTCAGAAAGTATGGTTCGGGCTTTATTCTATTGATATGGTAGGCTATCAGGGGCACGTGATTCCGGTAGTGATCGCTGTATGGGTGCTGGCCCAGATTGAGAAACGGCTTCATAAAGTAGTTCCCGCGATGCTGGATCTTTTTGTGACACCTCTTGTCAGTGTTTTTGTAACAGGTTATTTAACACTTTCCATTATCGGCCCGGTATTTGTAACACTTGAAAACGGACTTCTGGACGGCGTACAATGGCTGATCGCCCTGCCTTTCGGAATTGGAAGCTTTATCATGGGCGCTTTTTATGCGCCAACTGTAGTAGCCGGCGTCCATCATATGTATACCATCATTGATCTGGGACAGATTGCTAAGTTTGGAATGACCTTCTGGCTTCCTCTGGCATCTGCGGCAAACCTGGCACAGGGCGGCGCAGCTCTTGCAGTTGCTCTTAAGACAAAAGATCAGAAGATCAAATCCATGGCAGTTCCGTCAGCACTAAGCGCCTGCATGGGTATTACTGAGCCGGCGATCTTCGGCGTCAATCTTCGTTTTGGTAAACCTTTTATTACTGCATGTATCGGCGGCGCCTGCGGCGCACTGGCTGCTTCCATTACCGGACTTGGCGCTACAGGAACCGGTGTGACAGGAATTTTCGGTATCCTGCTCTGCCTGAATCAGCCGGCTGCTTATCTTCTTATGATGGCAGTTTCCCTGGGAGTGTCATTTGCACTTACCTGGATGTTTGGATATAAAGATGAAGAAAAAGTTCAGAAAAAAGAAACAGCAGAAACAATAACAAAATCAGACAGTGAATCGGAATCCCCCCTTCTTTTCAGCCCTCTGGAAGGCACAGCAATTCCTATGGATCAGGTAAAGGATGAAACCTTTGCAGCAGAAGTCCTTGGAAAAGGAGTTGCTGTGATTCCAGAAAAGGGTCAGGTAAAAGCACCTTGTAATGGAGTGGTAGAAACTGTTTTTGATACAAAACATGCCATCGGGCTGAAAGCAGACAACGGTGCGGAGCTTCTGATCCACATTGGAGTCAATACAGTAGAGCTTGGCGGAAAATATTATGAAACTCATGTAAGTGAAGGCGATCATGTAAAGGCAGGACAGCTTCTGATCACCTTTGATATGGACAGGATCAAAGAGGAAGGTTATGATGTGACAACACCTCTGATCGTAACAAATACAGATGAATATCAGGATATAAAAGTCCTGAAAACAGGTAAAGTAAATTACAAAGATCATGTACTGGAGCTGATAAAATAATGAGTACACTGACAAAGGTTCTTGCAGAAGAGATCAGAAAGATTGAAGAAACAAAATTTACGGAGATGAATCTTTTTCCCCACCGGCTGACCCACCATCTGATGCCTCCGGCCGGCTGGCTGAACGATCCTAATGGACTGTGTTATTATAAGGGAAGGTATCATGTGTTCTTTCAGTATTCTCCTTTTGAGGTAAAGGGAGGGCTGAAATTCTGGGGACATTATTCCAGCGAGGATCTTGTCAGCTGGAGATATGAGGGTGTTCCCCTCTATCCGGACAGCCCTATGGACTGCCATGGGGTTTATTCCGGCTCTGCTCTGGCAGAGGATGATACCATGCATCTTTTTTATACCGGAAATGTAAAGCTGGACGGAGATTATGACTATATCAATAATGGACGCATCACCAGTACACTTCATGTAGAGAGTGCAGACGGGATCCATTTCGGCGTGAAGGAAGAAGTAATCCCTGCCTCCCAGTATCCGGAAGACTATACCTGCCATATCCGGGATCCAAAAGTGTGGAAAGAAAAGGATCAATACCATATGGTGCTTGGAGGAAGAAAGAAAAATGATCAGGGAGCTGTGTTGTTTTATCGTTCCGAAGATCTGAAAAAATGGGAATTTGACGGAGAACTGACTACAGAAAAGCCATTTGGATATATGTGGGAATGCCCGGATGTATTTGAACTGGGCGGAGAGACGATTCTTTCTGTGTCCCCTCAGGGTGTCCGGCGGGAGAAGTACCGTTATCAGAACATTTATCTTTCCGGATATTTTGTGATGCAGGAGGGAATGGTTCAGACGGAGAATTTTCGCGAGTGGGATATGGGATTTGATTTTTATGCCCCTCAGACTTTTCTGGATCAGAAAGGCAGAAGGATCCTTATTGGATGGATGGGAATGCCGGATGCGGACGAGGAATATCAGAACTGTACTCTGGAAGAAGGCTGGCAGCACTGTCTGACGGTTCCAAGAGAACTGAAATACCAGAACGGAAAAATATACCAGTATCCTGTAGAAGAGCTTATGAATCTCCGCCGCTGGGAAAAGAAACTGTCTCAGGAGGACAGGGAAGTGGAGACAGAAGGCGCTTTTGATCTGGAGCTTCAGCTGGAAAAAGGACCTGTGAAGGTGGTTCTCACAGATGTCTTTACACTGGAGCACAAAGACGGGATTCTGACTCTTACAATGGACGAGGAGGCAGGTGCAGGACGCAGGATCCGAAACGCCTGCGTGGAGCAGGTGAAGGATATCAGGATCCTTGCGGATACCTCGGCAGTGGAAATTTATGTAAATCAGGGGGAAGTGGTTTTCTCCTCCAGATTTTACGGAAAATCTCCGGTGCATACGCTGAAAACAGAGGCGGATAAATTCCGGGGAGGTTTCTGGACGCTGGAAAAAATGAAGGTGACAAAAGCATAAAATCTTGTCATCTGCAATGTGCTGTGGTATAATAATAACAGTGTCAGCGGCGTCAGATCCGGTGCCATGTGACACAGGAATATCTAAAGAAATCAGAAAGGAGCGCAGTACGGATGAAGTGGAAAACATGTAATCTTCAGCTTGTAAATGGATGCAGTTTTTACGCTTACAGGGATAGTGCGCTCTTTTTTAGGAATTACTGATCTGGTTCAGGCAGATCCGGCAATTTTATAAAGACGTTTACTATCTCTTATTCATGTGTTTATTTTACAGAATAGGAGATTTTTTTATGTATAAAAGACAAATAAGAAAGCTGTATCTGGCAGCGGTTTTTGAATCCTTTGCGCTGGGAAATGCTGCCTGGGTGGCGCTTTTGGCTCAGAGAGGATATTCCATTGGACAGATTGGGATATTAGAAGCAATTTTTCATGTGGTAAGTTTAAGCGGCGAGATTCCATCAGGAGTTATGGCAGATGTTCTTGGAAGAAAAAAGGTTATGATACTGAGCCGGATCATGTCTGTGCTGTCTGCGCTGGCGATGATCTTTTCACGTTCCTTCTGGGGTATCGTCATTGCAGTAGGGATCAATGCTCTAAGCTA
The DNA here is from genome assembly GCA_026169535.1 of Blautia sp. Taxonomy (GTDB): domain Bacteria; phylum Bacillota; class Clostridia; order Lachnospirales; family Lachnospiraceae; genus Blautia_A. Next base: position 14,687 of record JAPFCU010000076.1, read on the forward strand.
TAATCTGGCATCCGGAACAAGAGAGTCTCTGGCTTATGAAAGCCTGAAAAATTATGGGAAGGAATCAGAATATAACCGTTTTTCTGCCACAGAAATGATGATCTACCGGATTGGGACAGCCTGTTCCACACTTCTGGCAGGTTTTTCCCTTGCGCTTGGCTATCGGAAAGCCTACAGTTTGGACGTGATTTTGGGTATTTTTGGAGTTATGACAGCCCTGGGATTGTCTGAAATGACACAGCCGGCTGGTTCTGACAAAGATGGTATCGGAATGCGCTGCAAAGCCTGTGTAACAGAAAGTGTTCTGTTTTTAAGAAAGAATCCAAAGATTATGGGACTGATCCTGGTAAATTCTTTTGTAGGAGCGGTTTCCACACTGCTTTTGTTTTTTCTTCAGGCAAAGCTTCCGGAAACAGGACTGAACCCGTCGCTTCTTGGACCGGCGCTGTTTTTCATGCAGCTGGGAGCTGCCCTTGGGGCAAAGCTGGTACAGTACTTTTCCTGTCTCAGATTCAGGGGAATCGTGATATTCAGCATTTTCGGCATTGCAGCTGCGCTTGGATCCCTGCTTCTGGGAAATCCATATATAGTGATTGCAGGCGGATTTATGGCGGCATTTTTTGATGATTTTATGGAAGTGCGGGCAGATATCATATTAAATGAAAAAATACCCTCTCAACAGAGAGCTACATTGATATCTGTAAGCTCTTTCAGCTTTTCGGTGATTATGATCATTCTCTCACCTTTTCTGGGATGGGTTTTTGACAGAATCTAGGTTTTTTGTGTGAAACAGGTATAAAATTCCTCCATTTACAGATACTATTTCCAGAATCGGAAAGTACAGTAAATGGAGGAATTTTTATATGAAAGCTACAGGAATCGTACGGAGGATCGACGACCTGGGAAGGGTGGTTATCCCGAAAGAAATACGGCGGACTTTACGGATCAAGGAAGGTACTCCTCTGGAGATTTTTACAGACAGAGAAGGAGAGATTATTTTAAAAAAATATTCCCCTATTGGGGAATTAAGTATATTTGCAAAAGAATATGTGGAGGCTCTTGCACAGACAACCGGCTTTCTTGCCTGTATCACGGATCATGATCAGGTGGTTGCGGCAGCCGGTCATGGAAGCAGAGAAATTGCAGGAAAAGAGATCAGCAAAGAACTGGAGGAGAGTATCGCGGCCAGAGAAGCCAGATGCTTCCGGCCGGGAGAGAAAGGGAGTATTCCTGTTATATCAAACCAGAAAGAAATAGAAGGCGCGGAAATTCTGCAGCCGATCATCTGCGCCGGGGATGCCATAGGAGCAGTGATCTTGATAGGGAAAAATGAAAAGGATGTATTTGGGGATACAGAAAGGATGCTGGTGCAGACGGCAGCAGGGTTTTTGGGAAGGCAGATGGAGCAGTAGCTTAAAAAGGCATAGAAAAACCACCCTCACAACTTTGACCAGTTTGGGTGGCATTTTCTATGTCAGCATTTCTCAGCGATTTCGTAGATCAGTTTTTCGGTATCCTCCCATCCCAGACAGGGATCGGTGATGGAACAGCCGGGTATCATGTGGTCACTGATGTCCTGACGGCCTTCCAGCAGATAGCTTTCAATCATAACACCTTTTACAAGCTTTTTCAGATCTGCATTGTAATTACGGCTGTGAAGGACTTCACTGACAATACGGATCTGTTCTTTATATTGTTTTCCGGAATTGGAATGATTTACGTCAACAATGACAGCAGGATTTTTCAGTTCCCACTTCTGATATAATTCTGCCAGACGTACAAGCTCCTCATAATGATAGTTGGGTTGAGTCTGACCGAATTTGTTTACACCTCCCCGGAGAATGGTGTGTGCAAGTTCATTTCCGCCAGTTTCCACATCAAAGCCCCTGTAAATGAAATGATGAGAGTGCTGAGCGGCAGTAACAGAATTCAGCATAACGGAAAGATCACCGCTGGTAGGATTTTTCATTCCCACAGGAATATCCATTCCGCTGGCTGTCAGGCGGTGCTGCTGATTTTCTACAGACCGGGCTCCGATGGCCTCGTAGGAAAGGACATCATCCAGATAGCTGCGATTTTCCGGATAAAGCATTTCATCTGCAGTAGAAAGTCCTGTTTCCTCCAAAACGCGGATGTGCATTTTTCGGATGGCAATGATTCCGCCAAGGAGATCAGGAGCCTTGGCCGGTTCCGGCTGATGGAGCATACCTTTATAACCGTCTCCTGTAGTGCGGGGCTTGTTTGTATAAACTCTTGGAATGATCATAAGTTTGTCAGAAACCTGATCATTTACCTTTTTCAGTCGGTTTACATATTCACAGACGGTTTCTTCATTGTCTGCAGAGCAGGGACCAACAAGAACAACGAATTTATCAGATTCCCCGGTAAAGATCCGGCGGATTTCGTCATCTCTCCGGGTTTTGATTTTTTTCAGCTCATTGCTTAAAGGATACTGGGTTTTGAGTGTATCCGGTAAAGGAAGCTGGTGATTGATCTTCATTGACATAATATATTTCCTCCGTAAGTAAGATATGGCATTTTTTAAGTGTTCATAGTATATCACTTTAAATCGAGAAAGTCCATAGAATTCTCCATCATATGATATTCTTCCAGAGTCAGTCCGGTAAGGGTAAGATAAGATGCAAGAGGTTTGGTCACATAACGAATATGCCAGGGTTCCCATGGAAAGCCGGTAATGTGTGTTTTATTTTCCGGATAACGGATAATAAAACCATAGAGAGGCGCATGTTTTTTCAGCCAGAGTCCCTCTTGAGTTTCCGCAAAGGCTTCTGTCAGCTCCATATGCACAGCAGGGCAGGAGAGATCAAGGGCAAGTCCGCTCTGATGTTCGCTGGTTCCCGGAGCTGCAACGTAATTATTTCCTGTATAGAGTTCTTTTTGCCGGATGTAAGAGCGATATCCGGAGATACAGTAAAGGCTCAGTCCTTCCATGCGGCTTCTTGCTGTCAGCTCCAATGCGGCATGGGCTGTTTTTTCTTCCAGAAGACGTTTTGGATCGCCTGGTATGGCGTCAAATGGTAAGCCTGTATCTATCAGATGTTCCGGTATAAAATCCGCAGGAAGCGGGTGTTTTTTATTAATAAGAATCGTGTAGTCTTTGTCCATAAAAATCCCCCCTCACCTTTTATGATATGAAAGGCAGCAGGGGGATATGACTTTTAGTCAAGAGCCTTTTCGCTCATTTCTTCCAGCAGGTTTTTCTTCAGGTCGTAAAGCTTCTGAGAAAGATCCACATAAACTTTCTGAGGATTGATGAGACGTCGGGACTCATCCCAGAGAGTATTTTGTTCTTTCTGGCAGTAATCCCGGATATCCATGACATCAGGAGAAGTGTAAACACGTTTTCCTTCCCGGATCACAGGGATCAGGAGTTCACGTATTTCATAGGTTCCTCCCAGAACTTTGGTCTTTTTCCAGGTATCTACAGGGTCAAAGATGATCATGGTTTCTTCAGGATCAAAAATTTCGTCAGCAAGACAGATAAGGTCTGCCTTGATCTTTCCGGTGGTTTTGCTGTAGATACGATAAACGGTTTTATTTCCCGGATTGGTGACCTTTTCGGTATTTTCAGAAAGCTTGATCTTGGGAATGAAATTATTGCTGTCAGCGTCCTTTACCGCAGCCAGTTTATATACACCGCCAAAGGCTGGATTGTCTTTGCTGGTGATCAGATTGGTTCCTACACCCCAGGAATTGATCTTGGCATCCTGAGTTTTCAGACTGTCGATCAAATATTCATCCAGGTCGCTGGAGGCAGCGATGGTGGCATCATCAAAACCGGCAGCAGCCAGCATTTTGTAGGCTTCTTTGGACAGATAAGCCAGATCTCCGCTGTCGATGCGGATGCCATATTTTGTCAGTTTGATTCCCTCTTCACGCATTTCCTCAAATACACGTATGGCATTGGGAACACCGGATTTTAATACGTCATAGGTATCTACAAGAAGTGTACAGGAATCAGGATACATTTTTGCATAGGTTTTAAAGGCGGTATACTCATCCGGGAAACTCATGATCCAGCTGTGGGCATGGGTACCGAGAACCGGAACATGGAACATCTGACCGGTAAGTACATTGGATGTTCCTACACAGCCTGCGATCACGGCTGCGCGAGCTCCGTAAATGCCGGCATCCGGTCCCTGGGCGCGGCGAAGTCCGAATTCCATTACACCGTCTCCGCGGGCTGCATAGCAGACTCTGGCGGCCTTGGTGGCAATGAGACTCTGATGATTAATAATATTCAGGATCGCAGTTTCTACAAGCTGAGCTTCCATGATAGGAGCGATTACTTTGACAATGGGTTCACGGGGGAAAACAACCGTTCCTTCCGGAATGGCATAGATATCACCGGTAAAGTGGAAAGTACTCAGATAGTCCAGAAAATCTTCCTGAAACATATCCAGGCTTCTTAAGTATTCTATATCTTCTTCTGTAAAACGTAGATTTTCGATATATTCGATCATCTGTTCCAGGCCTGCCGCAATTGCAAAGCTTCCTCCGCATGGATTGTTACGGTAAAACATGTCAAAAATAACAGTTTGATTTGTGGGGTTTTTAAAATAACCCTGCATCATGGTCAGTTCATAGAGATCAGTGAGCAGAGTAAGATTGTTTGCTCTCATATAATGTCTCCTTCTATAAATACTACTGCAGCAAATATAAATCAACGGATGCATTTACCGGTATTTTACGTGAATGCATCAGAAATTTATTATTTGGTGTGTTAGATACAATTTTTTGCTTATTGCTTTATTATATGAAGAATTATATTATAAAAAGGAATTTGTTTCAATAAATCTTTATTAAATTGTATTTATTGGAGGGGCATATATGCTGACATCTTTATCACTTATTATTTTAGCCGGTCTTGCGATGGGCGCAGTCTGTGCGAAATTAAAGCTGCCTAAAATTATTGGCATGCTGGCAACAGGCATTGTTCTTGGACCTTATGTTCTAAATCTTCTTGATCCGACAATTTTATCTGTTTCAGCGGAACTGCGTAAAATTGCTCTGATCATTATTTTGCTGAAAGCAGGATTGTCTCTGGATCTGGATGACCTAAAAAAGGTGGGGAGACCTGCCATATTGCTGTCGTTTGTTCCGGCATCCTGTGAAATGCTCGCGTATGTATTATTTGCACCTGAAATACTGGGAGTTACAAAAGCGGAGGCAGCTGTTATGGGAGCAGTACTCAGCGCAGTGTCACCTGCTGTTGTTGTTCCGAGAATGGTGCAGTATATAGATACGAAATGGGGAACGAAAAAGGCAATTCCGCAAATGATCATGGCAGGAGCATCATGTGACGATATTTTTGTAATTGTGTTATTTACAACATTTTTAGGAGTGGTACAGGGTGGAAATGCCAATCTCAAAGCGTTTGCGGATATTCCTATCTCAATTTTAACAGGGATCACGGCAGGCTGTATTATGGGAGGGCTGCTTTACCTGTTTTTTGAAACGGCATATGCCCGCAAAAATTATGTACGAAACAGTATGAAAGTAATTATAATATTAGGAGCAGCATTTCTTTTAAATTCCATTGAGGAGCAATTAGATGGGGTTGTAGCATTATCCGGATTATTGGCGGTGGTCAGTATGGCATGTGTTTTGAAAAAGAAGAGCCCGGTATTTGTTTCTAAAAGATTATCTGAAAAATTTGGAAAACTATGGCTTGCTGCTGAAGTTGTATTATTTGTACTTGTAGGAGCCGCCGTAGATATAAGATATACAGTAGTTGCGGGATTTTCCTCTGTTGTGATGATTTTGACAGCATTGCTTATAAGGTCAGCCGGAGTTTTACTTTGTACTGTCAAGACAGATCTTTCCTGGAAAGAGCGAATATTTTGCGTGATTGCATATTTACCGAAAGCAACAGTGCAGGCAGCAATTGGATCGGTTCCTTTGGCGGCAGGTCTTTCATGTGGGAAAATAGTTTTATCAGTTGCGGTTATGGCAATTGTTATTACTGCACCGTTAGGAGCATTAGGCATGGACTGTTCCTATAAAAAGTTACTTGAAAAAGAAAACTGATATAATTTTCGAAAATAGCAGCTACCCCGGACTCGCAGGTTACCGGGGTAAGATTGGTATTGTTATATAGGGATAACTGTCTTTGGAATATATAAAAACAGTATTTATATTGGCGGATTTGAAGAAAAAATAAAAAATGCAAAAAAAATAAAAAAATTTAAAAAAAGGGCTTGCATTTTTCTGGAGACTATTATATAATACCACTTGTCGCAAGCGAAAAGCGAAAACATAAAGGGCTATCGCCAAACGGTAAGGCAACGGACTCTGACTCCGTCATTTCAAGGTTCGAATCCTTGTAGCCCTGCTGAGAGCACTTCAAAAGAAGTGCTCTTTTTTTATTTCTTACTCATTTTCAGGAATTCTTCCATAGCACGGCTTAAGTAGCGGCCTTTTTTCCAGTAAAAGCAGATATTACGGCAATTATCTTTTAGAGGGAGCTTATAGTAAACAACATTTGGGTCAGGACTGACTTTAGAAACCATGATATCTCCGATAAATGAGATTCCCATTCCGGAGCAGGTAACATTATAGGAAGTCATCTGCTGATCCATTTCAAATACCACTACGGGATCGAAATTATTTTCCCGGCAGATATTTATTGCTCTTTTTCCGGTATCATTTTCCTGTTTCAGCATGATGAAGGGTTCGTTGCGGAATCGGGAAAAGGGAACAGAGGGAAAATCAGATCCCAGAAATTTTCCAGTCTGGATATCACATACAGAAAGCTGAAATTCTTTCAAATCTTTGTTGATGGAAAAAGATCTGGGGACTGCAAGGATCAGATGCTCTTCCTGATAAAGTCTGTTGTCAAAAATTTCAGGATCCAGATATGTATTGTCCAGGATCAGGTCGATCATTCCTCTTTGGAGTAATTTTGTCAGTTTGACTGTGGATTCTTCTACCAATTGGATCTGAATATGTGGATAACGTGCTGCAAAGGCTGCAATCATAGGAGGAAGAAACCAGGAGGAAAACAGGTTGCTTCCTCCAAGAACAAGACTTCCGGTTTTTAGTCCTTCCCAGTCATTGATAAAATCAGAAAAGTCACGTTCAATATTCATGATGCGTTCTACACATTGCATGTACTGTTTTCCACATTCGGTCAGACCTAATGGTTTGGTACTGCGGTCAAAAATAGGATATCCGATCCGATTTTCCACCCTTCTGACATTGGCACTGAGAGAAGGCTGAGAAATAAACAGGTTTGCAGCAGCTTTAGAAAAGCTTTTTTCTTTATAAACTTCATAAACATATTCCATTCCCTGAAACATAAGATTCTCCTTCATAAATATAGTTTTAAAATTATAATAATTATAAAATTATATGTATTTGATTATATTATATCATGTCATTATAATAAGGACAATGAATAGATACAGAGAAAGAACGGAAAGCAACATATAAAACAGGAAAAAGAAAAGGGAGAAGGAAAATGGGAGACGTACAGAAGAAACAGGATTTTCGTGTGGAAAAGGATTCGATTGGAACAAAAGATGTTCCTCAGAATGTTTATTATGGAGTGCAGTCCCTTCGTGCAGCGGAAAATTTTCACATTACAGGACTGAATATGCATCCGGAGATCATCAACAGCCTTGCTTACATAAAAAAGGCAGCAGCCATTACCAACTGTGAGGTAGGGATTCTTGACAAAAAGAAAGCAAAGGCCATTGTTCAGGCATGTGATGAAATCCTGGAGGGAAAGCTTCATGGAGATTTTATTGTAGATCCCATTCAGGGAGGCGCAGGAACTTCTTTGAATATGAATGCAAATGAAGTAATTGCCAATCGGGCCATCGAAATTCTGGGCGGAGAAAAAGGAGATTATTCCATTATCAATCCCAATGATGATGTAAACTGCGGACAGTCTACTAATGATGTCATTCCCACTGCAGGAAAGATGACATCGCTTCGTCTTCTTAAAAATCTGAAAAAAGAGCTTCTTCGTTTACACAAAGCTCTTTGTGAGAAGGCAAAGGAATTTGACCATGTGATTAAAATGGGACGTACTCAGATGCAGGATGCAGTTCCGATTCGCCTTGGACAGGAATTTAATGCATATTCAGTTGCCATTATGCGCGATATCCACAGAATGGACCGGGCAATGGAAGAGATGTGCACCCTGAATATGGGAGGAACTGCTGTCGGAACAGGAATCAATGCGGACGAGGCGTATCTCCGCCGGATCGTACCGAATCTTGTAGAAGTTTCTGATATGGAATTTGTACAGGCTTATGATCTGATTGATGCCACACAGAACCTGGATTCTTTTGTATCTGTTTCCGGTGCGGTAAAAGCCTGTGCAGTGACCCTTTCTAAAATTGCCAATGACCTGCGGCTTATGTCCTCCGGTCCGAGAGCCGGATTTGGAGAAATCAATCTTCCGGCAAAACAGAATGGTTCTTCTATTATGCCGGGAAAGGTGAATCCGGTTATTCCGGAAGTTGTAAATCAGGTGGCTTTTAATATCATTGGAAATGATGTGACGATCACCATGGCAGCAGAAGCGGGTCAGCTGGAGCTGAATGCCTTTGAACCGATTGTATTTTACTGCATGTTCCAGTCCATTGATACACTGGCTTATGCGGTGCAGACCTTTGTTGATAACTGTGTGACAGGAATCACAGCAAATGAGACACGCTGCCGATACCTTGTGGAAAACAGTGTAGGGATTATTACTGCTATCTGTCCTCATGTGGGATATCAGAAAGCAGCAGATATTGCGAAAAAAGCTATCAAAACAGGTGAATCTGTGCGAAATCTTATCCTTCAGGAAGGAATCCTTACGGAAGAACAGATGGATCATATTCTTGATCCGGTAAATATGACAGAACCGGGAATTTCAGGCAAAGAACTTTTAATGGCTGGAGATAAATAAAAATACAGACAGAAAAGCAGCAGAAATATATAAAACTGCCCTCACACTTCCTCTGACAGGTATTTATTTAGATACCTGCCAGGGGATTTTTTTGTTGCGGCATAAAAAATGAAAAGTTATAATAAAGGCAGATATACGCAGAAAAGGGGAATAAAAATGTCATATAGTTTCAGTGGAAGAGTCCGCTACAGCGAAACAGGAGAAAACGGACTGCTTACTTTGCCGGGAATCCTGAATTACTTTCAGGACTGCAGTACATTTCATTCGGAGGAAATAGGGAATGGAATGAAGATTTTGAAAGAGAAAAACAAGTTCTGGGTTCTTTCTGCCTGGCAGGTTGTGGTTAATCGATATCCGGCTCTGGGAGAAGAAGTCGTTACATCTACATGGCCTTATAGTTTTCGGGGATTTATGGGACAGCGTAATTTCACAATGGATACAAAAGAAGGGGAAAGGCTGGCCTACGCCAATACTTTCTGGACTTTTATTGATGGAAAAAACGGTTTTCCCTGTAAGCTCAAACCGGAGGATACAGAAGGTTATGAACTGGAAGAAAAACTGGATATGGAATATGCTTCCAGGAAGATTATGATGCCGGCCGGATTTTTGCCGGAAGAATCGTTTACGATCCAGAAGCATCATCTGGATACCAATCATCATGTGAACAACTGTCAGTATATCCAGATGGCAATGGACTATCTTCCAGCAGACTTTCCTCTCCGTCAGATGCGGGCAGAATATAAACAGCAGGCAAGACTTTCGGATGTGATTTGTCCGGAGGTATCTGCGGATGCGGATAAGGTTGTGGTCAGCCTTAATGATATACACGGGGAACCTTATGCGGTGGTGGAGTTTATAAGGTAAAAGCTATAAGAAGAATAAAAACAGGAGGTATTACAAAATGGGGAAATCTTATCAGAAACAGTGGACGGGTGTATTTGGAGATCCAGTAGACGATAATCCTACAGTGGTTATGGAGCAGGCTGCTTTTGATGCAGCAGGAATTCCTATGGAGTATTTGACTATTCAGGTAAAAAAAGGACAGCTTGAAGCTGCAATACAGGGAATGCGAGCAATGAATTTTACAGGTATTAATATTACTATGCCTCATAAAGGAGAGGTCCTGAAATATCTGGATGAAATATCAGAGAGCGCCCGTACTATGGGAGCAGTGAATACTGTTTATTGGAAAAATGAAAAACTTGTCGGTGAGAATACAGATGGTAAGGGGTTTTTAAAAAGTTTACAGGATGAAAAAATTTCAATAGAAGGAAAAAAAGCAATGATACTGGGTGCAGGGGGTGCGGCTAGAGCCATAGCAGTGGAATTGGCAGGAGCAGGTATTCAGACAATTGTGATCATTAATGGAAATGAGAAACATGGACAGGCACTAGTGGATATTATTAATGAGAAAACCAGCACAGAGGGAGTTTTTGTCCCCTGGAAGGGCGACGTTCATATTCCGGAAGACACAGATATTCTCGTAAATGCGACACCGATAGGATTTGTGGATGACAAGAAGCCGGCAATTGTATATGATGATCTGAAAGAAGGAATGATTGTTTGTGATGTGATACCAAATAAAGCATGGACAGGATTTCTTCTGGAGGCAAGAGACAGAGGACTTAAGACTTTTAATGGACTTCAGATGCTGATCAATCAGGGAGTAATTGCATATGAACTGTGGACAGGTAAGAAGGCACCTGTTTCTGTAATGCGTGAGGCAATGGAAAGAGAGTATGGGGTAAGGCTTTCTTGAATAGAAAATTGGAAAATTTTTGAAGTGTTTATCATTTTTCTAAAGAGTTGTTATTGTACCACGCTAAAGAATTTCGTATAATTTAAAAAATAAATATTTCCATGTGAATTGGAAATATTATTAAAATAGACAAAAGAGGGAGCTGCTGGGATACAGCAGATATAGAAAAAGGTGAAACCATGAGCGGTATTAAAGATGTGGCAAAAAGGGCAGGAGTTTCGATTTCCACAGTTTCCAATGTATTAAACAAATCGAAATATGTTAGTCCGGAACTGGTAAAGAAGGTAGAACAGGCAGTGAAAGAACTGTCTTATGAAGCAAATCCTATTGCACGAAGTATGAAAAATAATAAAACAGGGACAATTGGTGTGATCACCGAGGATATGTGTGGGGTTTTTTATCCTTATGTTGTGAGAGGAATCAATTCAGTGGCAGTAGAAAAGGGATACCAGATTGTAGTATGCGATGCGCAGGGTACATACGGAGACCGTCATGCGATCAAAAGGGAAAAAGAACTGTTCAGCCGTTTGATCGCAAATAGAGTAGATGGTATTATTTTTGCATCAACAGTATCCATTGAAAATAAAGAGAAATATATCGGTCAGATTAAAAAACTGGCAAATAAATACAAGAAAATCCCCTTGGTAAGTATAGAAAGAGATTTTACCGATGTGGGAATTGATTCTGTTTATTTTGATGGTTATACAAATGCAAAGACAGCAGTAAGTCATCTTATAAACTGCGGCTGCAAAAAAATCTGTCATATTTCAGGCCCTATGGAAATGGAGATTGTCAGGGAGCGAGTTATAGGATATAAAGCCTGTCTGGAGGAGAATCAGCTGTTTTTTGACGAAAGCAAGATGGTAATTCATGGAGATTACAGCCATCAGAGCGGGTATACGGTTATGAAACAGCTTATGATGCAGGTACCGGATTTAGATGGTGTTTTTTGTGGGAACGATCAGATGGCTATTGGTGTGCTGAAGTTTTTAAAGGAAAACGGGAAACGTGTTCCGGAAGATGTGAAGGTTATCGGATATGATGATGTGTTTATTGCCAGTGTAGTAGAACCTGCTTTATCGTCTATCCATGTAAGAAAGCGTCATGCAGGAATAGAATCAGCCAGAATGCTGTTCCAGAGAATTGAAAATTCTGATGAAGAAAGTATAAAACCAATAGGCATAAAAATGGATGCAAAGCTTGTAGTACGTCAGTCTACAGTAAGCAGTGCATCAGAAGACTGGAATTTGGTAGACTGGTAAAAGAGAGGCGTAATTTGCCTCTCTTTTTTTACTTGAAAAATCCAAATGAATATACAAATTTTGCAAATAACTATAGTTACAAATGTTTTTCCAGAAGTGATGTGGGAAATCAGTATATGACAATGTACACATTGCACAAAAATATAATAGAAAAACGTTTAAACATGCACAAAAAACGATTTTTTAAGGAAATATAATTGACAAAAACGTTTTTCTGGATTATAGTGTAATCACCTTGAACAACAAATATTTAAAATTTTAAATCCATATAGTACAAATACACAAAAAATATGGATTTATTTTTTTAAGACTTAGAAAAACGTTTTACTAGAAAACGGAGAAAGAGAGGGAGACAGATGGAACAGAAAAAGAGACTCTCGGAACAGGCAATGGAACAGGGCAGTGGGATTTTGAGGCTGGCACCTACATGGGTTCCCCGTTCTTTTTGCAGACCGGGTAAACGTATTAAGCTTCATCCCGATGATTATTTTATTCTCGGACAGAGAGGCGGAATCGATGAAAGATGGTTTTCCTCAACTACATGGGCTGAGAATGGCCCGGGAACTCCGGAAGACGAAGGGCTGAGTTATGTAGTTGTAGATGAAGAAGGAAAAGAAAAAGTTCTTTTGAGAGATGTGGTTGAACTTCTTGGATCAGAGGTGATTGGAGAAGCACTTTGGAATAAATATCATCGTTGGGCAATGTTTTCTAAATTTTTTGATAACGCAGGTCCTCTTCCGCATCATATTCATCATAGGACAGAACATGCAGCCCGGGTAGGAGCATCTGGAAAACCGGAAATGTATTTCTTCCCATCTCAGATGAATAATCATGGCGGAGAATTTCCATTTACATTTTTTGGGTTTAATCCGGAAACGACAAAGGAAGAGGTATTAGAAGCACTGAAAAAATTCACCAAAGGCGATAATCAGATTCTTTCCCTGGCAATGGCATATAAGCTGGATCTTGATACTGGATGGGATGTTCCTCCAGGAGTGATGCATGCACCAGGAAGTCTCTGTACATATGAACCTCAGTTTGCTTCCGATGTCTATGCAATGTATCAGTCCGTTTTAATGAACGGACAGATTGTGGGGGAAGATCTTCTCTGGAAAAATACTCCGGAAGAAGAAATTGGAAATTATGAATATCTTTTAGATGTAATTGATTGGGAGCGAAATGTAGACCCTGATTTCCATAAAAATCGCTTTATGAAGCCAATTCCGGTAAGACCGTTGGAAGATATGATGGCAGACGGTTATATCGAGGAATGGATTTGTTATAAATGTGAAACTGTTTCAGCAAAGCGTCTTACGATTCTTCCGGGACGCAGCGTGACCATTAAAGACAATGCACCATATGGTCTGATCTGTCTGGAAGGACATGGAAGTTTTGGAAAATGGCAGATCGAATCACCGGCACTGATCCGCTATGGTCAGCTGACACATGATGAATATTTTGTTACTGAAAAAGCAGCAAAAGAGGGTGTGGTAATCACCAACTCGTCTCTTACTGACCCGATCGTGATCCTGAAACATTTTTCAGAGAATCCTGATCTGGTGATCAAATAAAAGAATTTAAAGGAGGAGAAAAACTTGGCAGGTAAATATGTACTGGAAGCCACAGGAATCGCAAAATCTTTCTCCGGAGTAACCGTCCTGAACGGGGCAGAGCTTTGTATTGAACCAGGTGAGCTTCATGCTCTTATGGGAGAGAACGGAGCAGGAAAATCTACCCTTATGAAGATTATTATGGGAATTTACACAAAAGATGCAGGAAAAGTAGTACTGGATGGAAAAGAAGTTGAATTCAAATCCGCCAGAGATGCTCTTGATGCAGGAATTTCCATGATCCATCAGGAATTGAGTCCAATCCCGGAAATGACTGTTGCTGAGAATGTTTTTCTTGGCAGAGAACAGAAAAAGTTTAAAGGTTTACCGTTTGTAGATAAGAAGGAACTGAATGGAAAAACCCAGGAACTTCTGAAGGAATATGATCTGGATCAGTTTATCAGTCCAACTATGAAAATGAAGGATCTGAATATTGCACAGATTCAGATGATGGAAATTATTAAAGCTGTTTCCTACAATTCCAAAGTAATTATTATGGATGAGCCGACTTCCTCTCTTTCGGAGAAGGAAACGGAAACCTTGTTCCGCATTATCGACAGCCTTCGCAAAAAGAATGTAGGAATTATCTATATTTCTCATCGAATGGAAGAAGTTTTCCAGCTGGCAGATCGTGTTTCTGTTCTTCGTGACGGACAGTTTATCGGTTGTGTAAAAGTTGCTGAGGCATCCAGGGAACAGCTGATCAACATGATGGTAGGTCGTGAACTGGAAGGAGGCTATCCTCATAATACAGCCCAAAAAGGCGATGTTGTACTGGAACTGAAGAACTTTACCAGAAAAGGTGTTTTTGAAAATGTAAATCTCAAGGTTCATGCAGGAGAGATCCTTGGTATGGCTGGTTTGGTAGGTGCAGGACGAAGTGAGGTTATGAAAGCGCTGGTAGGATATGATCCGCTGGATTCCGGAGAAATATATCTGGAAGGACAGAAGATTACTATTAAACATCCCAATGATGCGATCAAACATCATATTGTAATGGCATCTGAGGACAGAAAAGAGTTAGGTCTTGTCCTTTGCCGAAGCATCAAAGAGAACGTATCTCTCCAGAATTTTGACAAGCTTTCTAAAGGCTCCTTTATTCAGAAGCTAAAAGAGAGAAAGATGGCTGGTGAATATACAGAAAAGATGGCTACCAAAATGAATGGGATCGATGATCTGGTATCCAGTCTTTCTGGAGGAAATCAGCAAAAAGTAGTTCTTGCAAAGTGTCTGTTGTCAGAGCCAAAGGTACTGATCATGGATGAGCCTACCAGAGGTATTGATGTAGGTGCAAAAGCTGCGATCTATAACATTATGGTGGGACTGGCAAAACAGGGAATTGCAATCATTATGATCTCCTCAGAAATGCCGGAGCTGATTGGAATGAGTGACAGGATCATAGTCATGTCAGGCGGTCAGGTCAAAGGTGAGCTTGAAGGAGCAGAAGCGCAGTCTCAGCAGACGATCATGAATTTAGCATTTGGAGGAGAATAAGATGACACAGAAAAAAGATATGGGCAAGATTCTGAGACAGTTTGGTCTTGTGATAGTTGCTCTCATCATCATTGTTTTTATGAGTTTTACATCTGATGTGTTCCTGACAAGCCAGAACATCATCAATATTTTGAGGCAGATTTCTATTAACGGTATTCTTGCGGTTGGTATGACCTTTGTTATTCTGACTGGCGGAATCGACCTTTCTGTTGGTTCAGTAGTTGCTATTACAGGCGTTATTGTGGGATCTCTTTTAAAGGGAGGTACAAACTGGTTTATTGCAAGCCTTGCAGCTCTTGCTATTTCCATGGTGTGCGGCGCTATCAATGGATGGCTTATCGCCTATGTAGGATTCCAGCCGTTTATTGCAACTCTGTCAACTATGACCATCGGACGTGGATTTGCACAGGTTTACTCTAACGGAAAACCGTACATTATTTCAGATCCAAGTTTTAAAGTAATTGGCCAGGGATACTTTTTCGGAATACCGGTTCCCATTATCCTGCTTGTTATCTTCTGCGTTCTTGGCTTGGTAGTTCTGTCAATGACCACATTTGGACGTTATGTATTTGCTATTGGTGGAAATAAGAGTGCAGCAAAACTTTCAGGTGTAAGAACTCAGAGAGTGCAGCTTATGGTTTATGTTTTGTCATCTATTTGTGCATGGATGGTAGGTCTGATCCTGGCGGCTCGTATCAGTTCCGGACAGCCTACAGCAGGTGAATCTTATGAGATGGATGCGATTGCCGCAACTGCTATCGGCGGAACAAGTATGAATGGAGGGATTGGTTCTCTGACTGGTACAATCTGTGGTTTCGTAATCCTGGGACTTCTGCAGAACTCCATGAACCTTATGAATATCAACTCTTTCTGGCAGCAGATCGTAAAAGGACTTCTGATCATTATTGCAGTATTCCTTGATATGAGAACAAAAGGAAAGAAGAATTAAACAAAAAATAAAGAACTTTAATATCACGGAGATATTAAAAATAAGAAATTAAATTTTAAGGAGGAACAAAAAATGAAGAAACAGATTATCAGTGGTTTATTAGCAGTATCTATGGTGGCATCTCTGGGAGCAGTGAATGTTGCAGCAGAGGGAAAAGACAATGCAGACATTAAGATTGGATTCTCTTCCAAAGACAACAGTGATGTTTTTGTTGCAAATATTGCTGATGCAGCAGAGGAAAGAGCAAAAGAACTGGGCGTAGAGCTTCTTATGTATGATGCAGGCGGAGACGTAAACAAACAGATCAGTGACTGTGAAACTCTTCTTGCAGCTGGTGTGGATGCTCTTGTGGTTATTCCTCAGAGTGTAGAAGGAAGTGCTCCTGTTGTAAGTATGGCAAATGATGCAGGTGTTCCGATCATCATTGATAATGGTGACATTGCTGACACAAATTATACTGCATTTGTAGGCTGTACAGATCAGGAGTCCGGTGAGCTGCTGGGTAAATGGTTTGTTGAAGAATCTGGTCTGAAAGAAGGCGATAAGGTTGCTATCATCGAAGGACCAATGGGACAGTCCGGACAGGTTGGACGTATGGCAGGATTTGAGGCTGTAGGAATGCTTGATTATTTTGATGTTGTTGCAACTCAGACTGCAAACTGGAAACGTGATGAAGCAATGGCACTTGCAGAAGACTGGATCACAACTTATGGCGAAGATCTGAAAGCGATCATCTGCGAGAACGATGATATGGGTATGGGAGCTCTTTCAGCAGCACAGGCAGCAGGAAGAGACGACATCATTATCGGTGGTGTAGATGGAATTGAAGATGCAGTACAGGCTGTTAAAGACGGTGTATATGGTGTAAGTGTTCTTCAGGACTCTGCAGGACAGGGAGCTACAGGTGTTGATGTTGCACTGGCAGCAGCAAAAGGTGAGGAATTTGAAAAGGATACAAGAATTCCATTCCGTCCGATCACAAAAGATAATGTTGATGCTTACCTTGAGGGCGGCGTAGAAGCTATCTCCGGTGATGATGCAGCAGAAGAGAAAACTGAAGAAGCAGCAGAGGAAACAGCAGAAGAGGAAGCTGCAGAATAATTGACTGAAAATTGAGACTGGAATAACAGGAGCAAGGCACCGCTGGCAAAGAAATAATAGAAAGGACTTTGCGGCGGTGCTTTGTGCGCTTAAAATCCGGAAAATCTCACCGGATAATAGAGAAAGGAGATGCAAAATGCTTAGAAATATACCTAAAATCCTTCCACCGGAACTTGTAAAGACCATGATGGAAATGGGGCATTCAGATGTATTGATTATTGCAGACGCTAATTTCCCGGGAACTGCACATGCAAAAAAGATGATTCGTATGGATGGAATCATGATTCCGGAGCTTCTTGAAGCAGTGCTGCAGTTGTTCCCGTTGGATAATTTTATTGATGATCCGGTACGTCTTATGAGAAACCTTCCTACAGAGCCGGTTCCAGAAATTTGGGAAACCTATCGTGAACTTTTGAAAAAATATGATAAAGACGACGCATTCCATGATTTTACATTTATTGACAGACTGCCATT
Organism: Blautia sp.; assembly: GCA_026169535.1. Lineage (GTDB taxonomy): Bacteria > Bacillota > Clostridia > Lachnospirales > Lachnospiraceae > Blautia_A. The sequence goes on from JAPFCU010000076.1 coordinate 32,262, forward strand.
TTATAAAACAGCAGAAGAAGCGTTTGTGATCGTTCAGACAGGTGATGAATCCCGCTATGGAAACATCATTCTTCAGAAAGGAGTCTGCTGAGGGTCTATGAATTATCAGGAAGAAAAAAAGTATATCGGAAACCGTGACCAGCTTATTCGTGTGAAACGGCTCAAAATGCAGGAGGGAAAGGCTGCAGGCGTAGAAATGCTGGATGTACAGAACCGTTCAGGAATGCATTTTGACGTAAATGTAAGCAGGGGAATGGATATCCCGTATCTGGATTTCTGTGGAGAGAATGTAGGGTTTATTTCCCCTTGTGGTGTGGTAGCTCCGGAATATTTTGATGATAAGGAACTGGGATTTCTCAAAAGTTTTACAGCAGGTTTTCTTACAACATGCGGATTAAAGGTGGCAGGAGCTCCTTGTGAATATGAAGGAGCTGAATATGGACTCCACGGCAATCTTTCTCATACTCCGGCAGAAGAAGTAAGTGCTGTGATTGAAGAAGGTGGAGATACACCATGTGCGGTAATTCGTGGAAAAATCCGCGATGCGGTGATTTTTGGCGACAAGATGTGTCTGGAGCGTGAAATAAGGTGCTTTTATAAAGAAAGAAAATTTACGCTCAGAGATAAGGTGACAAATGAAGGATATAAAAAAGTACGCCAGATGATTCTGTATCACTGCAATATTGGTTATCCAATTTTGAGTCCTGAAAGTGAAGTTTATATTCCTGCGCTGGAAACAAAGGCGCGTAATGCACATGCACAGGAAGGCATTGACAGCTGGATGAAGACGCAGATGGCTGATCCGAACTATGAGGAAATGTGTTATTACCACAAACTGAAGCCGGATGAAAAGAATCATTCCATAGCAGCAATCTACAACCCGGATCTTGAACTGGGGATTGCCATTGAGATCGATCTGAGTACACTGGATTATTTTGTACAGTGGAAAATGATGGGAGCAGGGGATTATGTAATGGGTCTGGAACCTTCTAATTCAACCATTGACGGAATTAAAGATGCAGTGGATAACGGGTCTATGAAATATCTGAAACCTGGAGAAACCAGAGAATATAACCTTACATTCCATATTCTGAAAGGCAGAGAGGAATTTGAGGCAGTAAAACGATGACAGAAATTTAAGGAGGCATAAAAATGACAGAGAAAGAATTGATCATCAAGGCAGGCGAAGAACTGGATGCAAAGCTTGCAGAAGCAAAGAAAACAGGAAACCTTGTAGTTAAGGATGCAACTGAAGATGAAGGTGTGATCCGTTCTACATTTGAAAAAGGAGAAGGGATTTTCCGTTTGTTCCCGGCTTTTGTACCTAGAAGATTTGGAAAAGCAGGACGCAGATTGAAACTTCATCCAGATGATTATTTCGCATTTGGTATGGCAAGAGGATCCATTACTGAGAGATGGTTTGCATCTACCATTGCGGCACAGAATGGTGAAACAGCAAAAGCGGATGAAGGTATGGCTTATGTTTGCGTAGATTATAACAGTGATGAAAAGTTTTCTTTAAGAGATGCAGTAAAAGTTTTAGGAGAAGAACTTGTAGGTAAGGAATTAATGGAGAAATACAATGGATGGCCAATGTATTCTAAGTTCTTTGATAATGAGAACCCTCTGTTCCATCATCTGCACCTTACATTTGAAGATGCTGCGCGTGTAGGAAAGCTTGGAAAACCGGAGTGCTATTATTTTCCAAAACAGCTGAATAACTATTTTGGTGAAGCAAATTATACATATTTTGGATTTGACCCGGATGTGGATCCAGAGGAAATCAAAGACAGAATCCGTAACTTTAAGGATGATGATACGAGAATTACAGACCTTTCCAGAGCATACAGGATCGAACTTGGAACCGGCTGGTACACACCGGCAGGCGTGATCCATGCACCGGCTTCTGTTCTGACTTATGAGCCTCAGTGGAATTCAGATGTAAACTCTGTTTATGAGAATATTGTTTCTGGAGAAGTTTATCCGCCGGAAATGTTGGATGAGGAACTTCCTGAAGGTCAGAAGGATGTTGAGGATGTATTTAAGCTTCTTGACTGGGATAAAAATGTGGATCCTCATTACAGAAAACACTATTTCCGCAAACCGATCGTAGAAACTGAGACTGAGCAGTATGTACAGAAATGGATCACATATGCAAATCCATATATTGCCGCAAAAGAACTGACTGTAAATCCAGGTCAGACAGTAACTATCAGTGACGGTGCTGCATATGGATGTATTTTTGTTCAGGGCCATGGAAAATTTGGTGTTTATGATGCAGAAGCTCCGACACTGCTTCATTTTGGACAGCAGAGCACAGATGAATTCTTTGTATCTGAGCAGGCATCTGTAAAAGGAGTGACTATTACAAATACAAGTCAGGTTGAGCCTCTTGTTGTACTGAAGCATTTTGGACCAAATTGCCCGGGTGTACCGCAGGAAGTGCCGGAAAATTAAGAGCAGCGTCAAATGAGGTTCCTGTACAGGTAATGTCATTTTGAAAAAACAGCCCGGGATACCAGGAAAATCATGTATTCCGGGCTGTCTTTATCATCGGGAGGAAAATATGAAATATTTAGTAGGAATAGATAATGGAGGAACCTTTTCAAAAGCAGCTATTTTTGATGAAGAGGGAAATCAGATCTCTGTTGCCAGTGTTCCGACAGAGACGTTGACTCCAAAACCAGGATATACAGAAAAAGATCTGGACGAACTGTGGGAGGTTAATGCACAGGCAGTTCGCAAGGCAGTGGAAAAAAGCGGAATCGATCCGTCAGATATTGCCGGAGTTTCTTTTTCTGGTGCAGGAAAAGGTCTTTATATGATCGGTTATGATGGAAGACCGTCCTATCACGGAATCATGTCTACAGATACAAGAGCCTGGGCGCAGGTGGAAAAATGGTATCAGGATGGAACCAATAAAAAAGTTTACGAAAAAACTTTCCAGGAAATTCTTGCTGTACAGCCAGTAAGTCTCCTTGCCTGGTTCCGTGATAACCAGCCGGAGGTTCTGGAGCGCACAAAATATATTTTTGCAGTAAAAGATTATATTCGCTACATGCTTACAGGAGAGGCATACAGCGAGTATACAGACTGCTCTGGAGGCAATCTTGTAAATATGGTCACAAAACAGCATGACAGAGAACTGATGGCGCTTTATGGTCTGGAGGACTGTTATGAAAAGCTTCCGCCTTTGAAGTACTCTGCGGAAATTTGTGGGTATGTGACAAAAGAGGCCAGTGAAAAAACTCTGCTTCCGGAAGGAACACCTGTTGCAGCAGGAATGTTCGATGTAAATGCCTGTGGTATTGCATCCGGTCTTTCTGATGAAGAACAGATGTGTATGATCGCCGGAACCTGGAGCATCAATGAATTTATCGGAAAAGCACCGGTTACCAATGGTACGGTTGCACTAAACTCTATGTTCTGCATGCCAGGATATTTTCTTATTGAGGAGAGCAGTCCTACATCTGCCGGAAACATGGAATGGTTTATCCGTAATCTGATGAATTACGAAAAAGAAGAAGCCAAAGCAAATGGCGGTTCTGTATATGACATCACAAATGAGTGGGTTGCTTCTATTGAACCTCAGGACAGCAATATTATATTTCTGCCGTTTTTGAACGGTTCAAATGAAGCTGCATTGGCTAAAGGAACTTTTGTGGGTCTGACTGCTTACCACAGCAAAAAACATATGCTCCGTGCCGTATATGAGGGAATTGTCTTTTCACATGTCACACATGTAAAGAAACTTTTAAGAAACAGAGAAGTACCAAAGAGCATCCGGCTTTCCGGAGGTGCAGCAAATTCCGACGTATGGATACAGATCTTTGCGGATGCGCTGCAGATTCCTATCGATGTAATCGCAGATAAAGAGCTTGGTGCACAGGGAGCAGCTATGGCGGCAGGTATTGCGGCAGGTATTTATAAGGATTACCAGGAAGCGATCAGCAGAACGGTGACAATTACAAAGACCATCAATCCGCGTCCGGAATATAAAGAAATTTATGAAGAAAAATATGCAACTTATCGTGCTGTAATCGATGGATTAAGCAGTGCGTGGGAGCATTTCAAAAATTAAATCAAGAGAGAAAGAGAGGAAATAATTATGTTTAAAATGGCAATCTTAGGAGCTGGAGCAATCGCTCATAAAATGTCCGCTACTATTCGCGGTTTGGAAGAGGTAGAACCTTATATTATCTGTGACACAACTATTGAAAAGGCAGAAGCTCTGGCAAAAGAGTACGGCTACACAAAAGTATGCAGTTCATATGAAGATATTTTGGCAGACGATGAAGTTGATCTGGTGTATATCGCTGTGCCGCATTCTCTTCACTATAAGTTTACAAAGATTATGCTGGAAGGGGGGAAAAATGTTCTCTGTGAAAAATCTTTTACAGTCAATGCGGATCAGGCAAAAGAGATTCTTGCATTGGCGGAGGAGAAAAAGCTTCTCCTTCAGGAAGCAATCTGGACCAGGTATATGCCGTCCAGAAAGATTATTGATGATGTTCTTAAAAGTGGTGTGATTGGTGAGGTGACCTCTATTGATGCAAATCTTGGATATGAGTTAAGTGCAGTTCCGAGAATCTGGGATGTGAATTTTGCCGGTGGAGCTCTTCTTGATGTAGGAGTTTATCTGATTCATTTTGCACGTATGATTTTTGGAGATAATATTACTGATATTAATACATCTGCGGTATTTAAAAATGGAGTAGATATGATTGATATGATTAATCTGACTTTTGATGATAATAAGATGGCTACACTGCAGAGCAATGTCCATGCAGCGCAAAATCGTACAGCATCAATTTTTGGAACAAAAGGATATATCGAGATTACAAATATCAACAATCCGGAAAAAATAAAAGTGTTTAATGATCAGTACGAAGAAATTGCTTCTTATGATGTTCCGGAACAGATCACTGGTTATGAGTACGAAGTTTTGGCATGTATGCGTGCACTGAAAAATGGAGAAATTGAATGCCCGGAAGCCCCGCACAGTGAGACTATCAAGGTTATGGAGACTATGGACAGTATCCGCAGATCCTGGGGATATGAGATTCCACTGATTGGTTAAGGAGCAGCCTATGAAAGCATATACATTGGGGCTGTATGAAAAGGCCATGCCAAAGGAATTAAACTGGAAAGAAAAACTGGAAACAGCAAAGGCTACAGGTTATGATTTTGTAGAAATCAGTATTGATGAGACAGATGAGAAGCTTGCACGCCTTGACTGGAGTAAAGAGGAACGTCGGGAACTGGTAGACCTGATGTATCAGATTGGAGTCCCTATTCGCACCATGTGTCTCAGCGGTCATAGAAAGTATCCCATTGGAAGCAATGATCCAAAGATATGTGCAAGAGGAATGGAAATTATGGAAAAAGCGATTCAGCTTGCAGATGATCTTGGAATTCGAATTATACAGCTTGCAGGATATGATGTTTATTATGAAGAATCTACATCGGAAACAGTACAGAGGTTTGGGGAAAATCTGAAAAAATGTGAAAGAATGGCAGCCAGGGCTGGAATTGTTTTGGGTTTTGAGACAATGGAAACAGAGTTTATGAACACTGTGGAAAAGGCCATGAGATATGTAAACAAAATTGACTCTCCTTATCTTGGGGTTTATCCGGACATGGGAAATATTACAAATGCTGCAAAAGAATATGGCACGGATGTACTGGAAGACATCAGAACGGGCACAGGACATCTGGATGCGGTACATTTAAAGGAAACAGTACCGGGAGTGTTCCGGGAGGTGCGCTTTGGAACAGGACATGTGGATTTTCCGTCTGTGATCCATGAAACCTGGAAAGCAGGTGTACGCAGATATGTAACAGAATTCTGGTATACGGGAGATCCTGAATGGAAAAAGGATCTGGATTTCGCAGTAGGAATGATGCGTCCTCTTCTGGATGCGCAGGAAGCATAATGAGCAGAAGTGCTTTTTGAAAAATACCTTGGCTTATGGAGCAGATAAGTATATACTATAGATAGCGCCGAGTTGCTTCTTTGTATACCGACGCTAGGGTGTTTTTTGAGAAAAGTTTATAATAAGAGGAGAGAGAACTATGCTGGAGAAATTAAAAGAGGAAGTTTACAAAGCAAACATGGATCTTCCTAAATATGGTCTTGTAACTTTTACCTGGGGAAATGTAAGCGGGATTGACAGAGAAAAAGGTTTGTTTGTCATCAAACCAAGTGGCGTGGATTATGATAAACTGACTCCGGAAGATATGGTGGTAGTAGATCTGCAGGGAAATAAAGTGGAGGGAAAATATAATCCTTCTTCTGATACGGCTACCCATGTTGTCCTTTATAATGCGTTCCCAAATATAGGAGGTATTGTTCATACACATTCTTCATGGGCAACAAGCTGGGCACAGGCAGGCAGAGGAATCCCTTGTTATGGAACAACACATGCCGATTATATCTATGGAGAAGTTCCTTGTGTGCGTAATCTTACAAAGGAAGAAATCGAAGAAGCATATGAGAAAAATACAGGTGTTCTCATTGCAGATTATTTTAAGGACAAAGATTATGAGGCTGTCCCCGCAGTTCTCTGCAAGAATCATGGACCATTTACCTGGGGAAAAGATGCTCATGAGGCAGTACATAATGCGGTTGTTCTGGAAGAGGTTGCAAAAATGGCGACTCGTTGTGAACAGATCAATCCGCAGGTAAAACCAGCTCCGCAGGAGCTTCAGGATAAGCATTATTACAGAAAACATGGGGCAAATGCTTATTATGGACAGAATACAAAATAAAATCTAAAATAAAACTCCTGTCAGTTATTATGCGGACAGGAGTTTTTATATGCTCTGACCTTTAACTCGTGAGAAAACAGGGGATGCTGTTTTCAGTGAGATGAGTGAGTTTATTCTGGAAGTGTATACGGAAAGTTTGGTGCTTCCGGACAATTCAAAAAGTCTTTAAGACAATTGATAATAAATTCATGATCGGCAACGTGATACAGATTAGAAGAAATGATAGCTCCGATTGCCGTACTGTTTCCTTTGATACGGATAGGAAAACCGCCGCCGCATAAAGCATAGTCAGAGGTGGAAAGGGCATGAGTGTCCAGAGTATCCCCATCTTTTTCGAAGGTCAGGGCAGAAAGAAGAGAGCTTCTCTCCATAAGTTTTACAGTGTTGAATTTTCGTTCCATCCATTTCTGGTTTAAGAGATTAGTCCCGTCAGGACAATGCTGGAATAAGATACAGCCATTATTCATACGTATAGATACTGCAATGGTAATACTATTTTTTTGAGCATAATCCACCATAAAGGTACCAAGCTTATAGGCTGTGTTATGATCGAAATGAGTAAACTGAAGAAGTTCTTCCTGTTTTTTGAGAATATTGAGAGTTTCTGCCATAATAAAATCCTCCTTGTTTGTAAATCGTAAAATCGTTGTCCGGAAACCTAGAAAAAGGTTTTTTTAGGTATATTATACATGTAAAAGATAAGAATTGGCAACAAAAAATTCCCCCTATGCTGAGTATTAACACATATTTTTTCTCTGCATATGTTAATGTCAGGAAAATTACTGATTATTAGCATATATCGGGGAGTTTTGGTATGAAGATTTATGATTATCAGGGGAGAAAAAATGTCAGCGGAGAAAGAATAAGAGAGCTGCGGATAAAAAGACGGATGTCTCAGAGCGAGCTGGCGGCAAGACTGCAGGTGGAAGGTGTGATACTGGAAAGAGACAGCATCAGCAGGATTGAAAGTGGCGCAAGGTTTGTAGCAGACTATGAATTGTATATATTCGCAAAGATTTTAGGGGTAGATATGATGTCTCTCGTGGAGTTTCAGCCCCAGGATAATTAGAAAAAATATTTATGTGGAAAGACTGCCTTAAGGGCAGTTTTTTACTATTATTCAATAGTTTTTTGTGTTACAATGTGTCATATCAAAAAGTTGGATTCGATAGAGTGGAGGATCAGGATGATTGAATTAGGTAAGAAACAGACACTGACTGTAATGAAGACTGTGGAATTTGGAATATATCTGGCAGAAAACAAGGAGGCAGATGCGAAAAATCGTGTTCTTCTGCCTGCAAAGCAGGTGCCTCAGGGAACAAAGGAAGGAGACCGTCTGGAGGTTTTTATTTATAAAGATTCTCAGGATCGTCTTATTTCTACCACAAGAGAGCCAGTGATCACAGTGGGACAGACTGCTCTTCTGAAGGTTCGTCAGGTGACAAAAATAGGAGCATTTCTTGACTGGGGTCTGGAGAAGGATCTTCTCCTTCCTTATCATGAGCAGACCGTACGTGTCAGGGAGGGACAGGAGTGTCTGGTAGCTCTCTATGTGGATAAAAGCAGCCGCCTTTGTGCAACAATGAAAGTATATCCATATCTTCTGAAAAAGTCTCCCTATCAGGTGGGAGACCAGGTAAGAGGAAGGGTTTACCAGATCAGTGATAATTTTGGTGTATTTGTGGCTGTAGACGATAAATTTTCTGCATTGATTCCTGCAAGAGAGGCAGCAGGAAAATATCGTCCGGGAACGGTTCTTGATCTTCGGGTATCTGAGGTGAAGGAGGATGGAAAGCTGAATGTTTCCGACCGTCAGAAAGCATATATCCAGATTAATGAGGACGCGGAAAACGTTCTTCAGATCATTGAAGAATTTGCAGGCGTACTGCCATTTGACGATAAGGCTTCTCCGGAAGTTATTAAAAGGGAATTCGGTCTCAGCAAGAATGCCTTTAAACGTGCAGTAGGCCATCTTCTGAAAGAAGGAAAGGTAGAAATAAGAGACCGGAGGATTTATCAGGTAAAAAAATAAGGAGCGTACTATGAATTTTACACATCTTCATGTCCATACAGAATACAGTCTTCTGGACGGTTCCAATAAGATCCAGGAGTATGTGTCCAGAGTGAAGGAACTTGGAATGGACAGTGCGGCTATTACGGACCATGGTGTTATGTATGGTGTGATCGATTTTTACAGAGCATGTAAAGCCGCAGGAATTAATCCGATACTGGGCTGTGAGGTTTATGTGGCTCCGGGTTCCAGATTTGAAAAGGAAACGGGAACAGGTGATGACCGTTATTATCATCTGGTACTTCTTGCAGAAAATAATCAGGGTTACAGCAATCTGATGAAGATTGTTTCCAAAGGATTTGTAGAGGGATTTTATTATAAACCGAGAGTGGATCTGGAGATTCTGGAAAAATATCACGAAGGGATCATTGCTTTAAGTGCCTGCCTTGCAGGAGAGGTGGCCAAGTATCTTATCAGAGGAATGTATGAGGATGCAAAGGCAGCGGCTCTCCGTTATCAGGATATTTTTGGAAAAGGAAATTTCTTTCTGGAAATGCAGGATCATGGAATTCCTGAACAGCAGACAGTGAACCAGCAGCTTCTTAAAATGCATAAGGAAACAGGCATCGATCTGGTGGTGACCAATGACGTCCATTATACACTTGCGGAGGATGCGCAGCCTCATGATGTACTTCTTTGCCTTCAAACAGGAAAGAAGCTTGCAGATGAGGATCGTATGCGGTATGAGGGTGGCCAGTATTATGTGAAATCTCCTCAGGAGATGGAAATGCTCTTTCCCTATGCCACAGAGGCTTTGGAAAATACACATAAGATTTCAGAAAGATGCCATGTAGAGATTGAGTTTGGTGTGACTAAGCTTCCAAAATATGATGTGCCAGAGGGTTATACCTCATGGGAATATTTGAATAAACTCTGCTTTGAGGGTCTGGAAGAGCGTTATGAGCCTGTTACAGAGGAACTTCGGGAAAGACTGGATTACGAGCTGTCCACCATAAAAAACATGGGATATGTGGACTATTTTCTGATTGTATGGGATTTTATCAAATATGCCCGGGATCATGACATTATGGTAGGTCCGGGACGTGGATCTGCAGCAGGAAGCCTTGTGGCGTATACACTGGGGATCACTCAGCTTGATCCGATTCGATACGATCTTCTTTTTGAACGTTTCCTGAATCCGGAACGAGTTTCCATGCCGGATATTGATGTGGATTTCTGTTTTGAAAGACGACAGGAAGTTATTGATTATGTTGTCCGTAAATATGGCAAGGACCGGGTGGTTCAGATCGTTACCTTTGGTACGCTTGCGGCAAGAGGTGTAATCCGCGATGTAGGCCGTGTTCTGGACATGCCTTATGCTCAGGTGGACATTATTGCAAAAATGATCCCTCAGGAACTGAATATCACCATAGATAAAGCGCTTCAGATGAATCCGGAACTGCGTAAGGCATATGAGGAGCAGGAGGATATCCACAGCCTTATAGATACTGCCAAGCGCCTGGAGGGGCTTCCCCGTCATACGTCCATGCATGCGGCAGGGGTGGTGATCAGCCAGAAGGATGTAGATGAATATGTGCCGTTATCCAGAGCTCAGGACGGCTCTATTACCACCCAGTTTACTATGACAACTCTGGAGGAACTGGGACTTCTGAAAATGGACTTTCTGGGACTTCGTACCCTCACAGTAATTCAAAACGCAGTGCAGCAAATTCAGCGCAGTACAGGTGTCCTGCTGGATATGCAGAAAATCGATTATAACGATAAGAAGGTATTGGATTCTCTGGGAACCGGCAGATCTGATGGAGTGTTTCAGCTGGAAAGTGCGGGAATGAAAAATTTCATGAAAGAATTGAAACCTCAGAGTCTTGAGGATGTGATCGCAGGAATTTCTCTGTACCGTCCGGGCCCCATGGATTTTATTCCTCAGTATATTCGGGGCAAAAACCGCCCGGACACCATTAAGTATGACTGTCCTCAGCTGGAACCGATACTGAAGCCTACCTATGGATGCATTGTATATCAGGAGCAGGTTATGCAGATTGTACGTAATCTGGCAGGCTATACTCTTGGGCGAAGTGATCTGGTGCGTCGTGCCATGTCTAAAAAGAAAGCCTCTGTTATGGAAAAAGAGAGGCAGAATTTTGTGTACGGCAATCCGGAAGAAGGAGTTCCCGGCTGTATTGCCAATGGAATTTCGGAAAAGGTGGCAAACAAGATCTATGACGACATGATCGATTTTGCCAAATATGCATTTAACAAATCTCATGCGGCAGCTTATGCGGTGGTTTCTTATCAGACTGCGTATCTGAAGTATTACTATCCGGTGGAATTTATGGCAGCTCTTATGACGTCAGTGATCGAAATGCCAAATAAGGTTTCAGAATATATTCAGGTATGCCGTCAGATGGGGATCCGGATCCTTCCGCCGGATGTAAACAGGGGAAGATATGGATTTTCTGTGGATAACGGAGCTATCCGTTATGGACTTTCTGCAATTAAAAGCGTCGGACGTCCGGTGATTGAAGCCCTTGTAGAGGAGCGGGAAGAAAGAGGAGAATATACTTCGCTGAAAGATTTTGTTCAGAGGCTGACCGGAGTTGTAAATAAACGTGCTATCGAAAACTTCATCAAAGCAGGGGCTCTGGACTGCCTGGAAGGCAATCGCCGCCAGAAAATGACTGTTTACAGTCAGATTGTGGACAGCATTGCACAGGACAAAAAGACAACGATAGCAGGGCAGATGAGTCTGTTTGATTTTGCGGAAGAGGATGTAAAAAAGGATTTTGAGATTCGAATGCCGAATGTAGGAGAGTATGATAAGGAAACACTTCTTTCCTATGAAAAGGAGGTACTTGGAATTTACCTCAGCGGACATCCTCTGGAGCAGTATCGGGATGTTATGGAAAAAACTATTTCTGCCAGAACAACAGACCTTCAGCCAGAAGAGGAAAGCGGCATTGCCAGGATCACAGATGGACAGAAAGTGATCATTGGTGGAATGATCGTGGATAAAACGATCAAATATACAAAGAATAATAAGGTCATGGCCTTTTTCACCCTGGAAGATCTGGTGGGAACAGCAGAAGTGGTAGTGTTCCCAAGAGACTATGAAAAATGGCAGCGGTATCTGAATGAAGAGGCAAAGCTTTTTGTCCAGGGACGGGTAGATGCAGGCGATGACAGAGGGGCAAAGATCATTTTGGAAAAAGTAAGGTCTTTTGAGGAAATACCCAGGGAACTGTGGATCCAGTTTAAAGATCGGGAGGATTATGGACGGCAAGAAGCCGGACTTCTGGAGGATCTGCGAAAATCTCCGGGTACCAGCAGTGTGGTTATTTATCTGAAAGATGTAAATGCCATGAAGCGTCTGCCTGCCGGATATCAGGTACAGATCAGTGAAGCCTGGGAGCAGGAGATGGCGCAAAAATATGGATCATCCAATATTAAAGTTGTGCAAAGAGTATTGAAAAACTTGTAAAAATGCTATAAACTATAACCGAATATGTGTAAAACAGATGAGATTTTCTGCACTGGCAGCAGAAAATCTGGAAAATGGAGGAATAAAATCATGGCAGAAAACAAGATCAAAACCATTGGTGTATTGACCAGCGGCGGTGATGCGCCGGGAATGAATGCTGCGATTCGTGCTGTAGTCAGAAGAGGTTTGAGCAGCGGATTGAATGTAAAAGGTATTTATAAAGGTTATAATGGGCTTTTAAACGAGGAAATCATAGATATGTCTGCCAAAGATGTATCAGATACCATTGAGCGCGGAGGTACCATCCTGTATACTGCACGCTGTGCAGAGTTCCGTACTCCGGAAGGACAGGAGCGTGGTGCAAAAATCTGCAGAAAGCATGGGATCGACGGCCTTGTTGTAATCGGTGGAGACGGTTCCTTTGCAGGTGCTCAGAAGCTTGCAAACCTGGGAATTAATACCATCGGCGTTCCGGGAACCATTGACCTGGACATTGCCTGTACTGAGTATACCATTGGCTTTGATACAGCCGTGAATACAGCTATGGAAGCAATTGATAAAGTCCGGGATACTTCAACTTCCCATGAGAGATGCAGTATTATTGAGGTTATGGGACGTAATGCAGGATATCTTGCCATGTGGTGCGGTATTGCCAACGGTGCAGAAGATGTTCTGATTCCGGAGAAGTATGATTATGATGAGCAGAAGCTGATCAACAATATCATTGCCAGCCGTAAGGCGGGAAAGAAGCATCATATCATTGTAAATGCAGAGGGTATCGGCCATTCAGAGGCCATGGCAAAGCGTATTGAAGCGGCTACAGGAATTGAAACACGTGCCACTATTCTTGGCCACATGCAGCGCGGCGGAAGTCCTACATGTAAAGACCGTGTTTATGCTTCCATGATGGGAGCGCTTGCCGTGGATCTTCTGGTACAGGGCAAAACCTGTCGTGTAGTAGGATATCGTCATGGAGAGTTTATTGATTTTGATATCAATGAGGCTCTTGCAATGAAGAAGGACGTTTCTCCGTATATGTGGGAAGTATGCAATTCTCTTTCTCATAATTACAAAAAACAGTAAGCAAGATACAACGGAGGTCACCATCAGGGGGCCTCTCTTGTGTATAAAGGAGTTTTACGAATGATCACCAGTTTGCAGAATAGTCAGGTAAAAAATATCATTAAGCTGAATCAGAAGGCAAAGGCCCGGAAAGACCAGGGACTTTTTATTGCAGAAGGAAGGAAGATGTTTCTGGAGGCACCGCTTTCCTGGATCGATAAAGTTTATGTGGCAGAATCCATGGAAGAGGATTCTGAAGTAATGGAAAAGGCGTCCAAAACATCCTGGGAGACGGTTGCAGATTCTGTTTTCCGCCAGATGAGTGATACGCAGACTCCTCAGGGGGTGCTGACAGTTCTGCGTAAGCCGGCCTATCGTATTGAGGACATTGTGGAAAAAGAAAATCCTATGATCGTAGTCCTGGAAGACCTTCAGGATCCGGGAAATGCGGGAACTATTTTCCGAACAGCAGAAGGGGCTGGTGTTGATGGAGTATTTCTTACAAAAACCTGTGTGGATATTACCAATCCAAAGGTGATCCGTGCAACCATGGGTTCTGTGTACAGAATGCCTTTTGTATATGTAGAAGATGTGGTATCATTAAAAGAAAAACTTCAGGGCAGAGGTATCCGCTTTTTTGCTGCACATCTACAGGGCAAAAATGCATATCATGAGGAATCTTATCAGAAAGGAACGGCATTTCTTATTGGAAATGAAGGAAAGGGTCTGACAGAACAGGCTGCGGAAGCAGCAGACTGTCTGATACGGATTCCTATGTGCGGTCAGCTGGAATCTCTTAATGCAGCCATGGCAGCTGGGATATTGATGTACGAGGCTGCAAGACAGAGAAGAGGGTAAGATTTATCAGCCTGTGCTATCTGAAATATTTTTGGAAAGGAGGAGCTTTATGGACTTTGTTATGGGGCCTTTTATATGGCTGGGACTTGTTGCAGTTCTTCTGGTCATTGAAGCACTTACCGTAGGCCTGACTACCATCTGGTTTGCCGGAGGGGCACTTGCAGCAGCAATTGCCGCATGGGCAGGAGCCGGACAGATTGTACAGTGGATTCTGTTCATAGTGGTGTCTTTGGTGCTTCTGATCTTTACCAGACCGGTTGCAGTCCGGTATATGAACAGAGGAGTAGAAAAGACTAATGTGGAACGTCTGATCGGACAAAAAGCAATTGTTATCCAAAAAGTAGATAATCTGGCTCAGACAGGACAGGTCAGAGTTGGTGATGTGGAATGGATGGCAAGAACAAAGTCTGATGATGTTCAGATTCCGGAGAAAGCAGTTGCAGTGATCAAAGAAGTACAGGGTGTAAAATTAATTGTAGAAGAAGTTAAGGAGGGTTAAATTATGGGATTTTTGATTTTTGTTATCATTGTAGGAATTCTTGCGCTGCTTGTTGCAGCTTCCTGTATCAAAATCGTGCCTCAGGCATATGCAATCGTCCTGGAACGTCTGGGTGCTTACAAAACAACCTGGAATACAGGAATCCATTTTAAAATGCCTTTTATTGAGCGTGTTGCCCGTAAAGTAAACCTGAAAGAGCAGGTAGTGGATTTCCCGCCTCAGCCGGTTATTACCAAGGATAATGTTACTATGCAGATCGATACAGTTGTATTTTTCCAGATCACAGATCCGAAGCTTTTTGCCTATGGAGTGGAAAATCCTATTATGGCAATTGAGAATCTTTCTGCTACAACGCTTAGAAATATCATCGGCGACATGGAACTTGACGAAACGCTTACTTCCCGAGAGGTGATCAACACAAGAATGAGAGCGTCTCTGGATGTTGCTACAGACCCATGGGGTATCAAGGTAAACCGTGTGGAGCTTAAAAATATCATTCCTCCGGCAGCAATCCAGGATGCTATGGAGAAACAGATGAAGGCAGAACGTGAACGCCGTGAAGCAATTCTTATTGCAGAAGGTGAGAAGAGATCCACAATTCTTGTTGCAGAAGGTAAGAAACAGTCGGCTATTTTGGATGCAGAGGCAGAAAAACAGGCGGCGATCCTTCGTGCAGAAGCTCAGAAAGAACGTATGATCAAGGAAGCAGAAGGCCAGGCAGAGGCAGTGCTTAAAGTGCAGAATGCCAATGCGGAAGGTATTCGTATGATCAGAGAGGCCGGTGCAGATCAGGCGGTTCTTACTTTGAAGAGTCTGGAAGCATTTGCAAAGGCTGCTGACGGAAGAGCGACCAAGATCATTATTCCTTCAGAACTGCAGGGAATAGCAGGTCTTGCAGCATCTCTGAAAGAATTTGTGACAGACGATAAAAAAGAGCTGTTAGAAAAGACAACTCCGGATCAGAAGTAAAAAGAACTTCGAATCACAGTTGTTTAAGGTATGAGGAGAGGATTATTATGAACTTAAAGGGAAGAAATTTTTTAACACTGAAGGACTTTACATCGGATGAGATCACATATCTTATCGATCTTGCTGCAGATCTTAAGGCAAAGAAAAAGGCTGGGGAACTTCACGAATATTATAAGGGAAAAAATATCGCTTTGATCTTTGAGAAAACAAGTACCAGAACCCGCTGTGCTTTTGAGGTTGCGGCTCATGATCTTGGAATGGGAAGTACCTATCTGGATCCTTCGGGATCTCAGATCGGTAAAAAAGAAAGTATTGCCGATACGGCAAGAGTTCTTGGAAGAATGTATGACGGGATCGAATACAGAGGATTTGGGCAGGAGATCGTGGAAGATCTGGCAAAATATGCAGGAGTTCCTGTATGGAATGGTCTTACCAATGAATATCATCCGACCCAGATGCTTGCAGATATGCTGACTATCCGTGAACATTTCGGACATCTGGAAGGTATCCGACTGGTATATATGGGCGATGCTCGTTATAATATGGGAAATTCTCTGATGATCGCCTGCGCGAAACTGGGTATGCATTTTGTGGCATGTACTACGGAGAAATATTTTCCTAATGAGGAACTTGTGGAGCTTTGCAAAGGCTATGCGGCACAGTCCGGCGGAAGCATTACACTTACTGAGGATGTGGAAAAAGGAACAAAAGGCGCTGATGTGATCTATACAGATGTATGGGTATCCATGGGAGAGCCGGATGAAGTGTGGGAAGAACGTATCCGTGAGCTGACACCTTATAAGGTAACAAAGGATGTTATGGAGAACGCAGGTGAAAAGGCTATTTTCCTTCACTGCCTTCCGGCATTCCATGATCTGAAAACAAAGATCGGCAAGGAAATGGGAGAAAGATTCCATCTGACAGATATGGAAGTGACAGACGAGGTTTTTGAGTCTGCTCAGTCTCATGTGTTTGATGAAGCAGAAAACCGTATGCACACCATCAAAGCTGTGATGGTGGCTACTCTGGGAGAGCCGGAGAACAGATAATGTACGATCAGAAAACAATTTTAAAAAAGATCAGAACAAAATGGGCGGGCAACACCGTCCATTTTGCAAAAGAAACAGATTCTACAAATGAATGGATCAAAAGACTGTCACAGAACGGGGCACCGCATGGTACTTTGGCTGTGACAGAATTTCAGTTAGCAGGAAAAGGTCGTCTGGGAAGAAGCTGGCAGGCTGGAGCTGGAAGTTCTGTTATGATGTCACTGCTGTTAAGACCGGATTTTGAACCACAGAATGCTTCTATGCTGACTCTGGTTATGGGAGTAAGTGTGGCGCAGGCGATAGAAAAACTGGGAGTTGATGTTTCTATCAAATGGCCAAATGACGTGGTGGTTTCCCGCAAAAAGATCTGTGGGATCCTGACAGAAATGCGTCTGGATGGAATGAAAATACGGGATGTGATCATTGGTACGGGAATCAATGTGGATCAGGAGTACATAGCTCCGGAACTTCAGGATAAAGCGACTTCTCTTTATCTGGAAACGGGAAAACATTATGAACGCACTGATCTGATCAGCCTTGTAATGGAAGCGTTTGAAGAAAATTATGAAAAGTTTATACAAACCTGTGATCTCTCTGAAATGCTTAATGAATATAACCGCCTTTTGGCCAACAGAGATCAGCAGGTGCGAATTCTTGATCAGAAAGAGCCATGGGAGGGGACTGCTATGGGAATCAATGAGCAGGGTGAACTTTTGGTGAAGGATAGAGAAGACAGAATAAGAACAGTCAGGGCAGGAGAGGTTTCAGTAAGAGGATTGTATTCTTATGTATAAGTCTGTTGTGAGGCCGACTGCCTGGAAATCTGTATTATTTATAGATGTTTTGACAGATAAAGGAGGCATGTTTAATTATGTATCAGGATAAGATCGTGCTCTGCGGCGCAAGTGCCTATGAGCAAAAATATTATTTTAATCAGGATTTTAACTCTCTTCCCGAGGCAGTAAAGCAAGAACTTCAGATTATGTGTGTTCTTTATACAGAAGAGATTGGTGGAATCCTGACATTGGAATTTGATGATGATGGAAATCTTCAGTTTAAAACAGAAGCACTGGATGCAGATGCCATGTATGATGAGATTGGAAGTGTTTTGAAGATCAAGAAGATTCAGGAAGAGAAAAGGGAGCTTCTGGAATCTCTGGAAATGTATTATCGTGTTTTCTTTCTGGGAGAAACACCGGAAGAAAATGGTTTAGAAGAGAAATCCACAGACAGCGGAAAGCTTTTCGGGGATTCTGTGGATAACGGAGTCTGATTTATGGAAATGCGGTGGAAAATCGGCGGTGTAGAAATAGATAATCCATTTGTGCTGGCTCCAATGGCAGGGGTGACAGATCTGCCTTTTCGTAAACTCTGTAAAGAACAGGGGGCAGGTCTGATCTGTACAGAAATGGTCAGTGCGAAAGCAATTTCTTTCCATAACAAAAACACAGAAGCGCTGATGGAAATCGATCCCTCAGAGCATCCGGTGTCTCTTCAGCTGTTTGGCAGTGAACCGGAGCTGATGGCAGAGGTTGCCAAAAGTATAGAGGACAGACCTTTTGAGATCCTGGATATCAATATGGGATGCCCGGTGCCTAAGGTAGTCAATAATGGAGAAGGATCAGCTCTTTTGAAGGATCCGAAGTTAATCGGAAAAATTATAAAGGCAGTATCAGGTGCAGTGCAAAAGCCGGTGACGGCAAAGATGCGTATTGGATTTGAAGGATATCCTGTAGATCCGGTGGAAATTGCAAAGATCATGGAAGATTCCGGTGCGGCAGCGATTGCTGTTCACGGAAGAACCCGACAGCAATATTATTCCGGTCAGGCAGATTGGGATACCATACGAAAAGTAAAAGAAGCTGTCCGGATACCGGTGATTGGAAACGGGGATGTGGATTCTCCGGAAAAAGCAGAAGCTCTTTTGAAAGAAACCGGATGTGATGGGGTAATGATCGGTCGTGCAGTAAGAGGAAATCCTTGGATTTTTCGTGAATTGAATCATTATTTTCAGACAGGAGAAAAGCTTCAGCGGCCTTCTGCAGAAGAAATCAGGGAGATGATCTTGCGACATGCCCGTATGCAGATCGAAAAGAAAGGTGAGTTTACCGGAATACGGGAAATGCGTAAGCATGTAGCCTGGTATACGGCAGGTATGCGCCACAGCGCAGCTCTTCGCAGAGAATCAAATTTAATTGCGGATTATCGGGAGCTGGAAGTGCTGCTTGATCATCTGAAAGATTAAAAAAACAGCCGTCGGTTATTGCCGATGGCTGTTTTTAAATATTTTAGATACCTGATGTAAGGAAGATCCTGCGATTGTATTTTTTCAGGACAACGGCTAAAATACTTCCAAGAACTCCGCAGGAAATAATTTCTCCAATTCCTACAGTTGCCATTAAAAACGGGATAGGGAGAAGAACTCCGTAGGCAAATCGGAGAACAAAAGGAACTACCAGAGTGTTTGCCAGGATAGGAGGCAGTACCGCCAGCTTCTGGAAATGATTTCTCATGGCATAAGTTCCAACAGCACCGATTAGAGTTGCGAGACTTCCGCAGATGATATCCGGCAGAACGGCTCCTCCGAGGATGTTGCCAATCAGACATCCCACAAACAGTCCGGGGATGGCTGCCGGAGTAAAGATTGGAAGGATCGTCAGCATTTCTGCAATACGGATCTGAATTTCTCCGAAGCTGATAGGGGCAAACAGTGCTGTGAGCACCACATAGATGGCTGCGATCATGGCAGCCTGGGTCAGGTAAGATACATTTTTGTCTTTCATATTCTGTTTTCTCTCCTTTAGTTTTGTTTTACGTGTGGAAGGTCACGAACACACGATTCATTTTACGCCGGGAATCGGCGAAAGCCCTGTAAGACCTTGTTTTTGCGGGCTTTTAACGTGAGCTAGTATAGCACAGATTTTTGGTGGATGCAAGGAGCTGACAAAAGAAAAACACAGTTATCCTTCTGAACGTTAAACTCCCGGGTTTTATGCTTGACAATAAAGGCAGATTTGGGTATAATACTAAAATTGTGAATATCCTAGAATAATACTGCCTTTCAGGCGGTAAAATGTATCTGGGAGTAAGGTCCAATAGCACTATAGATATGAAAGGGAGTAAGGTAATATGGAAGAAAAGAAAAACTTACTAACCTATGCAGGACTTAAAAAATTAGAGGAAGAGCTGCATGATTTAAAGGTAGTAAAAAGAAAAGAAGTAGCAGAAAAGATCAAAGAAGCCAGAGAGCAGGGTGATCTTTCTGAGAATGCTGAATACGATGCAGCGAAGGATGAGCAGAGAGATATCGAGGCACGTATTGAAGAGATTGAAAAAATCCTCAAAAACGCAGAAGTGGTTGTAGAAGATGAAGTAGATCTGGATCGAATCAACGTTGGCTGCAAGGTCAAGGTCTATGATTATGAATTTGAAGAAGAAATGGAACTGAAGATTGTAGGTTCCACAGAAGCAAACAGTCTGGAAGGCAAGATTTCCAATGAATCTCCTGTAGGAAAAGCGCTGATCGGTGCACATACAGGTGATGAAGTAGAAGTTGAGATGCCAACTGGAATCATGAAATACAAAGTGCTTGAAATCCAGAGAAATGTGTAGCGAGGAAGAAAAGAAAGCACGAACGAAGTGAGTATTTTCTTTTACCCGAGCGTACATCGACGAAATAAGAAGTCCGTAAGGACGACCCCTGCGAAGCAGGGAGATTTTGGAGATGAGAGGAAGAAAAGAAAGCACGAAGGAAGTAAATACAGAATATTTATAAAAACAAGGAGGCACGGAAGTGGCAGAACAGAAGAAGCAGCAGGAGCAGGATCTGAACCAGTTGCTGAAGGTCCGCCGGGAAAAGCTGGCAGATCTGCAGGCAAACGGAAAAGACCCGTTCAAAATCGTAAAATATGATGTGACACATCATAGCCAGGAAATTAAAGATCATTTTGAAGAGCTTGAAAATCAGACAGTTACAATAGCTGGCCGAATGATGTCCAAACGTGTAATGGGTAAAGCTTCTTTTTGTCATGTGCAGGATCTGGAAGGAAGTATCCAGTCCTATGTGGCAAGAGACAGTCTGGGAGAGGAAGCTTATAAGGATTTCAAAAAACTTGACGTAGGTGATGTGATCGGCATCAGAGGAGAAGTTTTCCGCACAAAAACAGGGGAAATCTCCATTCACGCTTCAGAAGTGACTCTGCTGTCCAAGAGCCTCCAGATTCTTCCGGAAAAATTCCATGGTCTGACAAACACAGATCTCCGCTATCGTCAGAGATATGTAGACCTTATTATGAATCCGGAAGTAAAGGATACATTTATCAAACGTTCTAAAATTCTTAGTGCGATCCGTACCTATCTGGCAGGAGAAGGCTTTATGGAGGTAGAAACTCCTATGCTGGTTTCCAATGCAGGCGGCGCTGCAGCAAGACCGTTTGAAACACATTTCAACGCTCTTGATGAGGATTTGAAGCTTCGTATTTCTCTGGAACTTTATCTGAAGCGTCTGATCGTAGGCGGACTTGAAAAAGTATATGAAATTGGTCGTGTATTCCGTAATGAGGGTCTTGATACCCGTCATAATCCGGAGTTTACATTGATGGAACTTTACCAGGCATACACAGATTATCACGGCATGATGGATCTGACAGAAAATCTTTATCGTTATGTAGCTCAGACTGTTCTTGGAACAACAAAGATCGTATACAACGGTATTGAGATGGATCTGGGCAAGCCTTTTGAACGGATTACTATGCTTGATGCAGTTAAGAAATATTCCGGTGTGGATTTCAATGAGATTCATACTCTGGAAGAGGCAAGAGCAGCTGCAGATGAGCATCATGTTGCATATGAGGAACGCCATAAAAAAGGTGATATCCTGAACCTTTTCTTTGAGGAATTTGTTGAAGATCACCTGATTCAGCCTACTTTTGTTATGGATCATCCGGTTGAGATTTCTCCTCTTACCAAGAAGAAACCGGACAACCCGGATTATGTAGAGCGTTTTGAGTTCTTTATGAACGGCTGGGAAATGGCAAACGCTTATTCCGAGCTGAACGACCCGATCGACCAGCGTGAGCGATTCAAAGCGCAGGAAGAGCTTCTGGCACAGGGTGATGAAGAAGCAAATACAACAGACGAAGACTTTATGCATGCACTTGAGCTTGGTATGCCGCCTACAGGTGGTATCGGCTTTGGTATCGACCGTATGTGTATGCTTCTGACTGACAGCCAGGCGATCAGAGACGTTCTTCTGTTCCCGACAATGAAGACTCTTGGCGGTGCAGAGAACAAAAAAGCGTCCAAGGCTGATGCAAAAACCGAAGAAAAACCAGCGGAAAAAATTGATTTTTCCAAGGTGAAGGTGGAGCCTCTGTTTGAGGAGTTTGTTGATTTTGAAACTTTCAGTAAGTCTGATTTCAGAGCAGTTAAGGTAAAAGCATGCGAAGCAGTTCCGAAGTCTAAGAAGCTTCTGAAGTTTGTATTAGATGACGGAAGCGGGGAAGATCGTGTGATCTTAAGCGGAATTCATGAGTATTATGAGCCGGAAGAACTGGTTGGAAAGACCTGTATCGCGATCACAAACTTACCGCCAAGACCGATGATGGGAATTGATTCCTGTGGTATGCTGATTTCTGCAGTACATGAGGAGGACGGTCATGAAGGCCTGAACCTGCTGATGGTAGATGACAGAATCCCGGCAGGAGCAAAGCTGTACTAAAATTAAATATAAAATCGAAACAAGAGCACTTCTTAGAGTTGATCTAAGAGGTGCTTTTCTAATTTTGGAGGAAAATATCATGGGTAAAAGTTATAAACTAATTTGAAGCATACAGGAACAAGCAAAATTGGATTGACAGAAAATACAGAAAAACATATCATGATAACAAAACAGATTAGCTTGTAAAAAAGAGGAGAGTGAACAGATGATCCGTCTTCAGGATATTGCGGATATGGCAGGTGTAAGCAGGACAACAGTATCCAATGTTATCAACGGAAATACAAAACGGGTTTCTCAGGCAACGATAGATAAAATCACAGCAATACTGAAAGAACAGAATTATGTGCCGCATATGGGGTCAGTGATGCTGTCAGGCCATGGCTCAAAGATCATTGGCGCTGTTCTGGGATTTGAACGTGCCCATGGGATGCAGGCATTACAGGATCCTTTTGTTGGAGAGCTGATAGGAACCCTTCAGATGGAAGCGGAAGAAAAGGGTTATTATGTTATGCTCATAGGCGGGGAAGATATTCAGAATGTAGTTGATATTGCGTCCAGATGGAATGTGGAAGGGCTGATCGTTCTTGGCTATGATGAAGACCGTTACAGACAGCTGTCCCGAAAGCTGAATAAAAAGATGATCCTGATCGATACATATCCCAAGGGGGCTTATGATTTTCAGAATGTAGGCGTAGATGATTATTCAGGTGGATATCAGATTGGAGAATATCTGGACAGCTGTGGATATCATAAAGCGCTGTTTATTTCAGAAACAGGCAAGGACAGTGACTATTATCGATGGATGGGTTTTAAACAGGCAATGGAAAAAAACGGACGCTTTTGCAGTAAGTCCCGTCTGATGGTGGTGTCCAGTAAAAGAATGCAAAGACTTCATGAATATGAAGAATTACTCCCTCGTTTTCTGGAAGCAAAAGCACTTGCGTTTTCTTCTGATTTTTCCGCAATAGAGGCAATTAATTTTTTTGTAGATCATAAGATCAGCATTCCTGATCAGATATCGGTTACCGGATTTGACGACAGCATTTATGCCAGCCTGGTACGTCCCAAACTGACCACTGTTCATCAGGATGTTTCGCAAAAGGCACATATTGCTTTAAAAAGACTTATGAAATTAATACATGGAGATACATTGGAAGAAATGAACGTAAAAAGTCCGGTGTATCTGGTTAAGAGAGACTCTGTCAGAGAATGACAGAGTTTTTCTTTTGTTCAATATGCATAAAATCATTGAATAAAGTTTGGATAAAATATTAGTTTCTCGAGAAACCTATTGATTTTACAGGGAAATCTGATTTATAGTAAAACTACCAGAAGGAAACAGGACAGATATTTATATTTTCTGTCAGAAATGGATCATGAATGGTGTTGTCGCTGGTGCAGTGAAGTAAAATAAATATAGAAATAACAGGAGGCTCAACATGGAGAAAAAATGGTGGAAAGAAAGCGTAGTCTATCAGATCTACCCAAAAAGCTTTAAAGACAGCAACGGAGACGGCATTGGAGACATTAAAGGAATTATAGAAAAGCTTGATTATCTGAAAGAACTTGGCGTAAATGTGCTGTGGATCTCGCCAATGCTTGAGTCTCCTCAGGACGATAACGGATATGACATTTCGGATTACCGCAGGATATATGAAGACTACGGAACTATGGAAGATTATGAAGAAATGCTTTCAGAGGCACATAAAAGGGACATTAAAGTTTTGATGGATCTGGTAGTCAATCATACGTCTGACGAACATAACTGGTTTATAGAAAGCCGTAAATCCAAGGATAATCCGTACCGTGACTATTATATCTGGAAAGACCCGGTCAACGGAAAAGAACCAAATAACTGGGGCGGAGTATTCGGCGGTTCTGCATGGGAATATGATGAGAAGACGCAGATGTATTATCTGCATCTGTTTTCAAAGAAGCAGCCGGATCTTAACTGGGAAAATGAAAAGGTGCGCCGGGAAGTTTATGATATGATGACTTTCTGGTGTGAAAAAGGGATTGATGGCTTCCGAATGGATGTTATCAGTATGATCTCAAAAAATCAGGCATTTCCGGATGGAGAGGTTAAGAACGGGCTTTATGGGGATTTTAATCCATATTGTGTGCATGGCCCAAGAATCCACGAATTTCTGCAGGAAATGAATAAAGAAGTGCTTTCCAGGTATGATATAATGACGGTTGGTGAGACTTCCGGTGTTACCATTGAAGAAGCTCAGAAGTATGCCGGAGAAGATCGGAATGAGTTAAACATGGTATTTCAGTTTGAGCATGTAGAAGATGCCTGCGGTGATCATGGAAAGTGGACAACGGCAAAATTTAACTTCAGGGATTTTAAAAAGACCATGATCAAATGGCAGGAAGAACTGCAGGGAAAGGCATGGAACAGCCTGTTTCTGGGAAATCATGACCAGCCAAGAAGTGTCAGCAGATTTGGAAATGATAACCCTGCCTACAGAGAAACATCTGCAAAAATGCTGGCAACCTGTCTGCACATGATGCAGGGAACTCCGTATGTATATCAGGGAGAAGAGCTTGGAATGACCAATGCGTACTTTGATAAACTGGAAGATTATCGTGACATTGAAAGCATAAATTTCTTTACAGAGCTGACAGAAGCAGGGATTATGACACCTGAATATATGATGAAATGCCTGATGCTCAGAAGCCGTGACAATGCAAGGACGCCTATGCAGTGGGATGATTCTGCGCAGGGCGGCTTTACAAGTGGGGAACCATGGATCAGAATAAATCCCAACTATAAGGAAATCAATGCGGTGCAGCAGCTGGGTGATCCGGATTCAGTTTTTCATTATTATCAGAAACTGATCCGCCTTCGTAAAGAAAAAGATATCATTGTTTATGGAGATTTTGAGGCTCTTTGTCGTGATGACGATAAGATTTTTGCTTATACAAGAAAACTGGATCAAAAAAAACTTCTGACAGTCTGCAATTTCAGTGATCAGAATGCAGAAATGGATATTCCGGAAGAATTTGCAGGAGCGCAGTGTCTGATTACGAATCTGGGAAGAACTGTATTTGACAGAAATTTTGTTTTGAGACCTTATGAAGCATTTGTATTATATAAAGAATGAAAGGAATATTGTGAAATGATCAGAAAGTACAGGTATGGTACACCTTTTGATACAGAGGCACTGACGGAAAAAATCGGGACGGCAGAGGGCGGTTTCCCTTATGGTAAAATCAGTCTGGAAAATGGATTTGCTTTTACCTATATCATGGATGAAGAGGATATTGTTTATGGTCTTGGAGAATCCAACCGTGGAATCAACAAGAGAGGCTACTGTTATATCAGCAACTGTACAGATGATCCGGAGCATACAGAAGACAAACGATCCCTGTATGGGGCGCACAATTTCATTATTGTAAGCGGAAAAACAACGTTTGGACTGTTTTTTGATTATCCGGGAAAGCTGACGTTTGATATCGGCTATACCAGAATGGATACAATGAAAATTTTCTGTGAAAATGCAGATCTGGATATTTATGTAATTGAGGGAGAAACTGCACACGACATTGTGAAACAGTTTCGCCATGTGATCGGACACAGCTATATCCCGCCAAAGTTTGCTTTTGGCTTTGGACAGAGCCGTTGGGGATACACGACAAAAGAAGATTTCCGCAAAGTTGCAAAAGGATACCGTGAGAATCATATTCCTATCGATATGATCTATATGGATATTGATTATATGCAGGATTTCAAGGATTTTACAGTAAATGAAAAAAATTTCCCGGATTTTCAGGGCTTTGTTCAGGAAATGAAGGATCAGGAAATCCGTATGATCCCCATTATTGATGCCGGAGTCAAGGTAGAACCTGGATATGAAGTTTATGAAGAAGGCGTCAAAAACGACTACTTCTGCAAAAGGGAAGACGGAAGTGATTTTGTGGCGGCAGTATGGCCCGGTGATACACATTTTCCGGATGTATTGAACAAAGATGCCAGGAAATGGTTTGGCAACAAATATCGTTTCCTTACAGATCAGGGAATCGAAGGCTTTTGGAATGACATGAACGAGCCTGCAATCTTTTATTCTGCAGAAGGACTGGCGGAGGCAAAGAATCTTGCGGCAGAATTTGCAGAAGATACCGAGGGCAGAGTCCATGCATGGACCATGCAGGCAAAAATGAAAGATCTTGCAAATAATCCGGAGGATTACAGAAGGTTTTATCATAATGTGGACGGCAGAAAGATCCGTCATGACAGGGTACATAATCTTTTTGGATTTAATATGACAAGAGCAGCTGGAGAGGCATTTGAACGAATTGATCCGGACAGACGTTTTCTGATGTTTTCCAGATCCTCCTATATTGGAATGCACCGCTATGGCGGGATCTGGACAGGAGACAACAAATCCTGGTGGTCACATATTCTCCTTAATCTGAAAATGCTGCCGTCTCTCAATATGTGTGGATTTCTGTATACAGGCGCGGATCTTGGAGGATTTGGAGCGGATACCACCAGAGATCTTCTGCTCCGTTTCCTGGCGCTTGGCGTCTTTACCCCATTGATGCGCGATCATGCAGCTGCGGGAACAAGAGAACAGGAGTGCTATCAGTTTGAAAACATAGAAGATTTCCGTCATGTGATCGGAGTGAGGTATCGTCTTATTCCTTATCTGTACAGCGAATATATGAAAGCGGCGCTGAATGATGATATGTACTTCAGGCCAATGGGATTTGTCTATCCGGATGATAAAATGGCAGTTCGTGTGGAAGATCAGCTGATACTTGGGAATGAGATTATGATCGCGCCGGTTTATGAACAGAATGCAAGGGGACGTTATGTTTACCTGCCGGAAGAGATGAAATTTGTTAAATTTCTGCCGGATGGAACTATTTCAGAAGAAATTCTTGAAAAAGGAGTCCATTATGTGGAGGTGGCTCTGAACGAAGTACCGCTTTTTGTCCGCAGTGGAAAATGCATTCCGATCGCAGAAGCAGCAGAATGTGTAAAAGAGATTGATACAGAGCATCTGCAGCTGATCGGATATGAGGAAAGCAGTTATACTTTATATGAAGATGACGGAATCCATAAAGAGTATGATAAAAAAGAGAATTACAGGGTGCTGAAGAGTTAAATACAGTTTTGAGAAATACTTAGTCCTCTGAAAATTATTTTGCTCTCTTTCAGCCATCAGGTGAACGACAAAAATCCTGCTGTCTGGAAGGGAGCATTTTGCTCAAAAATATGTTAGCGCTTTCATACACAGTGCTGAAAAAACAGAATTCAACTTTGAATTTTACACAAAAATAACAATATAAAATTGTATAATACGTCGAAATATATATAAATTTGAGAAAAGCATTGACTTTTATTGGCTAAAAAGTATAATCGAAAATATGAAAGCGCTTGCAGAAAATGGAACGTTTCTGGAAAATTACATCAAACATGAAAAGACAAGGAAAGAGGATAAGGAGGGCTATTATGGAGTATGTAATAGGAATATTATTATTGGTTTCGTTCTTTGGGCTTGTGGTATACGCAGTACGTGGCGGAAACCTGATGCTTGGAATTTTTGTAATGGGTATCATCTGGACGGTTTTGCCTATGGTTGGCAACATGCTTGTTACAAATCCTGATTTTATAGCAGCCAATAAAGAGGCAATCAGTATTACATGGACAGAAGCTTTGCAGAAAGTATTTCAGAGCGGTCCGGAAGGATGGGGATCTGTACTTGTAAATGTTGTATTTGGTGCATGGTTTGGCCGTGTTCTTATGAAAACAGGAATCGCATCAACATTGATCCGTACCACGACAGAACTTGGCGGAGATAAACCAGCTATCACCTGTATTTTACTTTGTATTGTAACAACGGCATGTTTCTCCTCTATTTTTGGAGCAGGAGCAGTAGTAGCCATCGGAGTGATTGTACTTCCGATCTTTATGTCACTTGGAATTCCGAAAGTGCTTGCAACCTGTGCTTTTATGCTTAGTGTAGGTGCCGGAATGTTTGTAAATCCGGTCCTTTACGGACAGTATTCTGCTTTCTTCCTTGGAGAAGACGGAAAGACTCTGTATCCATATGAACAGCATGTATCCTGGGGCATTTATGCACTGCTTATCCAAGTAGCGGTAGTGATCATTATGGTAGCTGTTTTAAGCAGAGAAAAGAAGGTTCACAGCTGGGCGGCTACAGCGCCGGCATCAGCAAAAAAACGTCGTGGAGACAATGCACCGGGAATCGCTCTTATTGCCCCGATCATACCGGTACTGCTTCTGATCGTGTTTAAGGTACCGATCATCCTTGGGTTTATCATCGGTAGTTTTTATGCATTATTTACCTGTGGAAAAATTAAAAACTGGAGTCAGACCTGTCGGATGGTCAACAAAGATTTCTTTGATGGTGTAGTAGATACTGCTCCGCTGGTAGGATTCCTTTTAATGCTTCCGATGTTTAATAAAGCGGCAGAGCTTTGTGTTCCGTATTTTAATGCACTGCTGGGAGGAATCATTCCAAACAATACACTGGTGATCAGCATTGTATTTGCCGTACTTGCACCGCTTGGAATGTTCCGTGGTCCATTTACTTTATTTGGATGCGGAGCTGCAACTCTTGGTATCTTAAAAGGAATCGGATTTTCTACAGCATACCTTGCACCACTTATCATTATACCAAGTACGGTTATGAACGTGTCCTGCTGTATCACACAGTCCTGGATCATATGGGGTGTAAATTATACAAAAGTATCTACAAAAGAATATTTGAAACTGAGTACAGTAGTTGGATGGATCATCTGCATCATCCTTCAGATTATGGTTTATGTAATGTTTGGTTAACTGGTGTGAGACGGATGGAGGCGAAGACAAATGAGTGATAGAAAAGTAAGAATGGGAATCGACGTAGGAGGAACTCATACAAAGGCGGTAGCGATCGACAATGCCACACAGAAGATCATTGGAAAATCCTCTGTAAAAACGACACATGATGATAAATCAGGAGTGGCAGCCGGAGTTGTGCAGGCATTTGAGAACTGCCTGAAAGAAAACAATATTGATCCGGAAGATGTTGTGTTTGTAGCTCACAGTACCACACAGGCTACCAATGCCCTGATTGAAGGTGATGTTGCAAAGGTTGGAGTGATCGGAAGCTCTCAGGGAGGTCTGGAAGGTATCCTGGCAAAAGCACAGACAAAGCTTAAGGACATTGATCTGGGATCCGGAAGAAAGATTGAGATATGCAACGAGTTTATCAAAGAGAACAATCTGAATCATGATTCGATCAGGAAGGCGGCAGAAAAACTGAAAGCTGAGGGAGCACAGGTATTTGTTGCATCAGAAGCCTTTGGTGTAGACGATATGAGTGCAGAACAGCAGATTTATGACGTGACAAAAGGCGAGATGGGTATGGAGACCAGTATTGCATCAGACATTACCAAGCTTTATGGTCTTACCAGACGTACCAGAACAGCGGCCATCAATGCAAGTATCCTTCCTAAAATGCTGAATACAGCCAATCAGACAGAACAGTCTGTAAGAGGAGCAGGAGTTAAGGTTCCACTGATGATCATGCGTGGAGACGGCGGTGTTATGGAGATCAATGAGATGAAAAAACGTCCGGTTTTAACCATGCTTTCCGGTCCGGCAGCTTCTGTTATGGGATCTCTCATGTATCTTCGCGCATCGAATGGAGTTTATTTTGAGGTCGGAGGAACTACTACGAATATTGGTGTTATCAAGAACGGACGTCCGGCGATTGACTATTCGGTAGTAGGAGGACACCGAACCTATATCACCTCTCTTGATGTAAGAGTTTTGGGTGTGGCAGGCGGCAGTATGATCCGTCTGAATAAAAACGGAGTGGCGGATGTGGGACCTCGATCCGCACATATCGCAGGACTGGATTACGCTGTTTTTACCCCGGAGGAAGAAATTGTAGATCCGCAGCTTGAACTGTTTTCTCCGAAAGAAGGAGATCCTTCCGATTATGTTGCAATTAAATTAAAGAGTGGAAAAAGGATCACGATCACAAACTCCTGTGCAGCTAATGTACTGGGGCTGGTAAAGCCGGAACATTTTTCCTATGGAAATGCAAACGCAGCACGAAAAGCCATGAAACCTGTTGCAGACTATCTTGGTGTTACAGTGGAAGAAGTGGCAACGCAGATTCTTACCAGAGCGTATGAGAAAATAAGTCCGGTTATCCTGGAGCTGGCGGATAAATATAAGCTGGAGCATGACCAGATTTCTCTGGTAGGAGTAGGCGGAGGCGCCACCTCCCTGATTGGATTCTGCGCAAAAAAGATGAACATTAATTACAGTGTACCGGAGAATGCAGAAGTTATTTCTTCAATTGGAGTAGCCCTTGCCATGGTCAGGGATGTAGTGGAAAGAGTTGTGCCAAATCCTACGGCAGAGGATATTCGCAGCATTAAGGCAGAGGCTGTTAATAAAGCAGTGGAAAGCGGTGCATCTCCGGAGACAGTAGAAGTTCATATTGAGATAGATGCACAGACCTCTAAGCTGACTGCCATCGCACTTGGATCAACAGAAGTCAAAACGGCAGACCTGATGACAGAATGTACAGAGAAAGAAGCCAGATCTATTGCAGCTGCGGATATGCGTAAAAAAGAAAATGAAATTGAACTGGTATGTCAGATTCCGAATTTCTATGTATATCAGGCAGAAGAAAAAGACAGGAAACTGGTTCGTATTCTGGATAAAAAGGGATTTATCAAAGTACAGAGGACAGATGGTACTACTGTAAGTACAAAGGCTGCTTCGTACAGAAGCGCTGTTTCAAAATTATGGGAAGAGCTTGCAGTGTATAAGGCAGATGCGATCTTACGACCGGATTATTATATCTGTGCCGGAGCAAGAGTTATGGATTTTAATGGTTCAGATGAACTGGAACAGGTACTGATGCTTATGGATGTAGAAATGCAGAGTCTGGATCCAAACACTGAGATTATCGTAGTAGGAGCGAAGAGTCAGATATAATGAAGTATGTGATTTCAGAAATGATGGAAGAACTCATAAAATTAGACGCTATGGAGTGGGGCGGTTATGCGTTTTACCATGAACCGTTGGAGCGGAAATTTACAGAGGAACAGAAAAAAGTATATATCAGAAAGGCAAATGCCTGCGGAGAACAGGAAGCAGAAGAGCTTCTGAAGGAATATCCGGACACAGGAATCAAAGCACTGGCAGAGGACATGGGATTTACTGTAAAAATGCCAAAAACACCTGCCGGCGGAGGTCATGTTATTTTTGCCCAGTATGTAGAGCCAAAAGAGATCACGGTTTTTACTGACTGTGTGGAAAAGGCGGAAAAACTGATAAAGAAAGAACATCTTACTTCTCTTTTGGAAGGAATTGACCTGACGGAGGTACTGCTTGCACACGAACTGTTCCATGGCATAGAATACCGCAAACGAAAAGAAATCTTTACGCAGACAGAAAAAATTCAGCTTTGGAAAAGGCCGTTTTCTAACAGATCAAGAATTCTCTGTCTGAGTGAAATGGCTGCGATGGCTTTTGCAAAAAAGATGACAGGTATTCACTGTTCTCCGTATATTCTGGATGTGCTGCTGATGTATGCCTATAACGAGGAGGCGGCAGAGGCATTATATGAAGAAATCCTTGAGGCTGCAGGAATCAGAGAAAGGGAAGAGGAATGTTAACGACTACTATTAAAAATGCAGAGAAATATGATTATCTGGGAGCAAGATTCAAAAAGGCATTTGATTTTTTGAGAAACACAGATTTTTCGGTACTTTCAGAGGGAAAGATTGAAATTGAAGGAGATGATATTTTTGCAGAAGTGCAGGAATATGTGACAAAGCCGGAAAGTGAATGTAGATTTGAATCCCATAAAAAATATTTTGATATTCAGTTTATGGCAGAAGGGGAAGAGTATTTTGGATTTATCCCTCTGGAGGAACTGGAAAAAGACACCGGTTA
Source organism: Blautia sp. (assembly GCA_026169535.1). Taxonomy (GTDB): domain Bacteria; phylum Bacillota; class Clostridia; order Lachnospirales; family Lachnospiraceae; genus Blautia_A. The sequence goes on from JAPFCU010000076.1 coordinate 64,639, forward strand.
TGATGAAGAAAGAGATCTGGAATTTTATAAATTTCCAGAGGTAAGTGGTCGTCTCCATTTAAAAAAAGGCGATTTTGCGGTTGTATCTCCAGATGACGGACATCAGCCCAGGTGTATCGGAAAAGCTCCGTGCCAGGTGAAAAAAATCGTAGTAAAAGTAAGAACAGATCAGTAAAGAAACAGTCCTGCTTTATGGCAATGTACCTGAAATCTTGAAAAAAAACAATATATTAGGTATGATATTTATATTGTAAGAAAGAGAAGGCAGGAGACAGCTATGAATATATATGACATTGCCAAAGAAGCAGGTGTATCGATCACAACCGTATCCAGAGTAATCAATAAAAAAGGATATGTCAGTGAAAAAACAAGAAAAAAAATTCAGGATGTACTGGATCGGAATGAATATCAGCCCAGTGGGATTGCCAGAGGGCTGGCCACCGGCTCTATGAAGACAGTGGCGATCGTGGTAGTGGATGTCAGGGTGCCACATTATGCACTTACATCCTATATTATGGAACAGAAACTTTCTGAAGAGGGGTATATGGTCCTTGTCTGCAATACCGGTGAGGGGGAAGAGGACTGCAGAAAGTATCTGAGAATGTTGGCACAGCGCCAGGTAGACGGGATCATTCTGGTAGGCTCGATCTTTAACAGGCTTTGTGATGATGAAACTCTGAATCTTCTGAGTAATATTCCCATTGTAATGGCAAATGGAAAGATTGACAGAGAAAATATCTATGGAGTTCTTGTGGATGAGGCATACGGTATGGAGCTTGCAACAGCACATTTATATAAAACAGGCCGGAGAAAACTGGCATATGTGATCGATAAGTATACAAATGCGGCTGATAGAAAGCTGGAAGGCTATATCAGAGAAATGAAAAGGCTGGGATATGAAAATCCTGAAAAGGATGTTTACCGTACCCCTTATGGTCTGGAAGGCGGAGCACAGATTGCAGGAATTTTAAAAGAAAAGGGATATGACGGAGTTGTATTCGGAGAGGATCTGACAGCAGTAGGTGCCATGAATGAATGGCGGAACCAGGGAATAAAAATTCCTGAGGAGATTGCTCTGATCGGATGCAACAATTCTGAATATTCCTATATTTGTAATCCACCGCTGACTACTGTGAACAATAAAGGAGAAGTGCTCAGTGAGCTGACTGTACAGATGCTTTTGGATGTACTGTCAAAGAAGAAAGAGCTTGCTTCCCTGGTAGTACTTCCGGAACTGGTGATACGGGAAACTACATGATCCTGCCGGAAAGGAAGATTATGTCGGAAGTAATTTTATTTGGAGAACCAATGGCGATGTTTGTGGCAAAAAGCTGTGGCCCGCTGCATGAGGTGGAAGAATTTACAAGAATGCTTGCCGGAGCAGAAGTGAATGTGGCAATTGGCTTAAAACGACTTGAACATTCCGTTGCTTATGTGACAAAGCTTGGGACAGACCCATTTGGAACATATATTGAGAATAAATTAAAAGAAGAAGGTCTGGATGTTCAGATCACCAGAGATCCGGAACATTTCACCGGATATCAGTTAAAAGCAAAAGTGATGGAGGGGGATCCGGAAGTTTTTTATTATCGCAGAAACAGTGCAGCGTCCTGCCTTTCGCCGGAGGATGTTGAAAAAGTGGATCTGGAGGGAGCCAGAGTGCTCCACATCACAGGAATACCTCCTGCGCTGTCAAAAAGCTGCCGGGAGGCAACCTATCGTCTGATCCAGAGGGCACGGGAAAATAACATGATGGTAAGCTTTGATCCGAATCTCAGACCAACTTTATGGGAAAGCCCTCAGATGATGATTGAAACCATTAATGATATCGCAGCAAAAGCAGATATTGTTCTTCCCGGAACCGGTGAGGGAAAGATACTGATGGGAAGTGAAAAACCAGAAGAGATTGCGGACTTTTATCGTAAAAAAGGTGCAAAGGCAGTGATCGTAAAAGCCGGAGGCAGGGGAGCCTATGCGGACTGTGAAGAGGGCAGGGCATTTTATCCCGGCTATAAAGTAAAAACGGTTGTAGACACTGTAGGAGCAGGAGATGGATTTGCAGTAGGTGTGCTGAGTGCATGGCTGGAAGGAAAAAGTATGGCGGAAATGGCAGACAGAGGAAATGCCATTGGTTCTATACAGGTTTCAGTGGCAAGTGATAATGAGGGACTTCCTACAAGGGAGGAACTGGATACATATATGAAGGGAGCCAGATAAATGAGACTTCAGGCGGCAATTGACCGGGTTACCACGGAAAGAGCTGAGGAAATGATCTGTCAGATGGATGGCGCAGCAGACATTATTGAAGTGGGCACTTCTCTTATTAAAGACTATGGTCTTGAAGGAAGTGTAAAATACCTGAAAGAAAGATTTCCGGATCAGTGTATTCTGGCAGATATTAAAACCTGTGATGAGGGAGAATATGAATTCCGAAAAGCCTATGAGGCAGGAGGGGATATTCCTACGGTGATGGGCTTTTCGTCAATTTCTACTTTGAAGGCCTGCCAGAAAGTAGCGGAAGAATTTGGAAAGGAATATATGATAGACCTTCTGGAAGTGTCAGATGAGAAACTGGAACTTTTAAAAAAAGAATTTCCAGAGGCTGTTTTCTGTGTGCATCTTCCCGCAGACAATCAGGGCAGAGGACTGGAGATTCTGGTGAAATCTATGTGCGAAAAGCTTCAGGGGATCCAAAAGATCGCAGTTGCCGGAGGGGTGCGCCTGGACAATATCGGACTTATGGCAAAGTGCGGAATCAATATTGTGATTGTAGGTGGAGCTATCAGTAAGGCAGAAGACATAAAAGAAGCGGCCAGAGCATTTTCGGCAGAGATCAGGAGGCAGAGAGTATGATCGAAGTATTAAAAGACATTATGAATGAAATTGAAGACGTGATCGGTAAGGTAAAGGAAGAGGAAATTCAGGCAGTTATGGACAGGCTGGACAAAAGCAGGCGTGTATTCGTAGCGGGAGAAGGTCGTTCCGGATTTTCTGCAAAAGGATTCGCCATGCGCCTGATGCATATTGGCTATACCGTGTTTGTCGTCGGAGAGACCATTACACCTGCCATGAGCAGTGGTGATGTTTTTATCGGTGTTTCCGGATCAGGAAAAAGTGCGGGCGTTGTTAATGATGCAAAGAAAGCAAAAGAAGCCGGATGCACAGTACTTGCAGTGACCAGCAAACCAGAATCTCCTCTTGCAGAGCTTGCAGAAGTGATTCTTCAGATTCCGGGAACGGTAAAAGGCGATACAGGGGAAGCAAGAGGTTCTATTCAGCTGTTAAGCTCTTTATTCGATCAGAGCCTTCATATTACTTTAGATGCGCTTTGTCTGCTTCTCAGCAGAAGGGATCATACAGCCAACGAAGAAGCAACAAAGGCACACTGGTAAAAAGAAAGGGACGGGACAAAGAATGGCTGCAGATAAGAGAATGGAAGAAATAAAAGAAAAAATCCGATCATTAAAGATCGTTCCGGTAGTAAAGATTGATGATGCAGATGATGCAGTAAATCTGGCTAAAGCACTGACAGAAGGCGGGCTTCCCTGTGCAGAAGTTACATTTCGCACAGAAGCGGCAGGAGAAGCCATTCAAAAAATGCTGGAGGCATATCCGGATATGCTGGTCGGGGCCGGGACAGTGCTGAACGCAAAACAGGTAGATGAAGCTGTGTCAGCCGGGGCAAAATTTATTGTAAGTCCCGGGTTGAATCCCAAAACAGTAAAATACTGTCAGGAGATTGGAATTCCGGTTTTTCCCGGTGTAGCAACAGCAAGTGAAATTGAGCAGGCTCTGGAGCTTGGGCTTGAGGTTGTAAAATTTTTTCCGGCAGAGGTGAATGGCGGGCTTCCGGCAATCAAAGCGCTTGCCGCGCCGTATTCCATGATCCAGTTTATGCCTACAGGTGGGATCAATCTTCAGAATGTAAAAGAATATCTGGATTTTGACTCGGTTATTGCCTGCGGAGGAACCTGGATGGTAAAAGATTCTCTGATAAAAAATGGTGAATTTGGAAAAATCCGGGAGCTTACTCAGGAAGCTGTGAATGGTGTTTTATAGATATTTCAGTAGGGGCGGTTATGGAAACCGCCCCATATTTGTTTAGGACAATAAGCAGTAACCCTTGATAGCCGTTACTTTTCTGGCTTCTTTGTATTATTACAGAAATATCTTTTACATTTATATAGAACTATTATAAAATAAAAGAAAACACTGGTCTGAAAAACAGCTCTTAGCAGAAGGAGGAACACATGGAACTCAGTTTATTATTGATGCAGCAGATTATAAAATTATTTATTATGATCTTTATGGGATATCTGATCGTGAAAACGGGAATTTTAAAAGCAGAGGACAGCAGAGTTCTTTCTGCAGTTGTTCTTTACCTGATCGTTCCCTGTGTAATCCTGAATGCATTTCAGGTAGAATATTCACCTGAAAAAGCCAGCGGGCTTTTTCTCGCTTTTGTGGCATCTCTGCTGCTTATGTTTGTAACGCTCCCGGCAGTAAATCTTGTGGGAAGATTTTTGAAACTGAATGAAGTGGAGAGGACTTCGGTTTATTATTCCAATGCCGGAAATCTGATCATTCCGCTGGTAACTTTTATTCTGGGCGAGGAATGGGTTTTATATGCATGTGTATATATGAGTATCCAGATTGTTTTTTTCTGGACTCACTGTAAAAAAGAACTGAGCAGGGAAAAAGGGATTGATTTAAAAAAGATCTTTACAAATATTAATATTATTTTGGTTGTGATCTCAGTAGCGCTGTTTTTTATGAGAATCCGTCTTCCGAAACTGATGACGGAAACTTTTGCATCGGTATCGGGTATGGTAGGACCTGCAAGTATGTTTGTGACCGGAATGTTGATGGCAGGCGCTGATCTGAAAAAAATATTTACAAATAAGAGAGCTTATCTGGTAACAGGTATGAGACTGATCGCCGTACCGCTGTTTTCCCTTTTGATTCTGAAAATCAGCAGATTAGCCGGCTTCCATGCGGACGGCCGCCAGATCCTGCTGATCGTATTTCTTGCAGTGACAACACCGGCAGCATCAACGGTGACACAGATGAGCCAGCTTTATGGGAATGATTCAGAATATGCCAGTGCGATCGGCGTACTGACAACTCTGGCGTCAGTTCTCACAATGCCATTGATGGTATTATTGTTCCAGTCAGTTATTTAAAAAGGCTTTTCTATAAAAAAACTCCTGGGATCTTATGGAAGTAACAGTGACATTATCACAGACAGATCTGTCTGGAACATGTATGATACAGACATAAAGGACAAGGAGGTATCCCCTATGAGGTTAAAAGATAAAGTAGCGATTATTACAGGCGGAAGCAGAGGTATCGGTTATGCAACAGCAGACGCGTTTCTGAGAGAGGGAGCAACAGTAATCCTGGCAGCCAGTTCTCAGGAATCAGCAGACAAAGCGGTAGAGAGCCTGAAGGAAAAATATCCGGACAGGATCATTGCAGGAATCAGCCCGGATCTTAGCAGTCTGGAAAGTGTAAGAAACGAATTTCGGGAAGCAACATCAAAATATGGATGTGTGGATATACTGGTCAATAATGCAGGCGTTTCAGAAAGTACTCCTTTTGTAGAGTATACAGAAGAGGATTTTGACCGGGTCATGGATCTGAATGTAAAAGGTGTATTTAATGCGACGAGGGCTGCTTCAGAATGTATGGTTGCCAGAGGGAATGGAGTAATTTTAAGTACTTCTTCTATGGTAAGTATATATGGACAATCCAGTGGTATTGCATATCCGGCATCTAAATTTGCAGTAAACGGTCTGACTGTTTCTCTGGCAAGAGAACTTGGTCCGAAAGGAATTCGTGTAAATGCAGTAGCACCGGGAATCACAGAAACAGATATGATGAAGGCAGTTCCCAAAAACGTGATCGAGCCAATGATCGCACAGATCCCGCTGAGGAGATTAGGACAGCCGGAAGATATTGCAAATGCATTTGTATTTCTTGCTTCCGATGAGGCGTCTTATATTACAGGCGTAGTGCTCAGCGTAGATGGAATGGCAAGGAATTAAACGTTAACGATACGATCAGGATATGGAGCAGGAGGGAATAGCACTCGTATAAAACAGGAGAGAAAATAAAATGGGATTATTTGATTTTTTTAAAGGTTCTGATTTCAATGAAGGAATTGAAATCTATAAAAATACTAAGGATGCGGTTCTTCTTGATGTAAGGACTCCGGAGGAATATCTGGAGGGAAGGGTGCCGGGAAGCTGGAATATCCCTCTTCAGGAACTTAAAAAAGTAGAACGACTTGTAGATAAAGCAGTTCCCCTTTTTGTGTACTGTTTAAGTGGAGCGAGAAGCCGAATGGCAGCAGCGCAGCTTCAGCAGATGGGTTATGCAAGTGTTACAAATCTTGGCGGTATTAGCAGTTACCGTGGAAAGGTGGAAAGATAAAATGAAGGTTGTCATTATTGGGGGTGTTGCAGGAGGAGCAACTGCAGCAGCCAGAATCCGCAGACTGGATGAAAAGGCACAGATTATTGTTTTTGAAAAATCAGGTTATATTTCTTATGCAAACTGTGGACTGCCTTATTATATTGGAGGAGTGATCACAGATAAGGAAGAACTGACTTTGCAGACACCGGAAAGTTTCTGGAAGCGTTTTCAGATTGAAATGCGTGTAAAACATGAAGTAACCAGGATCAACCCGGAGAAACAGACTGTTGAAGTAAAAAATCTGAATACCGGAGATGTTTTTGAAGAAAGCTATGACAAACTTTTGATTTCTACAGGAGCAAAACCAGTATGGCCGGATCTTCCCGGAACAGAGCCGGACAATCTCTTTACATTGAGAACAGTTGAGGATACTTTTAAGATCCGTGAATTTGTAGAAAAAAATCATCCCAGATCAGTAGTTCTGGCAGGAGGAGGCTATATTGGTCTGGAACTGGCAGAAAACCTCAGAGAGCTGGGGATGGATGTGACAATCGTACAGCGGCCGAAACAGCTGATGAATTCTCTGGATTCCGATATGGCCGCCTTTGTCCATGCAAAAATGAGAAGCCGCGGAGTGAAGCTGATGCTTGGTCATACGGTGGCAGGATTTGAAAAGGGAGAAAAAGGAACCCGGGTGCTTCTGAAGGATGAGCAGCCGTTGGAAGCTGATATGGTGATCCTTGCCATTGGTGTTTCTCCGGATTCTCATCTTGCCAGAGAGGCAGGACTGGAACTTGGAATAAAGGGAAGTATTGTGGTCAATGACCGTATGGAGACTTCCGTGCCGAATATTTATGCGGCAGGCGATGCAGTAGAGGTAAAACATTATATTACTGGAGAAAAAGCCTTGATTTCGCTGGCAGGTCCGGCAAATAAGCAGGGACGGATTGCTGCTGATAATATCTGTGGAGGAGACAGCCATTATCCGGGATCTCAGGGATCTTCCGTAATAAAAGTGTTTGATATGACAGTGGCCTCTACAGGGATCAATGAACGGACAGCTCAGAAATCCGGCATTGATTATGATAAAGTTTATTTATCACCTGCAAATCATGCTTCCTACTATCCGGGCGGAAAGCTTATGACTATGAAGGTGATCTTTGAAAAAGAAAGTTATAAACTTCTTGGAGCACAGATTGTAGGCTATGATGGAGTTGACAAGAGAATCGATGTACTTGCAGCTTCTATGTATGCCGGAATCACAGCACTTCAGCTTAAGGAACTGGAGCTGGCTTATGCACCTCCTTATTCTTCTGCAAAAGATCCTGTAAATATGGCCGGATTTATGATAGAAAATATAGCTGAGGGCAGATTGAAGCAGTTCTTTATCGAAGATGTGGAAGGACTTCCCCGTGACGGAAGTGTGATCCTTCTGGATACAAGGACACCATGGGAGTATAGCAGAGGTCATATAGAGGGATTTATCAATATTCCGGTGGATGAACTTCGTGACAGACTTTCGGAGCTGGATAAAAATAAAAAGGTATACATTATCTGTCAGAGTGGGCTGAGAAGCTATATTGCGTACAGGATACTGGCACAGGAAGGGTATGACTGCAGAAATTTCTCAGGAGGTTTTCGCATGTATGAGGTTGTGACAGGCGATCGAGAAGCAGCCGGAGAAGCTCTTCCATGCGGAATGGAGATCTGCAGATAATATAATGACACAGACAGAACAGTCATTACTTTTCGGTGATGGCTGTTTTTGTGTGTATATTTTAGACCTGTACAGGATATCCGCTTGACGATTTTATATGTTTCGGCATATAATTTTACATATAAAATCATCAATGATGAAAGAGGACAGTATGAAAAAAACGGATATTTTATTAAAACCAGTAGAAAAAGATTCGCTTTATCTGAAGATTTCTGATGCGATCTATAGTTACATAAAATTAAATAACCTGCAGCCGGAGGATAAACTGCCGTCGGAGCGCGATATGGCAGCCATGCTTCAGACCAGCAGAAATTCTGTAAGAGAAGCTCTGCGCATTCTTGAAGACAGAGGGCTTATTTATGTAAAAACAGGAAGTGGAGTTTTTGTAAGAGATCCGTATGGGGAAAATCGTTCTATTACGTTCCGCCTTACAGAATGTACAACGGAAGAACTTCAGGAGCTTCAGACAATCCTGGATCATCAGGCTGTTTTGAATGCTATCAGCAGAGGAACTCCTGAAGAAAAAGAAAATTTGATTTCTATTGCTTCTGAACTTATGGAAAAATATTCTCATAATATATACAGTCATACCTTGGACTACAGTTTCCATACAAAATTATATGAAATGGGAAGAAATAAATCGATTCATCAGGTGATACAGGGAGTACGTGATACCCGCTTTATACAAAGAGAAAATGAAGACGGGGAAAATGATTCTATTTGGCTGGAAACCGTTCCCCAGCATCTGCAGCTGGCACAGGCCATTTCACAATCTAATACCCCTGCAGCACTGGCTGCTATTGATGAGATTCTGGAACATGGTTTTTCTCTTATTAATCATTCAAAATAATAAAAAACAGCAGATAGATCCCTTTTTCAGGATTTATCTGCTGTTTTCGCTTTTATAATTCTTTTCCTGTCAGTTCGACGTATTCGTCGTAATTATCTCCGCCCTTTTTGATCTTAGCAATACCAAATCCGGTAAATCCCCAGATAATGGCAAAAATCACACCTGTATAGCAGAGACATGCCCATGGTGCATACTGTGCAGTAGGTACACCCAGAGTAGATGTCATGTAGACACCTGCAAGGGACCATGGCACAAGTGGTTCCACCACAGTGATACTGTCTTCCAGAGTACGGGAAAGATTCTTGGTTTCCAGTCCTCGTTTGATATACTCTCCGCGGAACAGTCCTCCGATCATCAGGAAGGTTACAGATGCTTCTCCGATAACAGTAATGATGATGATTCCCAGAAGAGTTGTTACGGTAATAAGCTGTCCGGTTCCGTGGATGTGCTTCATGATATGACTGAGAATTACATCCAGACATCCGGAAACAGTCAGGGCTCCAATAAAGCCAAAGGCACAGAATGCCATTAATGCAGTGTTCATCATAGAGGACATACCACCTCTTTGAAGAAGATTAGGTACTTCCTGTACGATTCCCGCAAGGTCAATGGATGGATTGGTAAACATTTCCATCTTGAAACCGCCTACCATACTTGCAGCACAAGTCTGGAAAGAAAATCCCTGAACTGTCATGGCAATGATTACTGCAACTGCAGAAGAAATCATCATAACAGGGATTGTAGGTTTTTTAAGAAGAGAGCCTGCAATAACGATAACCGGAGGCATCAGAAGCAAAAGTCCCATAGGCATACTCAGATCAAAAAGTTTGGCAAGTGTACTGATGATGGAGTCTACCTGTGAGATCTCGCCGCTTCCTGCAAAGGAAATACCTGCGATAACATATACGATACAGCTGATGATAAATCCCGGAATCGTAGTATAAAACATGTGTCCGATATGCTTATACAGATTAGTTCCGCTGGCGATAGCAGACATATTGGTACTGTCTGAAAGAGGAGACATTTTATCCCCGAAATATGCTCCGGCTACAATAGCACCTGCTACAGCAGGAAGCGGAGCACCCATGCCGGCTGCAACACTCATAAGTGCGGCTCCAACTGTTCCGGCAGCACCCCATGAGGTTCCGGTGCTGACAGAAAGAATAACAGTAACCAGGAAAGAGGTTACAATGATAAATTTCGGATTGATGATCTGTAATCCGATGTATACCAGGAACGGAATGGTTCCGCTGACAATCCATGCTCCGATCATGAGACCTACAGTAATCAGAATCATGATGGCAGGGAAGGCTTTTCCCAGTTTTTCTACAATCTCATTTTCTACATCCTTCCAGGTATAGCCAAGGAAGAGACAAAGAAGAATAGTAAATGCTGCGCAGATCAAAAGAAGGATTTTAATATCCACTTTAAAAATGATCAGTCCTAAAAATAAAACTACAAACATAAACACCAGGGGCAGAAGTGCAAGTCCAAGCCCAGGAGTCTTTTTTTCTCTGGTATTTTCTCCCATAATTATGTCCTCTCAATCAGATTTTATCAAGAGCCTGTGAAAGATCTTCGATGAGATTTTCCGCTCCTTCAAGACCGCAGTGCAGTCGTACAATGCTTCTGTTCAGATTGTGGAAAGCCTGTTCCTCTTCTGACCAGTTATAGGTATAGGCAATAGCGAGACTTTCAAATCCACCCCAGGAGCAGCCGCGTTCAAAGATCTTCAGGCTGTCAACAAATTTTGCTGTATCCTCAGCGGAACCATCGATCTCAATACTCATAAGGCCGCATTCACCTTTTTGCTGCTTACGGGCAAGTTCATATTGTGGATGAGATTTCAGTCCGGTGAAATATACATGTTTTACCTTCGGGTGATTTTCCAGAAATTCTGCTACTTTCATAGCAGTTTCATAATGTCTCTGCATACGGACGTCAAGTGTACGAAGTCCTCTGATGGCCAGCCATGCTTCCATAGGTCCAAGGACACCGCCAAACCAGTCTCTCTGTACCATAATTTTCTGCATGAATTCTTCGTCTTTGGAGATCAGTACACCACCGATCAGATCGCTGTGTCCTCCAATGTATTTTGTCATGGTATGCATTACAATATCAATTCCCATATCAAGTGGTTTCTGGAAGACCGGTGTAGAATAAGTGTTGTCGATATAGGTTTTGATGCCGTGCTCATGAGCCAGTTTTGCCACACCTTCAAGGTCAACAACAGAAAAGATAAGTGTGGACGGACTTTCCAGTATGATCATATCGGTTTCAGGCCGAATGGCTTCCTGGAAGTCTTTCAGATCGGTGCCATCTACATAGGTTACGGTGATCTCCATTTTTTCTTTCAGGAAATCATTAAGAAGATGCTGTACGGGACCATAGCTTGCCTTCATACAGATCACATGACTTCCTGTTTTACATACTGCAAGTATAGCAGCTGCACAGGCAGCCATTCCGGCAGAAAAAACAACAGCTCTGCTTCCGTGCTCAAGAGCGGCCATTTTTTTCTCAAGAATGGTTACAGTAGGATTGGATGCTCTTCCGTAATAATATTCATCCTTAAAAATATCCACTGCAAAATAATCATCAACAGAATCAAATACATGAAGAGAATTCATAAAAATGGGCGGTGTGACCGATTTCATATATTTTGACGGATCTTCTCCTACATGTGTCATTGCCAGTAAATCCTGATTGTCTGTCATGATAGCTCCTCCTTTTTGGTATGGTGGTTCATTGGTTGAACCAATTTATGAGCATATTATGAGCTTTGTGTACAAAAATGTCAATATAGAAAAAATGAACACTGTATCTTTGTGAAAAATATATAAAAATTGGAAGAAAAATTTGTACAATATTTTGTTCGAAAATAATGAGTATCAAAATTAAGTTTCTGGATTTTAGAAAGGTATGAGGAATCTTCTTGCGGCAGCTTTTATTTATATGATAGAATACAGATGCTTTACACACAATAAAAACAGGAGGTACTGAAGATTGTTTTCAGGGATTATTGAAGCATACGGCAAAGTCGTAAGCGTGCTGAGCAACTGGATGTACAGTTATATTCTGATCATCCTGCTGGTTGGAGCGGGAATCTATTTTACTGTAAGAACAAAAGGAATCCAGTTCCGTGCATTAAAAGAAGCGATCCGGGTGGTTATGGAGCCAAAGGAAGATGAAAAATCAATTTCTTCTTTTCAGGCGCTGATGATTTCCACAGCATCCAGGGTGGGAACCGGAAATATAGCAGGGATTTCCACAGCTCTTTGTATCGGAGGTCCGGGGGCTATGTTCTGGATGTGGCTGACTGCACTTCTGGGAAGTGCGTCTGCGTTTATTGAAAGTTCACTGGCACAGATTTATAAAAGAAAGGCAGCAGACGGAAGTTCTTATGGAGGGCCTGCTTATTATATCCAGGCTGTTCTGAAAAAAAGATGGCTGGGTATCGTGTTTGCGTCTGTTCTTATTGTGACCTACATGGGCGGTTTCAATATGGTAGCCTCCTTTAATATTTCAGATTCTTTTCGGAGATATGGTTTTTATCAGCCGGGGACGACACCGTTGGTGGTAGGGGTGATTCTGGCGCTGATCTTTGGTATCTGCATTTTTGGAGGAAGCAAACGTATTTCCAGGATCACGGAGGTGATCGTTCCTCTGATGGGGATTTTTTATATTGGAGTTTCTCTTTTTATTGTTATCACACATTTGAATCTTCTTCCCGGAGTGATCGCGTCAATTTTTAAAGGCGCATTTGATCTTTCGGCTATTTTTGGCGGATTTGCAGGATCTGCGATCATGCAGGGAATCAAAAGAGGGCTGTTTTCTAACGAAGCCGGTGTAGGCTCCGCGCCAAATGCCTCTGCTTCCGCAGGCGTATCTCATCCGGCCAAACAGGGACTGGTTCAGATGCTTTCTGTTTATATTGATACGATTGTGATCTGCAGCGCTACCGGTTTTATGCTACTTTGTTCCGGAGTTGCGCCGGAAAACGGAATTGCAGGAATGCCTTATGTTCAGGAGGCTGTTGCAGGATCACTGGGAAGCTTTGGAAGTGTGTTTATAACAGTGGCATTGTTTATGTTTGCATTTACGACGCTGATTGGAAACTTTTATTATGCGGAAATGGGACTTCGCTATATCTGTGATAAGACTCCGGGAAAGGCTCTTCTGAATACGTTCCGGGTGGCGGCAGCACTGATTGTATGCCTGGGGGCTACCATGGATTTCAGTGTGGTATGGGATACGGCAGATGTTTTGATGGGGCTGATGGCGCTGATCAATCTTCCGGTGATCGTGATCCTGTCAAAACCGGCTATCCATTGTATGCAGGATTATTTCCGGCAGAAATCCCAGGGAAAAAATCCCGTTTTCAGGGCAAAGGATATTGGACTGAAAACAAAAACAGACTTCTGGAATGAGTGATAGTCAAAAAAAGTTTGTATTGTAGATATAATAAATAAAAATGATTTGTGATCCGGGGATTTTCAGGCGGTTTATCAGCTTGGAGATTCCCGGATTGTACTTTATCTAAAACATGTGTTAAAGAATTGACAAGCCACTAAATCTGGTATACACTTGGCTTGTAAATGAGGAATTTACATTAAATAACTAATAACACAGTCCTGCGGGTATAATTTCAAAGCCGCAGGACATTTATATGAAAGAGGTGCTGAAATGAAAGATTTTACACAGTGGGAAGGCTTTAATGGAAAGCGCTGGAAAGAAAAAATTGATGTTCGTAATTTTATCAAAATGAACTATACACCATATGATGGTGATGCTTCTTTCCTGGAAGGACCGACAGAGGCAACAGACAAGCTTTGGGGTAAACTTCAGGAGCTCCAGAAGGAAGAGCGTGCCAAAGGCGGCGTTCTGGATATGGAAACAGAGGTTGTTACTTCTCTTACCGCATATGGCCCGGGATATATCGATGAAGAAATGAAAGATCTGGAAACTGTAGTAGGTCTTCAGACTGATAAACCACTGAAACGTGCATTTATGCCTTACGGCGGAATCAAAATGGCTGAAAAAGCATGTGAAACTTACGGTTATAAAGTAAGTGACAAAATTAAAGATATCTTTAACAACTACGAGTTCAAAACACATAACCAGGGTGTATTTGATATTTACACACCAGAGATGAAGGTTGCCCGTCACAACAAGATTCTTACCGGTCTTCCGGATACTTATGGCCGTGGACGTATCGTAGGTGATTACAGACGTGTGGCTCTTTATGGTATTGATGCTCTGATCGAAGGCAAGAAAAAAGACTTTGCAGCAAGTGACCGTCAGGGTATGAGACGTTATGATTTCCAGCTTCGTGAGGAAATCGCAGATCAGATCCGCGCTCTGGAGGGAATGAAAGCTATGGCTCAGACTTATGGCTTTGATATCTCCCAGCCGGCTAAGGATGCGAGAGAAGCTTTCCAGTGGCTGTACTTCGGATATCTTGCAGCGATCAAGACTCAGAACGGCGCTGCAATGAGTGTTGGACGTATTTCTACTTTCCTTGATATTTATATTGAAAGAGACCTGAAGAACGGTACTCTTACAGAGAAAGAGGCTCAGGAGCTTGTTGACCATATGGTAATGAAATTCCGTATGGTAAAATTTGCACGTATTCCGTCTTACAATCAGCTGTTCTCCGGTGACCCGGTATGGGCGACTCTGGAAGTGGCAGGTATGGGAATCGACGGACGTCATATGGTAACAAAGAACGACTTCCGTTTCCTTCATACTCTGGAGGATATGGGACCAGCTCCGGAACCAAACCTGACTGTACTGTACTCTTCCAGACTGCCTGAGAACTTTAAGAAATATGCAGCAAATATTTCTATTACAACAAGTTCAATCCAGTATGAGAATGATGATGTTATGCGTCCGGTATGGGGCGATGACTACAGCATTTGCTGCTGTGTATCTGCTACAGAAACAGGTAAAGAGATCCAGTTCTTCGGTGCTCGTGCAAACCTTGCAAAATGCCTTCTTTACGCAATCAATGGTGGTGTAGATGAGAAGACAAAACAGCAGGTAGGACCGGAGTATCAGCCGATTACTTCCGAGTACCTTGACTATGATGAGGTAGTGAAGAAGTATGATCAGATGATGGACTGGCTGGCTCATCTGTATGTTGGAACACTGAACATGATTCACTACATGCATGACAAATATTATTATGAAGCAGCAGAGATGGCTCTGATCGATACAAAGGTTGACCGTTCTTTTGCAACAGGTATCGCAGGATTTTCTCATGTAGTAGACTCTCTGTCTGCAATTAAATATGCAAAGGTTAAAGCAATCCGCGATGAGGATGGAATTACAACAGACTTTGAGGTAGAGGGTGACTTCCCGCGCTACGGTAACGATGATGACAGAGCAGATGAGATTGCAACAAATCTTCTGTCTACTTTCCTTGGCAAGCTGAAACACATTCATACATACCGTGATTCCAAGCCTACTACATCTATTCTTACCATTACTTCTAATGTTGTTTATGGTAAGGCTACAGGATCTCTTCCGGATGGAAGAAAAGCAGGCGAGCCTCTGGCACCTGGTGCTAACCCGTCTTACGGAGCAGAGCAGAACGGACTTCTTGCTTCCCTGAACTCTGTTGCAAAACTTGACTATGAGGATGCCCTTGACGGTATTTCCAATACACAGACCATCAATCCGGATGCTCTTGGCCATAACGATGGAGAGCGTACAGACAATCTGGTTCATGTACTGGACGGATACTTTGATCAGGGTGCACACCATCTGAACGTAAATGTATTTGGAAAAGAAAAACTGATCGATGCTATGGAGCATCCGGAAAAAGAAGAGTATGCAAACTTTACAATTCGTGTTTCCGGTTATGCAGTTAAATTCATCGACCTTACAAGAGAGCAGCAGATGGACGTTATTGCCAGAACCTGCCACGCAGAAATGTAAGAATGGAAAAAAAAGATATCAAAGGATATGTTCACTCACTGGAAAGCTTCGGGTCGGTTGACGGCCCGGGCGTCCGGTATGTGATTTTTTTAAGCGGCTGCGGGATGCGCTGCCAGTTCTGCCATAATCCGGATACCTGGAAAATGGGACAGGGACAGGAGTATACACCTGCAGAGCTTCTGAAAAAAGCTCTTCGCTATAAAAATTACTGGGGAGAAAAAGGCGGTATCACAGTCAGCGGAGGAGAACCTCTCCTGCAGATTGATTTTCTGACAGAATTTTTCCGTCTGGCAAAAGAAGCCGGAGTTCATACAGCACTGGATACCAGTGCGAATCCTTATACAGAGAAGGAGCCTTTTTATTCCAAATGGCAGGAGCTTATGAAATACACAGACCTGGTCCTTCTGGATATCAAACAGATCGATGAGGAAGAGCATGTGAAGCTTACCGGATGTACCAATCAGAATATCCTTGCTATGGCAGAAAAGCTTTCAGAAATGGATAAGCCTGTATGGATCCGTCATGTGCTTGTGCCCGGAGGAAGCGATAAGGATGAATACCTGCACAGACTTGCGGATTTTATTCATACTCTGAAAAACGTGGAAAGAGTGGAAGTGCTTCCTTACCATACTCTCGGAACGTTTAAGTGGGAGAAGCTTGGGATTCCCTATCCGCTGGAGGGAGTGAAACCGCCAACGGAAGAACGAATCAGAAATGCCAGAGAAATTCTGGGAGCGAAGTAAAGAATCTGAAATTCTTTATAATTAAAGATATAAGAACAGGAACTGCTGTGAGATACCTTTAGTTCCGGCGTAAAGTCTGCCGGAAAAGGGAAGCTTGCGGCAGTTTTTTGTTTTGTTTGTGGCAGAAGTTAATAAATTTTTTACTTGGCAGTATTGTAAGCGTTTGCTACAATGAAAGAAACAAATCTATAAAGGTGGTGGTACATATGGAGAAAACCAGTATAAAAACAAATACCACTACAAAAGATAAAGCAGGATTTACCTCCGCAGAACTTGAGGAAAAATTCCTGAAAATTGCAAAACATACAACAAAGGATAGCGTATTCCGAGACTTGTTTGGGAATACAAAATATCTGCTGGAACTGTATCAGATTTTACATCCGGAAGATGCGGACGTTACAGAAGAAGATTTGAGCATTGTAACTATCAAGAATATTCTTCTTGATCAGATGTACAATGATCTGGGGTTTTGTGTAAGAGACAGATTGGTGATCCTGGTAGAAGCACAGAGTACCTGGTCACTGAATATTCTGGTGAGAGGTTTCTTATATTTAGCCCAGACATGGCAGGAATATATACAGGAAACCAAGCAGAATGTGTACAAAAGTAAAAAAATTGTTATTCCAAAGCCAGAGTTATATGTAATCTATACAGGAAGCAGAAAAAATGTTCCAGAGTGGATATTCCTTTCAGAAGAATTTTTTGGAGGGAAATCAAAATTTGCAGATCTGGGAATCCGGGTTTTGTCCTGTGGAACAGAAGGGGATATCATTGATCAGTACATAAAGTTTACCAGGGTCTTTAACGATCAGGTAAAAATTTATGGATACACCCGAAAAGCAGTTATGGAAACCATAAGTATCTGTAAAGACAGAAATGTATTAAAAGAATATCTGGAATCCAGAGAAAAGGAGGTTGTAGATATTATGTCTTTTTTGTTTGATGATGAGTATATTATGAGACTGTATGTGGAAGACAAGGTTCAGGAGGCAAGAGAGGAAGCGGCAAAGAAAGCAGCGAAGAAAGCATCAGAAGAGGCAGCGAAGAAAGCACGAGAGGAAGCAGAAAGAAAAAACAGAGAAATGACACAGAGACTTTTTTCTATGGGTATGGAAGTACAGAAGATAGCGGAAGTTATTGATGTGGAATCTTCTCAAGTGGAAAAATGGATCAGAGAAGTTCATAATGAAAAACGTTAAAAATAGAAATTCGGTAAAAAAATCCCTCGGTTCTGTATGGGCAGAGCCGGGGGAATTCCATATACAGGAGGGAATATGAGATTTTTTCATTTGTCAGATCTGCATATAGGCCTGAAGTTAATAAACAGAGACCTGAGAGAGGATCAGGAATATATTTTTGACCAGATTACAGACTATGTAAAAAAAGAAGCACCACAGGCTTTGGTGATTGCAGGAGATATTTACGATAAGGCAGTCCCGTCGGCGGAGGCAGTGGAAGTATTTGATCATCTGATCGCAGAGCTGACGAAGGCGGCTCCGGAGATGACCATTATGATCATCAGCGGAAACCATGACAGCGGTCCCAGGATCAATTGTTTCCGAGATGTACTTTCCCGACAGAATGTACATATGATTGGAATTCCTCCTAAGACGGAAGAGGAATTTATAGAAAAGGTTATTTTACAGGATGCATATGGAAATGTGAACTTTTATCTGCTTCCATTTGTGAAGCCTTCTATGGTGAAGGAAATCACAGGAACAGATGAAAACGGCAATAATCTTTCTTACGACGAAACTATTCATCGGCTGATCGAAAGGGAAAAAATCAATCAAGATCAGAGAAATATTCTGGTTAGCCACCAGTTTTATCTTCCTGTTGGAAAAACAGCGGAAGATGTGGAAAGAATGGACTCAGAGATCCGTACGGTGGGGAATATTGATGAAATTTCTGCAGATGTACTGGAAAAATTCGATTATGCGGCATTGGGCCATATCCATAAACCGATGAAAGCAGGAAGAGAGACTTTCCGGTATTGTGGAACGCCCCTAGCGTGTTCAGTAAGTGAAGCAGAGCAGCAGAAAGGGATACTTATGGTGGATATTTCTGAAAAGGAGAGCCAGCCTGAAGTTATTGTTCTTCCTTTAAAGCCTCTTCGTCAGGTCCGGGTGATAAAAGGAAAGCTGGAAGAGGTTCTGGAGCAGGGATGTGAAGATTATGTAACAGTAATTCTTACAGATAAGGTAGATCTGGATGTGATTGATATGCAGGACCGTCTGCGGCTTGCCTTTCCAAAACTTCTGGAGATCAGAAGAGAAGGATTGAGAAATGCTGTTACAGAAATGCACATAGAAGAACAGAAATTCCTGGATCCTTTTGAACTGTGCTGTGCGTTTTTACAG
>JAPFCU010000003.1 GCA_026169535.1 Blautia sp.
AGCGTCTTTAATGCTGTTTGCGATTTCTTCTACGATTGGTTGTTTCAGTTCTACTTTTGCCATAAATGGTACACCTCCTTATAGATTTTGATATACCGCCGTTGCAATGGATACTGAGATAAAAAAAGCCCTACTGTACCACGACAGTAAGGTCTCCTGTAATCTTATCAGAATACTAAGTCCTCGGTAGGCGTTTTGATCCTTATGCCTTACGGCACCTACTGTCTTCGGCAGCGTTCTGTAATACAATATCATGTACCGTTCTTTATGTCAATATTTAATTTAAAAAAAAACTTTTTTCACATTCTAAATATTTAATTTTTGTTACATATATGTTATGATTATGTAATCATTTATAATCACATCATATTTGGAGGCATTATGAGTAATACAAAAAACCCCGATATAAACTTTTCACTTTTTAATAAAAAAGAAGGAACTCTTAAACTGACAGCCGCTGAAACCCAGGAAAACACTATCAAAATCACCCTCGCAGCCCTTCCTTCAAATCATTCCGGAGAGGTTCGCGTCCTGGTTCAGAATATTAATGAGGAAAGACCGTTTTATCTTAAATCCGAATCTGCAGGAACCAACAGCCTGCTTATAGATCTTTCTCCGCTCAGAAAAATGGCTGTTTTTGGCAGACAGACAAGTTTTTGTTTTTTTATAGAATGCACACTTAACGGTAAACAGGTTTTCTACACTCTGCGCGAACAGGAGCCACCTGCTTCCTTACCTGAAAGATACCGTATTTTTGCCGCAGAAATATGGCTCCAGGGAACTCCATCCTCTTCTCCTATGGAATATCTGGGCATTGCCGCCAACAAAAAAGACTTTAAAAATCTTTTCTGTGCCGCTCTTTGCAGCCGGAACCGGTATCTGGAACTTACTCACACCTGTCGTCTCCGCTCCTGCCGTATGACCGGAGGAATACTAAAATTGAAATTTGATCTTGAAACAGGTTTTCATAGATATGTAAAAACGGTTTTCACCTTTCGAAGTAAATTGGCCGAAGACGCTGTTTCCTATGATTTTCAGACCGTCTCATCAAAAAAATGTGGGAATATACTCCGTATAACAGCAGCCCTGGATCTCAAAACCGTAGATTTAAAAAGTATCTATTGGGATGTTCGTGCAGTGCTTCAGGGACCTATCACAGAAAATACCGGGGAGCTTCCCATATCTATGGATATTCCTGCCAGAATGTATCAGAAGTTTCTTTACAACGGTTCTTTTTCCGGTGAAAAAGGCTTTTTCCTTTATCCCTACTATACCGGCAAACAGACCCTTGCTTTTGCATACCGGGAAAAAAACAAATATGATGGGCTCAGCGTTATCTTCAAGGAATTTCTTGCCATCCTTCTTTATCGGATTGCCCGCCCTTACTGGAAGAAAAAACACATCTGCCTTGTATGTGAAAAATTTTCTTCCATGGCACAGGATAATGGATATTATTTCTTTAAACACTGTATGGAAAATAACGAAGAAGAATTCCTCAAAAAAAATATCTACTATATCATAACAAAGGATTCTCCGGACAGAGAGCGCGTTCTTCCCTATAAAAACCGGCTTCTGGATTTTATGAGCATCCGGCATCTTTGCTATATCCTGGCTGCCGACCTGATCGTCAGCTCTGATTCCAGATACCATACCTACCCCCTCCAGAGCAGGCACAGTATCTTTAACCGATATATAAAGAAAATACCTTTTGTTTTTCTTCAGCATGGAGTTATTGCTCTGAAAAAAGTAGATAATTTTTATGGAAAAGGTCAGAAAGGTGCAAGTAATCTGTTTGTTGTTTCTACAGAGACAGAAAAGCAGACTATTATAGATAACTTTGGCTATAAACCAGAAGAAGTGATCAACACCGGCCTGCCCCGATGGGATGTGCTTCATGACAAATCTCAGGACCGCCGGGAGATCATGATCATGCCAACCTGGCGAAACTGGCTTGATTCTGTTCCTGATAAAGATTTTGAAGCAAGCGACTACTTTACCCATTATATGGCTCTTCTGAATTCCAGAAAGCTGGCCGATCTTCTGGAAAAATATGATCTGGAGATAAATTTCTATCTTCATGCTAAATTCCAGGAATACTCTGATCAATTCCAATCCAAAAGCGAACGGATCCATCTGATTTCTTTTGGAGAAACTGCAGTCAACGAAATGCTGATGCGATGCCGTATGCTGATCACCGACTACTCCAGTGTATGCTGGGATATTCTCTATCAGGATAAACCTACCATCTTCTATCAATTTGACCTGGATAAATATGAAGAAGCTCATGGAAGTTATCTGGATATGAAAACCGACCTTTTCGGAGACCGTGCCGAAAATCAGGAACAGCTTCTCAGCATGCTTGAAGAACATATAAAAAACAACTTTAATATGAAGCCAGAATACGAAAAAATGCGAAAATTTTATTTTAATTTTGCAGATCAGAAGCATAGCCGACATATTTGTGAAGAGATCAAAGAAAAATTACTGTAATTGCAAAACGACAGCCGGATGAATATACCAGCTGTCGTTTTTCTTAAAAACCATCCTCTTATAAATTACTATCTGCCCATGTCAGAAATCTTTCTGCCATATTTCCGGTAATCTTATTATACCCTAATTTTTTTCTGATAAAATCCAGAATAAAAGAAATCATCAGGCTTACTCCCATCAGAAACAAAAAGATAAACAGTCCATGACGGAAAGAATACACTACATCTGTCATCCACAAAGCACGCACAAAAGTATGCGTAAAAAAGATATCCGCAGAATGTCTGCCCAGAAACTCCAGAACAGAACTGAGCACCGGAAGCTCTATAACAAACTCATATACCCACCAGATTACTGCTGCAGGTATCAAACCATTTAAAAGAAATTCAAAGTGCTGTATCCCCCAGGGAGTATCATACACCTTAAACAATACAAGAAGGAAGCCTGTCAGAAAAACAAACTTCAGGATTTTTCCCGCTGTCCTGTTTTTCAAAGGAGAAAAATCTTTCAGACGTTCCAGGATTTGCCTGTCTGCAAACCATACTGCCAGAGGAACCACAAAAAGATACTTTGTTAAATGAACATGCTTCTCCAGAAGAAAGCTTCCGGGAAGAAGGATCATAGGAACGATCAGCCAGCTGTATTTTCTATAAAATCTTATCATAAAAGGCATAAACACTATGATCAGTATTTCCAGACTCAAGAACCACCAGGTATTGACCATAAGCTTCGTCCCAAATATCTGTCCTACTCCAAAAAAATCCATTATAATACAGGCCACGTTCTCCCAAAAGCCATTACGATACCGAAAAGTACCTGTAACAAACGTAACTCCGGCACAGAAGAAAAAGGGCAGCATAAACATAAAAAACAACTTTACATATCTTTTCAGCACAAACATTGCCGCATCATGTCCCGAAAACTGATAGTCCGGCCATGATGATTTTATAGATAATGTGAGTCCGTATGCGGACAAAAAGGCAAACATTCCCACACACACCATCATGCTTCTGCATATCATAAATACTGTTTCATCAGACAGAGGCCAGAAGCTCACCTCCGCTCCGTAAAGTCTGGCTCTCTGAGAAAAGCAGTGATAGCACATCAGAAAAATAATCGCGATTCCTTTCACCGCCAGAGTATTTTTTTTGGTAAACCTTAAGTTTTCTTTCATATAATGTCCTGTTCCTTTTTATATTTTGACAATGACTGCAATGTATTATAAAATCATCGTAACAAATGCCCTCTGCAGACATCCATTATACTATATTACAAGGAGTTTGTCATGGAAACTATCATTTACGTTACATCCATCAAAATCAAAAAATCCATAATTTACATGACTCTTCAGTCAGATCAGAAACTGGATCCTCTGAGCATCGAACTGGTCTGCAGAAACAAAATGAGTCCAGCTGCGGTTCCTATGGTTTTCTCCATATCTCATACTGACAGGACTGTAATACAGACCTGCATCGATACCGGCTTACTGCGTCTTCAAAACGATGACTGGGAAATTGTCGTCAGCTCTGAAACAGGAGAATATACGCCGATTCTGGACAGTCATATTCGCGCAGCCCTGATTTTATTCAGTTACAAGATAAAACCCGGTCATAACTTTCTGTTTTTTCCAATGGGCGGACCCGGCCATAAGTTTCTTCTTCGCTGCCGTCCACTGACAGAGTACGACGGAGCCGGCACTCAAATACGGGAACTGACTGCATTCTTACTTGCCAAACTGCTGAAACCCTTATGGAAAAAGAAAAAAATATGGCTTGCCTATGAAAAGTACAGCTCCTCCGCACAGGATAACGGTTTTTATTTTTTCCGCTACTGCATGGAGCAGCTTCCGCCTCAGGAAAGGCGTCATATTTATTTTATACTGGATAAGTCTTCTCCTCAATGGGCGGATATGCAGAAATACAAAAAACATATCCTGCCTTTTATGAGTTTCCGCCATATACTTTACCTGCTTCTGGCGGATCTTTACGTGGCTTCTGATGCCCGTCTCCACGCTTTTGCATGGAAACCCATGCCAAATCTGATATCCAGAGAGATCAATCGGCATGATATCTTTTTTCTGCAGCATGGTGTCCTGGGACTGAAACGGGTAGACGCACTTTTTGGCAAAAACGGAGCAAGCCCTATGACCTATTTTGCAGTTTCCTCTGATGCCGAACAGCGCATTGTTACAGAGTATTTTGGTTATGAAAAAAAACATGTTCCCGTGGTAGGTCTGGCAAGGTGGGACGTTTTGGAAGACAGATCAGATTCGGCACAAAAAAAGCTTCTGGTCATGCCTACCTGGCGTTCCTGGCTGGAAGAAAAAGATGATGATTTTTTCTGCAAAAGCGATTATTACCAAACCTATATGCATCTGTTCCAGAACAAAGAATTACTGGAACTGCTGAAAAAAAACAATACATGTATGGTATTTTATATCCATCCAAAACTCAAAGAATTTATGAAATCTTTTCACTCAGAAAGTCCTCTGATTCAGCTGATTCCCTTTGGACAATGTCCTCTGAACCACCTGATCATGGAATGCTCCATGCTTATTACCGATTACTCGAGTGTATGCTGGGATGTATATTATCTGGAAAAACCTGTGATCTTTTATCAATTTGATTCAGATCTATATGAAAAGACAAATGGAAGCTATATGGATATGGAACATGATCTTTTTGGCGATCGCTGTATCCGGGAAGATCAGCTGATAAACGCCGTCAGGGACTATATTCAATCTGATTTTCACGAAAAAGAAAAATACAAAAAAATGCGGAAAGATCTTTTCGCTTTCCGCGATCATAACAACTGCAGGCGTATCTATGATTTCATCATTAAAAACAGATAAACAGGTCATAAACCGGAAGAAAAAGAATACAGTTCTTTTCTCTTCCGGTATTTTTTACGGCCTTCAGGCAATCATATCCGGCCAGGAAAGAATTTCCTCTGCAATCAGCTTTTCATAATCACCTTCAATATCCTGACTTCTTCCAGCTTCATATACATTGGTCTCTGCACCCCAGATGCCATCATGATATTCCCATACATGAAAACTCAGTCCCCGGAACATAAAATCCAGGCTTCCGCATCCGTCTTCTTCTGTATATTGATATTTGATCTTCTTATTTTCAAGCGCCTTTTTTACAATTTCCAGTCTCATAATGTTTCTCCTTTTTCCTATTTCTATATGCATTCTACTCTTACGATACTGCAGTGTCAATATACCTGAGATCACTCAGAATCTGTTGCGCAGGAAATAAAAATACTATATGATAAAGAAAAAAGACTGCTGAGAAAGGAGAATATTCCCATGAATTCAAAACCTGTTTTTCACGGAAGTGATATCGAAAAAATATGCGATCATTATCATCTGAAAAAAGAAAATATTATCAATTTTGCCGCCAATGTAAACCCTCTGGGATTGTCTCCCGGTATAAAAAAAGAGTTGTCTGCAAACCTGGATCTTCTGTCCTCTTATCCTGACAGAAACTATACTTCTCTAAGAAATACTATTTCTGAATACTGCAGTATACCTGCCGATTATATTCTTCCCGGCAACGGCTCCAGCGAGTTAATCTCACTGCTGATTCAGGAACGGGCACCAAAACATACTCTGATCCTTGGCCCTACTTATTCTGAATATTCCCGGGAACTGGCTTTTTCCGGAAGCACACAGGAATATTATCATTTACAGGAAAGCAAAGATTTTTTCCCTGATATAGACGATCTGTGCCGTACACTGGAGAACGGATATGATTTTCTGATCCTTTGCAATCCCAACAATCCAACGTCCTCCGCTATCCTTCAGAAGGATATGAAAAAACTTCTGACTTTCTGCAAACAAAAAAATATTTTTGTAATGATCGATGAAACCTATGTGGAATTTGCACCGGATATCTCTGATGTCACTGCCGTACCACTGACCCGGGAATTTGATAATCTTATGATTCTACGAGGTGTCTCTAAATTTTTTGCCGCGCCGGGCATGCGTCTCGGCTACGGAATCAGCGGAAATAAATCCTTTCTCTCTAAAATGAGAGAAAAACAGATTCCCTGGTCCCTGAACAGTCTTGGAGTCTTTGCCGGAGAATTATTTCTAAAAGACAAAAGCTACATTCAGAACACCCGGGATCTGATCCTTTCTGAAAGAAAAAAACTGTACCAGGAATTAAAAGAACTTCCTGCGTTTAGGGTATATCCTGCCTATGCGAACTTTCTCCTTCTGAAGATCATTAAGCCAGACCTGACCTCTTTTCAGATATTTGATACCTGTATCCGCCAGGGTCTGATGATCCGTGACTGTTCATCTTTTCAGTGTCTTGATGGAGAGTTTATCCGATTCTGCATCATGCTTCCGGAACACAATCAAAAACTGTTAAACGTATTAAAAGGGCTGTAAAAAGCCCTTTTAATTGTCTCTCATGTGGATTTAAAATTAAATTTATGAGGAATCTCTGCTGCCTCTCCGAAAAGTTTTTCATACAGCTCGCTCCACAGCTGTCCAATAGAATCTTCTCCTTCCCGGATGTCTTCCAGTATCATTCCCCCGTTCTTTTCCAGAATCCTGTATGCTTTTTCGTCCTTCCCCAGTTTATGAAGAGCACTGATATAGACAAAACAGATCCTGTTATTTTTGCGAAGATTTTTATCCAGCCCTTTATATATGCTGCAGATATCGTCGTATGCCTCACAGAAAAGAAGAATACGAAATGCCTCTTTCACATAGGAGGTATCCTCTGCTCTCATAGCTATTCCCTTTTTGATACAGGAAACCGCTTTTTGGCTTTTTTCCTGAAGAAGATAAAGGCAGCTCAACCCATGCAGTGCCCATGGATTTTCTTCTATTTCCAGAGATTTCCTGAATGCTTTTTTGGCTTTTTTATATTTTCCAGACACAAAATATCCGATGCCAAGATGATAAAATGCATACCAGTTATGGCTGTTTTTCTCTAAGATATTTTTCTTCAGAAAAGACAGATTTTCTCCTGTTATCATAAACTCATCCGGAACTTCTAAAGGATCCGGACAGTGAAGTATTCCTGTTTCAAAAAATCTTTTCCATTTCTCTAATGATTTTTCCTGAACCTCAAATTCCAGGTGGGAAATGCCTCTGCCATGTTCCTCCATGGCACCATAACCACGCCCTTTCCATATAAGTTCTGCTTTGGTTTTTGCCATTTTATCCGTATCATTCAACATCTGCTCCAGTTTATCAGGAACTCTTTTCCGTTTCATTTTTTCAATAAGAACTTTACTTCTTTCCTCATGTTCCATCTGTCTGGTCTCATCAGAAAGCTGCACAGCGCCATACTGTTCTATCCACTCCCAGGCAGTATGAGGAGCCATAGGAATACAGCCGTACTGAGTTTTGGCAAGCCCCGCCTGTATCTCCAGATATCTGCCAGCCTCCTCTGTCAGAAACTCCTGCCAGCGGTTGGATCCGTCAGAATTTCCCCAGGAAAACAGCTTCCTGCTACCCAGCCTTCTGGTAGATACCTGCATAAGTCCATATCCGTTTTTATCCATATTAAAAATATATTTCGGATTCTTTTCCGGTATATCAAAGAAATAGTCTACAGAATTTTTTATATTCTGATAGTTCGTGATGTCTTTCCCCTTAACCACAGGAATCGGAACCTTATAAACCACACCATCACTATTTGTATAAGCACTTTCTGCCGGAACTGTGATTCTTCCTCCCTCATACTCCGGAACTGCAATATTGCTCCACCAGTACATAGGAATAACTCTGGAACTTTCATTTACAATCCGCATTCTGCAGTTGAGAAAACGACTTCTTTTTTCCAGCCAGAAATCCATCTGATATACTACGCCGCGTATCCTTTCATACTCATACATACGAAGAACCGGCTCTCCTTTTTCTGTTTCTGTCTGTGCTGTATATAAAGGTTCTGCCGTAAGAGGAGTGTGCCCAATCACACCAATATTCCATTCCACCCCTCCACTGAACCATGCATTCCTCACTGCCAGATTGCTGAAACGAAGGACATCATTTGTATATAAAAGATCCCGTTCTGCTTCCTTGTCCCATAGCTTCCACAATCTTCCGCCATATTCCGGTAAGAACACTGCTTTCAGCCAGTCATTCTCCAAGACTGCTGTTCTAACCTTTTGTTCTGACAGTTTCCTGGTATATCCATTTTGCTGTCTGTATGGATATACAGTGGCTTTTCTTCCATATGCCTCATAAATCTCATCCTTCTCATCCAGTTCAAACTTCAGATTATTCTGAAGAATCATTTCTCCCAGAAGATCCGGAACACTGCTCTGCTGCCCCAATTCTACAGTACGCAGCTTCATTTCTCCAAAAGTAAGTACAGGCTGCATAATTCCTCCTCCATAATTTTCGCAATAGCGTTCTGTTTATGCGAAAATTCTGTAAAATATTTTACTTATATTCTATCTGATTTATATACAAAATACAAGAATCCAAAAAAGAACTGCTGCAGTTGTGGTTTATCCCATTAACACAGCAGTTCTCCTTTTCTTATAAAGCTCTGTGGAGATATTTCTCCCTAGTAGCCAGCCCGCCTCTTATATGACGTTCTGCCTTATTTACATCCAAAATCTGGCGTACCTCTGCCGCCAGTCCAGGATTTATCTCTGCTAAACGTTCAGAACAGTCTTTATGTACCGTACTTTTACTGATTCCAAATTTTTTAGCTGCCTGTCGTACTGTTGCCCTGGTTTCAATGATATAAGATGCTATCTTCACTGCCCGTTCTTCGATATAATCTTTCACAAAAATTCCCCTGGATACATCTTTTTACAATGTATGCAGGAGAAGTATTGATTATGTTAATCACAAAATCCGTGTTCTGGCAAAAGAGAATCTTATTATCCCAGTCTTTTTCATCTCGCTGACAAAAAGATTTTTGAAATTCTCATATTCAAAAAATAATTTTCCTGATAAAATAAAACAATAGTCTATTTTCAGACTTTTGCTGTATCAGTTCTGGGATAATTCCCTCTTCTCTACAAATCCGGGAATCTTGATTTTTTGCATAATTCCAATGATCTGACCTGACAGAAGGACAGTTAAAAGAGAGTACATGATCCGGGTGAACGGAATGTAGCTAAGGGAAGCCAACAGCACAACAAGATCGCTGGCCAGATAAATCCACTGGATATCCACCGGAAGCACCGAGGACAGACTCATGGCCAGTGCATCATCTCCGGTAGGAGCACCGCCTACACGCACACAGATTCCTACACTGACACCTACAAACAAAGCTCCCACCACTGCTGCCAGAAGAGGTTTTTCTGCAATCTCCGGAAACAATGGATCAAACTGTTCAAATATACCGTAAAAAACAGAAAATCCAACTGCTGAGATAAAAGAATACACCAGAAACAGTTTTCCCAGAAGCTTCCATCCCAAAAAGTAACAGACCAGGGTCAGAAGAAATCCGGAGAA
This sequence comes from Blautia sp., assembly GCA_026169535.1. GTDB lineage: Bacteria > Bacillota > Clostridia > Lachnospirales > Lachnospiraceae > Blautia_A. The sequence goes on from JAPFCU010000003.1 coordinate 9,929, forward strand.
CGACGGAGAAATTCCAAGCCAGTGTTCCAGAAGAAGGGTTAATCCTAAGATTCCGCCTTCTGTAACACCGGATATGGAATGTATGTTATAAAGACCAAATGCCAGTAAGGCGCTTCCGCCTAACAAAAGCAGCACAGAAGATAATTTTATTTCTTTCCAGATAGAACGCATTTTTGATTTCCTTTCTATTTTTATAGATCTGAATTCATTATAAACTCTGGTATTATACCAGAGTCAAGCAGGAGAGTATACATTATGAAAAAATATTTTAAAATCGGTGAAATATCCAGGATTTATGATATTGGCGTGGATTCCATCCGCTATTATGAAGAAATCGGTATTATAAAACCAGAACGATCCGAATCCGGCTACCGCCTCTACAGTATCCACGACATCTGGAGATTAAATGTAATCCGTGATCTTCGTTCCATTGGATTTACTATGGAACAGATTCGCAAATATCTGGAAAATCATAATACCGCCTCCTCACTGAAGCTTTTGGAAGAAGAGCAGGAAGCTATCCAGAAACAAATGCTGAAACTGCAGAAACTTCAGAAAAACGTTGCGCATCGATTAAACACTATCCGTTCTGCAAAAAACCTTCCTCTGCACAAGATCACACAGACAACTCTACCACCCCGTCAGTGCCACATTCTGTCAGAAGGTTATCAGGCGGCAGAAGAAATGGATCTCCTTATTAAACGACTGATCAATCTGGACAGAGAAAGACTATATATTGTAGGAAGCAATCAAATTGGAACTATTATCTCCCGTTCCTCTTTATTTAAAAAAAGGACTTTGTCTTATCAGTCCGTATTTCTGATTGATGAAAATGGAAAAAATACTATTCCGGGGGGAGATTACCTCTATGTTACTTACAGAGGAAGTTATTCTCAAAGCACAAGCTGGGGACAACAGCTGATACAATACGCAGAATCTCATGATCTTAAAGTGGCCGGAGACCTCTTAGAACTTCTCTGGATAGATATCCACACCACCTCCGACGAATCGGAATATATTACTCAGCTGCAGCTTCCCGTACAGAGCACTAAATAATTCTTATAAAAACGGAGCAAGATCACCAGTTCTTAATGATCTTGCTCCATAAACCACAAACATGTTATTTATCCTTGATTACAATTTTTATCTTCCTGCCGATCCGCGTTTTTCTCCTTTTTTTAAATACATACGCTCATCTGCACATTTCAGCAAGACATGATAATCTGCCGCATCTTTTTTGTATACAGCATATCCGATAGAAAACCGCAGAGGAATCTCTCTCCCTTCTGCCGGCTTCATATAATAACTGGCATCTTTCCATTCAATCTCATGGATCGCATTTAAAAGTTCCTGTTCTGAATCATATCCATACAGAAGCACAGCAAATTCGTCTCCTCCTAGCCGGGCACAGATTGTTTGTTCTGTATTGTCTCCCGAAAAAAGTGAAGCAATCTGTTTCAGATACTGATCTCCCAGCAGATGTCCATTTTCGTCATTAACCTGTTTTAGTCCATCTGCATCTATCATCAGGATTGCCGCATGTTTCAGTACAGATTCCCTCTGGAATAATCCATCCATTTTCTCCATAAATGCACGTCTCGTATATAAATTGGTAAGATAATCTCTGTCTCTTTCAAGTATTATCTTTTCCTTTTCTGTATACTCATTTGTAGCATCTACAAATAACAATACCCTGTTATGTTCATATTCAAACTCTTCAATATGAACATAATATGTAATATTTTCTGCATTGAGTTTATAAATATGTTTTTCTTCATCATAGAGGTTCTGTTTTAATTCTTCCACACGTGCACAAAGCAGCTCTCTGTTTTTTTCAGGAGAAGCTCCTTCTTTTCTATGAAGCTTCAGAATCTGCCATACCTGCTCACTGATAAAATATCTGTTGTTCAGCTTAGGTCAGTTTACAAGGAACTACACGCAGACCGTGAAACGGGCTGCTGACAACAAACGGCGCTATGCTCCCGGCTGGGTGCATAGCACCTGTTTGTTGCGGGGGTTTCCAAAGGGGGCAGCGCCCCATTTGGCACA
>JAPFCU010000071.1 GCA_026169535.1 Blautia sp.
CACAGCGGCCAGACGCTAAAATGTCAGATGAACAGCTGGAACAGCTTGCCCCATGGAGCGAGACTGCGAAAGCGAACTGTCAAAACTAAACATAGAGCAAAACGCTTGCATCTATCATTTTGGTGCAAGCGTGATTCATGAGCAGCGTAGCAATATTTTGCGCTTACGATATATTAGCCAGTAAACTTTTAGTCTGTTCTCCGGATCCAAACCATCTGAAATTTTTGAATTTTAAATTTTCTTATCTGGAAAATATAAATGGGGAAAATGTTGCGAAATATAAAGAAATAACATGCTCACCACATTTGAAGCTTATAAATAAAGGTTCGGATTTGAGGATAATTTTTATTGGTGCGACAAAGATGTAGGAAACGGAGAAAAAGTATTAGTTGGTCATATTGGAAGTCACCCTTATTAATTTATTAGAGAAATGAAAAGTATGCTCTAGCGAAAGATAGATAATGTTACTCAATATTATAAAGAACTCGAAAAGGTATTAGTGATTGATGATTTTCATTATGCTTCAAAAGAAAAATCGACCCTGCCAGTGAAAGCTGACAGGGTCGGTTTCTTTAATCTCTTCTGAAAAGATCTCTTGTATAAACTTTTTCCTGAACATCATCCAGGGAAGAATCATATCTGTTTGCTACAATGGCATTGGATACTGTCTTAAATTCATTGAGGTCACCGATCACACGGCTTCCGAAGAAGGTGGAACCGGAGGGAAGTGTTGGCTCGTAGATCACAACTGTAGCGCCTTTTGCCTTGATGCGCTTCATAACACCCTGGATGGAGGACTGGCGGAAGTTGTCGGAGTTTGACTTCATGGTGAGACGGTAAATTCCGATCACAACTTCTTTTTCTTTTGTGGAGTCATAGGCTCCGTCAGAATAGGAGTAAGCGCCTGCAATCTCCAGTACCCGGTCTGCGATAAAGTCTTTTCTGGTACGGTTGGATTCTACAATGGCAGACATCATATTCTGAGGTACGTCCTGGAAGTTGGCAAGAAGCTGCTTGGTATCTTTTGGCAGGCAGTATCCGCCATAGCCAAAGGACGGGTTGTTGTAGTGAGTGCCGATACGGGGATCGAGGCATACACCGTTGATGATCTCCTGGGTGTTCAGACCTTTGGATTCTGCGTAGGTATCCAGCTCGTTGAAATAGGAAACGCGAAGAGCCAGATAAGTATTGGCAAACAGCTTTACAGCCTCAGCTTCTGTAAATCCCATAAACAGAGTATCAATATTTTCTTTAATGGCGCCCTGCTGAAGAAGAGCGGCAAAGATGTGAGCCTTATCTGCGGACTTTTCATCACAGGAAACAATAATACGGGACGGATAAAGATTGTCATATAAAGCCTTGGATTCACGAAGGAATTCCGGGCTGAAGATAATATTCTCGGTATTGTATTTTTTTCTTACAGAAGCAGTATAGCCAACCGGAATGGTGGATTTAATGATCATCATAGCATTGGGGTTTACCTTCTGGACAAGCTCGATCACAGCTTCTACAGCGGAAGTATCGAAATAGTTTTTCTTACTGTCATAGTTGGTAGGAGCAGCAATGACAACGAAGTCTGCGTTTTTATAAGCGGTTTCGCCATCAAGAGTAGCTGTAAGATCCAGTTCTTTTTCTGCCAGGTATTTTTCGATATATTCGTCCTGGATAGGGGATTTTCTGTTGTTGATGAGATCCACTTTCTCAGGGACGATATCTACGGCTGTTACATGGTTGTGCTGTGCCAGTAGGGTGGCAATGGACAGGCCGACATAGCCGGTACCTGCTACAGCGATATTGTATTTTTTGTCCAGAACAGCTGCGGATGGGGCTTCTTTTTCTTCTTCTGTAAAAAGATCTACCACCTCAAACCCCAGAACTTCTCCAAGCTTCTGGAGCTGATCTATGGAAGGAGTATAATCGGACTTTTCCAGTCTTCCGATCATAGCGCGGTTGATGCCGGTTGCTTCTGCCAGCTGTACCTGGGTAAGCCCTTTGGTTTTTCTTTCGCGAATAACAGTATCCACCAGTTTGCTTATAGATAGTTTTTTCATTTGTCCTCCTGATATGGTTCTAAATATTATTTTAATAAGTTGAAATAGATGTTATGTGACTGATAGTAGCATAATAATATTAAAGTGTCAATAAACAGTCAGCAAAAAACATATAAACAGTATTTTTATGTGCGAAAACCAGTTTTGAATAACATTTCTTGCAATTTGGAATAGAAATGAATGATTGAGAATCAAGGAATTCTATGATAAACTAAGAAAAAGGTCTTTCGTGGCAGCAGGAGGAACACTTTATGTTATTTTACGGTCTGAGAAAATTCGCCCGGGAACTGGGGCTGGAAGTACAGAGCGGTGTGGCCTGTGGTATCTATAAGGGATATGCGGTCAGTATGTGGGATAATGTCAGATACAAAACTTTTAGTATTTCCGCAAAATTTGATGATGATCTTGGCGAAAAAATGCAAATGGAACTCATTGAGTTAGAATCTAAGTACCGTAGATCGATTTATATCAGATTTTGGGAGGGTGCCCTGATAGCGAAGTTCTTTACTTATCCGGAAACTATGAAACAGTTTCGAGCCTGTTTTTTTGATGTTCTTTCTCTTTTAAACCAGTATGATATTCCGGATGCGGATATTTGTCCCAGATGTGGACTTCCTATGTATGGTCAGGGTGTCTGGTCTATATATCAGATGTCTGCGCTGCAGAGTGGTATCTATGCTCACGAAAACTGCATGGCAGAGCTGGAACTGGAAATAAAGCGCCAGATGAAAAGAAAACAAAGGCATTGCTCTTCAAAAAGAGGCAGGCCAAATTCCAAAGCTAGATATCTTCCAGGCTGGATTGGAGCGCTGGCTGGCTGTATTCTCAGTACAATTATTTTTATAGCAGGTATGCTGTTTGAAAGCCCGTATAACAATGCTCGTCGAGGAGCAGCGGCATGCTGCGGAGGGCTGATCGTAAAAATAGGATACGATATGACAGGAGGCATCCATGGAAAAAAACGCAGCCTTACGATCGTCACCATGACGATAATGTCTATTGTTCTGGGGATTTTTGGATTCTTTATTATTCAGAATGCAATAGAAATGAATCACTTGCAGATGATTCCGGAAGATATATCAGAGATAGAGGCGTGTCGATTATATATTCAATCCGGCATACAAGCTATCCTGGAAGAAAAAGTACGCGTTATATGCAGCATGTGTATTTTTATTCCGGTTTCCATGATTCCGATCCTGGATATTGCGTTTGATCTATATTATGGTGAGGAAGACCGACAGGTGTATTGTAAACGTCTTTACAAAAGAAAATAAGATCAGGAGGGAAAAGTGAATGGTATTCTATGGTCTGAGAAAATTTGCCCGGGAACTGGGGCTGGAAGTACAGAGCGGCGTGGTCTGCGGTATTTATGAGAGATATGCAGTCAGTATGTGGGAGGGGAATGGCTACAAAACCTTCAGCATTTCAGCAAAATTTGAAGAAGAGCTCTGTAATAAAATGGAAATAGAGCTTATGGACCTGGAAGGGAATTACAGAAGAGTTGTTTATATCAGATTTATAGAGGGTGTTCTGGAAGCGAGATTTCTTGATAATCCAGGAACCATGAAGCAGTTTCGAAATTGCTTTTTTGATGTTCTCTCTGTTCTGGATGGATATGAGATTCCGGATGCAGATATTTGTCCAAAATGCGGACTTCCCATGTATGGTCAGGGTGTCTGGTCTTTATTTAAGATATATGGCCGGAAATCCTGTCTTTATACTCATGAACATTGTGCGGCTGCCATGGAACGGGAAGTAAACCGGCAGATTGAATGGGACCGCCAGCATCCTATGTCAAAAGAGGAATTTATTGAGGCGATGATGGAGATCCATGGAGACGAATCCCTGGAAGAAATTGAAAAACTGTATGAAGAAATAGAAGAACCAGACACAGAACAAAGGCGGATGCAGAGACGCCTGCCGGGATGGGTCGGGGCATTGTGCGGGAGTGTTCTTGGAGCTTTTATTTTGGCTGTAGCACATGGATTCCTGGGTCTTGCTGCAATTTATTTTTCCTGGCTGTGCGGAGAACTGGTCGGAGCAGGATATAAATGGACAAAAGATGTCAGGGGAAAGAAAGGCAGCATAATTATAATCGTTATGACAATTTTTTCTGTTTTCCTGGCAGCTGGTTTTCGTGTGATGGAGATGCAAAAAAGAGATTACCTGGTCTATATAGTGGGTGGAAGTCTTATTTCTTTAATAGGAGTGGCAGATGTTATTATAGGGCTTTTTATGGCTAAAAGAGATGATAAGGGAATGCAGCGGAAACGCCTTCAGAAAAGAAAATAAACCTGCTGCTTAAAAAAATGAAAAAATTTCATTACATCTCTTGACGAATGGAAATAAGCGTGTTATCATACAACAGTATGCCGCACAAAGAGGTTGAAGCGACGAGGCTTTTGCATCGTCCACCATATTTGGCGAGTAAATTTTACAGGAGGTGCCACAGATGTACGCAATTATTGCAACAGGTGGTAAACAGTACAAAGTTGCCGAGGGCGACGTGATCAGAGTTGAGAAACTCGGTGTTGAAGCTGGTGAAACCGTAACTTTCGATAACGTGATCGCAGTCAGCAATGACGGATTAAAAGTTGGAGAAGATGTGAAAAATGCCAGTGTTACCGCTTCTGTAGTTGAAAACGGTAAAGCTAAAAAAGTTATCGTTTACAAATACAAAAGAAAAACTGGATATCACAAGAAAAACGGTCACAGACAGCAGTTTACAAAAGTTAAAATCGAAAAGATCAACGCTTAATCTGGTGTTTGTATGATTACAGTGACAGTCACGAAGAAGAACAATTCCTATACAGAGTTTACTTCAAGAGGACATGCCGGTTATGCAGAGGAAGGGCAGGACATTATATGCGCTGCAGTTTCTGTTCTGGTGATCAACACAGTCAATTCTCTTGAAACACTCACCCATGACAGGATATCCGTAGAAGAAAATGACGGTTATGTATCTTTTTCTTTCATCGAACCTGTGACAGAGGGAGGAACACTCCTGATGGATTCCCTTGTTCTCGGACTGACAGAAATTGAGAATAGTTATTCGAAAAAGTATCTGAAAGTAAAAGTCAGGGAGGTGTAACGACATGATGAAAATGAACCTTCAGTTATTCGCACATAAAAAAGGTGTTGGTTCCACAAAGAACGGCCGTGACTCTGAGTCCAAGAGACTTGGTGCCAAAAGAGCAGACGGACAGTTTGTTAAGGCAGGAAACATCCTTTACAGACAGCGCGGAACCAAGATTCACCCAGGCGTGAACGTAGGCTGCGGTAAAGATTATACATTATTCGCACTGACAGATGGTGTTGTAAGATTCACCAGAAAAGGACGCGATAAGAAACAGGTTTCTATCGTACCGGTAGAGGCAGAATAATCAGTTCAGCGTAAGGCTTCAAATCGTTCAGGTTTGGAGCCTTTTGTTTACAGTATAAGGAGCGATTTATGTTTGCAGACAGAGCAAAAATCATGATCCGTTCAGGTAAGGGCGGAGACGGCCATGTAAGCTTCCGCAGAGAGCTGTACGTACCAAACGGCGGTCCGGATGGCGGGGACGGCGGAAGAGGCGGCGACGTTATCTTTGAGGTTGACGAAGGACAGAATACTCTGGGAGATTACAGGCATAAAAGAAAATATAAAGCACAGGACGGCGAAGAAGGCGGCAAGAGACGCTGCCATGGAGCAGATGGTAAGGATATCGTCCTGAAGGTTCCGGAGGGAACCGTTATTATGGATGCGGAGTCACGGAAAGTCATTGCAGATATGTCCGGAGAAAACCGCAGACAGATTGTTTTAAAAGGTGGAAGAGGCGGAAAGGGCAACCAGCATTATGCAACTGCTACTATGCAGGTACCCAAGTACGCCCAGCCAGGTCAGCCGGCTCAGGAGCTGGAAGTGCTTCTGGAGCTGAAGGTGATCGCAGACGTAGGACTGGTAGGATTCCCTAATGTAGGAAAGTCCACATTCCTTTCCAGAGTCACTAATGCACAGCCAAAGATCGCCAACTATCATTTTACTACACTGAGCCCGAATCTTGGTGTTGTAGATACAGAGAACGGTGGTTTTGTCATTGCAGATATTCCGGGGCTTATTGAGGGAGCTTCTGAGGGTGTGGGTCTGGGACACGAATTCCTTCGTCATATTGAGCGTACCAGGGTTCTGGTGCACATTGTAGATGCAGCATCTACAGAAGGCCGTGATCCTATTGATGATATCTATAAGATCAATAAGGAGCTTGAAGCATATAATCCGGAGATTGCAGCCAGACCTCAGCTGATCGCGGCAAACAAGATTGACTGTATTTACGGTGAAGAGGATCCGGTAGCTCTTCTGAAAGCGGAATTTGAGCCAAAAGGTATTCAGGTATACCCGATCTCTGCTGCTACAGGCCAGGGAATCAGGGAGCTTCTTTTTGGCGTAAAAGAGCTTCTGGACAAGTGTCCGGCAGAGCGTGTTGTATTTGAACAGGAATTCTTCCCGGAGGATGTTCTGATCACAGAAAACCTTCCTTATACCATCACAAAGGCGGAGAATGATCCTCATATATTTGTGGTGGAAGGACCAAAGATCGAGAAAATGCTTGGATACACCAATCTGGATTCTGAGAAGGGCTTTGCCTTTTTCCAGCGCTTCCTGAAAGACGGAGGCATTCTGGACGAACTGGAAAATGCAGGTATCCAGGAGGGCGATACAGTCCGTATGTATGGTTTTGACTTTGATTATTATAAATAAGTGTAATTTTAGAAAGGCTGGTCATAATTATGACAAGTAAACAGAGAGCTTATCTGAAAAGCTTGGCGATGAAAATGGAACCGATCCTTCAGCTTGGAAAGGGAGGAGTCACCCCGGAAAATACTGCATCTGTAGATGAGGCTCTTGCAGCAAGAGAGCTGATCAAGATCAATGTTCTTCAGAACTGTCTGGACGATACCCGTCAGATGGCAGAGCTTCTGGCTGAGAGAACACACGCTCAGGTAGTGCAGGTGATCGGAAGAAAGATCGTTCTTTACAGAGAAGGAAAAAAAGACAAAAAGAAAATCATTCTTCCTTAAATGATATCAGAGAGGTGCTGGTATGGGAGCGGACCGTAAAAAAATAGGGATCATGGGAGGAACCTTTGATCCCATCCATGTAGGACATCTGATCCTCGGCGAAAAAGCCTATGAACAGCTTGGTCTTGACCGTGTGTGGTTTATGCCCAGCGGAAATCCGCCGCACAAAAGGAACCGGAAGGGTCAGGCCAGCAATGAGCAGAGGGTTTCTATGGTGAAAAAAGCGATTGCAGGAAATCCTCATTTTGAGCTTTCTCTGATAGAAATGAATGAAGACGGGTATACTTATACCTACCGGACACTGGAACGGCTGAAAGAGGAGAATCCGGATACAGATTATTATTTTATCATCGGAGCAGATTCTCTTTATGATTTTGCCACATGGAAAAAGCCGGAACGGATCTGCGGAGCATGTACCATTGTGGTGGCGGCCAGAGATCATGTTCCTGCAAAGAGTCTGGATCAGCAGATGACGTTTCTTTCGCAGCAGTATCACGGATGTTTTATCCGGCTGGATACTTTGAATATTGACATTTCCAGCAGATTGATCCGCCAGTGGCTTCATGAGGGCAAAAGCCTTCGGTATTATGTTCCGGATCCGGTTGTTTCCTATATCCGGGAAAACAATATTTATCTTACATCAGAAGGAGACATCGGATAAAATGGCAGAGTACGATTTTGAAAAAATGCAGAAAAAGCTTCAGAAATATCTGGATGAGGATCGTTTTCAGCATACATTGGGTGTCATGTATACCTGCGCGGCCCTGGCAATGGCTCATGGCTATGATATGAAGGATGCACAGGCAGCAGGTCTTCTTCATGACTGCGCAAAATGTATTCCTAACAAGAAGAAATTGAAATTATGTGAAAATAACTGTATTTCAGTGACGGAATTTGAAAAAGAGCATCCGTTTCTCCTTCATGCAAAGCTTGGGGCTTTTATTGCAAAAGAAAAATACGGAATCAAGAATGAAGATATCCTTTCCTCTATCCGGTTCCATACAACCGGAAAACCGGAAATGAGCCTTCTGGAAAAGATTGTTTATATTGCGGATTATATTGAGCCTGGAAGATACAAAGCACAGCATCTTGATAAGATCCGGGCTTTGGCATTCAGGGATCTGGATGAATGTATGTATGAGATCCTGAAGGATACTCTGGCATATTTAGAGGAAGACCCCAAGGATATTGATCTTACTACAAAGGATGCGTTTATTTACTATAAGGACTTACATATGGAAAGGGGCGTTCATTCATGAATATGGAAAAAGAAATGGCGGTTCTTGCTTTAAAAGCGCTGGACGAGAAAAAAGCCATTGATGTAAAAGTAATAGATATACATGAGGTTTCTGTTCTGGCAGATTATTTTATTATTGCAAGCGGAAGTAATTCCAATCAGGTGCAGGCAATGGTAGATAATGTAGACGAACAGCTTTCAAAGGCCGGATACGAGCCAAAACAGATCGAGGGAACAAAAAGTTCAAACTGGATCCTTATGGACTATGGCGATATGATCATCCATGTCTTTGACGAAGAGAACCGTCTGTTCTATGATCTGGAGAGAATCTGGCGAGATGGAAAAATTCTGGAAATGGATGAATTTTTGGCTGGATCAGAAGAATAAACACAGTTTTCAATTTACAATAACAAAATTATGTAAACTAAAATAGCGAAATGAAACCCCGCAGTTTATGCATTATGCAGACTGCGGGGTTTTGCAGATTAGTGATAAAAACGGAATACACCAAAGACTTTGCCAAGGATCTGGAGATTTCCGTGAACCAGGATTGGATCCATGTCATCGTTTTCCGGCTGCAGGCGATAGTAGCCGTCTTCTTTATAAAAAGTTTTGACTGTTGCAGCATCTTCTACCAATGCTACAACCATATCGCCGTTTTCGGCGGAAGACTGCTGTTTCACAAGTACCTGATCCCCATCAAATATTCCGGCATTGATCATACTGTCACCTTTTACCTTCAGCATAAAACTCTGTGCGTTAGGCATAAACTCTGATGGGATCGGGAAATACCCTTCAACATTTTCTACTGCAAGGATCGGCTGTCCTGCTGCAACAGTTCCCACCAGCGGAACATTGACAACTTCCCGGCGCACAAGATTAAATTGGTCGTCAAGAATCTCAATTGCCCTGGGCTTGGTAGCATCTCTGCGTATATAGCCGTTTTTTTCCAGGGCTTCCAGATGGGAATGGACAGAAGATGTAGATTTCAGATGAACTGCCTCACAGATCTCGCGAACTGCAGGAGGGAATCCTCTGTTCAGAATCTCATTTTTTATATAGTCAAGTATTTCCTGTTGTTTTTTACTGATCCTGCCGTATGCCATATTGTATACCTCCAAATATTCCGTATGGTCCATTTTTGTTAATTATAACATACATTATGTAAAATGGCAAACAGATATTCGGAAAATACGTTCGCAGGATGCAAAAAAATCCTTGTTTTCCTTGTCATACCCGGTGGAAAATGTTACAATAACCTGGTATATTTGAAAAAGTTTTTTAAAAGGAGGCATTTTTTTGCCTGATAAAAACAGATCTCCCAGAAGCCCCGGGCTTCTGTCGAGAATAAAAAGTATATTTGGACTGAATATAGGAACAATGCTTTTTGGAGTGCTGCTGCTGTATATGATTTTCAGCGCGATCCTTTATCTGACCTCTGATAAGGTGGAATCCTATCAGGTTATTTCAGGACCTCTTTCCCGCAATGAAACTTATACCGGCCTGGCGGTACGGGAAGAATCCGTTTATAAAGCAGATACAGACGGATATATTACCTATTATGCCAAAGAGGGAAACAAAATCAATGCCAATGGCGTTATTTATGGTATAGGAAGCACCATGCCTTCGGATAATGAAGCAGAACTTACGGCTGAAGAAATCTTAAATATCCGGAATGACATGATGAGTTTTTCAAAAAGCTTTAACTCCAGTAAATTTAATAATACATACAGCTTTAAATATAACCTGGAAGGAAACATCCTGCAGTACGCAGGCTCTTCCCAGTCAGGTGTTACGACTTTAGGCGGACAGAAGATCACAAAAACAGACAGAGACGGAATCGTTCTTTATTCCATGGACGGATACGAAGACAAAACAGTGTCTACTCTCACTGCTGCAGATTTTGATCAGAACGCTTATCATGAAACAGACCTGAAAAATGATGGTTCGATTCAGACCGGTGATCCGGTATATACACTGATCACAGATGAAAGATGGAGCCTTTTGATCCCTCTCAGCAGTAAGCAGGAGGCAAAGCTTGCAGACCGTACTGCAGTAAGAGTGAAATTTCTGAAGGATGATATGACCCAGAGCGGTGATTTTTCTATTGTGGAGATTGAGGGTCAGAAATATGGAAAAATCGATTTTAACAAAGGGCTCATCCGATATGCCGCAGACCGGTTTCTGGAGATCGAGCTTGTGACAAATACGGTTACAGGTCTTAAAATCCCGTTATCTTCGATTGTTACCAAGGAAGCATACAAAATACCGGATAAATATCTGACAACAGATCCGAAAACCCAGAAGACAGGTCTTATGATAGAAGGATCTGACAAAAACGGAAATTCTACGTCATCCTTTGTGCCTGTAGATATCTACGCCAGGACGGAAGATGAAGAGGCTAAATACCTGTATTTTGTTGATAAAAAGGGATTCCAGGAGGGAGATGTGGCGGTCTGTCCTGAAGATCAGAGCCGATTCGTCATTAAAGATATCGGCGTACTGGAAGGGGTATACTGCACCAACCAGGGATATGCTGTTTTTCGTCATATTGAACTTTTGGATCAGAATGAAGAATATGCAATTGTCTCAAAAAATACTGTCTACGGTCTTTCCCGTTACGATCATATTGTCCGTAATGCCGATAAGGTCAGTGAACAGGAAATCTTATATTAGTCTGGAGGCTGAATTTTATGATAACAGAAAATCTGGAACAGGTTAAAAAAAATATCCGGGATGCATGTCTGGCGGCAGGCCGTGATCCCGGGGAGGTTACCCTGATCGCTGTAAGCAAGACCAAGCCGACAGAGCTTCTTCAGGAGGCTTACGATGCCGGTGCCAGAGATTTCGGTGAAAACAAAGTACAGGAGATCATGGATAAATATCCGCAGCTTCCTGCAGATATCCGCTGGCATATGATCGGACATCTGCAGAGAAACAAAGTGAAATATATTGTAGATAAAGCAGCTATGATACATTCGGTAGATTCTTTTCGTCTTGCACAGACCATTGAACAGGAGGCTGCCAAACATGAGGTACAGGTTCCGATTCTTTTGGAAGTCAATGTGGCGGAAGAAGAGAGTAAATTTGGTCTGAAAATGGACGAGGTTCTTCCGCTTATTGAAAGAATCGCAGAATTTCCTCATATTAAGGTATGCGGTCTTATGACCATTGCTCCCTTCGTTGAAAATGCAGAAGAAAACCGGATGTTTTTCCGACAATTAAAAAAATTAAGTGTTGACATTGAGGCAAAAAACATTAATAATGTTAGTATGAGCGTTTTGAGCATGGGCATGACCGGGGATTATCAGGTGGCAGTCCAGGAGGGCGCAACTATGGTTCGTGTTGGTACAGGTATCTTTGGTGAAAGAAACTATGTGCGATAACGATGAGAATGAATAAGATTGGAGATTAAAATGAGTGTTTTAGATAAGCTGTTGGATGCTGTAAAACTGAACGATGACTATGACGAGGAAGAATTCCTGGATGACGACATCATGGATGAATCTGATGAGGATTTTCTGGATGATGATGACCAGGATGAAAAACCGGTAAAGAAATTCTTCCAGAAATTCGGAAAGAAGAAAGAGTCAGCAGATTATGACGACTATGACGATATGGAGGAAGAACTGGCTGAGGAAGTGAAGAAATTCACATCAAAGCCGGAGCCAGCAGTCAGAACTGCTGCGGTGAAACAGGACCGGCCGGTAAAAAGCTCTTCTAAGATCACTCCAATGAGAAGCAGCAGAAGAAGTCCGAATTCTGTAAACATGGAGGTCTGTGTGATCAAACCTTCTTCTATGGAAGATACCCGTGAGATCGCGGATACTCTGGTAGATAATTCTACGGTGATCCTGAATCTTGAGGGAATCGATGTTGAACTTGCACAGAGGATCATTGATTTTACTTCAGGTGCATGTTATTCTCTGGGCGGAAGCCTTCAGAAGGTATCCAGCTACATTTTTGTTCTGGGACCGGCTAATGTGGACATTACAGGTGACCTGCAGAATATCCTTGGAGGATCTGCTCCGTCTGTAAGAGCAGGATATTGATATATTATGGAAAAAGATGATTTTTTCATTAAGAGAATCCGGGAACTGGCAAATCTCTCTTATCAGAGAGATATTGTCACCTTTTCGGATTTTCTTAATTTAAACGAACAGAATCTGGTAAAAAGTCAGGCTGCACACTTACCAGGAATAGTCATGGAAAGCTTCGGAGGCTATGACCAGGCAGAGCGTCAGATGATTGCATTTCATCCTGATGCTCTTGCTTTTTCATGGGAATACCCCATATGCTGTCTGAAGATTGAACCAAAGGCAGTTAAATTCTCTGAAGCACTCAGCCATCGAGATTACCTTGGAACAATCCTGGGACTGGGGGTAGAAAGATCTGTGATCGGAGATATCCTTGTACAGGAGCATGCGGCGTGGGTGTTCTGCCAGGAAAAGATTGCAGATTTTATTGAGGAAAACCTTTGTCGTGTGAAACATACAACGGTTCTTGTTTCCAGAGTATGGAATCCGGAGGAGTTTCCTGAACCCAGGTTTGCGCCTGTTTCCGGAACATGTTCCTCTGTACGGCTGGATGCTCTGATATCGATTGCTTTTCAGTCTTCCAGAAGCAGTATGGTTCAGTTTATAGAGGGCGGGCAGGTTTTTGTCAATGGAAAGCTGATTACCTCTAACGGATATGAACCAAAAGAAGGAGACATTATCTCAGTCCGTGGAAAAGGACGTTTTTTGTTTGAGAAGGTCTCAGGAAAGACGAAAAAAGGCAGAACTGGTGTGAGCCTTTTGAAATATGTCTGATTTCATAGAAGGGGAGGATGATTAATGGTGAAAAAAAATATTTTAAAGGTAAAAAGAGAAGGAGACTTTTCTTACCCTATTTACTTCGAAAACAGTTTTGACGGATTGGCAGATGCACTGAAAGCCGAAGGCCTGGACAGCAGGACTGTCTGCATTGTTACAGACAGCAACGTTTCTCCGCTGTATACCGAGAAGGCAAAAGCTTTTTTGGAGAAAGCTTCTGAAAAAGTCCTGATCTTTGAATTTGAAGCAGGAGAAGTAAACAAAAATCTTGACACGGTCCAGTCACTCTATCGTTTCCTTATTGAAAATAAAATAGACAGAAAAGGGGTTCTGGCCGCTCTTGGAGGCGGTGTGACCGGGGATCTTACGGGTTTTGCTGCGGCTACCTATTTAAGAGGGATTGATTTTATACAGATTCCCACAACTTTGCTTGCGCAGGTAGACAGCAGTGTCGGCGGTAAAACCGGCGTAGACCTCCAGCAGTACAAAAATATGGTAGGTGCTTTTCATCAGCCAAGACTGGTATATATGAACATGGAGACCCTGAAAACCCTTCCGGAAAAAGAGTTTGCCTGTGGTATGGGAGAGGTTCTGAAGACCGGACTGATCTGCGACGGGGAATTTTTCCGTTCTGTATGCAGAGATCATGACAGAATCCATGCTTTGGATAATGAGACACTTGCAGCAGTGATCCGCAGGTGCTGTGAGATCAAGGCGGGAGTTGTTGAGCGAGATCCGAAAGAGCAGGGCGAACGGGCGCTTCTGAATCTTGGACACACCATTGGCCATGCAGTAGAAAAGCTGATGGATTTCCAGCTTCTGCATGGTCAGTGTGTTGCAATAGGAACAGCAGCTGCGGCACAGATCTCAAAAAAACGTGGTCTTCTCACAGAAGAGGAATATCAGGAGGTTCTCAACGGCTGCCGGATGTTTGATCTCCCTGTGGCAGCAAAGGGGCTGGATCCACAACAGGTGCTGGCTGCCACAAAAAATGACAAGAAGATGGAAAGTGGAAAGATCAAATTTATCCTTATGAAAGGCATCGGACACAGTTTTACAGACAAAAGTGTATCGGATGAGGAGCTTCTTGACGGGATCCGGGCAGTTCTTTTATGAGGCCTGAACAGAAAGACAGAAATACCAGCACCTTCCCAGAGCCCTTCTGTGGGATTTTGTGGGCATTGGGGATCCTTGTCCTCACTATTCTTGACCAATGGACAAAACATCTGGCTGAGACGGCTTTAAAAGGATCTGAAAGCATTTCGCTGATTCCGGGAGTGCTGGAGCTTACTTACCTGGAGAATCGTGGAATGGCTTTTGGTATGTTCCAGGGGAAACAGGTGATTTTTCTCCTGCTTTGTATGGTGTTTTTTGTTTTTCTTATATATGTGTACAGAAGGATTCCAAAAAACAGATATTATCTGCCGTTGATAATTACCGGAGCTGTTCTGTGGGCAGGAGCTTTAGGGAATTTTATTGACCGTCTGCTCTACGGTTATGTAATTGATTTTATTTATATTTCATTGATTGATTTTCCTGTATTTAATACTGCAGATATTTTTGTAGTATGCGGGGGAATAGCTTTTGTTATTCTGGCAGGATTTTATTATCAGGATGAAGATTTTGCTTTTATCACCATGAAGAAAAGGAAGAACTCATGAATTTACTTACATTTACTATAGACCAGGAAGCAGCTCCGCTCCGTATTGACCGGTATCTTGCGGAACAGTGCCCTGAATTTTCCAGATCTTATCTTCAGAAGCTTCTGAAGGAGCAAAAGGTAACTGCTGACGACAAACCGGTAAAGGCAAACTACAAGATACAGCCTGGTGTTCAGATACAGGTGGAAGTACCGGATATGGAAGTACCGGATATACTGCCGGAAAATATCCCTCTGGATATTCTCTACGAGGATGATTATCTTCTGGTGGTTAATAAGCCGAAAGGAATGGTAGTCCATCCGGCAGCAGGCCACACAGAAGGAACACTGGTCAATGCAGTTATGGCCCATTGCGGAGATAACCTGTCAGGTATCAACGGTGTTCTGCGCCCGGGTATTGTCCATCGGATCGATAAGGATACTACAGGAGCTCTTGTGATCTGCAAAGAGGATTCTGTACACAGGGATCTGGCAGAACAGCTAAAAGAACATTCTATCAAACGAAGATACCGTGCAGTTGTCCAGGGGAATCTGAAAGAGGATGAAGGAACCATAGAGGGACCCATCGGACGTCATCCCACTGATCGCAAAAAAATGGCAATCAATCATAAAAACGGAAAACCTGCGGTGACCCATTATAAGGTCCTGGAAAGGTTTGGGCAGTATACCTATATTGAATGCCGTCTGGAAACAGGCCGTACCCATCAGATCCGCGTACATATGACAAGTATCGGTCATCCTCTGCTTGGCGATACGGTATATGGATCTTCAAAAAATCCTTTTCATCTGCAGGGGCAGACACTCCATGCAATGATTCTTGGTTTTCTCCATCCGGTTACCGGAGAATATATGGAATTTGAGGCTCCTTTGCCAGACTATTTTTTGAAGCTGTTAGAAAAATTAAGAAAATAGTTTGCATTTTTTCTGGAATAATGTATAATATATGAAAAGATTATTATTTTCGCAGAAGGGAGTGTACAGCTTATGAGTAACACTACAAGTTCAATCATTACGATCGGAAGAGAATACGGCAGCGGCGGAAGACAGATCGGGCAGGAGGTTGCCAAATATTTTGGCATTAAATGCTATGATAAGGAACTGCTGGAGCATGCGGCAAATGACAGCGGTATCTGTAAGGAACTGTTTGAGCATCATGATGAAAAACCCACCAACAGTTTTTTATATTCTCTGGTTATGGATACTTATTCCTTTGGATATTCTTCTGCGGGATTTAACGATATGCCTATGAATCATAAGATTTTCCTTGCTCAGTTTGATGCCATCAAGAAACTGGCAGGAGAGGGACCATGTGTTATGGTAGGACGCTGTGCAGATTATGCATTGTCTGACTGGCCGGATTGCTTCAGTATTTTTATTCATGCTGATCTGGATACAAGAATCCGAAGAATCGCGTCCAAGTATGGAAAGAGTGACAGAGAAGCAAAAGATATCATAAACAAGACAGACAAAAGCAGGGCAAGCTATTATAATTATTATACAAATAAAAAATGGGGTTCTGCCAAAGATTATAATCTCTGCATCGACAGCGGCAAATTTGGGCTGGAAAATGCGGCTAAGATCATCATTGATGCGGTTCAGATTTTTGATGCTTCAAAGAAAAAGTGATCATAAACAGAAATATTTTTACCGGGAGGGCAGTATGCACTGTTTTTCCGGTATCTTTTTGTTAGTTTTTAACATTTTTACATAATATATTAAAAATAAAGACACAAATATGTAAAATTATGCTATACTAAAATTCAGAATAACTGGAGGCACACAATATATGAGACTTTTTATTCAAAGAGTACTGCAGGCGGAAGTAACCGTAGATGGAGATACAATCGGCAAGATCGGAAAGGGACTTCTTGTCTTTGTCGGAGCAGGGAAAGAGGACAATAAAGAAATTGCTGATAAATACCTGAAAAAGCTCCTGGGGCTTCGGATTTTTGAAGATGAAGCCGGTAAGACAAACCTTTCTTTAAAAGATGTATCGGGAGAGCTTCTTTTGGTTTCTCAGTTTACGCTCTATGCCAACTGCAAAAAAGGCAATCGTCCAAGCTTTATTGAAGCAGGGGAACCAAAGATGGCAGAAGAGCTTTATGAATATATGATCCGGGAAGCGAAGAAATCTGTTCCGGTAGTAGAGCATGGCATCTTTGGTGCAGATATGAAGGTATCCCTCATCAATGACGGACCTTTTACAATTTTGCTTGACGAACATATTCTGTAATCTTGTTTTTATTTATTCCAAAGATGAAGGAGAATGAAAGAATGAAAAAGAAGATAACTGTATCCACAGCGATCCTCTGGCTGTTTGCAGCAGTTTTTCTGGCGGGAGGTTTTACGGCAGCCGTACCAGAGCCTGTTCAGGCAGCAGTCCCCAAAAAGTTTGTTTATCAGAATGGCTCCTATTATTATTACAATTCCGCAGGAAAAAAGGTAAAGGGCTGGTATACTTCACCTTCCGGAGTCAGATATTATTTTGATTCCAGGACAGGAGCTGCAAAGCCGGGTATCCGGAAACTTAAGGGCAGGACCTATTGCTTCAGCAATAAAGGCAAGATGCTTACAGGCTGGCAGACAGTAAAAGGCAAACGATATTTTTTCAATAAAAAGACCGGGTGTATGCATACAGGCTGGCTGCGCACAGCTTCGGGAAATATGTATTATTTTTTCCATGACGGAGTGATCCGGCCGGGATTTCAGACTGTCCAGGGAAAGGTACGTTATTTTAACTCCAATGGTCTGATGATCCGTAATAAGATTGTTACCCATAAAGGGAAACGGTATTATATGGACAAAAACGGATACCGGAGGGCAGGTCTGGTCAAAATCGGAAGAAACTGGTATGCTTTTGACCGAAAAACAGGAGTACAGCTCCGCAATGCCTTTTATACAGCGTCTGACGGCTCCAGATATTATGCAGGCAGCAGATATTCTCTGGTAAAAGGCTTTTATAAGGTTGGTTCTTATTATCGGTATTTCCGTCCTTCAGACCATAAAATGGTTACAGGCTGGCAGACTATCGGCAGCCACAAATATCTGTTTAATACTCATACAGGTGCCAGATATGATGCCTGCAAAGTTACCCTTGTAAAAAATATGTATTGTTTTAATGGAAACGGTCAGATGTACCGAAACGCCTGGGCTGCCATAAAGGGCAAAATATATTATGCTCAGAGCAATGGTCTTTTGGCAACAGGATGGCTGAATCTGAAAGGGAACCATTATTTCCTGAACAGTGCAGGAGAGAGGCAGACAGGCTGGGTTACAGTCAATAAGAAAAAATATTATCTGTCACCATCTACCGGCATCATGAAAAGAAACTGCTGGATAGACCGGACACATTATGTAGGCAATGACGGAGCATGGATCCCGAATTATCAGGAAAAGAATTTCCGATGGCCTCTCAGCTCCAAAAATAACATCATTACAAGCTATTTTGGACCAAGAAAGCCGCCGGGACCGGGAGCTTCCTCATATCATAAAGGAATCGATATTGCGGCAAAATCCGGTGAGCCTATTTATGCAGTGGCAGATGGAACGATATCTTTGATCAAACAGAATAACGGCGGTGCAGGAAATCATATCCAGATCACACATGCAGACGGGATTGTTTCTGAATATATGCATCAGTCAAAATTTGCTCCGGGATTAAAACAGGGATCAAAAGTAAAAAAAGGACAATTGATCGGTTATGTAGGAAATACGGGAACATCCTTTGGAGCGCATTTACATTTGGGTATTATTGTAAAAGGTACACATAAAGATCCACTGGATTACGTAAAGCGTCCGGGAAAATAAAACAATAAATTATACCTGGCAGGATTTTTATTTATAAGCAGTAATTCTGGCTGCAAAAGATGCAGAAGAAGTACAAAAAGGTAAAAATCCTGCCATCTATATGGAAATACATCTATACGACAAACCCGAGTTTTTCATATAGATGTAGACGAAAGAACCACTTCTGTGGTATAATCATGAAGAAATCCGAAAATCCATTTGTTTAAGGAGTTTTATATTATGGAAAAAAAACAGACTTATCATGAACATACAGACATCGAAAATACATTGCGGCTTCGTCAGGTTCTGGCAACGCTGCCTCCTTTTTGCAGAGATTATTTTCGTGCCATTGATGCAACAACTACAACAAAAACAAGAATTTCTTATGCCTATGATATCCGTATCTTTTTTCAGTTTCTTCTGGAAACCAATCCGTCTCTGAAGGAAAAATCCATGACTGATCTTACCGTTCAGATTCTGGATCAGGTCAAAGCTGTGGATATTGAGGAATATCAGGAATATCTGAAGGTTTATCAGAACCGGAATGCTGATAAACTGGAAACCAATGGAGAACTTGGCCTGAAACGCAAAATCTCTGCTTTACGAAGCTTTTATGCCTATTATTATAAAAGGGAAATGATCGAGACTAATCCCGCGGTGCTTGTAGATGTGCCTAAGATCCACGAAAAAAGCATCATACGTCTGGATGCTGACGAGGTGGCTCTTCTTCTGGACCATATTGAGCATTGCGGAGATACACTTACCGGACAAAAACGTGTGTTCTGGGAAAAGAATAAAGAAAGGGATCTTGCTATTGTAACATTGCTTCTTGGTACAGGAATCCGTGTTTCAGAATGTGTAGGTCTTGATATTGAGGATGTGGATTTTAAAAATAACGGAATCAAGGTTACCCGAAAAGGTGGAAATGAAATGGTTGTTTATTTTGGTCCTGAGGTAGAAAAAGCTTTGAGGAATTATCTGGAGGTCAGAGAAAACATTACCCCTCTCTCCGGCCATGAACATGCACTCTTCTATTCTGCTCAAAAAAAACGTATCGGGGTTCAGGCCATTGAAAACCTGGTCAAAAAATATGCCCGGGAAATTACAACAACAAAAAAGATCACCCCTCATAAGCTCCGCAGTACCTATGGTACGGCTCTTTATCAGGAAACCGGCGATATTTACCTTGTGGCGGACGTTCTTGGGCACAGGGATGTAAATACTACTAAAAAGCATTATGCGGCCCTGGACGATGCCAGACGGCGTCAGGCGGCAACTGCTGTAAGATTAAGGGAGGACTGATGTCCTCCCAGGATTTTATTTATTCTTGTTTTTCAGATTCTGAAGCATTTCTTCTATGGTTTTTCCGATCAGTGGATGCCTCTTCCATGGAGCAATCTGATTCATGGGAATCAGTACAAAATCTCTCAAATGCATTTCAATATGAGGGATATGAAGCTCCGGAGTATCCAGGACAAGGTCATCATACATAAGAATATCCAGATCCAGTGTCCGTGGTCCCCAGTGGATGGTTCGTACACGGTTGGCTTCCTGTTCTATCTGATGAAGAGCCTGAAGAAGTTCTTCCGGATCCAGAATAGTCTGAAGCTCAAGAGCTCCGTTAAGGAAATCATCCTGGTCAGTCACTCCATAAGGCGCTGTCACCAGGTAATCGGAAACTTTTTTAACCTGGCAGTCTTTTCTTTCATTTAAATGTTTTACTGCCATATCCAGGTAGGCTTTTTTGTCACCTATGTTAGAACCAAGGGCAATATATGCTGTATGCCAGCCTCTGGTGATCTTCACAGAAACGGTATTTAAAGGAAGAGCTATTGGTGCCCATGGCTTCTGGATTTCCAGATCCAGCTTTTTTACCAGAGGATATTCCAGAAGAATTGCCTGGGCAAGGTGTTCTGCAGCACATTCCAGCAGCTTCCAGGTATGCTCTGTCATATATTTCCGGATAAAATGACTGACTTCTCCATAATTGACGGAGAAAGAAAGCTCATCTGTAACACCGGCCTTTCTGGTACTGGTATAGAGAACAACAGAAATTATGAATTTCTGACCAAGAACATTTTCTTCCGGGTAAACGCCATGATTGGCAAATATTTCCAGTTTATCAATTGTTATCTTATCCATTACTATCTCCCTAAAATTGCTTCTGTCATCTGTATTGCCCGTTTATTTTCTTTAATGTCATGAACCCGGACAAAGGCGCAGCCCTTCATAACTCCAATAACTGTGGTAGCTACGGTTCCTTCTACACGCTGGTCAGCAGGAAGATCCAGAGTAAGTCCGATCACAGACTTTCGTGACGTACCAAGAAGGATCGGAAATCCCAGCTGATGCAGTACGTCCACATGATGGATTGCTTCCAGATTCATCTCATAGGTTTTTCCAAAGCCTACACCTGGATCCAGAATGATCCTGTCATCAGAAACACCAGCTTCTCTTGCGATTTTTATGCATTCTTCCATATCTTTTACCAGATCACTTAGAAAATCATCATAGACGGCTTTATGACGGTTATGCATCAGACAGCAGGCGGCTTTGTACTGTGCAGTCAGGTCTGCAACTTTTTTATCGTGTTTAAATCCCCAGATGTCATTGACCAGATCTGCACCTGCTTTTAAAGCTGCCTCTGCTACTGTTCCTTTATAGGTATCGATGGAAACTGGTACGTCAAAACGGCTTTTTACAGCTTCGATCACAGGTACTACGCGTGAAATTTCTTCCTGATCAGTGATCACTGTATGCCCCGGACGTGTGGATTCTCCTCCGATGTCAATGATATCAGCACCATCTCGTAGCATTTCTTCTGCATGAAAAAGCGCGGCATCCAGATGATTGTATTTTCCTCCGTCTGAAAAAGAATCCGGTGTTACATTCAGGATTCCCATGATATAGGTTTTGTTTTTTATATCAAAATCTCTGTTTCCGATCTTCATATAAGTTCTCCTTTTTGTTTAATATTCTATCCACAGGTTCTTTTTTTCCTTTGGCCAGTTGCATTCCCTTTTTGAAGGGCAGGCAAAACAGTTACGGGATTTTTTATCTGCCCGGTACAGATACACAGTAAGAGGAAAATCGCTGGACAGGCTTGCGGCATTACGGTGACCAAGTATTGCTGCTTTTACTGCCTCAATTTCATCTTCCTGAAAACCACAGTCTTTCATAATGTATTCTGCCGTTCTGGCGCCTGCAATATCATGGGGAGTGCCGTGGATCAGCTGCTCATATCTTCCAAGATCATGGAGAAGGGCTGCTGCATATATGATATCTTTCTCAATGGCAGTGCCGTCTTCCAGGCTGTAAATATACATCAGTCTGGCTACATCAAGAAAATGCTCCATAGTATGGCGGCAAAATTGTCGGTCTTTCTCTGCTGTCTGAAGTTTTTTAATAAGCTCCTGGAACAAAGGATGTTCCTGGATTTTTTGTATGCGTTCCATGGCCTATTTCACCATCTGCAGAAATGTCTGCTGTAAAGAAAGATCTTCTGCAAAAACTCCTCTTACAATGGTGGTTACTGTTTTGCTTCCTGGTTTTTGCACTCCGCGCATGGTCATACACATATGCTCGGCCTCGATCATGACCATAACACCCTTTGGATTCAGATATTTTTCCAGAGCATCTGCAATCTGGGCCGTCATATTTTCCTGAATCTGAGGTCTTCTGGCAAAAACTTCTACTGTACGGGCAAGTTTGCTGAGGCCGGCAACCTTGCTGTCAGGAATATAAGCCACATGGGCTTTTCCGTAAAAAGGAAGAAGGTGATGTTCACATACCGAATAAAAGGTAATGTCTTTTTCAATGACGATGTTGTTATTAATTGCCTGGAATTGTTTGTTCAGATGGGCGGCAGGATCCTCGTAGAGCCCTCCGTAGATCTGTTCACACATACGTGCGATCCGATCCGGGGTTTCCAGAAGTCCTTCCCGGCTGATGTCTTCACCGATACCTTCCAGCATCAGGCGAACACCCTGTTTGATTTTTTCATGATCCATCATACTCAGTTACCTCCTTTAAAATATTTCGGGATGTGAGTATTCTGGTATGGATTTATAATGCAAAGAAATGCATAGAAATAAATTCAGGTACACAAAAAACATCCCGATGTGAATGAGCATCTGGAATAAATAATAATTCTAATATCCCTTCACAATCGAGATGTTTGTCATCTGTATGTTGCAACGGGTGCGGAATCCATATCGTAAGACGAGCTTTTCGTTTCTGTGGCAACTCCCCATCCACGGAACACTTGACGCATGAAATCCTATTTTGCATATTATTTATCTGGCATAATTATACTACCATTATGCGTGTATTTCAATAAAATATTTTATTATTCTGTAATTGCCCATACTCTGGCCGGAAGCCCGGTGGCTCCTTCAATCCGCGGATAGGAAACGATTATAACAGCACCTGCCGGAGATACCTGATCGAGATTTTTCAGAAGCTCTACCTGAAGCTTGCCCTGGTCCAGGACATATCTTTCGCAGATCAGATCTCCTGCTTTTTCTGCAACAGCTGAAGAATCTGTATCCAGAGTTTCATGACCGTTTGCAGCTGCATTTCTTACCTCATATATGTATTTCAGAGCTTCCATGGACCAGCCGGGGAAGTTTTCGCTTCCATCCTCTCCGGTTCCGGATAATGCATCCATATCCGGCCAGTTTTTGTACCAGTCCGTTCTGAGGGCGACCAGAGCTCCATCCGGGATATCTCCATAGGTCTGCTCGTAATTTTGGATATCTTCTACAGTAACGGCATATCTGGGATTTTCCTTTACTTTTTCTGTTACATCGATAACACATAAGGGAAAGATCAGATCATGTACATCATATTTCTCTGAAAGCTCCCTGCCCTTTATAAAATGTCCCGGAAAATCAATATGGGTTCCAAACTGTCCCGGAAATTTAAAGGTCTGGATCAGACACTCCAGCATAGGATTTCCCCAGTCAAAGCACATTTTTGCCAGTTCTACCGTTCCTTCCGGAATACCGGCCCAGTAAGGACTGTCGTTATTCATGGAATGAGATAATTCCACCCATCTGTAATTTTTTGCTGCTTTTAATGCTTCCCATAACTGATACATGTGCATTTCCTCCTGTTCTTGTCTGCCTATAAATGTCCGTCACATCATTTACATTGCGAATTTTTTGTAATAATATCACAGATTCTGCATAGTATCAATATATAAATGTACTGCTTTTGTATTACATAAAAAGGGACTCTGTAATTTTACAAAGTCCCCTGCTTTTTCTTTATGTAGTTGTATGCTTTATACCTGGATTATAATGCGGTTCCGATCTTATCCTGGAACTCTGCCGGAACATCTTCTTTGTCAAGAGACATACTGATGATAAAGGAAATGCCAAATTTCTCTCCGATCTCTTCCAGCTGTTCAAGAGTACCAGATGCATCTAATCCTTCCAGTTTCGCTGTAGTCAGGAAGCTGTCCAGATAAATCTGCTCAAGGTCATGATCCTGAGAAATAATACCACAAACAAATCCAACAAACTCATCCGCATTTTTAATAGGATATACAGAAACATCGATCAGACGAACCTTATTATTCAGTTCATACATGTGTTTCGTGCTTTTGTCTAAGTAAACAATGCTGCCATTTGCGTCTTTAATTGCGCCGTTCACTTTGTCTAACAGTACTTTTGTTTTGCCCTTGCCTTTCTTTCCTACGATCAGTTCAACCATCCTGTTTTCCTCCTTAGACACAATATAATATTAATTTCTAACAAAATGCTTAATTAATATGTTTCAATTATAGTGCATTTGTAGGAAAAATACAAGTCTATTTTTGAAAAATTTGTTGATTATTAATAAAAAGATTCTCTCTACCTTATCATTATAGAATTGTATATGTTTATACATATTCTTAGAATTTTTGTACTCTTTAGCAGCCAGTTTTTAACATCCTGTAAACCGCTCCTTTTTGGGTGGCAAAAGAAATCTTGTCCTTGCTGCAGATTTCAACAGGGATTGAATTTCCCAGAGAGTCAGTTACTTTATAGGATGCCAGGTCTTTATATTCTCCTATGAATCTTCCGCCATTCTGTGAAGTAATGGTAAAGGAGTCTGCCATACCCCTGGTCCACTCCATATCAATGACAAAATTGCCACGTGCAACGATTCCTTTTACATAACCGTTTTCCCATTCTTTTGGAAGTGCCGGAAGGAACTGAATGTAGCCCAGCTGGCTCTGCAGCAGCATTTCATTTACCCCGGCTGTATAGCCAAAGTTTCCGTCAATCTGGAAGATCGGGTATTCTTTATAGTTTTCTCCGCCTCCGTGGGAAGAGAAAAGGTTGGTCAGGAATCCGGAATTTCCGCCTCCTACAGCAGACCGGACAAGCTGAAAAGCTTCTTCAGCATGACCTGTACGTGCCCAGAGGTTTAGTTTATGAGCTTTGGACCATCCTGTTGCATCCAGTCCTCTTTCCTTAAGAGAGACCATGGCTGCGTCCATAAATTCCGGCGCATCTTTGCTGATCATATTGCATGGATATAACGCCATCAGGTGAGAAAGGTGGCGATGAGGAGGCTGTTCTCCATTGCATTCGGCTCCCAGACTCTGTCTCCACTGAGGGATATCGGTTTCTTCAAGCTCTCCTGCCTGTGCCTTTCCAATGTGGGTTTCCTCAAACCACTCTTTCACCTGACCATCTTTACCTACAAGTACTGGATCCAGTTTGGATTGCTTTTCTTTCCATTGAGGGATAAGCTCCTGATCCACACCAAGGATTTCTGCCGCCTGAATGGTGTTTTCAAAATGCTGCCAGATAAACTGCTGGTCATAGGCAGCACCATTGGCGATCGGGCCGTTTTCCGGTGAATAAGAAGGTGCAGAAACATATCTCTTCTGATACTCACTCCAGTAAAGCGCTTTATCCCAGAAATTAGCAACTTCACGAAGAGAAGGATAAAGATTTTTCAAAAATTCAAGATCACCTGTATACAGATAATACTCATAGGAATTCAAAAGAGCCCATGCAGAGCCCACCGGATTCCATCCGGCGGCATTGTTTTTCTGTCCCATTGTTACAAACATATATGGCGTACTGAAGCAGCCTACCAGCCATCCGTTTTCTTCTCCAGCTTCACTTTTAATGCCAAAGGCGGAAGCAGCAGCTGTACGTCCGGCCTCCCGGAGCACATCCAGGTAATCCTGATAAGGAAGCAGACATTCACCCAGATTACTTGCCATAGTAGGCCAGTAATTCATCTGTATATTAATATTAAAGTGATAGTCACCGCCCCATTTAAAGTGCTCTTCGCCCCATACACCCTGAAGATTCGTAGGAAGTGCGCCTTTTCTGGATCCTGCAATGGTCAGATACCGTCCAAACTGATAACAGATAACTTCAATGGCTCTCTGCTCTTTTTCCGTTGGAAGTTCCCCCCCGTTGTTCTCGATCATATTTCGGTATTTCTGAAGAAGTTCATCCGTAGGGATTTGTGGGATGTCCTCATTAAATCCAAGCTCCATGCGGGAGAAAAGTTCAGAGTGATCTTTTACATGATCAGATTTTAATGAAGAGTAACCCTTGGCAGCAGCCCGCTGGATACGCTGGCTTATTGCTTCATGAGGATCCTCTCCACGGAAAGCAGGAAGCTCCATCTTATAATCTGTACCGCAGGCAAAAATAAGGGTAACAGAATCCGCATGGGATACACGGATAGAATCTGTTTCTGCAGTCATTTCTCCGCCTTCAGGAATGACCTTCAGCTGAGCTTCTGTTTTCATTCCATTACTTTTCAGCGTGTTTTTCAGAATGATGGTATCTGCTTCGGTGTGATTTAAAAGAGAAGTACCATGGGTGCAGTCCTTCAGACATACTGAAAAAGAGAGACAGCCTTTCTGATCGGCGCTGAGATGTACGGCCAGCACATTGTCAGGATAACTGTTGAAATATTCTCTGGTATAATGGACACCTTTCCAGTTATAACTGACAGATGCCAGACCAGTGCGAAGATCCAGATCACGGACATAGCTGCTGACTTCTGATTCATCTGTAATATTGCCGGAAATAAAAATATCTGCAAAATCCTGAGGTTCATCATAACCGGTCAGATCTCCCATAAGTTTGTTCAGCCAGTCCATAGCCTCTCCCTTTGTATCTGTGCCGCAGGCCTGGTAAGAATTTCCGTCAAAACCAAAGACATGCTCAGATTTATCATCCAGCTTCTTACGGATGTTATCCAGATCTTTTTTGATCATGTCCAAATCTTTTGAAGTATTTGCGGGATTAGTGTTTCCATATTTATAATCTGTTTCTTTGGATGGTCCTCCGTTCCATACAGCTTTTTCATTGATATGGATACGGTCAGTTGCTATCCCGCCAAAGATCAGTCCTCCCATGTAGCCATTTCCAACAGCCAGCGCTTCTGTCTGCCAGTCAGATGCAGGGCTGGTATACCAGAGTCTGAGAAGGTTTTCGTTTACGGTATTGTTCATATCTTTTTTCCTCCGTATTCTTTTGGATAAAAATATTTTATGACCGTAAAATATAATACAGGTTACCTGATGGAAAATCAATGGTTTTGTATATTTTCACCAAAAAAGCTGTGGGTTTTGAAGGCTCTTATCGCTCAAATCCTACCATAATCCCGCCCTTTTCCGCATAAAAACTGCAAAGTCCACGGGTTTTGTCAATAGAGATCTCTGCCTGAGGGTATTCTTTTCGTATTAGATTTTTAAGCTGTTCAGCTCCATTTTCATTATAACAATGATCGATCAGTACTTTATTTCCATGATAACCAAGACGTTTCATATTACGTAAAAGTTCTGAAATCGCTTTCTTTTCACCTCTGCATTTATCGGTAGGATGAAGCCCTTCTTCGTTTACATCCCCTACTACGCGGATTCCTACAATGCCACAGATCTTTGCAGCGGCCGGGCTGACTCTTCCATTATTTGCAAGATTACGGAGAGACTGAAGAGAAAAAACAAGAGAAGTATGCTGATTTTTGTATTCCTGGATTTCTTTACAGATTGTATCAAAATCTTTTCCACTTTGTACCAGCTCGTTCAGTTTATACAGAAGAAGTTTCATTTCCGGACCGGCAGAATAGGAATCAAGTACAAACACCTTTTTTCCGGGATTTTCTTCTTCATATTCCATTTTTGCTGCCATTGCCGCATTATAACTTCCGGAAAGCCTGCTTATGATAGTTACACAAAAGATTATGTCATAATCTTCAAATGCCTGAAGCCAGTCACCCATTCCAGGGCATGCAGTCTGTGAGCGTCCGGTATAGGAATGCAGTTCCTGCACCATCTGGTGGACATCCAGACCGGTATAGTCAATGTATTCTTTTTCTTCAGTTACAATCCTTAAAGGAACAGACGTAAACGGTATGCCATCTAATGTCATCATATTGGAAGCAGAATCTGTAATAATTTTTACTTTCATAGCCTTTCTCCATTTAGTATTATATAATTTATTATGTAGTTTTGATAACTACGTCAATGGATTTTATAATAATACAAAGGTCAATATTTGTCAACTCAAATATTTTGAAAGCTAAAATATTTGGGATTAAAAAAACCATTCTACATTATCTGTAAAATGGTTTTTACGATTATTCTTTATTTGCATTTTCTAACAGTGCACTCATCTGCTGATACAGAAGTTCTTTGGTAGAAGCGCCCATAACAATGGAAACATAAGGTTCTCCGTATGCATTTTGAGAAAGAAGAGCCAGACAGTTTCCGGCATCGCTGGTCGTGCCGGTTTTTCCACCAAGGATCGTGATACCTTTTGGTGCATTTGCTTCACCGGTAAGATAATGGTCAGTGGCCAGGAGTGCCGTGCTGACTTCTTCTCCCCAGCTTCTTTCATAAGAAATGGTATAAGAACCCAGCTGTGTGATCTCGGTAAATTCCGGGTACTGTAAAGCTTCCTTAAGCATCAGGTAAATATCATATGGTGTGGTATAATGATTCTCATCCTGGAGACCATGAGGGTTTGTGAAATGTGTTCCTGTACATCCAAGCTCTCTTGCATAGCTGTTCATCATTTCTACAAATTTCTCTGTTGTAAGCCCGATATGTGTGGCAATAGCTGATGCAGCATCATTTCCGGAATATACCAGAAGGCCATGAACAAGCTCGTCCATAGTAACCTTATCTCCTGCCAGAAAACCGATTACCTGAGAGCCCTCTTCAAGCGTTACGTTTTCTTCGGTGATCGTAACTACATCATCCATGTTTCCATATTTAAAAGCAAGAAGGGCTGTCATGATCTTTGTAATACTTGCAGGGTATACTCTGGTATAAGCTCCTTTGGAATAGATAACATCCCTGTCTGAGATATCAAAAAGAAGTCCCGTCTGATTTTCTTCCAGACTGACCTGATCCAAAAGCTTATCCTCTGTTACAACGCAGAGATCAGATGCAAAAAGCTTTGCTTTTCCTTCTGATGCAGATACCTGACTTCCGGTAAATTCTTTTGAAATATTGTACGCCTGTACCGGTTCCTTAAAAATTAAGTCTTTGGCAATAGATCCTAAGGCTGCAATTCCTGATATTGCTGCCGCAATAAGAAGAACGGTAAGAAGCCTGCGGATCATTTTTCTCCTGCGTCTTTGCTTTTGTCTTTTTATACGGACCGCATTACGCCTTTGGGCTGCAGCCGGCTGTTGATTTTTCATAGATATTCCTCTTTCTTATCTGCAATGGTTTTCTGAAGCTCTTTGTTATATGCACTGCTTTGAAGTCCTACATTCAGCACCAGTCCCATTCCGATATAAAGGCTGACAAGGGAAGTCAGTCCATAGCTTACAAAAGGGAGCGGTGTTCCTGTGTTAGGTCCCATACCGGTAGCAACACAGATATTCAAAAAGCTCTGCAGCGAAACAATACTTCCCATTCCGCAGCATATGATCTTTCCTGAAAGGTCTTTTGCCCTTAAACCCATCCGGATACATTCCAACGCTATAAAAAGCAAAAGAATAATGATAGTGGTACAGCCTAGAAAACCATACTCTTCTCCTGCTACCGCAAAAATAAAGTCTGTCTGGTTTTCTGCCACAAAATTTCCATCATTGACAGAGGTTACCTGATCGCCGGACAGTTTTTTTCCAGTCAGTTCACCGGAAGCAATCGCCATTTTAGAATTGTTCTGCTGTTCTGTATCATCTGAGTATTCTTCATTTTCCGGATAAAGAAATGCCATGATACGATCTCTCTGATAGTCTTTGATCAGCTTCTGTTCCGGCTGTACAACGATCATCAGGAAAATAATCATCAATGGAACTGCAATCAGAAGAACCCCTCCAATCACCCGATAGCTGAGACCGGCTATATAGATCAAAATACAGAATACTGCCGTGATCATAATCGTATTTTTCAGGTCAGGCTGTTCCAGAATAAGAAAGAGCGGTACTGCAAGAAGAACAGCGGATTTTGCCAGTGTTTTAGGCGAATTCAGGTCTTCTTCATGATCCATAAAAAATCTGGCAAAAAACAGGATAATGATAATCTTTGCCAGCTCTGTAGGCTGAAAACGGATAAAACCAAAGTCAATCCATCTGGCCGCTCCGTTGGCAGAATCACCGAAAAGACGTACGATAAGAAGCAGTGCAATATTTCCTCCATACATGATCCACTGGAAGTTGCTGATCCAGGAATAATCGATCAAAGAGACTATTACCATAATGATAAGTCCCATGATCACACCTGTGATCTGCTTTGTCATAAGATCTTTTCTGGCGGTTCCTACCAGAAGGACGCCGATAGAACTGACTGCAAGCAGAAGAAAAAGCAGTCTGAAATTGTAAAAACGCAGCTTATACTGTTTAATCATTTTGTCTTTTGTTCCTTTTTAGACCTGACAGGGATATCCGCATGGAGAACCGCAGGGTTCTGGGTAATGTGGATATGTACCTGTGTTTCATCAACGGTTATATATTTTTTTACGGTATGTATCAGATCGTTTTTCAGCATTGTCATCATCTGTGGAGAGCAATTGATCCGTTCCGACACCAGAAGAAGCTTCATCCGGCTTTTCGCATAGTCTGCGGAACGATCTTTTCTCTGTAAAATGATCTTCAAAGAAAGCTCCTCCTATATCATTCCGCCATGCGGTTATTTTTTAAATATCCTGCTCAATCTGCGGAACATTCCTTTTTTAGGACTGATATCCATAAACGGGATTTCCTGCCCCGTCAGACGCTGACAGATATTTCTGTACTCCTCCTCTGCAGGTGATTTACGTCCGGACAGAGGCTCTCCCTGATTGGTAGAAATAACGATCTGTTCATCATCAGGAATCGTTCCGATCAGATTTACGGCAAGAATTTCAATTACATCATCCACAGACATCATCTCTCCTCTGGCGATCATATCCGGTCTTAACCGATTGATGATCAGATGGATGTCCCGGAGATCATTTGCCTCCAGAAGACCAATGATCCGATCTGCATCACGAATGGCAGAAACTTCCGGAGTTGTTACTACAAGAGCCTTATCTGCTCCTGCAATGGCGTTTTTAAATCCCTGTTCGATTCCAGCCGGACAGTCCAGAAGCACATAATCAAAATCATCCCGCAGTTCATCGGTAAGCTTGATCATCTGTTCTGGTGATACTGCTGATTTATCTTTTGTCTGAGCAGACGGAAGAAGATAAAGTTCCTGATGGCGCCGGTCTTTTATCAAAGCCTGCCTGAGCCGGCAGCTTCCATTTATAACATCTACAAGATTGTAGACAATCCTGTTTTCCAGTCCAAGTACTACGTCCAGATTGCGCAGACCGATATCGGTATCCACAACAACTGTTTTTTTGCCCATCATGGCAAGCCCTGTTCCAATATTGGCAACAGTCGTAGTTTTTCCTACGCCGCCCTTTCCGGACGTAATCACAATGACTTCACCCATGTTTCTGATTCCTCCTAAAAAATATGTTCCATGATCCTGGTCTTCTCTCTGGTATCTTTAAATGATAATACACCGGAACGAAGCATCAGTCGTTGGAGGTGTTGCTGACATCTGTAGAAGCATATCCGGTAAGGATCTCCTCATCTTCTGCCAGGTCGAAAATGTATTTCATAATATCATT
Source organism: Blautia sp. (assembly GCA_026169535.1). GTDB lineage: Bacteria > Bacillota > Clostridia > Lachnospirales > Lachnospiraceae > Blautia_A. The sequence goes on from JAPFCU010000071.1 coordinate 31,689, forward strand.
TGCTGTGGTGCAGGCATTACCAGAGGAATATCCATTGGCAATACGTACAGCAATCGCATACTCAGGAGCATCGGAAGGTGCGTATCCGATAAAAAGACCATGGTTTGGCTGATGGTAATCAATCTCTGCGGTACCTGTTTTGCCGGAAAGTGCAACGCCAAGTCCGTTGAACTGTTCATGTGTCTGTACTACCCGGCGCATACCTTCCTGGATATCCGACCATACACCGGAAGGTACGTCTGTCATCTCCTGGGATATAACAGGCTCAAAGGTTTTCAATGTCTGTCCCTGAGAATTTGTCACTTTATCAAGAAGAGAAAGATCATATACGGTTCCGGAGGTGGCAAGTGCAGTCACATAACGTGCAAGCTGACTGGTAGTATAAAGATGGTTTCCCTGTCCGATATAAGAGGGAACAGCCTTGCTGTCCGATACGTGAGGCGATGCTTCTGAGATCTCGATTCCTGTTTTTTGATCCAGTCCGAACTCTGAAGCATATTTCTGCAGCTTAGAAAGGCTTTGATTTTCGGAAAACTTGTTATTTGCTGCTTTTCCAGCTTCAAAACCAATCATATTAAAATAATAGTTGCAGGACTGTTCAATGGCAGTTGTGATCTCCAGAGCGCCGTGTCCGCTTTTATTCCAGCAGTTGATCGGCGGTGTTACCAGATCGAATTTACCGGTACATTCAATATAGGTGTCATCATCAACAAGATCTTCCATCATACCGGTTACTGCAGAGAGCAGCTTCAGTGTGGAACCAGGTGCAGTTGTCTGCTGTGTCGCCTTGTTGAAGAAGGGACTGGACATATCAAGAGAAAGCTTTGTGTAGTAATCAGTATCCATATTATTGCTGAGACGGTTGTTATCATATCCAGGATAGGATACACATGCGACTACTTTTCCGGTTTTTACGTCTGTGACAACCGCAGATGCAGAACATGGCTTCAAAGCCAGCTGGGCAGGCTCTATCTCCAGATTTGCAATTTTATTTACCATAAAATCATAGGCTGTAGTAGACCCGTCAGCCAGTCCTTCATAGGCTTGATCATCTTTGGATAAAACGCCCTGTTCATACAGTACAAGACACAATTGCTGCCCGGAGATCTCGTCGTTCATAAGAAGATACTTATACAGAAGTTTGGAAAAGCCAAGGTCTGTTTTCAGGTAATCTACTACATAATCTGTCAGTGACCGATAGATTTCGGCAGAATCCAGATATTCTCCCTCTGGCGAGATCACAGAAATATCGATCCAGTTCTGGCTGGCTGCGTAATTCAGATATTCTCTGAGACTGATGCTTTCTTCCGCTGCCCATGCCTGGTAGGTTGCATCAGAGGTATCTACGGCATCTTTGTCGATTACGCCCAGAGTATCTCTGAGTATAGTATCGCAGATATAGGACAGGTATTCCTGCACCTCCTCGGATTCGTCCTTATAAGCAGGCGGATTATCGGTGGTCAGCCTGTTAGATATTGTATCAAAAATTTCCTGCTGTTTCTGTTGAAATTTGGCATATAAATTTTTTTCTGTATCGGAAGCTTCTTCGTCATTAAATCTGGTAATGTCAATGACACTGTTGGCAACAAGAGCATTGTATACATCATAGATTGGTACGGAAATCTGACTGGCATCCTGTACAGCTTCAAAATCAAATTTCTTTGTATTTTCAATACGGGTCAAAAGGACGCCGGCAACTCTCTGTTTCAGAATCTGATAGATGGCGCTCTGCCAGTCAGGATCAATAGTCAGATATACATCATTGCCTGCCTCGGGTTCTACGATAGTACTGTCGTCAATACTCAGTACCTTTCCAAGGTTATCTACAATAACAGTCTCTTCTCCGTCCGTTCCCTGCAGATCAAGTTCCATATACTGTTCTATCCCGGCCTTTCCTACAATGGCATCGTTGGAATATTCAGGGTTCTGTTCTTTCAGCTGTTCCAGCTCTTCGGCAGAAGCCCGGCCGGTATAGCCAAGAACGGGGCCCATACTTTCATCATCAACATACTGGCGTACGGAATCCTCCAGTACATCGACGCCCTGGAGCTGACTCTGATTTTCCATAACTGCCGCAACAGTACTTTCGCTGACATTGGTAGCGATCGTAACCGCCATATAACGCTGGAAGCTGTTGGTATTCAGTTTATACCGCATGGTGGCAATATCCAGCACCTCCTGTTTGGTCAGCTCTGCAGGAAGCCCGTATTTATCCAGTTCTTCCGGAGTATAGGCATTTTCTCCATAAAGGACAATGGAAAACCCATTGACACCTCCTCCGCTGAGATATTCGATCATTTCGGCTGCTGTTGCAGAAGCCTCCTCCGGAGTCAGGTCATCGATCAGTGGATGCCCGTAAATATCTGCCTTAAAACGGCTTAATGTAAAGCCTTCTCCCACATCGAAGGCATATTCTCCGTTTTCATCTATGATGATATGGAAATCTCTTAAAAGAGAATCTCCATTTTCTGCAAGGATCTGCAGGACACGATAAGCTACTCCGTTCAGAGTCAGGTTTCTCTCCCGTGTTGTTTCATAGCTTCCATTATCTTCAAAGGTCAGGGAATAGGAAAGCACATTGGAAGCAATCAGCTCACCGTTTCTGCCATAGATATTTCCTCTGGTGCTTTTCAGGATCCTTTTTTTGGTAGTTCTGCTTTCGAATTCACTGATATAATTTTCTCCCTGGATGATCTGCAGGTCAAAAAGCTGACGGATCAGAATAAAAGACATCAGAATAAATACGATGATAAGGACGGAGGTTCTCTTCAGTTGTATTTTTTTGATCAGTTTTTTTATTTTAGTACCCAAATAGACTCACTTTCTTTCCTTACTGGATTCATAAACCGGTGATTGATGTGATAAAAGATCCTGTAAACGATCACGGTAAGAAATACGGTATAAACAATTTCAGGAATGATGATCCGATACAGATAGGTAAAAAGCCCAAGACGGCCTCTTAGAAGGAACTGCAGTCCATAGACAGCCAGATTATAAAAAAGATCCATAACTGCCGTCAGGAGCATGGGAACCTTCAGATCATCATCATAGTAGATACGATAGGTATAACCGCTTAAAAAGCCGACAAACATGTAGACCATAGCATAAAAGCCCATCACAGACCCAAAAAACAGATCTGTCAGAGCACCACAGAAAAAGCCGGTCCACATACCGCTTTTTCGCCCACGCATCAGCCCCATTGACACGCAGAGGATCAAAAGAAGATTCGGTGTGATGGAGCCTATTGCAATGGTATGGATAAGAGTGGACTGCAAAAGAAAACTTACGATGATCGTAAAAAATAAAACGATCTTGCTTTTCATGATTCTGCGCCTCCCTGGATCGCGTCTTCCTTATTAACAGTAATAACAAAAACGTCTTTCAGATGCTGGAAATCAACAGGAGTAACGATAGTGCCTGTTTTTGTCAGATTATTGGTATCCAGTTCAATTTCACTGACATATCCGATAAACAGACCTTCCACATATTTTTCGCTGATATTTGAAGTGACGATTCTTTCTCCTACAGAAACCTTGTCTTCTCTGTCATACAGCTGGCTGAAACGCAGCTTTCCTTCATCAATCAGTTCCAGATCCCCTTCGATCACACAGGTGTCATCTGTGCTGACTGTCATAGCACTGACATTGCTGCTGTCATCTATAATGGAACGGACAGTTGCCCAGGTGGATCCGACTTCTGTTACGATACCAACCAGACCTTTTCCTGCGATCACATTGTTGTTTACACGTACACCGTCTTTGCTTCCACGGTTGATCATAAAAGTATCATACCAGTTTCCCGGATCTTTGGCGATGATCCTTGCAGCGATCTTTGGATAGTCGGAGTATTCCTGATCCAGCTCGTAAAGCTCTTTCAGTCTTGCCAGCTCAGCCTGATCCTGGATTAGGATATTATTCTGCTCAGTAAGAGAATCTATAGTGGTCTGAAGCTCTTTATTCTGAGCGATCAGCTCCTCTTTTTCCTGAAAAGTCTGGTTCATATCCATAAGCCACGCGCCGATTGCTGCAATGGATTTTTCAAAAGGAACTACGATCATTCCGGCCATTTCTTTTACCGGAGACGTAGTTACTCCTGACGCAAGAGTGGCTATTATGGCGCTGACACAGAAAAAGGTCATGATCACCAGAAGATGTTTACTTTTTAAATGAATACGAAATCGAAATTTCTTTTTCAGATTTTTCATGTCATACTCCTGAAAATTATAGTTTACGTTGTTTGACAGGCTGAGCCCATTTTTCAAGATCCTTGTTTTTTATGATCTTTTCAAGCCCGCAGACTGCTGATGTTTCATAAAGCTCTGAAAGTTTAAATGAAAAGCCGGTATAGCTTGCCAGATAATTTTCTATGTATGGAAGTCTTGTGCTTCCGCCGGTAAGGTAAATACCTTCTCTGGAAATATGGTAGGCAATCTGCGGCGGCGTTCTTTCAAGGAACGTTTTCATTTCTGCCGCAATCTCGTTTACACAGTTCATGATCCCTGCATTGACCACATATCCGGAAATGATCTCTTCCCGGGGAAGCCCCGAGATACTGTCTATACCTACGACTTTGCGGGCATCTTTTCTCTGGTCGCTGAGACGTCCCATAGCCAGCTTCAGCCGCTTGCCTGTTCTGGTACCGATCTGCAGATTATAACGTTTCCGTATTTCACTGCAGATTGCTTCATTCATCTGTCGCCCTCCAATGGGGATCTTTCTAGAAATAATGATCTTTCCATCTGTGATAATGGAAAAATGAGTGCTCTGGGCGCCGATGTTTACAATCATACTTCCAGGGTTGTCCTCCAGAGTTACCCCCATGGCAAGAGCATCTGCAACAGGAGATTCTACCATATAGACATGATTATTACGAAGCCAGTGTCCGTTGACTACATGATAATAAGCACGTTTTTCTACAGCAGTCATATCAAGAGGAACAGAAAAATACATTTCTGAACCGATTCCTAAAAATTTATCAATTTTTTTCATCATGCTGTAAAGGGCAATTTCCTGGAGTTCAAGATTGGCGATCATGCCAAAAGCCATCGGCGAATTTACGGCGATGTTGGCAGGTGCCTTTTCAAACATATCATACGCTTCATTGCCCACGGCGATGATCCTGCGCCCTTTTGACGCGATCATATTTTTTTCAAGATAACTTTTATTTCGCAAATAGGAATAAACCTTGATGGTGCTGCTGCCAAGATCAATCCCATATGTTTTTTTTAACAGCATATATTTGTTCCTTTATTTTATCATTCCCTGTTCTTTAAAGCTGATATACCGATGATCGCCGATAATAATATGATCCAGAAGATAAATGCCAAGAAGATCACCTGCCTGACGGATCTGTTCTGTGATCTGGATATCGGCAGTGCTGGGAGTGGGATCTCCGCCCGGATGGTTGTGGACAAGAATAAGATTTACTGCATGACACCGGAGAGCTTCCACAAAAATTTCTCTTGGAGTTACCAGAGTGGCATTGACAGTACCTTTTGAGATCAGCCGTTCTGTCAAAAGGTGATTTTGATTATCCAGCATCATACAGATCATCTGTTCCTGCTCCTGATGCCGCAGTTTTTCCATGTAATAGGATGCGATGGAGTCCGGATGACGAAAGCTCATGGCTGGTTTGGCGGCTGTCATAGAAATTCGCCGTGACAGTTCTCCGATACATTTAAGCTGGACAGCTTTTACCTTGCCGATCCCATGGATCTTTTCCAGTTCTGCAAGAGAACTGTGAAGGATCCCAAGCAGTCCGGGATAAGAAGAAGTCTGTAAGTTTTTAAGTATGTCATTTGCCAGTGTCAGAGAATTACGTCCTTTGGTCCCACATCGCAGGATCACTGCAAGAAGCTCGCTGTCACTTAAGGCTTCTTCGCCCTCACGGATGCATTTTTCATAAGGACGTTCTGACTCGGGCAGATCTTTTATCGTATATTTCATGTTATTTACCTGCTGTACTCTGTTTGCAGACGGGTAAAGAATCAAACTTTATTTTAACATAAAAAGAGAGAGATGTATACTCTCTCCTTTGTTTTTTTACAAATCCATCACATACTTGGAAGCGATCCATTCGGCTGTTTTGATACCGTCCATGGCTGCCGAAGTGATGCCTCCTGCATATCCGGCGCCTTCTCCGCATGGATAGATCCCGGAAATATTAGACAGACCTTCTCTGTCTCTTACCAGTCTTACAGGGGATGAGGTCCTGCTTTCGATTCCGCTGAGAACCGCGTCCTCTCTGTCAAACCCAGGAAGTTTTTTACCAAAGGCATGGATTCCTTCTTCAATAGATTCTCCAATCTCATCCGGAAGGATAGAACGCACATCAGAAAGTACATATTCTCCCCTGATACAAGGAATGACTTCTCCCAGATTACAGCTTGGCTTATGAGTACAAAAATCTCCAAACAGCTGGACTGGTACCTTTCCCTGTCCGATCTCCCAGGCTTTTTTCTCCAGCTCTCGTTGGAAAACAATGCCTCCTAACGGACCATCCTGAGGGAAATCCTCCGGGGTTACGGTCACTATCACCGCACTGTTGGCATTTTCTCCGTCCCGGGCCTGATAGCTCATTCCGTTTACTGCCAGATGTCCTTCTTCTGAGGAGGCATTTACTACATATCCGCCCGGACACATACAGAAAGAATAGACTCCTCTTCCGTTTTGGCAGGTATGTGTTACCTTATAGCTGGCTGCACCAAGGATCGGGTTTTCTTTTTCTCCATAGAGATCTTCATTGATCATGGACTGAGGATGTTCCACACGAAGTCCTACGGCAAAAGCCTTCGGTTCCATTGTAAGCCCTTTGTCCTTCAGCATAAAGAAGGTATCTCTGGCACTGTGCCCGATGGCAAGGACACACACTTCAGCAGGAAGGATTTCTTTATGATTAATCTCCACTCCGGTAAGATGTCCGTTTTCAACTTTCAGATCTGTAGCTTTGGTGCGGAAACGGAAGCTTCCTCCCATTTCTTCGATCTGGTGTCTCATGGTCTGTACGATATCCACCAGTACATCAGTACCCAGATGAGGTTTATGCTGGTACAGGATTTCAGGGTCTGCCCCTGCCTCCACAAAACGTTTCAGAACCTCTCTGTTCCGTCCGAAGGAGTCTTTTACCAGAGTGTTCAGCTTTCCGTCTGAAAAAGTTCCGGCTCCTCCTTCTCCGAACTGTACATTGGATTCCGGGTCCAGAACTCCATTTTTCCAGAACCGGTCAACAGTCTCCCGGCGTTTTTCTGCTTCTTCTCCTCTTTCCAGAACCAGAGGACGATAACCGGCTCTGGCAAGGTACCAGGCACAGAAGATTCCTGCAGGGCCGCTTCCAATAATTACAGGACGGTGAGAAAGCTGCAGGGTTCCTGATTCAGGGAAAACATAGTTCTTTTTTGTGGTTGACATAATGTTATTACTGTGAACTTTCTGGAGAATCTTTTTTTCATTCTCTGTGTCCACTTCCACTGTATAGACAAATTTTTTGTCTTCTTTATGACGGGCATCCAGTGACTGACGGATAATCTCATAAGAAAAAGATTTTTCGCTGCAGCGAAGAGTTTTTGCGATCTTTTTTTTCAGATCGGACTCCGTATGTGTAATGGGAAGTTTTAACTGACTGATCCGTATCATATGATCTCCTTTGCTCCGTGGATTCCGGCTACGGCACCGCTGGACCATGCCCACTGAAGATTGTATCCTCCGCATGCTCCGTCTATATCAAGAAGTTCTCCTGCAAAAAAAAGTCCTTTATGAAGTCTGGATTCCAGAGTCAATGGATCCACCTGACTGGTATTCACGCCTCCGGAGCAGACCTGTGCCTGTTCAAAACCAGTATTTCCGGTTACTTCCAGCTCAAAACCGCAGGCAGAACCCAGAGGATCTTTTTGTTTCATCAGGACCTTTATCAGCTTATCAGGAAGAAGCCCTGTCAAAAGCTCTGCCTCTGTCTGGTAAGGGCAAAGTTTCTTTCTGCTTTCGATTAGAGTCCGTAACTCTTCTTCTGTATACTCTGGAAAAAAATTAATTCTGAGTGCAGTTTTTTTCTTTTCGCTGAGAGCCCGAACAGCATATCGGCTCAGCTGAAAAACAGGAATTCCGGATATTCCGTATTCTGTAAGCTGCAGTTCGCCCGCCTCTTCTTTTGAGGGAACCCCATCGATCAGAAGGGTAAGCCTGCCTTCTGTCCGGACACCGGACCAGGAGGAAAATCCTCTGTCACGGCATTTCAGACCCAGAAGGGCTGGAAGAGGCGGGATTATCTGATGTCCCAGTGCTGTTGCAATCTCATAACCGCTTCCGTCTGAACCGGAAACAGCGGAGGCTTTTGAACCGTTTGCCAGGATCACTGCTGCTCCCTGATAGGTCCAGCCTTCTGTCTGGACATTCCATAATCTATCTTTTGGGAAAACTTTTGTTACATGTTCTTTGGTCTTAATCTTTATTTTCAGGCTGCGTGCTTTTGCTTCAAGAAGTTCCGATACAGATTTTGCCTGACCGCTTCTTGGATACAGCCAGCCCTTTTTCTCAACGGTAAGAATTCCGATTTTCTCAAAAAAATCCAGAGTATCTGTTACTGAAAACTGACGGAAGATCTCATTGACAAATTCCGGATTCTTTCCTCTGTATGCTCCTTCATACTGGTTCAGGTTTGTAAGATTACAGCGGCCGTTTCCGGTTACACAGATCTTGCGTCCTGTTTTTTCATTGTGCTCCAGAATTGTAACTGAAGCACCCTGTTGTGCCGCCTGTATGGCAGCCATTAGTCCTGCTGCTCCCCCTCCCACAACAATCAGGGAATGCAGTGGATCCGGAGCATGTTTTTTCTTTTTTTTCGGTTGCTCTTGCATGGCAGTGCCTCCTGAAACAAATGAATGATATTTTTGATTTCTTATGTGTACAGCCGGATCACGGCAGTGTGATCAGATTTTTATCCAGAAGCTTCTGAACAGACATAAGAATGCCAAGTTTGGCATGTTCCCAGGTAAGTCCTCCCTGGAAGTAAACCGCGTATGGAGGTTTCATAGGACCATCGGCAGAAAGCTCAATGGAAGATCCCTGGACAAAAGCCCCTGCAGCCATGATCACTTCGCTGTCATAGCCCGGCATATCCCAGGGCTCCGGATCTACATAGGAATCTACCGGGGCAGCTGCCTGGATTCCTTTGCAGAATGCAACTACACGTTCCGGAGAATTTAAGGTTACTGCCTGAATGATATCCTGTCTTGGTTCCTGACCGTTTGGAATTACCGGGAAACCAAGTTTTTCATAAATATTTGCTGCAAATACAGCTCCTTTTACAGCCCCTTTTGTAACCATAGGCGCCAGGAAAAATCCCTGATAGAAAGAACGGTTTACCCCAAGAGATGCTCCAACTTCCATACCAAGACCCGGGCAGGTCATACGGGTGGCTGCATTTTCTACGCATTCTTTTGTTCCTGCGATATATCCGCCGATAGGAGCCAGTCCGCCACCGGGATTTTTGATCAGAGAACCAACGATCATATCAGCCCCGACATCACTTGGCTCTACGGTATCTACAAATTCTCCGTAGCAGTTATCTACCATACAGATTACATCCGGCTTGATACTTTTAACAAATGCGATCAGCTCTCCGATCTGCTGTACGGAAAAAGAAGGTCTTGTCTGATATCCCTTGGAGCGCTGGATTTCCACAAGCTTTGTTTTTTCATTGATGGCTTCACGGATCCTGTCATAGTCAAAGGTTCCGTCCTCTTTCAGATCCACCTGACGATAAGTAACACCATATTCCGCAAGAGATCCTTTTGCCGGACGAATGCCGATCACTTCTTCCAGTGTATCATATGGTTTTCCGGCAGGTGCCAGAAGTTCGTCTCCCGGACGGAGATTTCCAAAAAGGGCAATGGCAAGGGCATGAGTTCCGCAGGCGATTTGAGGACGTACCAGACAGGCCTCTGTGTGGAAAGTGTCTGCGTAAACCTTTTCCAGTGTATCACGTCCGAAATCATCATATCCATAACCGGAGCTTCCGTTAAAGCATTCGGAGCTTACTTTATTTTTCTGCATGGCAAGCAGGACTTTCATCTGGTTATATTCTGCTTTTCTGTCAAATTCTTCAAAACGTTCTTTCAGAGATGTCTCGATCTCTGCACCAAATTCATAGACTTCCCGGGAGATTCCCAGCTGCTCATATATTTCTTTCATTTTCTACCTCATCTGTTTTTATTTTTCACTGTTTTATTACAGCAGTCCTTTATTTTTGCAGATATCCAGCATATAACCCAGTATCTGATCTTCTTCATAGTTAAAGCTGTCTTTGTCCACCCATACGACTTCCGGTTCTCTGCGAAACCAGGTCAGCTGTCTTTTTGCAAAATGACGAGTATCTCGTTTCAGGATCCTGATTGCTTCTTCCAGGGGATACTCTCCATCCAGATATGCCAGGATCTCTTTATAGCCAAGTCCCTGCATGGAAACCATTCCCCGATGACATCCTTCTTCCCGGAGTCCTTTCACCTCTTCAAGAAGCCCCTCCTCCAGCATCTGATCCACACGGCGGTCGATCCGCTGATACAGAAGCTCTCTTGGCATGTTCAGTACAAAATATGCAAGGGCATATGGACTTTCATTTTGTTTCTGTTCTGCGTTATGGGCAGAAATAGGAGTTCCGTTCTGATGATAAAATTCCAGCGCACGGATCACACGCTTTACATTGTGGGCATGGATGTCTTCAGCACTTCTGGGATCCACTTTTTTCAGCATTTCATGGAGATATTCGGATCCTTTTTCTTCTGCAATAGCTTCCAGCTCTTTACGGTATGAATCTTCCTGCCGGGCCTGAGTAAAATCAATATCTTTTGTAACTGCCTGGATATAAAAGCCGGTTCCGCCTGCAAGGATTGGAATCTTTCCCTTTGCATAGATTTCTTCCATGGCTGATTTTGCCATCTGCTGGAATTTTACAATATGAAACTCCTCCTTTGGATCCAGAACATCTACCAGATAATGTTTCACTCCCTGCATTTCCTCTGGACGGATCTTTGCAGAACCAATGTCCATTTTCTGATAAACCTGCATAGAATCTGCGGAAATGATCTCTCCGTTCACAGCTTTTGCCAAAGCTATGGAAAGATCTGTTTTTCCAACGGCAGTGGGACCGGTCAGTACGATCAATGGCTTTTTCATATAGCCTCCTAAACAATTCTTTTAAATTTCTTTTCCAGTTCTGTTTTTGTCATGGAAATGACAGTCGGTCTTCCATGAGGACAATGATAGGGATTGTCCAGAGTCAGAAGCTCGTCCAAAAGCTTTTCCGCTTCTGCCGGGGACATGGCATGATTTCCCTTTACAGCAGCTTTACATGCCATGGTTGCCAGTCTGGAAGCAAAAATATCAAGAGCGTCTTTATCTCCTTCTGCTGCCAGATGGTCCAGCATTTCAAGAAAGAGCTCTTCTTCGCTGAGACCATAAAGGTTAGAAGGAACGGCACTGATGCAGTATTCCTTTCCGCCAAAATGCTCTATCTCAAATCCAAACTTCCGGAAATAGTCTTCATTGGCTTTCAGAAGGCTTTCTTCCTGAAGATTCAGAGTAACGATCATCGGCGGAGTCAGATATTGGGCATCCACGGTATTTTCACGGAATTTTTTTACAAAACGTTCATAATATACTTTTTCATGGGCAGCATGCTGATCGATAATATAGAATGCGTCACCAAACTGTGCCAGCCAGTAGGTGTCAAAAACCTGACCGATCAGGCGGATCCGTTCCCTGGATTCCGGAGCCAGAAGCTTTTCCTCAAAAAGCTCCAGCTGCTGTTCTTCCTGTTTTTTTATGTAAGACTTTGACCTTTCCTTTTTTGCTTCTTCTGTTTGTGGCTTTTCTGTTAGCGGTTCCTCTTTCTTCGGCTCTTCTTTTTTCAGTACTGGTTCCTGAGGTTCCAGCTGTTTCTGTCTTAAAGTTCCTTCAAACAGATTTTCTTCAGAGGAAGAGAAAATCTGTTTTTCCCTGTGTATTTCATAAGAAGCCGGTGATTCTTTTACAGTACTTTCATATACCTGCTCTCTCCTTTTTTTCTCGAAAGGCTCCGGAATGGCCACAGATTTTACCGGTGCTTCTTTTTTCTCCGGCTGAGGTTTCTCAATGGTCACCTTTGGAATAATTTCTCTGGCTGTCAGGGCCCGGCGCACAGTATCGTATACTGCTTCATAAACCTCCTGTTCTCTGGCAAAACGGACTTCTCTTTTTGCCGGGTGTACATTAACATCCAGATCATTTCCTTCCATTTCGATCTGAAGAGAGACAAATGGGAATTTATGTTGCATAAGAAAGCCTTTGTAGGCATTCTCAATGGCTTTTGTAATGATATTATTTTTTACATATCTTCCATTGATATAATAATTCTCGAAACTTCGGTTTCCCCGGGCGATCTCCGGTTTTCCTACAAATCCGGTGATCTTCATAAAATCATTTTCAAAATCTGCTTCAAGAAGAGCCTTGGTGATATCGCGTCCATATACGCTGTAGATCACATCTTTTACGTTATAATTTCCGGAACTGTGCAGCTTCACCTGGCGGTTCTGGATATATTTAAAAGATATTTCCGGATGGGAAAGGGCAAGCTGTTCCATCAGAGTGTGAATATAATTAGCCTCCGTGGTATCCGATTTAAGGAATTTGCTTCTTGCAGGAGTGTTATAAAAAAGATTTCTTACCAGAAAGGTGGTTCCTTCCGGTGCTCCAAGCTCTTCCAGAGAATGTTCCACACCGCCTTCGATAATATAGCGGGAACCACTGACGGCAGAAGGTGTCTTTGTGATCAGCTCTACCTGGGAGACGGCGGCAATACTGGAAAGTGCCTCCCCACGAAAGCCCAGAGAAGCAATCTGCTCCAGATCCTCCACCTTCTCTATCTTACTGGTAGCATGACGGAGAAAGGCAAGAGGAATCTGTCCGGCTTCAATGCCGGCACCGTTGTCTGTAATACGGATCATCTTTTTTCCACCGTCTGTGATCTCAACGGTTACAGCCGTAGCACCTGCGTCAATGGCATTTTCCACAAGCTCCTTTACGACAGAGGAAGGACGTTCTACCACTTCGCCTGCTGCAATCTTATCTATGGTATTCTGGTCTAAAACTGCGATTTTTCTCAAACCAAACCTCCGTTTCTTTTTTATCAAGATCCTGAAAGAATTTACCAGCGGTTCTGTATCTTATTCTGAAGGTTATAAAGGATATTCATAGCCTCCATGGGAGTCAGATGGGACATGTCCAGATTTTTAATCTCTTCCACGATGTCATTATCCTGAACTGTATCAAAAAGAGACATCTGAGCCATATCTACCTGATCGTATACAATCTTCTGTTTTTTCTTTGGAGCGGTCAGATCTTTTACAGCAGCAGTAATGTCTGCATCACTTAGCTCTTCTACCAGTTCTTTTGCACGCCGGATCACCGGATCCGGTACACCGGCAAGCCTTGCCACCTGGATGCCGTAACTTTTATCTGCCCCGCCTTTGACGATCTTTCGGAGAAATACAATATCGTCTCCCTTTTCTTTTACTGCGATACAGTAATTATTTACACCGGGAATTTTTCCTTCCAGTTCAGTAAGCTCATGATAATGTGTGGCAAACAGTGTTTTTGCTCCACAAAGCTTTGTATCGCTGATATGTTCGATCACTGCCCAGGCAATAGCAAGACCGTCAAAAGTACTGGTGCCTCTTCCAATCTCATCCAGGATCAAAAGACTTCTGGATGTGGCATTTCTCAGAATATTTGCAACTTCAGTCATCTCTACCATAAAAGTACTCTGACCGCTTGCCAGATCATCAGAAGCTCCCACTCGGGTAAAGATCCGGTCTACAATACCGATGTTTGCTTTTTCTGCCGGAACAAAACTTCCAATCTGAGCCATCAGTACAATCAGGGCTGTCTGACGCATATAAGTAGACTTACCGGCCATATTAGGTCCGGTGATGATAGAAATTCTTTTTTTCTGATTATCCAGATATGTATCATTGGCAATGAACATATCATTTTCAATCATTTGCTCCACCACAGGATGTCTGCCGTTTTTAATATCCAGGACACCGTTTTCGTTGATCTTCGGACGAACAAAATTATTTCTCTGAGCAACCAGTGCAAGGGAGGCGAACACATCCAGCGCAGCAACTGCCTTGGCGGTTTTCTGAATGCGGACAACCTCTGCGCCAACCTTGTCTCGTACGTCACAGAAAAGTTCATATTCCAGAGCATAAAGCTTATCTTCTGCCCCGAGGATCATATCTTCCAGGTCTTTTAATTCCTGTGTGATATAGCGCTCTGCATTGGTAAGAGTCTGTTTTCTAATATAATTTTCCGGAACCAGATCTTTAGAGGAATTGGTAACTTCCAGTGAATATCCAAAAACACGATTGTATTTGATCTTCAGGTTTTTGATTCCGGTACGTTCTCTTTCTCTGGCTTCCAGTTCTGTCAGCCATTTTTTGCCGTCTGTACGGGAACGGCGGAATTTATCTACGTCAGAATTATAACCTTCCCGAATGATTCCTCCGTCTTTCTGGGCAAGAGGCGGTTCTTCTACAATGGCGCTTCTGATCAGCTGCGCAATATCCTCCAGTGGATCCATATCCTCACAGATTTTTGTAAGAAGAGGACTTTTGAAATCCTTTATGATCTGCCGGATATAAGGCAGCATTTCAAGAGAGGACGAAAAAGCGATCAGGTCTCTGGGATTTGCAGACTGATAGCTGATACGGCTGATCAGACGCTCCAGATCATAGACAGGATTCAGATATTCCCGGATCTCATCCCGGAGCATAGGACTCTGGTTCAGTTCTTCCAGAGCTTCCAGACGCTCGTTGATCTTCTCTGCATCGATGAGAGGCTGCTCTACATAAGAACGAAGGGTGCGGGCGCCCATGGCAGTTTTAGTTTTATCCAGAACCCAGAGAAGCGATCCTCTTTTGTTTTTTTCCCGAAGTGTCTCTACAAGCTCCAGATTTCTGCGGCTGGAACTGTCGATCAGCATAAATTTTTCTGCTGCATAAGGACGGATCCCTGCCATATGAGAAAGGGCAGACTTCTGTGTTTCCTGCAGGTAAAGGAAAAGTGCTCCAGAGGCGATCACACCGCTGTCATAATCCTGGATCCCCAGCCCTTCCAGGGCATTTACATGGAAATGTTCCATTAATGTCCGCTTGCATAAGCTATCGTCAAAATACCAGGCATCCAGAGGAAACACGCAGATCCCCAGACGGTTTTTCAGATCATCTGTGTCTACCCCGCTCATAAAAAAAGCGTCGTTGCAGATGATTTCTGCCGGAACAAATTTATTGATCTCGTCCAGAAGCTTCTGTGGTTTATCTACCTCTGTCAGAAAACAGTCTCCTGTTGTGATGTCTGCAATAGCACATCCAAAACGGCCTTCTGTAGCGACAACAGACATCAGGTAGTTATTCCTGGATTCATCCAGAGAAGCCGCATCCAGAGTAGTACCCGGTGTTACCACACGGATGACTTCACGCTTTACCAGCCCTTTGGCTTTTTTTGGGTCTTCCACCTGCTCGCAGATGGCAACCTTATAGCCTTTTTCAATCAGACGGTTAATATAGGTTTCGGCAGCATGAAAGGGGACCCCGCACATGGGGGCCCTTTCTTCCAGTCCGCAGTCCTTGCCGGTCAGTGTCAGTTCCAGCTCTTTTGTTACTGTGAGAGCATCCTGAAAAAACATCTCATAGAAATCACCCAGGCGGTAAAAAAGGATACAGTCCTTATACTGAGCTTTTTTCTTCACATATTCCTGCATCATAGGTGATAATGCGCTGATATCGCCTGCAAACCCTGCGTCTGTATAGTTTTCAGAAACTTCTGTCATTGATTTGCCCACGTTTTTACGATAGTTCTTCTCTTCATTTGTGTTTTTATTTATATTCAAGTGTGAAAACCTCTTTTTAAAAGTTTTTACCATAACATCACCAGCCTTTCTGGCAGAGCATGTATGGCACTGAGTCTATATTTTAGCACAATAAAAAAAAGCTTTCAAGACTGCCGTTTTATTCATTTTTGAACTTAAGGGATCCTATTACAGTTCCAGTACAGAATCCAGCAAAACTTTTGTATATTCTGATTGAGGAGCAGTCATAATGTCTTTCGTATTTCCCTGCTCCACACATTCTCCGTTAAGCATAACCATGATACGGTCACAAAAACTGCTTACCAGAGCAATATCATGAGAGACAAATATAACGGAAATCTCCTGCTGCCTGACAAGTTCTTTTAACTGCCGGATAATTTTATCCTGCACGATTACATCCAGAGCACTTGTGATCTCATCACATAAAAGGATTTCCGGCTGGATCATAATCGCTCGGGCGATTGCTGCACGTTGACATTGTCCGCCGCTTAATTCTCGAGGATATCTTAAAAGCAGGTCTTTTTTTAGATCCACTTTTTCCATATAAGAATAAATAATTTTTTCCTGTTCTTTTTTACTTATAATCCCTGCCAGAAACCGAAGATTTTCCTCCATGGATGTAATGATTTTTCTTCTGGGATCAAAGGATTCCAGTGGATTTTGAAAAATCATCTGCATAGTACTGTAACGTTTTCGTCTGCTCTTCAGATTTTTGCCTTCCGGAACGCTGCCATGGATCAGAATATCACCGGAGTCAGGTGTTTCTATTCCAGAAATCTGCTTTAAAAGTGTACTTTTGCCGCAGCCGCTCTCTCCAACAACTCCCATTATTTCTCCTTTTTCCAGAGAAAAGCTGACAGACTTTAATGCATGGATCTGCTGTTTGTTTTTTATGTAAGTATGTGATATGTTTCTGACTTCTAATACTGACACAGGTAATTCCTCCATTAGTATTCTCTTTTTAATTTTGGAACTGCTCGAAGCAGCCTCTGTGTATAGGGATGTTCTGAACTCGACAGGAGCAGCTCTGTATTTTTACACTCTACAATTTTTCCCTGGAACATCACTGCAATACGGTCGCACATCCTGGCGGCAACTCCCATGTTATGTGTTACAAGTATCATACTGTTTTTCATTTTTTTATGAAGCTCCATAAGCTCATTTACCACCTGTTTTTGGACGGTCACATCCAAAGCACTGGTAGGCTCGTCTGCGAGAAAAAGCTCCGGATTCATAAGAACAGCCATGGCAATGCCTACTCTTTGATTCATACCGCCGCTCAGCTCATATGGGCAGCTGTCTAAAATACGTTTTCCTTCAGGAAGATGTACCTTGGAAAAAATATCCAGTATCTTTTCTATAGATGCATCGCCTTCCCAAAAACCATGACTTTTTAAGGTTTCTTCAAATTGCTTTCGATAAGAACGGATGGGATGAAAGGATGAGGCAGAATTTTGGAATACCATACTTATTTTTGACCCATAAAGTTTTTTTCTTTCTGAAAGAGAAAGGCTCAGAAGCTCATGATCGTGAAAAAAAGCAGTTCCTCCATAAAGCTGGATCCCATATTCTTTTGGATTGATCAAAGCCTTTAAAAGGGTGCTTTTTCCGCATCCACTTTCCCCTACGATTCCAAAGATTTCATTCCTTTTTACAGAAAAAGATACCTCATCAACAACAATATTTTTTCCATAACCGGCTTTTAAATTTTTTACATCCAGTAATACTTCACTCATGACATCCCTCCACATCAAGTAAGTCTCGGGCCGCATCTCCCAAAAGATTAAATACAGAGACAGTAAGTACAATGGCTGCGCCAGGAAAGAGCACTGCCCAGGGAGTCAGCTGCAGGTATGCACGGGCTTCATTGATCATGCTTCCCCATTCTGCCATTGGAACCTGAACGCCTAAACCAAGAAATGAAAGGCCCGCAAAACCAATCATGGTTGTGCCTATTTTTGATGTGGCATTTACGATCAAAGGTCCTATAATATTAGGCAGGATATGAAAACTAATAATATGCAGATCTGAGCAGCCTCCCATTTTTGCAGCACTGATAAAATACTCCTTTTTCCGGATAAGGACCTGGCTTTTGGCAAGTCGTGCATAAGTGGTCCAGCCTGCAAACCCCAGTGCGATCATAGCATTTACGATACTTCCTCCAAGCACACCTGCCACAGCAATGGCCAGAACCATCTCAGGAAGTGACATCAGGATATCGGCCAGACGCATAACCAATGCATCCAATATCCCTTCATAATAGCCGCAGAGGACACCAAGAAGCGTTCCGACCAGAAAGGTGATCAGTACTAACAGGACGGCACAAAAAATACTGGTTTGAGCCCCCATAAGCACTCGACTTAAAATGCAGCGGCCGAATTTGTCGGTACCAAACGGGTATTTGGCACAGGGCGGAGCTTTTAAAACAAGAGGATTCGTTTCATAGGGATCGTTTGGCACCAGATAAGGAGCAAGCAGTGCGATAATCATCAATCCTGCTGCCAGACACAGGAAGAATAAAAACCTTTTTTTAACTTTATTTTTCATATCATATTTCCTTTTCTACTCTCGGGTCTAGATATCGGTAACTGATATCCGTCAACAAATTTATCAGGACGTAAATTGTACCGAATATCAGGACAAAGCCTTGTACTACCGGGTAATCTCTGGCTGTAATAGAATCCATAACAAGCTTTCCCATACCAGGCCATCCGAATATGGTTTCAATTACAACACTGCCGGCCATCATAGATCCTATAGACAGGCCAATCAGAGTGATAATAGAGACCATTGCACTTCGAAGAACATTTCGATACAGAACAAAACGTTCATTTACACCTCTGGAGCGCATACCATGTACATATTCTTTTCCTAACTGCTCTAATACTTCTGCACGTATCTGTCGTGTAAAACGGCAGGCGTTTGGGATTGCCAGAGCCATCATGGGAAGGATCATTTCACGAAAACTGCCGCCTTTGGAAAGAACCGGAAACAGTTTTGTCTGAATGCACAGAAAATACATAAGCAAAACGGCCAGTAGAAAATTCGGGATACTGTTGCCGAAAAAACTGATAAAACGTATAAAATAATCTGTAAGACGATTTTGATGGACAGCACTATAGATTCCAAGCGGGATCGAGACCAAAATGGAAACAAAAATACTTGACAAGGCAAGGAGAGCCGTGTTTTTCAGGGCTTTAAATATTTTTCCTGCAACAGGAAGTCCATCTCGATAGCATATACCAAAATCACCATGCAGGACATCTGTCAGCCAGTCTGCATACTGTTGGATAAATGGACGGTCAAGTCCCATTTCTTTTTGCATGTCTTCAAGCATATCTTCTGTGATCGTCTGTTCCATGGAAACCAATTTTTTCTGTGCTGGATCTCCAGGCGAAATATAGAGAAGAAGAAACGTGAGGATCGTCAGACCAAACAGGACCGGGACCAGCTGAAGAATCCTTTTTAGAATATAATTTTTCATAAATAGACTCCTATAAAAATACTGTGATATAATCAGATATAGTTCGGGTTTTTAATTCCCTGAATAAAGATTATATCACAGTATCCTATTTTTTAATATTTATTTTTTAATGGTGTCTTTTGATATACCATAGAAATCAAATGGAGAATTTTCTGCATAATTGGAAACACCTTTTTTCAGAACAGTGATCTTATTAAACAGAGAAATAAATCCAAAAGAATTGTCATCTATGATAAGCTGAATAATCTGATTAGCCAGCTCTGCACGCTTTGCAGGATCTGTTTCATGGGATAATTCTTCATATAATGTTTTACATTCTTCGTTATCAAATCCACCGATCGTATACGCACCATTTACAAGCCCGTCAATAAAATACTGTGGATCTCCGGTCATATCTGCAATGCAGCAATATAAAGCAATGTCAAAATTTCCGGTTTTTATATAAGTGGCATCCGGATTCTCTTCGCAGACGAGCTCTGACTGAATACCGATATTTTTCAGCTGCTCCTGCATTAATGTAGCGATCACATCAAGAGAACGTGCTGCATAATATGAAATATTTAAGGTAAGTACATTGCCGTCTTTTTCATAAAATCCGTCTTTATTTAACGTATATCCATCTTCTTCGATCAGAGTTTTTGCCTGCTCCGTATCTACTTCCGGTGCTTCTGCTTCTCCATAGGAAGAGGATGAACTAAATGGTCCTGAGGTTGCGGAAACAGTTCCACCAAGATACGCTTCCATTGCCTTGGCATCCACAGTCAGGTTGATTGCTTTACGGATATTATCGCTCAGATTGTTTTTGTTGAGAAGATAAAACTGAAGACGTGTTGCAGGCCGTGTGACTACATCATATGTATCCGGCTCTGCTTCATACATTTCTTTCGCAGCAGCAGTAACGCCTGTATAAGCATCCAGCTCTCCATTTTGCATTGCCATCAGTTTTGCATCATCATCCTGCATATAATAAAAGTCCACCTGATCCATCTGGACTTCTCCATCCCAGTACTGTTCATTTTTGGATACAGATACAAGATTACCAGGCTCGAACTTTTCAATTACAAAGGGACCGGTAGCTACAAGTTCACTGGTAAATTCTGTTGTGGCATCCAGATCTGCAATGGCATATCCTGGAGTTGACAGTGTATTTAAAAGTGTAGGATATTCTGCATCACATATGATCTTGAAGGTTTTCTGATCAACGGTTTCGTAGGTGAAGTTTTCCATGAATGATGCTTTTGGATTTACTTCTGCTGCACGTTGAAGATTGCGGATAACCATCTCCGGTGTCACAGGATTTCCATTTGAAAAAACAAGGTTATCCTTTAAGGTGATTGTCCAGATATTTCCATCCATTTCTCCTTTTTCTGCAAGACAAGGCTGAATAGAAAAATCGTCTGCAATTTTAAATAAATTTTCTGTCAGACCATAAATACCATTATACCAGGAACTGCTTCCATCGTGCGGATCAATGGTATCGTAAGAAAAATTTGTTGCAATTGTCATTGTTTTATCAGATTCCGCTGCAAATGTAGGTACTGTACATACAGAAGATGCAAATAGAGCACCGGTTAATAAAGTTGCTATTATTTTTTTCATTTTGGTTCTCCCTTTAAAAATAATGTTTCTTTTATTTTAACGTTTTCAATACTTTTATACAAGTTTTATGCCCTTTAATATACATTCTAATTTTGAATAGAAAACTGTTTTTCAGAATATCAACGCTGTTTTTCGATTATTCTTGCTATTTAAAAGAAAATTCGGTACAATAAATATATCAGGAACATACATTCGATTTTCGAGGTGATCAAATCATGAAACTATATGTATATATTGGAATTGTCTTTCTATTAATATTGGTGTTATGGTGGATATATCGAAAGAAAAATTATTATCCTTATAAAGCCAGGCATCTGCTGACAAAAAGAGAATATCGTTTTTATCTCCTTTTACGAGAGGTGGCCGATGAGTACCACTGCATCATATGTCCGAAAGTAGGGGTAAAGGATCTGTTGTCCGTAACAGACAAAAAACAGTATATGAAATACTTTCATAAGATTGCTCAGAAGCATGTGGATTTTGTGATCTGTGATCGGGACTTATATGTTCTCTTTGCAATTGAACTGGATGACAGTACCCATGAGACCAGAGATGCCCGTAAACGGGACCATTTAAAAGATAAAGCCTTTGCAGCAGCCGGGATTCCCCTTAAGCGCATTACCGAAATTGATAAAAAGCAGATACGGAAATTATTTCACTGAATCACACAGAGGGCAGCATTCAGCATCAGAAAAAAGGACTGGCTTCATTCCTTTCATATTTTTCTCTGCAGATAAACCATGTCTACAAGCTGAACTCCACATTCATAGATAGGATGGTCATAGTGATCAGTAAAGAAATTCTTAATACTATGGGAACGGATAAATCCACATTTTTCGTAAAAAGGGACAGTAAGAGGACTGTCACCGGTACCCACCTGTAAAATCTGGTACTGGTCTTTGTATTTATGGATCAGAAAATTGATCATTGCTTTTCCGTACCCTTTTTTCTGATATGCGGGAACAGCAGCAATATTTTTGAGTTCAAGAATCCCGTTCCCCTCATCTGTTACGACACATTCACATTTTATCCCATTGTCATCCAGTACATACATAGTACCCTTTTCGAGATATCTGTCTATCATATTCTCCTGTTCATCTGCCAAAAGCAAAAGCTCCAGATACTGTTTTTTATTTTCTTTTATTTCTGTGATCTGCATTACCTTACCTCGTATACAATAATTTATTATTGTTAACTATTTTGAAGCGTATATGTTGTGGGACTATAAAAACGTCTTATAAATTTTTGTGAAATTTGTTATTTTTATATCATTTGTTTACATATTTATACTTTTGTTATATCATATTCTTATCAAAAAATAAACCTTATGATCCGGATCTTCCCTGTTTTCCCCGGGAAAACATGAAGCTTCTCCTGGAGCACAAAATCCCCAGATATCTTCCTATGTCAGGAGATACCTATCCAATCACTCCTGACATTATCTGTGAACGGTCCTATGATAACAAAAATAAAAAATAAGGACAGAGCCCCAAAAAGAACTCTGTCCTTATTTTCACATCAAAATTTGTTGATTGAAATTATCAGATCGCTCTTGTGTATTCTTTCAGCCAGTTCTTTTCTTCCTCTGTAAGGTAAGGAGAAATCTTCTCATAAACCTCTGCATGGTAGGAATTCAGAAGACCTTTTTCATAAGTATCCAGAAGCTCCGGATTAATGGCGTCCAGATCAAAAGGTACCATGGTCAGATTTTCAAAGCACATAAACTGACCGAATGCCGTCTTTTCGGCCTTTTTGCACACGATCAGGTTTTCGTGCCGGATACCGAACTCGTCTTCTACATAATATCCCGGCTCATTGGATGTGATCATGCCCTCTTCCAGAACTGCGGAGGAGGATTTCCAGCGGAAACTGTTTGGTCCTTCATGTACATTCAGAAGATATCCCACTCCATGACCGGTTCCATGGTTATAATCCTCTCCCAGTCTCCATAAAGGTTCTCTGGCAATATAATCCAGATTCTGTCCGCAGCAGCCGTAACGGAATTTTGCATCGCTTAAGCGAAGATGCCCCTTCAGCACAAGGGTAAAATATTTCCGTTCTTTTTCTGTCAGTTCTCCAAGGGCAATGGTACGGGTAATATCGGTACTTCCTTCCAGATAATGTCCGCCGGTGTCGCAGAGAGCCAGCCCCTTTGGTTCCAGAGGAATGTCTGTCTCCGGTGACGGACTGTAATGGCAGATGGCCGCGTGGCCGCCATAAGAAACAATAGGATCAAAGCTGTTGTCCAGGAAATTTTCCTGTTCCTTCCGAAGCTGGAAAAGATGCTCTGCTGCACTGAGCTCTGTGATCTCCATTTTTCCCACGTTCTGTTTCAGCCAGTAAATAAATTTTGTCACCGCCACACCGTCTTTGATATGAGCAATGCGCTCATTCTCTACTTCTGTGTGATTTTTGATGGCTTTTGGAAGAAGGGTAAGGTTTTCTTCATCCAGGATTTTTACTTCAGCCGGAATGCTGTTTACCAGCCGGCTGTTGGCGCCTGCTCTGGAAAGGATCACGGTTTTACCGGCCGGAATGGTATGTACACAGGTATAAATATCATTATACGGTTTCAGAGTGACGCCGTCTTTTTTCAGATTTTCAAGAACTTCCTGTCCAAATGCTTTTTCATTGGCGAAAAGAAAAACTTCCTCTTCTGTCATCATCAGATAAGAAAGGACTACCGGACAGCAGTGGATATCATTGCCTCTGAGGTTCAGAAGCCATGCAATATCATCCAGGGAAGTAAGGACAAAAACATCTGCCTGTTTTTCATTCATCTTCCGGCGGATCCGTGCACATTTTTCTGCTCTGGACTCTCCCGCCCATTTTACATCCAGTTCCATAACCGGTTCACAGGAAAGAGCCGGACGTTCCGTCCAGATTTCTCCGATCAGATCTTCCTCTACAGAAAAACGGATTTTTTTGTCGGAAAGCAGTTCTTTCAGCTCTTCTGCTTCTGCTGCGCTTACGGTTCTTCCGTCAAATCCCAGACACATTCCTTCAGTGAGCTTTTCTTTCAGAAACTCATGGATGGTAGGCACTTCCGGCTCACCCATTTTAAAAAGCTCCACCGTAGTTCCTTTCAGTTGCTGCGCAGCCTGGATAAAATATCGTCCGTCAGTCCAAAGACCCGCCATATCCATAGTGATCACTGCTGTTCCGGCGGAGCCGGTAAAGCCGGTGATATATTTTCTGCATTTAAAATAATCTCCTACATACTCTGACGCGTGGAAATCATCTGTTGGTACCAGATATGCGTCCACACCTTTTTCTTTCATCAGAGCACGAAGGGCGTTAAGCCGTTCTGTTACTGTCATAGCCAAAACCTCTCCTTTGTATTGATTCTGCGTTAATTCAGCAGAATTCTCGTATTCATTGTACTGGTAAGTGTATCATAAAATCCGGGCATTTTAAAGCCTATGCCCCAAAATATTCGTCCAGCTGTTTTTTGAATTCTTCCGGAATTTCCTGTGGGAACGGCATACTGTCGATTGCTGCAAGACTTTCTGCAATGTGGCAGAGAAGCTGTGCGCTCCTTTCCAGAGACCAGGCAGAGAGAAGCTCTACCGTGTCGTAATGGGTATGCATGCCAAAACCGTCCCTGTTTAAGGTCATTGCCGGAATTCCTTTCCAGGCAAAAGTATTGGAATCACTTCCCCAGATCTGGTTTTTGGTAGTCATTCCAATGCCAGTTTCCCGTGCAAGATAAGTCAGCATGGAACAGATAGAAGAATCTCCTGTTACGCCGATTACATTTCCTCCAACCAGCTGTCCTGCAAGGTCTACATTCATATTAAACCGATGTGCACCCAGCTCTTTTTCATGAACTTTGATATAATCCCGGCTTCCCAAAAGACCTTTTTCTTCTGCCCCGAACCAGATAAATTCCAGTGTTCTGCGGGGCTGATGTTCTTTGAAATAGCGGCAGATTTCCATAATAATAGCGGCGCCTGCCATATTGTCATAGGCTCCCGGACCTTGAGGAACCGAATCGTAGTGAGCGGTAAGGGTCAGAATCTCCTCTGCCCGGTCTGTTCCGGGGATTCTTGCCACGATATTTCCGGAAGTACGGCTGACCTCTTTCTGAAGTAAGGTAAGACGTGCGCGGGAAGCTCCTTTTGTAACCATTTCCACAGCGTCCTGGTAATGGATCCCAACACCCTGGATCAGCTCTCTTTCATTCAGGGAATCGAAAAGCTTCTGAGGGATTCCGGCTGCTTTTGGCATCCGGTCCTCTCCTTCATCGACAGGAGTACCGGTGATACTGACAAATCCTGCTGCACCTGCTTTTAACAGCTTCAGGTACATATCCTTACGGACGATCTCATTTACCATAACAATCTTTCCCCTTACATGGGAAAGGCTGATCTCGTCTCCGTTTTCCGCATAGACAAAATCTGCTTCGATTCCCTCTTCAGGTGTATTTCCGCACCGGATGTAGCCTTCCGCCTGATATTCTTTATAATAAGGCTCTGTTACGGCAAATACGGCCTTTCTGATCTCCCAGGTATAAAAAGGAAATTCTTCCAGACGGCTGTCCATTCCAAAGGAGGAAAGTTCCTCCCGGATAAGGACAGCTGCTTTTTTTTCTGCATCTGTTCCTGCTTCCCGGATAAAATTAAATTTTGATACGAAATCCATCTGACGCTGTCCGCTGATGTTTCTTTTATTCATAATTCTCTCTCCATTTTGTTTAAAATATCAATGAAATTACATGGGATTCCTGTAAAAAATATACTAAATTATGATCGCATTGTCAATTATTTTGTATTGATCTGTCTTATTCCTTCCAGTTTTCCATATGACGGATAATTCGTTTATAGAAATCAACTGCCTTTGGAAGTGTATTGATATTAATATTTTCATTAAGTCCATGGATACTCTGATACTGTTGCTCATTGATCTCCAGAGGGGCAAAACGAATGCTGTTTTTGCAGACAGGGGTATAAAATTTTGCGTCGGTTCCTCCTGTCATGGCATACGGGGCTACGATCACACCCGGGAACATTTTTCTGACCACATGCTCCACCAGACGGAAAGGTTTTTCTTTGTAGTCTACTACCGGACAGGGTTCGTGGATCAGGATCGGTTCTACCTCAATTTCATATTTTTTTGCAATTTTTGATACAAGAGCCAGACTTTCCTTTGGTCCCTGATGATGGATAAAACGCATATTTCCTGTTACATAAGCCTCCTGAGGAACGACGTTTAATCCATCTGCTCCCTTTGCCATGGTGAAATTCAGGGTTGTAGAGATCATGGCAGCGCCCAGAGGGTTGACCTTTGGAAGAAGTTTTTCCAGAAGGGGCTCCAGCTGGCGCTCATACTTCATCACTGTGCCCAGAGGCCCTTCGGTACAGGGAGCCATTCTCCGGAACATTTCCGCTACAGTAGGATTCATTTTTGCAGTAAAGGGATTATGATTTTCAATATCCATCATAAAGGCTGCCAGACGTGTAAGGGGAGTCTGCTTCTGAGGTACGCTGGCATGTCCGCCATTTCCTCTGGCAGTAAAACGGATATCTCCATAGCCTTTTTCCAGGCAGCCTACCATGGCAAAACGTCCTTTCACCCCTTTCATAGGCTCTTCTTTGATCATTCCGCCTTCATCCATCAGGAAACGCAGCTGTACCTCATGATCCTGAAGCCATTTTACGGTAAGAGGTGCGCCTTCTCCTCCAATCTCCTCCGTACAGCTGCTGGCAAGATATACGTCGCATTCCGGTACATATCCTTTGCCGATCAGTTCCTCTGCTGCCTGAAGAAAACAGAAAAGACTGCCCTTGGTATCCACGGTTCCTCTTCCCCAGACAGCTCCGTCGATGATCTCCCCGCCAAAAGGATCGTGTTCCCACTGTCCGTTTGCCTCCACAACATCCTGATGGCTCATAAAAAGAATGGGTTTTCCATTCCCTTTTCCATTCCATTTGAACAGAAGGCTGCCATTAAATTCATACTTTTCGCAGGTTTTGTGTATATTTGGAAAAAGCTGCTCCAGAACCTCATGGAACCGGTAAAACTTGCTGAGATCCTGATCAAAGCTGCTGGAAATTGTCTCACAGCGGATCATTTTTCCAAGTTTTTCTCCATAAAATATTTCTCTTTCATTTGATCCTGTTTTTTCTTTTATACTCATTTTGTCATCCTCCTTGATTAAAGCTTATTCTTTTTCCATAAAACATATCCGATCACAAGAGCCATTCCGCCTGCCGGGATCAAAAGAATACTGGTCTGTGAAATAGCCCCTGGCACAAGTACGCAGAGAAGAGTCATGGAAATCAGAGGGATAGCTGTGATCTTCATGCTTTTTCGGAAATATTTCAGTCCAAGAGCTCCAAAAAGTGCCGGAACCACAGTATCAAAGGCCGGAGTCAGCACCGGGTTTTCCAGTACCGGAGTCAGCGGAACCAGAAGAAGGACACCTGCAAAGATCACCAGCATGGTCACAATGGAGCTGGATGCCACGCTTAACGTAGAAATAATCTCGTTTTCTACGGTGCCAACCTCTGTTCTGGCAATATCCCTGGCATTCATGGCACAGGGGATTTTCAGGTTTGTTACGTTTCCTGTAAGAAAGGTCAGATAGCTTCCGCCATTTCCCAGCATAGGTGCGTATACAAGAAATTCTACAATCCCCACAGGAATATAGACCATTCCTACCTTGATAAAACCATTTAAAAAGCTCTTCAGATCCGGAAGGGCTCCATATATGCCGCCAAGCAGAAAAGGAACTGCCAGAAGCAGGACTGCGGCTGCGATCAGCATTATCCTTCCCAGGCGATGCTGCTGTCTGTTGAATTCTTCCAGAAATTTCTCTTTTTCCATTTACTTTTCCTCCTAAAGACTGATCAGAACGGCTGCGGTCATTCCCACGATCATACTGACTGCGACGCTGAAATTTTCCAGCCATTCCATTTTTTTCTTTACGATCAGATATTCAAAAACTGCCATTGTCAGTGCGGAAACACCTGCCACCATAAGAGGCAGATGATTTTTGAACGCAGTCCATGTACCTACATAAGAACCGATATACGCGCTGCAAAGGCCGATAAACATAGCAATAGTCGCATAAGCTCCAAAACCTGGACGGTTGCCTTCTGCCTTTTTCTCTTTTTTCTGAAACCTGGTCAGATATTTTTTCAGGCCAAAGATACAGCAGGTGATACCACTTAAAATCCCCGCTGTCATTACAAGGGCAATGGTGGTAAATGCTGCTATGGACATTTCACTTACCTTCAGTCCGGAAAGTCCCATACTGGTAGCAGCTATCTCCGCCACATTCAGTTCATACTGAAGAGCCCCTACAACGGAAAGTCTCAGCCAGGACAGCGGCACTCCAAGGCTCCCGCTGAGTGCGATCACACCCAGAAGTATGCTGACGCCTGGAAGAATGGAAAAAGTAGCGCTGGACATGATCGCTCTTCGCATCACTTTTTTGTCCATTCCAATAGCAATCCCCGCCCGGTAGCTTTTTACCAGAAACCACACACACATGATCAGGATAAACAATAAAACTCCGCCCACGATCAGATAAAAGGGCAGGCTGTTTACCTGTTTCAGATACTCGTTCATCTCTTTTCCTCCCTGTTTTGTATCATTTAGTTTTCGTTGTACTAGTTTACCACATCTCAGCGCAAAAAAACAGAGTCTGTCGTCCATGATGCTCAGGATAACAGACTCTGTTTTACTGTTCGCAGCAACGATGTTGTGCTGTTATTTTTTCAAATACTCAAAATACGCAAATAGACCTTCTGCCATTACCGGATCGATTACCGGAAGACCGGTAGCTTCCTCCAGCTCCTTTGCGATTCCGATGGTTGCCATCCCGGTACATGCAAGTGCAAGAACCTGTGCTCCCTGTTCTTTTAATTTACATGCCATGTCTACTGCGCTCTGTCGGCCTTCCGGCGTCATAAGATCAAGAGTGCTGTCAACTCCATCCGGTTTTCCCAGGATCATCTGATCCGGGATCATTCGTACATATGCTCTCGGGGCATAGTCGGTGATTCCAAGAACTCCGATTTTTTCGCCATATTTGAGAGCAAGAGCTACAGTGGTCTCTCCTCCTCCTGTAACTGGTATACCAGGAAGAGCTTCTCGTATCTCCTCCACGCCGGGATCGTCTGCACAGCTGACAATGATCATATCCGCATCTTTAAAACTTTTGGCAGTTGCCACGATCTTTGGTACTGCAATTTCTCCAAGTTCCGGAGTATGGATTCCTTCATACTGATCCGGAATACATTTTGTTTCGATCTGCAGCTGAGGAAAATAAGATTTCAGCTGCCTTTCATGTGCAAGCAGTACATCTTCATTTTCTGTAGTCAGTACTCTGATCAGACCGATCTTAAATTTCTTGTCCAAAAAAGCCACCTCTCTTTATACGAGGAATACCCCATCCTCGATTACTTTTACATCGTCCAGATACAAGGTAGGGCGGAGGATAATGCCGTCCATATGGCACTCTGCCTTGTTTACTCCGCCAAAGGAAGTATTGGTTCCAAATGCGATGTGCACTGTTCCATATACTTTTTCATCTTCCAGGATAATTCCGTTTAATACAGCCGCTTCATTTGTTCCGATACCCAGCTCACAGAGTGTTCCGTTTGTTTCATTTTTCAGGAGAACATCCAGATTTTCGCTTTTTTCTCCTGTTACAGAACGGAGCTTTCCGCCGGAGATTACCATATGAAGAGGGCTGTCCAGCTTTCCGATACCTACCATGGAACCGTCTATGATCATTTCCCCCTCAGAACCATCCTCCAGAGGTGCAATATAAGCCTCTCCGGAAGGAAGATTTCCGCATTTTCCCGGTTCCCGATATACTCCCGGACTTGGAACACCGTCTCTTCCATTTATATTGATGGTCAGAACATGCCCATCTTTTTCAATTTTTGCCACAGAAGCCTTTGAGAGCATTTCTGTAACCACAGCCGTCAGTTTTTCTACTTTGGAATAATCTGCTGTCATTGCTCCCTGAGAAAACATTTCCTCTGTGATACCGGGCATGGTGGCCACCCTTGTCCCGGCTTTGGCTGCCTCTATTCTGGCATTGGTATGAGTCAGAGACTGAGCAGTAGGCGCGATCACCACATCTGCGCTTTTCATAGCTGCTGCCACTGCCTTTGGAGGCTCCTGTCCGCTGAGTTCTCTCTCATTCATTACCATAAGAAGCCTTTCGCAGCCCAGATTTCCTGCCGCCTCATAAATTGCTTCTCCAATTTCTTTTCTGGTATTATCGGTTACGATAAGTACCTCTTCTCCCTTTTTTACTGCTAGGCAGGAGGAAAGAACCCCTTCCGCTGTCTTTACTAACTGATTCATTTTCTTTGCTCCTTTTTACGCATATCTCTTACAGATCCGTAAGTTCAGAAACTACACGGGCAAGAAGTGTTCTTGGGAGAACTACTTTTTTTCCGGTTTTTTCTGCAAACATACGCTTCATTTCCTGTGTATACCCAATACAGTCCAGGACGATAAGATCACCATCCATGTTTTTCACCTGTTCTGCGGCCTCCTCCAGAGCATCCCATTCTCCATAGGGAGATGCTGCAACTGCTTTTACCTGATCCACATATTTTTTCCATTTTTCTTCACACTGTGCAGTCTGTAAAGGTGATGGCGTCATACAGATGATGCTGGATTTTTTTGTCATCAGAGGCACCAGTCTGTTCAGAAGCTCGCAGGGATAGATCAATGGAATATTTTTTGCAGAAAGACTTTCCGGAAAACTTCCCGTACAGAACATCATTACTAAGGCACATCCCTCTTCTTCCATTTTTGTAATGGCATTCTGAAGCCTGGGAAGAATATGACGTTCTGCAAAGGTTACAGAGCTTCCGTCTGTAAGCCTTGACACCAGAACATAATCTTCCGGTCCCGGTGCAAAGGTTTCGATTTCTTCTCTAGTGAGGCCGTCCAGCCCTCCTGCCTGCACCAGCTCCAGAGAATCGTCAAAAAGTCCCATAATATCTTTCGTGACATCCACTCTGGGAGACTGTCCGATGGTAATTGCGCCGATTTTCATAGGAACTCCTCCTTATTCGTTTCCGAGAGTCTGGAAATGTTTCAGATCTCCATAAAGTTTAATCAGTCTTGCATATTCTTCTTCATCATAGAATTTACACTGGCCTTTGCCAAATGCCTTTGCAACTTCAAGCATAAAGCGTGCTGCCTCTTCTACATCTGAAGCATGGGTAGCTCCTGTAGCACATCCCGGTACCATGGTTTCTGCTGTAATCGCCACACCTACTACCGGTGCATTGGTTGCGGTGCATGGCTGAAGAACA
Source organism: Blautia sp. (assembly GCA_026169535.1). GTDB lineage: Bacteria > Bacillota > Clostridia > Lachnospirales > Lachnospiraceae > Blautia_A. The sequence goes on from JAPFCU010000071.1 coordinate 62,961, forward strand.
CTGTTGATATGATGTACATCATTTCCATATGGTGTGATATCCTGCAGAGCCAGCGGGAACACATAAGGAAGTTTTCCGGTTGTGATCTGCATAAGATCCAGAAGATCCTCAGAGGTTCTTAAAATATAGCCTTCTTTTACAGTTGGAGAAATAGCAAATCCTCTTGTGTTGATCACACGGTTGCCTTTGGTTGTATCAACAGACAGGATGGCATCCAGTTCAGGAGAAACCTCTTCTCTGTTTACCTGAGACATTTCTACCGGAGATCCCATAAACGGAACAGGATCATGAGGTGCAGTCGGTGCATCCGGGCAGATATGTGTGGAAATAAATACGTCACCTTCCAGGAAATCTCCTTTGTTCTGCATATCAAGAAGCTTTGCTGCAAGAGCAACCGCACAGAGAGCGCCGTCGCCGTCAGAGACAAAGCCGATTCGTTCCGGACGTGCACCGATACCGCCAAGACGTCCCAGAAGACCAATGGTAGGAGCGTCTCCGCCGTTCATTTTTCCTCTGGTTCCCGGAATACGCACTTTCAGCATATCAGTACTTCCTTTTGGTCCAACAAGTTCATAAACTTCAATATTTGCATCCGGTTTGATACCAAGAAGATATTCCTTTACTTTTTCTCCGGTTACATAGGTGCTGTCAAGCACTTCATAAGCATCAATAATGTGTTTCATTAACATAAGTATGACCTCCTTTATTTATTAAGATAGCTGATCAGTTCTTTTTTTATTACGTCTTCAGTGGCTTTCAGAAGTTCCGGTGCATACATTGCAGGGGAAAGCTTCAGATTCTTTTTCTCCGTAGCTATTACGTAAACCTCAAGACCTTCTTCCATCATGGCAGTTGTCACCGGCTCGCCGGTCTCGGCATTGATCGTCATGATCAGATCCGGGAAGGTTGCCAGACGGACACCGTCTTTTTCCGCTGTTGCGTATTCATTCCAGAAAGTAAGCTCACATCCGTCTACTGTTGCATAGCCCACATCAAAACCACCTGTGGTCTCAATGGAGAAATTTTCTACTTTTCCTTTTGCAAGAACCTGTCCATTAAAGAAAGAGCATAACTGCCGGATTCCCTCTTCTACAGAAACTTCCAGCCCTTTTAAAAATGCTTTTCCGGTTTCAATGGCAAACTGTACGCCTCCCGGAGCTCCGTTTTCTTTTGCATAGGAAACTTTTACCGGATTTCTGGCTACTGCAACCAGTCCGCCGGCCTCAATAGAAGCCAGACGTACCAGCTTGGATGTATGCTCAATACTTCCTTCGAAGAAACATTCTACATGATTTCCTGTATCAGGATTCCCTCCTACACAGGCCTGGACTGTTTTGTAATCTTTTACTTTATGAAGATTCATACTGCCCATGACTCCTGTAGGATGGGCACGTCCGTTACAGGGGACATCAACAACAGGAAGACCAAGGATCGCCGCCTGAAGCCATCCGTTCACTGTAGCTTCTCCGCCCTGCTCATTGGTAATGATCCCTGCAATAGGGAAATCGCAGTTTTTCTGAAGGATTTCTACTGTCCTTGCCAGATCTCTCGGTGTCATAAACTGGTTTTCTGCGTTTGGAGCACCTACCAGTGACGCTGTCAGTACAATGTCATCATCCTTGAGATCCTCTGGCTGTATCAGTCTCAGATCTGTATATTGAACGGCAAGCTCTGCATATTTTCTTCCTTTTTTTGCGTCTCCGCCGCCACCGCCTCCAAGGATTGTTCCGCCGCAAAGAGCAGCGTCAAGAAGATCTTTTGTCAGTCGGATCCCTTTATTTTTCAATTTATCCACGCTTCTTTCATTTTATTTATAGTCGTTATTTTTTCTTGCCAAGAGACAGCGTTGCAGTAAAGAAACTGTACAATGCCGCACCTGCAAGAGAACCTGCACCCAGGATATTCAGTGTCTGCTCATTTTCTTTATTGCGTCTTACAAGGACATATCTGAGAAGAAGAGCGATCAGGATGGTAAGTCCGTTAATTGTGGAGCCTACCAGAAGACCAGTTGCAAAGAGAATACCGATCTGTCTGGATCCTCCAAGGAGCTGGATGATCGCACCCGGGATTGCCCAGATGATCAGCCATTTTGCCACACCTGCACCTGCACCTGCTTCAATGGTTGCTGCAAATGTAGCATCAACCGGGGCAAAAAGACCCTGGTCAAAATATTTACTTGCCATAATGGCAACCAGTACAAATGCCACTACAAATCCGATCATCTCAGAATAATACTGCTGCTTTCTTCCTTCCAGTTCCAGTTCTCTGTCCTGTCCGCAGCCACGAAGGATATAACCACATTTCAGGTCGTAAGCCATATCAGAGAATGCCGGTCCGGTTGCTGAAGTATAAGCTACCAGGATTCCAAGAGGGATTGCCGGGAAACCGATGAGCATACCTACGATCAGGAAAATGAGTGCTGTTGCAAATCCCGGAAACCAGCCGGAATGCATTGCAGAAATACCAACGATCAGTTCAGAAGCAATGGCTGCAAAAGCAGAGAAGATCACCCAGATGATAAGCTGGAAGAAATTCATTTCAGACCAGATACCTGTGATCACTGCAAGAAGCACTGCTACTACAAGATATGCCACGTAACCGCCGCCAAGAGCTTTTTTCATATTAGCCATACTTGAGGAGAATTTGCTTGCCGCACTGTCTCCATCGCTTTTTTTGAACAGCATACGTCCGCACTGTACAAGGGAAATAATACCTGCTCCGATCATGATGCCATGAGGCATGTACTGGAACATCTGCTTTGACATAAGGTCAGCGCCTTCTCCAAAAAGATCAGTGATGATCGGAAAGCTCTGATTAAAGATATTGATGATAAATCCGTTTGTCTTGATAATACCGATTACAAGACTTCCAACACCAAGAGCAGCCATAGCTGCAAAATCACCGAACCAGGAAACACCCAGAAGATCTGTAGGTATACCGATTATCTTACCGCCTATACCGATTGCCATACCCACTAAAAGCAGCAGAGCTTTTTTGCCCTTTTCTACAACAGCAAGGATAGACTGTGCAGATGCCACACCCGGAGGCCATGCGCCCTCTGCCGGAAACATTTCTGAATCAAAGGTTTTGTAAAGAATGGTTGCATCAATGATAGTTGCCAAGAAAGAACCGATCAGCATTGGAAACATCAGCTCAGGTTTTCCCATGATCACCGGTACACCAATAGGCAGCAGAAAACAGTTTGCTGCGGAAAAGGTTGCACCGGAAATTGAAGTCTGGATCAGGTTCTGGCAATGGATACTCTGATATTTTTTCAGGACTGCAATAGGAATACGTGAAATAATGATAGCGAATAATGCACCTACAATGGACGTATTAGGAGCCACACCGGTACGTACGATCAGTTCAAGACCAATGATCGCACCAAGTATACTCATCACAATGTTAAGGATCAGTATATGCGGTGCATATGCTTTGGGATGATCTGCCGCATGAATATGAAGCTGCGTGTAATCTTTGTTTGTGTTGTTACTCATGTTGTTCATTCCTCCTTGGTATAAAAAATAGCCGATGCAGGCTCGCCCACATCGGCTTCACGCTTCTTGTATGACATAATATCACTTTAAATCAATAAAGTCATTGTTTTTTTGGTCTCTTTTTTTGCATCAATGTTGTGCATTGTGCACATCTGAATATTATCTATACTTGTTTCCTTGTGCGTATTTCTGATCAATATTTGATTTTTCTGTATTTGTTTAATTTTATTGCATATATGCCCGTAATCTGCAGGCGAATTCCAACTGTTGGAGTGCATCCATATCATCCAGGTCAATATTCAGTATCTCTTCGATCTTGTGGATGCGGTGTGCCATGGTGTTTCTGTGGAGAAAAAGCGCCTCTGCTGCCAGCTTTCGAGAGCCATGTTTTTTAGCAAGCATATCTATGGTTTCTACAAGTGCGCTTTCATGAGCCCTGTCGTATTCTTCCAGAATTCCCAGCTTCCTCTGCACAAAATTTTTTGTTTCTTCTCTCTGGGCTGTGTGCAGGAGAATCCGTTCATACTGCAGATCCTGCAAAAATACGATTTCTTTTTTCTCTTTTTTGATTTCCCGGATCTGAAAACTCTCTGTTACAGCCTCATACACCGCAGGAATATCCAGATAATCAACGATTTCATCACTGAGAACTACAAAGCAGCCGCTGTTGTTTAATTCTCTTGTTTTTTCGGCAAATTCCTGAGAAATCTTTAATAAAAGCTCTCTGGGTACATCTGCATCTATAATACAAAAACAGGATTTTTTTCTGGTAACGACTGCTCCATGAAGATAATGACAATCCAATATCCGTCCCATTTCCCGGATCTGTCCTTCCCTTTTCATCTCCAGCAGTGTAGAATTACGACCTTTATCTTCCAACTGAATCGTAATGATCCTAACCGGAGGTGATGGCCAGTGAAGAGCAAGACACCGATGCTCTGCTTCTTCCTCCTGAGTGATCTTTCCGGTAAGGAGTTCCAGAAAAAGACGATGATCCTGCTCCAGCTTACTTTGCCGTCCGATCCGATATCTGGTGTCCATCTGTATCTGATTTTTTGCCTCAACGATCGCCACCATTACCGGGAAAACCAGATCCTGAAAACCTGCATTGTTATTCAGGAAAAATAACGGAAGAGCCAGTTCGTCGGCCAGCTGCAGTGCCTCTTTCGGAAAGGTATCAAAAAATCTTGTTTTTATGGCCAGTGCAGAAGCATTGGCTTCATTCATGGTGCAGATCAAATTCAGGAGTGCTTCTTTATCATTCCGGATAGCATAGCCTGTTGTGATTATCAGAAGATGTTCTCTCAGCCATTCCTTTACATTTGGCTGTTCCATCATGTCGTAAGCTACTACTTTACGCATAATCCCATTTTTTCCTGCTACCAGGGTGGCACTTCCGTTGCTCCATATTTTTTCAATGTCTTTTACATAAAGATCCATAAAAGAATCCCCTTCTCTTTTTTAATTCATCCTGTACAGAACCTTTTAATCCGATGCCAAGACAGTCCGGTGTACTTTTTTTCTTACAATAAGGAAGCAGCCCACCTGAAGGATGATGGTTGCGATCCAGGATGCCGGATAGGAAATAAAAAGAACTTCCAGGCTTCTGTGTGCAGGAAAGATTATAAAGATCCAGATAACTCTCATACCTACGGTTCCGATCACAGAAAGGATCATAGGCACTGCAGAATGTCCCATACCACGCAGAGCTCCGGGGAAAAGATCCATTATGCCGCAGAAGAAATAGGGAACGGTAGTAAAAGATAGGATTTCCATACCACAGCGTATTACCTCTGCCTCATCTGTATAGATCTTAAGCAGCTCTGGTCCGAAAATATAAGCACCGCAGCCCAGAGTCAGGGATATACCTACGGTAAGGATCATACAGTGAATAAGAACTTTATCCATTCTTTTTAATTTTCCTACGCCATAATTCTGGCTGGTAAAACTCATACACGCCTGCGTAACAGAATTTGCCGCTGCATAAAGAAAACCAAAAATATTGTTGGCTGCAGTATAGCCTGCCATTGCCACAGAACCAAAGGAATTGACCGAGGACTGAAGCAGTGCGTTGGAAAAATTAATCACTGTGCTCTGCAGACCTGCCGGAATTCCTACCTGAAAGATTTGTTTCAGATAAACCCACTTCAGAGTCAGACGGGAAAAACGAAGCTGATAGCTTCCTTCTGATCGATAAAGACAACGCAGTACCAGTACACAGGAAATCATTTGAGCTGCAACTGTTGCAATCGCGACTCCGGCTACATCCAGATGAAAGCAGATTACAAGGATCATATTCAGAACTGCATTGATCACTCCGGAAATGATCAGAAAAAGCAGCGGACGTTTTGTATCTCCTACAGAACGAAGGATAGCTGCTCCATAATTGTACAGCATAAAAAACGGCATTCCCATAAAGTAGATGCGCATATAGAGTGCAGACTGCCCGATCACGTCTGCAGGAGTCCCCATAAGCTCCAGCGCGCTTCTGGCAAATCCCAGTCCTACAAGAGCCATCAGGATTCCGCTTATGAGAGCCAATGCGATGGAGGTATGTACGGTTTCAGACATTTCCTTTGTTCTTCCCGAGGCATAAAACCGGGCACTGAGTACATTTGCTCCCAGAGAAATCCCAATAAACAGATTGGTAAATACGTTGATCAATGCTGTAGTAGAGCCTACTGCCGCAAGGGCAAGGCTTCCGCTGAACTTTCCCACCACCACGATATCCACTGCATTAAACATCAGCTGCAGGATGCCGGACAACATTAATGGAATAGAAAACGAGATCAGCTTGGGCATAATAGGCCCACTGCACATATCAATCTCGTATTTGTTCTTTTTCAATTTTCTTCTCCTCTTTCCTTTTTTCGTATTTTAATTTCTGGAGTGATCGATTATTCGGACAGGCTTCCCAGATAATAAAAACCTTTACATTCTTCCAGTTTTACCTTTACATAGGTTCCAAGAAGGCTTTCATCTGCCGGGAAATGAACCAGAAGGTTATACTGAGTTCTTCCTGTGAAAATACCTTTTTCTTTACTCTCCTCTTCTACAAGGACCTCCTGTACAGTTCCTTCAAAACGGGAAGAACGGATACGTCCCTGTTCCTGAACAAGAGTCAGAAGACGGTTAAAACGATCTTTTACCACATCCTCGGGTACCTGATCTTCTTTGGCAGCCGCAGGAGTACCTGTTCTCTTAGAATAGATAAAGGTAAATGCCGTGTCATATCCTGCCTGTCTGACAACATCCAGTGTTTCCTGGAAATCTTCTTCTGTTTCTCCCGGGAAGCCTACGATAATATCTGTAGTCAGGGAAATATCCGGAATGGCTGTGCGGATATTTTCCACAAGATTCAGATATTTCTCTTTATCATAGCGTCTGTTCATTTCTTTCAGGATACGGCTGCTTCCGGACTGAAGAGGAAGGTGAAGATGATGACAGATTTTTTTACTTTTTGCCATTACCTCGATCAGCTCATCTGAAAGATCCTTGGGATGAGAAGTCATGAAACGGATCCGTCTTAATCCTTCAATATCCTCCAGCATAGTTAAAAGCTGTGCAAAGGTCACAGGAGTCTCCAGTGTCTTGCCATAGGAGTTTACATTCTGACCAAGGAGCATGACTTCTGATACACCGTCAGCTACAAGATTTTTGATCTCTTTTATGATTGCCTCGGGTTTACGGCTTCTTTCTCTTCCCCTTACATAAGGAACGATACAGTAACTGCAGAAATTATTGCATCCAAACATAATGTTTACACCAGATTTAAAGGTATAATTTCGTTCCGTGGGGAGATCCTCCACAATCTGATCAGTGCCTTCCCAGATATCGATAAGCTGCATATCTGAAAGAAGCATTTCATAAAACAATTCCGCAAATTTAAAAATATTATGTGTGCCAAATACCAGATTTACAAAGGAATATGTTTTTTTAATCTTTTCTACCACATGTGCTTCCTGCATCATACATCCAAAAAGAATGATTTTCATATCCGGATTTTTATCTTTCAGACTGTGCAGATGCCCAAGACGTCCGTAAACCTTCAGGTTTGCGTTTTCCCGGACAGTACAGGTATTATAAATGACTACATCTGCTTCTTCATTTTCCTGACGGACATAGCCGATCTCATCCATGATACCGGCCACTGCTTCTGACTGCTTCTCATTCATCTGGCATCCAAAGGTTGTAAGACAATAGGTCAGAGGACGGCCAAGTGTCTTCATCTTCTGTTCTGTCAGAGCTTTTGCTAACTGGATAAAGGACTGCTGACGGGCAGTCTCTTCCTGGCTTGATGGGATATTTTTTTCGTTTATCATAAATGTATAACTCCTTATCTGTTCTTTTTCAACCTTATATGATACAGGAAAAAATTGATACTGTCAAAACTTATTCTTCATCCTTCCTCCATAGAAAAAATATATTCCAGAGGAACGGTGTGCAGTTGAAAATAAGCCTGTTTAAATCCATTTGAAAGCTTTGCTTTCTCTGTATCCCGATCTTCGTATAAAAATGGAAGTTCAATACGAAAAGAGGGCTGTTTTATTACTTCTGCAAAAAATCTTTCCGGTGAACCTTCTCCTGCGCTTTCATTTCTGCCGGGATTTCTGTTTAGAGTAAAACGCTCTGTCCGAAATCCTGATTCTTTTTGATAATGTCTGGCAAATCTTGTACTTTTCTGATTTGCAGCAAAAGACTGAGGCTGGCGATAATACAGGATACGTTTTCCTGCCTGACAAAAAGAAAGAAATCCTCTTCCCTGATATTCCTGAAGGATCCTGATCAGTGCTTTTGTCTCATTTTCACTTGCTGGTTCATGTGCGATCCGATATCGCCGGTAATAACTGGTGGGAAAGTTTTTCTGGATATTCATACCTCGGGCGTTACAGAAATATTCTTTGCAGGGAGTTTCCTGCATGCGCAGCATCTGACGGTAAATTGGATTTCGTATTACAAAATAATCTTTTTCATAGATTTCATAACCATCCGGATTTAATATTGGGATAAAACACAGCTTCCAGTGAGACAGCAGATCTTTTACATCATAGATATTTTCTAATTTCCATCCGCATTCCCAGGCGCGGCAATATTCCTGTACCATCAAAAGAAGACAGGAAGGCATAAGCCTGTCCGTTCCGTTGATCCCACTGACACAAAATATAACTTCTGTTCCTTCACCCATTTCCAACATGGGAATCATTCTTTCATCGTGACTGTTTCCAATCACTCGAAACTGTGTGATCGGGTGGTATCTCTGCGCTGTCTCCCAAAGTGTATAGTAAATCTGCTCATAGGTGAAATCCCCTGTTTCTGTCATGTTTTCCCCAACCCTTCTTTTTATTAGAAATATCAGACAAATATCCTGATACCAGGATAAATATATGAAAAGAGACAGGCTTTTATACCTGTCTCTTATATTCATTAATCTGCCAGAAGGGAATCTGTTAGATTTCTTCTTTTTTACGTTTTCTTACGATCACATAACCGCCGGCAAGAAGAGAAAGAGCTGCAAGCGCGCTCATAGAACCAAGCGGAGTGTTATCAGCAGTATCTGCCGGGTTTCTTTCAGAAGAACCGGTATCCTGTGAAGATGGAGCTTCCGTTGGAGTGAGATCTGCAACAGAGCCGGCTCCGGTGCCGTCATAGTTCAGGCCATCATCGGGATGTTCATTGTTGTATTCATCAATATAAGCATTCCATTCTTCATCGGTAATTTCCGCAGAACTGAAAGAAGTCTTCATATATTCTACAACATCTGTATCTACCCACTCTTTACCATTATAGGTCTGTTTCCTGAAGAAAACATACAGAGGATAAGTTGCTGCTTCACGGATTCCTTTTTCCTGAGAGCCAATTCTCCAGGAGTTGTTTTTTGTGCCATTTACAGACATGGACCAGTAAAGAGGAATCCATCTTTCATCATTGCTGACAGGATCCTTATCATTCTGACCGGCGCCCACAACCTGGAAATCATAGAATTTACGCGGGAAAAACTTCAGAGGATTTTCCAGTCCGGTAATCTTGCTCTCTGTTACCTGATATTTTCTTGGTGCGCGGGTGGTTACAGTCGGTGTAACCGGAGCCGCAGGACGGCTGTTATTGTTCAGCTTCAGAACCCGGAGCTGAGCAGAACCTGTTGTAGGTTTTGCAGCTACTACCAGCCATGTTTCTTTTTCCGGAATTTTTTCTGCCTTTACGGTAAATTTGGTATTTGCCTTTGCCTCATTTTTGGCATTGTTTGCATTATACTGTCTCTTAATGTTTTCTGCAGAGGTACCTGTATCTACAAAATAATAATACCATTTACAGTCCCTTGTAGTTGACATTACAGCTGTGGCAGTATTATGATCCACCCATTTCAGTGTTTTGCTCTGATATGTGAGGAAAGAAGGATCTGTAGTAGGAGTAGGTGTCGGTGTTGCAGCAGTCTGCTCCTGTTTCAATACTGCAGTCAGCCCGTCTGCACCAAGTACAATACTGTAATCTTCTGTATCGTATGCAAACTGTTCTGCTGCTGCTTTAAATTCGTCAGCAGATACCGCAGTTCCGTCAGCCTTGCTTCCTGCTTTTACGACCACTTTCTGGTTTGCCGCTGCAGAAGCGCTCAGTGAAACAGAAGAATTGGTCAGTGCATCTGTTACTACAGCAGCTGCCTCTCCGTCCAGATAAAGGTTTGCACCTGTGTTGTCTTTGATGGTTATAGTTCCCTGTACGGCAATATCTGCATTGCTGTACACAGCTCCTTTTGTACCGCTGTTTCCGGTGATGGTACCGCCTTTGAGAACAACGCTTCCTCCCTTGCTGTCAATGGCTGCGCCTTCTGCAGAGGTTGTGTTTCCAGAAAGGATAACGTTGTCAGAAATGCCGAAACTGCCACCGTTTTCTACTCTGACAAGGGAGCCGGAAGAAAGCTCTGCACCGTCTGAACCGTTTTCGCCGCTCAGAGTAAGTCTGCCGCCATTTTTTTTTGCAGAAAGCTGAAGTTCACTGTCTTTTCCTGTTACTACAAACATATCTCCGTCCAGAACTTTATTGGGATCCTGAGGATCGATTCTTCCAATTGATACGTCGGCTGCTGCTACGATATTGATTTTTCCGTTTTCAATCCGTACAGTCTCAGAAAGAGAAAACTGTTTGGTTATTTCTACAACTACTGCTTTGGATTTATCATGGTCTTCTGCCTGATAATATTCCAGTGCAGCGTTTACTGCATCCTGAAGAGTTGCATAATAAACCGGTTTTACGGATTCATCGGCCTGGATAAGGTTCACAGATACTCCCATATCAGTCTCAACAGGTTCACCCGGTATCGGCGTTGCAGAAGGTTCCGGTGCTACAGTAACCTCGGGTGTTACGGTTGTTTCTGGTACAGGCTGTGCATCACCATTTGGCTCTGAAGGAGTTTCTGTTGGTTCTGCCGGTGTTTCTGTCGGAGTCTCGGTTGGTTCAGAAGGTGTTTCTGGTGGAACCTCTGGAGTCTCTGTTGGCTCAGAAGGCGCCTCTGGTGTTTCAGCAGGTTCAGAAGGTACTTCCGAACCTGCTGCGGATTCGTTGTCTATTGTTTCTGCTGCAGTCTGTACGCTGTCCTGCTGGGCAGCAAAAGCAGTGCCGGGAACAGAACCTGCAGCAACTACACCTGCTAAGATAACTGCATATAATTGTTTTTTTCTCATTAAGTCCTCCCATAGCATATTATGCCATTACGGTTTTAGTGATCAAGTTCTGTTAATTATTATAAACACAAGTAAATCAAAAGTCAAATTTCACAATAAATTTATGGCCTGAAATCTTTTATTGGCGGATCTGTCCGTTTCCATAAATGATATATTTGGTTGTGGTCAGAGCAAGGAGTCCCATAGGCCCTCTGGCGTGAAGCTTCTGGGTACTGATACCGATCTCTGCCCCGTAGCCGAATTCAAATCCATCTGTAAATCGTGTAGAAGCATTTACATATACAGCTGCTGCATCTACCTGATCCAGAAATTTCTGTGCGTGTGTATAATTTTCTGTAATGATCGCTTCGGAATGGCCTGTATTATACTGATTGATATGTGCAATGGCTTCCTCTACAGAATACACTACCTTGATGGAAAGTATGTAATCCAGATATTCCGTTCCCCAGTCCTCCTGCACGGCCGGAACTGCACCCGGCATAAACTCAATGGCTCTTTCATCTGCACGAAGTTCTACATTTTTTTCCTGAAGTCTCCTGGCAAGAACAGGAAGAAGCTTTTCTTTAACGCTGTCGTGGACAAGAAGCGATTCACAGGCATTACATACGCCCACTCTCTGTGTCTTTGCATTCAGTATGATATCAGCTGCCATGTTAAGATCCGCTGTTTCATCCACATAAATATGACAGTTGCCGGTTCCGGTTTCGATCACCGGGATAGTACTCTGATTTACTACGGCTTTAATAAGACCTTTTCCGCCACGAGGAATCAGTACGTCTACATACTGGTTCATTTTCATAAATTCGCCAGCAGTTTCTCTGGATGTATCTGTAATAAGCTGGATGGCATCCTCTACGATACCCTGTTCCTTTAATGTTTCCCGAATGCATTCCACAATGGCCTGATTCGAGTGGATCGCGTCACTTCCACCTTTTAAGATCACGACATTTCCCGTTTTGAAGCAAAGACCGAAAGCATCGGCAGTTACATTTGGGCGTGCCTCATAAATAATGCCAATGACACCCAGGGGAACTCTTTTTTGTCCGATCAGAAGTCCGTTTGGGCGTTTTTTCATACCGGTAACCTCTCCTACCGGATCTTCCAGACCTACAAGCTGGCGAAGTCCTTCTGCCATGCTTTCAATACGTTCTTTCGTGAGAAGCAATCTGTCTACCAGTCCTTCCGGCATATGATTTGCCCTTCCGTTTGCTACATCTGTCTCGTTTGCTTTCAGAAGTGTCTCTGAACATGCAACAAGATGATCTGCCACGGCTGAAAGAACCTGATTTTTTTTATCTGTGGAAATAGTGCGCAGACTGTCTTCGGCTGCTTTTGCTTTTTTTCCCAGTTCGATAAGCATTTCGTTCATACAATCCTCCTGCATTTATATTCGTATACACTGTTTTTCTGTTACTATGATTTCCGGAGAAATATCGGTAGGTTCTGTTGGAACCTCAGGAAGGATCTGAAATTCGAAAGCAGCTGCAATTCGTTTCAGTGCTGGATGTTTTTCCAGGTATCTGTCGTAAAATCCTCCGCCATATCCAACCCGGTGATTCTGTTTGTCAAAAGCCACTCCCGGCATGATCATCAAAGCGTCTTCCCATTCTGCGATTTCTCCTCGTGCCGGCTCAGGAATCCCGAAATATCCCGGTTCCAGCTGCGAAAAATCTGTCAGCTTATAAAAGATCATATCCTTTCCGCTTACCTTTGGAACAGCAACCTCTTTGCCTGATTTCCAGGCCTCCTGAATCAGAAATCCTGTCATAACCTCATGATTGTAATCGGCATATACAAGGATCTGTTTGGCTTCCTGAAATTCAGGAAGCGAGATCAGCCGCTCTGTAAGCTGTCGGCTCCACTGCTCAACTTCCTGATCACTGCAGGCTTTTCTTGCAGAAAAAATCTGTTTTCTAATGAGTTTTTTTGCTTCCATATTTTTCACCCAGATTTGTGATACTTCCGTCTTCTTCTTTGATATTAATATTATCCAGCTGGTTTCTCAGATTCATACGGATCGTAGCAATATATTCCTTTCTGAGAGCATCTCTCTCTTTTTTTTCTTCTTCTGTAAGTCCGACACTTTTAGCCTTATGCGCCAGAGTATTGATACGGTCAATTTTGATATTATCCATTTTTATTCCTCTTTCTTCTGAATTTTATAAAAGTTTCTCGATATAATCAATAAGATAAAACTCTTCTTTCTGATTTCCTACAAAAAGTGTTCCGTAATTTCTGCCGTGCATGATCTTATGAATCACATGGAAGTCTTTTCCGTTGGCGATGACCATGTCCGCTCCTGCAGCAGTAGCAATCTCAGCGGCTGTAAGCTTAGTTGCCATTCCTCCCGTTCCAACCTTGCTTCCGGGACCTTTTCCCATGCTTTTCAGTTTTTCATCCAGTGTTTCTACGGTATCGATAAATCTGGCATTCGGATTTGTATTTGGATCATCAGTAAACAGTCCGTCAATATCCGAAAGCAAAATGAGAAGATCCGCCTCTATCAGTGCTGCGATAACTGCAGAAAGGGTATCGTTATCACCAAAAGAGTCCAGAGCCTCAAGCTCGTAGCTGGAAATAGAGTCATTTTCATTTACAACCGGAATCGTGTTCATTGCCAGAAGTTCTTCAAAAGTATTTCTTGCATGCATTCGGTTCAGATTATTGACCATAGTGTTTTTTGTCATAAGGATCTGAGCTGCCATTTGATTATACTCGGCAAAAAGCTTCTGATAAATCATCATTAATCGAGCCTGTCCTACTGCAGAGCATGCCTGTTTCACCTTCAGTTCTTTTGGTTTCCCTTCCAGCCCCAGTGCCGCAGATCCTACAGCTACGGCACCGGAGGTAACAAGTACTACGTCTTTTCCCTGATTGTGAAGGTCACTGAGTTCTCTGACCAGTACTTCCAGTTTGCGAAGATCCAGTCGTCCTGTTTCTTTGTGGATCAAAGAGGAAGATCCTACTTTGACTACTATTTTTTTCTTATCTTTCAGTAATTCTCGGTAATTCATAATTATCTGCTTCTCCAAATTCTAATCGTTATTATCTGTTGATTCCAAGCACTTTCAGGGCCTGGGCCTGTTTTGCCTCCATCACGGCAGCTTCTTCCGGCTCCATATGGTCATATCCCAGAAGATGAAGCATGCTGTGGGCAAAAAGAAAACTAAATTCTCTTTCTGTACTGTGTCCGTATTCCTCAGCCTGGGAAAAAACTCTGTCTACAGAGATCATTACATCACCCAGGAGCAGTTCGTCTGTATCCAGATCAAAATATTCATCCTGATCTTCTACTACAGAGTAATCTGCAGGAGTTTCAAAGGGAATCATTGGAAATGAGAGGACATCTGTAGGAGCGTTAATGCTGCGGAATTCCGCATTGACACGCTTGATCTCTTCATTATCTGTGATCACCAGATTTACAGATGCTTCATAAGGACAGTTTTCACTGTCAAGAATCTGCTGCGCCACTTTATTGGCAAGTGCTGTATAGTCAATATCGAGCTGTCGCTCTGTTTCATAATCTATCTGGATAGTCATAAGCTTCTCCTAACTGCGGCGTGGTGTACGTGGTTTAGCCGGCTTTTGTTTTTTCTCATATTCATCATATGCCTGTACGATCTGCTGTACCAGAGGGTGACGGACTACGTCTTTGCTGGTAAGCTGGCAGAAACCGATATCATCAATTTTTTTCAGAACCTTCATGGCGACATCAAGTCCTGAAACGGCATCTCTCGGAAGGTCCTTCTGGGATGCGTCTCCTGTGATGATAACTTTAGATCCAAAGCCGATACGGGTCAGGAACATTTTCATCTGTGCAGGTGTGGTATTCTGGGCTTCATCCAGAATGATAAATGCGTTGTCGAGGGTACGTCCTCTCATATAGGCAAGAGGTGCAACCTCGATCAGTCCACGTTCCATGTTTTTTGCAAAGCTGTCTGCTCCCATGATCTGGTATAACGCATCATAAAGAGGGCGGAGATAGGGATCTACTTTGCTCTGAAGATCTCCCGGAAGAAATCCAAGTTTCTCTCCTGCTTCTATGGCAGGCCTTGTAAGAATAATCCTGCTGACTTCTTCATTGCGAAAAGCCGTTACTGCCATAGCCATGGCAAGATAGGTTTTTCCGGTTCCCGCAGGTCCTACTCCGAAGACAATCATTTTTTTTCGGATCTGTTCTACGTACTCTTTTTGCCCAAGAGTCTTGGGCTTTATCGGTCTGCCCTGAATAGTATTACAAATAAAATCCTTGTCGATTTCCGTAAGTACCTGATTTCTTTGTTCCATTGCAAGTGCAAGGGCATAATTTACATTCTGTCTTGTAATGGTATTTCCTCTCTGAGCAAGAACAATCAGTTCCCCAATGAGTTTTCTTGCCTGGGAAGCACTTTGTTCTGTTCCAAGTATTTTCAGCATGCCATCTCTGGATATCAAAGTGACATTTAAAGTTCTTTCGATCAGTTTCAGATGTTCGTCGAACTGTCCGAATACATTTCCCTCCACATCGGCTGGAATTTCCAGATGAAGTTCGATAATACTGTTAGCCATTCTCAGTTGTCCTTTCCTTTGAAAGTTCCATTCTTTCCACTGGAACTTCCTTTCCGATTTTTTCAATGATCTCAAGAGTACCGCTGCTTATGCAGTTTTTGTGATCAACCTCTATTTTAACATTATTTGCAAAGATTTGAACCCCTTTTTCCATTAATTTTTTTTCATATTTTTGAAGAATACGAAAAGCTTCTGCTTTTGCCTCATCTTCTTTACGCAGTACACTCTTTTTTTTATACTGTTTTAGTGTAACAGAACCAACAGAAAGCGGCAGTTCAAAATTTTCTGTAAAACGCAGGGGATGTTCTTCCGTCATACGTTTCCACCCCTTTTGGGGCTTTGCGCCCCATTCCAGATAAAGACTTCCTGCTTTGATAAATCCACCTTTTTTTTCTTTTTCAAAAAATATTTCTTTTTCATATTCCATAGGGAGTTCTGCATAATATGGAAGTTTTCTTTTTATATAAATATCCGCATCTGCATGAACATATTCATAACGAAAAACCTCTTGGGCGTCATTTTTTAGTTCTAATCTTCCAAGTACCAGGATATCGCCTTTTTTACAGGTATCTCCGATTTTCTTTAAAGGGACTCCGGACCGTGTAATCATTTTTACTATTTTGCCTTCCCCTTCCGCACATATACTGCATGGAACAGGCTCGCCTTCTGACCGGATAGTCTGATAATTTCCTTCTTTTACAGTGATGATTAATCTTGTCCCCTGGATTTTTGCAGAAACCCAGGCTGTTTCAGGATATCTTTCACGTATCTGCGATGCCACAGAACTGCAGTTTACCTGTTTTTTTGGGATTCCGTGAGATATTCCCTGTTTTTCCAGAAATTTCAGTATTTCCGGTGTAGTGTTGATTCTGTTTCCTTCAATATGTATATTCCAGATACGGCCTGATAAAACAAAAAGCAGGATTCCGCATAACAGGATTCCTGCAAAAAAGGCCTTTTTATTTTTACTATTGGCAAAAAAGAAAGGCAGTCCATGTTTTTCCAGAATATGGATCTGTACCTTTGTTTTTCTTCGTGCAGGTGCCAGAAGAAAAAAGTGTCTTGTAGAAAGGAAACAAGAATAACTTCCATCGGAAGCACCTGATAAATCCCATAGGATTATTCCGCGGGACATGCACAGATTCAGAAAGCGTTCTGTCTGACCTCCATGGATACGGATTTTTATAAAACCATTTAAATATGGAAGGAAATTCCTCATGCAAAACCTCCTAAATATCAGATATTATCCTGGAAATGCAGCCTGTTATCGTCATCTCTTCTGCAGTGTACCAGGGAATCTCCAGTCTTTGTCCCAGTATCGTCAGTTTACCAGAATAGGTGCTGATTATAATTTCCTCTTTTGTAAACTTTAATAAATTTCTGTAATTTTCCACTACAGCATGTTTATTACCGGTAAGTGTGACGATTGTCTCTCTGCAGGCAAGATCACGGGGAACTTCAAGAACTGTAACAAGATTTTCTCTGAACCTTTCTCTTTTTCTTCGAAAAAACAAAGCGCAAACCTCCCCGGCACAGAAAAAACCTTCGGCTTTTTTCTAAATTTATGCCGAAGGTCTTTTATTTATGCCTGACGAAATAGCACCATAGAAAACCAGAGAATAGTATTTCCTCCAAGATTGTATTCCATTTGTCTTTCTTCTACAATTTCCGAGGCCACCACTCCATGACTTTCCAAACAGGGATGCATTTTTTCCGGATGTCTGCAGGGCTTTCCCTCCAGATAGGAACATTTATCGCAGATATCACAGGATTCAGTGGAAAGTATAAAGATATCAAATCCTTCTTTTTTCAGAAAGGATGCAACCTCTTCCGTAAGCGCTTCATGCTCATGTCTGGTAGACAGCATTTCTTCCATATTCATTAGGTCTGACACTTCAGCTACACTGGAAAAGAAAATTGCTTTTTCATAAGAGTGGATTCTTTTTTCACATTCCAACAATGTGCCTACTGCCGGAGGACACGCCCAGGTAGTACCAAAGCGTTCACATTCCTCTTTGCAGATTGTACGCACTCTTTCCCTTACCTGAATTCTGTCTGCATCCAGGAGACGGTATTCATATATTGGAAACTGGGAGATATACTCCTCAAATTTATCAATATCCAACTGTTCCCACATGGTTTTTCCTTTCATAAAAAATTAGTCCAAAATAATCAGGGCCATAAATACCAGATTCTCTTCTCCGGAATTTGTCATAGCATGACCTTTTCCGTCTGGAGTAAACGTCATATCTCCAGCCTGGACCATACGGAGTTCCCCATTATCGCTGTAAATTCCTTTTCCGGAAATAATATAATAAGTTTCACTTTCTCCGTGATGTTCATGAAATCCAAGAGAACAGCCTGGCTCCAGAGTAACCTCTGCATAAAGACGACATTTTCCATTTAACTGCTCTTCATTCAGAATATGTTTGATCAGTACATGTCCCTCTCCGCCGCACATTTTCTCTACACAAGTTGTTTCCATATTTTTTGTCCTCCTTTATAATCTTATCCTGTAGTAATGATACAGGTTATTTATGGTAGGGTTCATTATTCAGTATCCGGTAGCCTCTGTAAATCTGTTCCAGAAGTATCATCTGCATCAGCTGGTGGGGAAACGTCATTCTGGAAAAACAAAGCTTGAAATCTGCACGTTTCAGAATCTGATCACTGAGCCCAAGGGATCCGCCGATAACAAAATCTATAGTACTTTTTCCCTGTACGCCCAACTGTCCAAGTTTCTCAGACAATTCCACAGAGTCCAGCATTTTTCCGTCCAGAGCAAGAGCGATAACATAATCCTGCTCACGGATATGCTTCATCAGACGCTCTCCCTCTGTATTTTTTATTTGTTCATTCAGTGCATCGGATGCTTTGTCAGGAGTCTTTTCATCAGTCACCTGACAAAATGTCAGCTTACAATACCTGCTTAAACGTTTTGCATATTCCTGGATACCAGAAGTAAGATACTTTTCTTTTATTTTTCCGACAGACAAAATACGAATTTCCATTGTATTTGAAAATTTCTCCTTTTTTTCTTCATTTAAAGACTTTCTTCAATATAATTCTGGAATTCCTCCATCGACATA
The DNA here is from genome assembly GCA_026169535.1 of Blautia sp. Taxonomy (GTDB): domain Bacteria; phylum Bacillota; class Clostridia; order Lachnospirales; family Lachnospiraceae; genus Blautia_A. The sequence continues at coordinate 81,771 of JAPFCU010000071.1, forward strand.
AGAACCTTTCTGGGTTTCGTTCCCTCTTCCGGTCCAACGACTCCGGCATCACAAAGCTGATCCATAATACGGGCAGCTCTGTTAAATCCTATCTTGAACATTCGCTGGAGCATGCCAATAGAAGCTTTTTCTTTATCAATGATAAATTTACCTGCTTCTTCAAAATAGACATCTTTTTCCTCATTTCCGGAACCTGCACCTGCAATGCTGACAGTATTGACCTGCTGTTCGATCTGCGTATCATATTCCACTGTCGGATTTTTGCTGGAAAGGAATTCTACAATACTGCTGACCTCTTCATCCGATACAAACGCTCCCTGAAGACGTACAGGTTTCTGATATCCCTGAGGATAGAACAGCATATCTCCCTTTCCCAGAAGCTTTTCTGCTCCATTCATATCCAGAATGGTTCTTGAATCCACACCAGAGGATACAGAAAATGCAATTCTGGAAGGCATGTTTGCCTTGATAAGCCCGGTAATAACATTTACAGAAGGCCTCTGAGTTGCAATGATCAGGTGGATCCCGGCAGCACGGGCAAGCTGGGCCAGACGGCAGATAGCATCTTCCACTTCGCCCGGAGCAACCATCATAAGGTCAGCAAGCTCATCGACTATGATTACGATCTGAGGCATTTTTTCCGGCGGAGTTTCACCTTCCGGTATCTTCATATTTTCTACTTTACGATTATACTCTTCCAGATTACGTACATTAAATTCCGCAAAGGTATTATATCGGTTCATCATCTCCGTAACCGCCCAGTTTAAAGCTCCGGCTGCTTTTTTCGGATCAGTGACTACCGGAATAAAAAGATGGGGAATTCCATTATATACACTTAATTCAACTACCTTTGGATCGATCATGATCAATTTTACATCATCTGGTGACGATTTATATAAAATGCTGACGATCAGAGTATTAATACAGACAGACTTACCGGAACCGGTAGCTCCCGCGATCAGGAGATGCGGCATCTTGGCAATATCTGTTACAACAGGTTTTCCTGCGATATCCTTACCTACTGCAAAGGACAAGGTGGACTTTGCCCCCTGAAACTCCTGAGACTGGAGAATCTCCCTTAACATAACTGCATGATTTTCTTTATTAGGTACTTCGATGCCCACAGCTGCTTTGCCTGGAATGGGCGCTTCAATACGAATATCCGCTGTGGCAAGATTAAGTTTGATATCATCTGCAAGGCCTACGATACGACTGACTTTGACTCCCATTTCCGGCTGCAGTTCATACCGTGTAACCGTTGGTCCGCAGCTTACATTTGTGACAGTTACATTTACACCAAAATTATGAAGTGTCTCCTGAAGCTTCTGTGCCGTTTTGCGAAGATGAGCATCAGAGTCTCCCTGAGATTTTCCGCTTCCGCGTTTTAAAAGCTTTAAGGGAGGATAATGATATTCTTTTTTTTCTGCAGCTGTTTTTGTAGAAATCTCCTGTTGTATATTTTGTATTCCGTTTTCAATTTCTTTCTTGGAAGATTTTGGATTTTTATGAGGCTGAGATGGCTCAGGCGCAGCTGTTGTCTCCTGGGAAACAGAGTCTGCACTGTCAAAATCAAGAGAGTCTGCAGGAGAAAAATCCTCAAAAAGATCCGGTACAGCTGCTTCTTCTGCAACAGGATCTGATCTGTGGATCTGAAATTCCAACTGATCTTTTCCGGTTTCCTCTGCACCTGTTTCAACATTGTTGTCAGAGGAAGCGACTGATGGATTTAAATCAAACTCTGCAGCTGGCGGTCTGGAAGGTTCCAGCTTTGTACCTTCCAGAAATCCGTGACTTTCTTCGGATGACTGAGTTTGAACAGACTGTCTGGAAACAGCCATTTCGTTTTCTGCCTCCAGTGCCTGGGCAGCTTTTTTTTCGGCTTCCAAAGTTTCCTCTAAACGACGGATCCTTTCTGCCTGACGAAGTTCTTTTTTCTGACGACGTTCTTGTTCACGAATCTCCTTTTTCAGATCACGCTCCGGCTGTCCCTCCATATAAAGTTCATGACCGCCTTTTACAAGCCCGAGAATTCCATCCCAGATTTTAAAAACAAAATCAAAAAAGGACTTCTGAGTAATAATGATCAAAGAGATCAGCATGACTGCTATAATGATAATGTACCCGCCAGCTACTCCGAAGGCCTGGGTTGTTGACATGCAGATTGCGCCTCCTATCACACCTCCTCCGGTATGATATTCTGCACAGAGATGATAATAATCAGAAATCGTAGTACTCTGAATATATCCTTCTGTTAGAAGCTGAACAAATCCGCACACGAAAATAAAAAATACAAGAGCTGCCAGAAGTTTTTTGTAAGCAAGTCTGTTACGTCTGTTTGACATAAAAAAAGCCGCTCCTACAAAAAGGAATACAGGAAAAACATAAGCCGGAAGTCCAATGATACCAAAACAGACGGTACTGATCTGTTCCCCTACTGTTCCTCCAAATCCAAGGTTGCTGAGTACCAGGATCATGGATGCAGCCAAAATGATCAGTAAAATGATCTCGGTCTGGAATCCACTGGCAGCTCCCTGCTTTTTGGAAGTGCTTTTTTTTCTGGCTGTATTTTTTCTAGTTGTTTTTGTGGTTCCCTTTTTTGCTGTCTGATTTTTTGCTGCTGCCATGTTCAGGCATCCCTCCTACTAACTGATGATTTATAACATATAATTTCCTACCAGCACTGCAATCCCAATGATAAAACAGTAATATGCAAAATAGCGGAACTGTATTCGATTTACCAGTTTAAGTAAAGTTCTGCAGGTAAAATACCCTACAACAGCAGAAACGATCATCCCCAACACATAGGTAAATCCCAAGCCTATTGTCATATCGTTGGAAGCAAACTGTCCTAATTCCATGCAAAGTGCGCCAATAATAGCAGGTATTGAAATAATATAGGAATATTTCACTGCAAAGCTGCGGGTAAATCCGCTCATTAATCCCGCACTGATAGTAAGTCCGCTTCTGGAAAGTCCCGGAAACACAGAAAGTCCCTGACAGATACCAATCCACATGGCATTTCCGAATTCAGCATCCCGGGCAGCTTTGTGCCCTCCAAGACGACTGAAATCAACCACAAGAAGGAGAATTCCGGTAATCAGAATCCCTGCTCCGGGTATCAGTTTGGAATGAGAGGCAAGGGCAGCCAGCCTGCGCGCCGTATAACCCAGAAGTGCTGTAGGAATCATAGATACCCAGACTAAAAGTGCAAATTTCTTGTAAGTGCTGCTGATGATTTTGGCATAACGAAGTCGGTCTCCTGTTCTGTGGTTATGAATATAAAGGGACAGATTACCTATCATATCACAGAGCATGTCCACTGTTTCCAGACAAATACGGATAATGTCTTTTCGGAAGGTAAGGATCACAGCGGCAAGAGTTCCAAAATGGAGCATGGTCTCCAGAAGAAGCCCTGGTCCCCTTTCCATTCCCAAAAGATCCTGAATTATGCAGAGATGACCGAAACTGCTTACTGGAAGGAATTCCAGTATTCCCTGTATCACTGCCAGTAATACTATATATAATACCGTCATATTTCTATCCTTTTCTTTCGTCGGTTTTCCATCAGATCAGTGAAAACTGCTCACTGAACGAAACAAGTATATCATATTTCAAAGCAACTTACAAGAGAACACAGAAAAAATCGAACATGTGAGCGATAAAAAGAGACCGGAAAATCCGGTCTCTAAATTCTGCTGTTATTTAGTTTGCATGAGGTAATCTTGCATCGATCATGTTCATGAGATGATCTGTAGAACGAAGCGGTGCAACAAATTCTGCATCCTCTACTGCAACCAGTTTAGCATTTTCACATGCAAGAACTCCACCGTAGATTTCGCCCATTTCTGCATAACGGTAAACAGGAAGTTTATCGTTCATTTCATCAGAGATATCTTCGATATCATCAAACGGCATTTCAACTTCATATACATGAGCCAGCTCTGCTGCAACTTCCCAGTTGGAGAATACTACGTCTTCTTCAATAGCCTGTTCTACAATCTGGAGTCTGCGCTCTGTATTAGTGAATGTACCATATGTAGATGCAAATCCTGTTCCCGGAATTACAACATCAGCAAGTTTTGCAGATTCAGTCATATGAGTATCGCAAACCATCAGGAATACCAGCTCTTTAAGAAGTGCCGGATCCGGATCTTCGCCAAATACCAGAAGTGCTTTTACACCTTCCATTGCTTCTGCGCCTGCAGTAACACCAAGATCGATCAGACCCTGACTGTTGTTTTTCGCTTTCAGCATAAGGATACCGTCACGAGCTTTTCCGATATGACCGGAAACAACTGCAATGTCACCAAGAAGTGATGCTGCTTCAGTAGTTACAACATTCTGCTGGAATACGATCATTGCTTTCTTGGCATTTGCATACAGTTCAGCAATTTCTTTTGCGTCCTCGGATACGGAAGCATTTTCTACAGAAGCTTTAAATGCATCAAAGCCTTCTGCAGCTGTGCCCTTGCCCATATCTACCAGTACTTTTGCAACGCCCTTGAAGAATCCAAGGCTGTTGTCTGTTTCGACAGTCTTATAAACAAAGCTCATATGATCCTGTGCGTATCCTTCTGGATTTACAAGAATAACCTTAGCGCCGTTTTTAGCTGCCTGTTTCAGTTTCAGACGGATTACCTGATTTTCTTTTGCAATAAATCCTGCACAAAGGATCACTTCTGCAGAAAGAAGTTCATTGATGGTATTCGGTGTTGCATTTACGCCAAGAACCTTCTCAAGTCCGTTCTCTCTGTTGTTGAAACAAAGTGTTTTAGCACCGATAGAATCTGCAAAGCTCTTGATCACATATGCTTCTTCATTTGTATATCTGTCAGAAATTGCTACTGCTACTGCATTTCTTCCATATTTAGCTGCAAGAGCCTCTGCTTTCTTAGCAGTAAGGACAAACGCCTCATGATAATCTACCTCAGTAAGCTCTCCGTCTTTTCTTGCCATTGGCTCAAGAAGCTTGCCTTCCATCACGGAGCAGTCAAAGCCGAATTTACCTCTTCCGCAGAGAAGTCCTTTATTCACAGCGCCTTCTCTGTCCGGTGCAGCTTTTACAAGCATATCACCATAAGTTTCCAGATGCATGGAGCATCCAACTGAGCAGTATGCACAGGTTGTGTCTGTAACATCTGTATCAAGAGGAACAGATTTTTCCAGAGTCAGGTTTTCCTGAAGAGCTCCTGTCGGACAAACACTTACACACTGACCGCAGGAAATACATCCTGTTTCAGAAAGCGGCTGCTCAAGTGCCGGCATAACTACTGTATCAAATCCACGTTTCACAAGGCCGAGAGCACCTACGCCCATCACCTCATCACAGGCACGTACACAAAGTCCGCAGAGGATACATTTATTTGGATCTCTCAGGATGAACGGATGCTCATCATGGAATTCCACTTCATTAATATCACCTGCCAGACGGTCTGGATCTACATTATACATGTTTGCGTAGGAAATAAGTTTACATTCAAAGTAATCCTTACATCCGCACTCCAGACAACGGTGAGCTTCCTCAACTGCCTGCTCTTCGTCATATCCGAATACAACCTCTGTAAAGTTGTCTTTTCTTTCTTCAGCATTCAGCTGTTCCATAGTCGGACGGCACATTCTCTCACGGTCTTCAAATGTAGCCGGAGTTACGTCCTTTTTGGTTACATAATAGTTTGGCTCGTATTTGATCTCTTCTCCACGAAGATAAGCATCTACGATCAGATAGCTCTTCTTTGCATCACCGATGGACTCAACTGCGATGGAGATCTTGTCATTACCGCAGTCACCGCCGGCAAATACGCCAGGAAGTGCTGTCATATAGGTATCCTTATCGTATACAAGACCGCCTTTTCTTGTAAGCTCAACGCCTTCCATACCATCTGCGTTTACTCTCTGTCCAATAGCCAGGATGACAGTATCTACGTCGATAGTCTCTGTCTTGCCTTCAACCGGAACCGGTGCGCGACGACCGGAAGCATCCGGCTCACCAAGTTCCATAACCTGAAGTACCATCTGACGGCAATGTCCGTTTTCGTCAGAGATGATTTCAAGAGGATTTGTCAGGTTCAGGAAGATTACGCCCTCTTCCTCTGCCTCTTCGATCTCGATCATATCTGCAGGCATCTCGTCTTTTGTTCTTCTGTAGATGTTGTAAACCTTGTCAGCACCAAGGCGTACTGCTGTACGGCAGGCATCCATAGCTGTGTTGCCGCCGCCGACGATAGCAACATTTTTGCCAAGGTCAATGTCTTCGTTGCGAACAACCTTACGAAGGAAATCGATACCACCGATTACACCTTCTGCATCCTCACCTTTGCAGCGAACACCGGTGGATACCCACGCACCGATACCTACACAGACAGCGTCATAATCTCTGCGGATAGTTTCAAAAGAGATATCCTCGCCGATTTTGGTGTTTGTGACCATGGTCACACCCATTTTTTCAAGAACAGCAATCTCTTCATCCAGAACTTCTTTCGGAAGACGGTATTCCGGAATGCCATAACGGAGCATACCGCCAAGCTTCGGCATTGCCTCATAGATGGTGATATCGTGACCAAGCTGACGAAGGAAGTATGCCATGGAGATACCGTAAGGACCACCGCCGATAATAGCAACATTCTTGCCTGTATCCGGCTCACAATCCGGAACAAATGGATCTTCGCCAAATTCATCTGTATCTGCAGCAAATCTCTTCAGATTTGCAATAGCGATCGGTTCGTCTACCAGACCACGGCGGCAGGCTGTCTCACATGGATGAGGACAGACACGTCCGATTGCGCCCGGAAGCGGAATATTTTCTCTGATCAGTTTGATTGCTTCTTCATACTGACCATTTGCGATCAGTCCTACATAACCCTGGCAGTCTGTTCCAGCCGGACACGCAAGCATACATGGCGGACGGCAATCTCCTTTATGGTTGGAAAGAAGAAGCTCCAGGTTTGTTTTTCTGGATTCAATTACACGTGGTGTATTGGTATGGATGATCATGTTTGGTGCAATCTCTGTTGCACAGGCTTTCCAAAGCTTTGGATTACCTTCCATTTCTACCATACAAAGTCCACATGCACCGTAAATTTCTGTTCTTTCATCATAGCAAAGAGTAGGGATAAAAATATCGTTCTCTTTGCAGACATCAAGAATGGTCTGTCCGGGAAGTCCGTAGACCTCTTTTCCGTCGATATTTAATCTGTATTTATTCACAGTCTATACCTCCTATTAAACTCTCTTTACTGCACCAAATTTACAGGATTCTTCACACTTGCCGCACTTAATGCAGATAGCCGGATCGATCTTATGCTGCTGTTTCTTCTCGCCGCTGATCGCTCCAACCGGGCAGTGTCTTGCACAGGCTGTACAGCCCTTGCAGTCCTCTGTGATCTCATAGTGAATAAGAGCCTTACAGGATTTTGCAGTACATTTATGATTGTAAATATGATCCTCATACTCATTGCGGAAGTATTTCAGGGTAGTCAGTACCGGGTTCGGAGCAGTCTGTCCAAGTCCGCACATAGCACCGTCCTTGATCTTTGCTGCCAGTTCCTCCAGAAGTTCGATATCTCCGTCACGGCCCTCGCCCTTTGTGATTCTTTCCAGGATTTCCAGCATTCTCTTGGTACCGATACGGCAGTAGTTACACTTACCGCAGGATTCTTTCTTTGTAAAGTCAAGGAAGAAACGAGCCATATCTACCATACAGGTGTCCTCATCCATAACGATCATACCGCCGGAACCAACGATAGCACCTGTTTTATTGATATCTTCATAAGTAACAGGGGTATCGATCAGTTCTGCCGGGATACATCCGCCGGATGGTCCGCCCATCTGAACGGCCTTAAATTCTTTGTCGTTTTTGATTCCGCCGCCAATGTTGTAGATAACTTCTTTCAGGGTCATTCCCATAGGAACCTCTACAAGTCCGCCTTTCTTGATCTTACCTGCAAGAGCAAATACCTTGGAACCTTTGGATTTCTCAGCACCTCTGTCAGCAAAGGCCTGGCCGCCGTTTGCGATAATCCATGCAACGTTTGCATAAGTTTCTACGTTATTAATGTTGGTCGGAAGCTTCCAGTATCCCTTTGCAGCCGGGAATGGAGGTTTCAGACGCGGCATACCTCTCTCACCTTCCAGAGAAGCGATCAGAGCGGTCTCCTCACCACATACGAATGCACCTGCACCAGCTTTGATGCGAATATCAAAGTTGAAATCTGTTCCAAACAGATTCTTTCCTAAATAGCCTTGTTCTCTTGCCTGTGCCATGGCAATGTCCAGACGTGCGATTGCAAGCGGATACTCAGCACGGCAGTAAATAATTCCTTCTGTAGCTCCGGCAGCAAAACCGCCGATGATCATACCTTCAAGAAGGGAGTGCGGATCGCCCTCAAGTACGGAACGGTCCATGAATGCACCCGGGTCACCCTCGTCTGCATTACATACCATATATTTCTGTGCGCCTTTGTTAGATTTAATGGCATTCCATTTGAACCATGTCGGGAAACCGGCACCTCCACGTCCACGGAGTCCGGAAACCTTGATCTCCTCGATTACTTCATCCGGGGTCATGGATGTGATAACTTTGCGTGCTGCCTCATAACCGCCGGTAGCTATGTACTCTTCGATCTTCTCAGGGTTGATCTGTCCGCAGTTACGGAGAACAATTCTCTGCTGCTGGGAAAGGAAAGCCTCATCCTCAGCTGGGATCACATATTCTTCCACCGGTTTGCCGCCCATCAGGTGTTCTTCCACGATGCGCTCTACTTTATCTGTTGTACATTTGACATATCTTGCTTCAAGAGCACCTTCATCGTTATATACATCAACGATAGGCTCCAGATAACAGGTACCGATACATCCTGTTTTGTCGATCACGACATTTGTAAGATTTTTTTCTGCTGCGATGCGCTGAAACTCATCAGAGGTCTTCTTCGCTCCGGTAGCAATACCACAGCTGCCTTGTCCTACAACAACTTTCATATCTCTACCTCCTATGCGTTTTTCGCTTTATAATCGTCAAGAATCTTCTTGACGGAAGATTTTGTCAGGTTTCCATATGTTTCTTCACCATCTGCTGATTTTACCATCATAACAGGTGCCAGAGAACAGCATCCAAGACATGCTACATTATTCAGTGTAAACAGCCCGTCCTCTGTTGTTTCTCCATCTTTGATCCCAAGGTGCTCACAGACTGCCTCCTCGATCATATCAGAACCATTTACATGACAGGCTGTACCTTTACAGAGCATGATAAGGTATTTGCCGATCGGCTGTAAGCGGAACTGTGCATAAAACGTTGCCACACCATAGATTTTGGCAGGCATGATCCCGGTTCTTTCTGCGATATAATTGATCGCATCCATGGAAAGATAGCCGTAGATATCCTGAGTCTGCTGAAGAATAGTGATCAGACTTCCCGGTACCTTAGCGTATTTCTCAAGCACCGGAGCCAGCTCAGCGAATGACCCATTGTCACTGTTCTGACATCCACACGTATTGCTCATATGATTGTCCCTCCTATATAAAATATAATAAACTGCTCATTCTATGGTATTATATCACAAAAGAAAGGACAATCAAAGAAAAAACTACATGATTTTTCATAATTTGTTAAAAAAGTGACTAATTTAGAAAGGGGTTTACTTTTTTCTTTCTTTCCTTACAAACATCAATCAGTTCATAGAGTTTGGCAAGGGCTTCTTTCATGCCGCCAACCTCATCGATAAGTCCCTCTTCCACGGCTTCTTTTCCTTCCAGCATAGTACCAACATCTTTTACAAGCTGAGTGGTATCCAGCATAAGCTCTTCCAGTCGTTCCTGTGTTGTATGGGAATGACTGGCAATAAAATTTGTGATTCGATCCTGAATTTTTTCCATGTTCCGGTATGTCTGGGCAACTCCGATAAACATTCCACTGGAACGTACCGGATGGATTACCATCGTAGCACTGGGTACCACAAAGGAATAATCCGCAGAAACAGCCATCGGGACACCGATTGAATGGCCGCCCCCAAGAACCAGGGATACTGTCGGAATACTTAGGGAAGCAATCATTTCCGCAATGGCAAGTCCAGCTTCCACATCACCTCCCACTGTATTAAGAAGAATTAAAAGCCCTTCTACTTCTTTATCATCTTCTGCCATAGCGAGTTTCGGTAATACATGTTCATATTTTGTGGTTTTACTCTGAGAAGGCGCAGATTCATGTCCTTCTACCTCTCCAATAATAGTCAGAAGTTCTACTCTGTGCTTTTTAGGATTTTTATCCAGGGTTACCTGCCCCATTTCCCGGATCTGGTCATCTCGTTGATCCGTTTCCTTCAATTTCAGATCCTTTTGCTCCGTATTTTCTATATTATCAGAATTATATTTTTCCAATTCTCAGTACCTCCATGTATACGAGCAGTTAAGGATTATTATGCACCTTACGTTTCTGGATTATGCACAATATGTCATTATCTGAATTTTGAAAGCAAACAAAAACAGCCCTCAAATCCCCTGTTTGCAAGGGTTTGAGGGCTATTCTTATTTATTCGTCCCAGTTATGCCAAACATCTGTTACGTCGTCATCCTCATCAAGAAGATCCAGGGTTTTCTGAAGATTCTTAATATCTTTTTCGTCGGTAAGCTCTACATAGGTCTGGGGAACCATGGCAACCTGAGCTTCCAGCATAGGTACGCCGGCAGCTTCCAGAGCTTCTCTTACTGCACTGAAATCATCCGGTGCTGTGATCACCTCAAAACTGTCTTCTTCTTCGCTGAAATCCTCTGCTCCTGCATCAAGAGCAACCATCATCAGCTCGTCAGCGTCCATTTCACATTCTTCTTTGTCAATGATGATCTGTCCCTTCTGATCGAACATAAAGGATACACAGCCCTGTGTTCCAATGCTGCCATAACCCTTTGTAAAAGCATTTCTTACATTGCTGGCAGTACGGTTTTTATTGTCAGTCAGTGTTTCTACAATGATGGCAACGCCGTTTGGTCCGTATCCCTCGTATGTAGCATGTTCATAGTTGTCTGCGGAGTCTGCACCTGCTGCTTTTTTGATTCCGCGTTCAATGGTATCGTTGGGCATATTGTTTGCCTTTGCTTTGGCAATCACATCACGAAGCTTGCTGTTATTGTTCGGATCCGGTCCGCCTGCCTTTACAGCCATAACGATCTCTCGTCCGATAACGGTAAAAATTTTACCTTTTTTAGCATCGTTCTTTTCTTTCTTATGCTTTATGTTTGCAAATTTTGAATGTCCTGACATAACTTACTTTCTCCTTTTGTGTCATTATCCTTTATTTTATTTTTTCGGCCCGTACCTTTCCAATCGTCCTGTGACCAAGGGAAATGATCTTGAATCGGTAGCCGTTTGCAACAAGTTCTTTTTCCAGATCTGCCTCTGTAGGGATATGTCCCAGCATTTCCGTCAGAAAACCATTAAGAGTAGCCACTTCCACATGCCCAAAACTGATGCCCAGTTCCTCTTCCACATCCTCGATTTCGGCAAATCCATCTATCAAAATACTGTTATCTGTCTGTGTCCTGATGGTGATATCTTCGTCTCCGTCATATTCATCCAGAATCTCTCCGACAATTTCTTCCAGGATATCTTCCATGGTAACGATTCCCTCTGTCTGCCCATATTCATCTACTACAACTGCCATATGAGTCTGCTTCAGCTGCATAGTATGGAACAGGTTACTGATACTGGCAGATTCCGGAACGAAATCGGCCTTTCGAATCAATCCCGGAAGTTCTTTTAAAGGCTTGAATTTTGCCCATGGATTCTGAGTCATAAATTTCAGTGCGTCCTTATAATGGAGCAGCCCCTGGATATCGTCCATATCCTCTGCATAAACGGGATAACGGGAATTTCCTTCCTCCAGCATTTCATCAATAACATCTTTCAAAAACCGCTCCTGATCAAAACCTACCACAGCGGTTCGGTGAGTCATGATATCTCCAACTTTTGTCTCATTAAATGAAATGATATTTTGTATCATTTCTGCTTCGTTTTTTTCAATGACTCCCTGCTCATGGGCTTCATCTACAATAGAAATGATCTCTTCTTCTGTCACAGCCTCCTGTTGTTCACGAAGTCCTACTCCAAAGATTACTGCTGTCATCCTTGCAAGAGCAGTCACCAGCAAGGTAAGCGGCCATAAAACAGTGACCACCCCATTAATAAGCCCGATATAACGGAAAGCATATCGCTGAGAACGATAACTTCCAATACGGCGGAACATAAGGATTCCAAAGGATGCAAGGATCATAACACAGAGAACGGAGATCAGTACCAATGCAGGAAACTGATCTATGTAACGGTGAGACATCCGCGCAAGCATTGGCACGAGAAAAACACCCATAAAAATTCCTGAAGCAGTTACGATCAGGGGAATCGCATTTACATAACGTACAGGTTCCTCCAGAAGCCGCTTCAGAAGAATGGCCTTTTTATTGCCTTCCTCTGCCATTTTTTGTATTTCACTCTGACTTAAGTTTCTCACTGCTGCGGCAAATCCATAGAATATACCGTTCAGCAGGATCAACAGTATCAGAACAATCAGCCCCCCCAGGGGCCATCGACTGCCGTCGTCCATTTAGTATTTCCTTTCTTTTTTCACGATCTGTCAGATGTCAAAAACAACCGAAGATTCGCATAATCACTGCTAAAATATAGCACTTTCCCATTGATTCGTCAAGGATTCCCGGGGATTCTCCTAAAAACTAAGCTCAAGACTGATCTCAAGAGCATGATTGACACGATCCAGCATTCCCTGATCTAAATGACATACTTTATCTTTCAGCCTTCTTTTGTCAATGGTACGGAGCTGTTCTAAAAGAATCACAGAATCCTTTTCGATTCCATAGGCAGAAGCATCTATCTCAATGTGAGTAGGCAGTTTTGCCTTGTTCATCTTTGAAGTGATCGCGGCACATATCACTGTAGGACTGTGCCGATTTCCAACATCATTCTGTATGATCAAAACCGGGCGCACTCCACCCTGCTCACTTCCAACCACAGGTCTAAGATCTGCATAAAATATATCCCCTCTTTTTATTACCACACAATTCACACTCCATCCTGTTTTCTCTACTGATGAGTATTTCCAGATTTTTCTTGTGTATACATGCGTGATAGTTCCAGTTTCTTCCGTCAGGGATCATTTAAAAAAAGTCAGTTCTCCCCATTCCTTTCCGTTTTTCATATAAACCCTTGGCACACGCTTACCAATATCGCAGGCAAACTCGTAAGAAAATCTTCCGGACAGATCTCCAATCTCCTCCATACTGATAAACTGGTCTCCATCTTTTCCGATCAGTGTTACTTCATCCCCTTTTTGAGCTTCCGGTATGTGGGATACATCCACCATAAACTGATCCATGCAGACCCGGCCGATAATTGGAGCTTTCTTTCCATGGATCAGAACACTCCCTTTATTTGACAGGCTTCGTGGATATCCATCTGCATATCCCACCGGAATCGTGGCTACTTTCATATCTTTTTGCGCTTTAAAAGTACCTCCGTAGCTGACTTCAGCTCCGGCTTTAAGTACTTTCACATAGCTTATATGACTTTTCAGCTCCATGGCAGGTTTCAGCTTTACAGGATCTCTTTCTACTTCGTTAGACGGATAAATCCCGTATATGGTAATTCCGGCCCGAACTGCATTCAGGTTTGCCTCAGGCATACGGATGATCCCCGCACTGTTAGAACAGTGCTTCAAAGGAACGTCAATATTTTTTTCCTCCAGAAGTCCTGCAAAAGACAAATATCTGTCAAGCTGTTTTTCAGCCGGGGCTATGTCTTTTTCATCTGCTCTGGCAAAATGAGTAAACATACCTTCTATACAAAGATTCGGAAGAAATGAGATCCTGCGGATCTCCTCCGCACTTTCGGGCACATCTGCAAAACCGATGCGGCTCATTCCCGTATCCAGTCCCAGATGGATATGTACGCTTTTTCCCTGGCGGACTGCTTCTTCAGATAATTTTTGAGCCATTGTATACTCACAGACCGTCAGTCGTATATCTTCAGCAATCATTTCAGGAAAATATTCTTCAAATACGATTCCTAAAATAAGAATCGGTTTCTTCACTCCAAAAGACCGAAGCTGAAGAGCCTCTTCAGCAGTTGCAACTGCAAATCCCCAGATATAATCACGGTCGTGGATCAGTGCTGCAACAGCTTCTGCACCATGTCCATATCCGTCAGCCTTGATTACGGCAATGATCTTTGTATCTTTTTTTATGTTTTTTCTCATTTCTCTGAAATTACTATTTATAGCATCCAGAGAAACAACCGCTTTGATCCTGTCATATTTTTTCATATCTTCCTCCGTATCCTGTCACTTCAGAAACTGCCGGGAGCAAATCTCCTGCTTTCATCCCGTATTCTCCTTTTGTTTTGGCAGCCAGATCTCCTGCTCTTCCATGGATATAAACACCAAGGGCAGCTGTTTTGTCCGGTTGGGACAGATTGTTTTCCCGTTCTGCGCAGAACATTCCTGCCAGTACACCTGTAAGTACATCTCCGCTTCCTGCTGCAGCCATCCCTGGGTTTCCTGAAAGGTTCAGCCATACAGCACCGTCAGGAGAAGCCGTTACAGTACATGCATCTTTCAAAACACAGACTGCTCCGGTTTCCTCTGCCAGTTCTCTGGATGCTGATATACGATCTTTCTGGAGCTCCGTAACTGTTTTTCCGGTAAGCCGGCTCATCTCTCCCATATGTGGAGTTAAAACCGTCTGTTTCCCCAGAAACCTTCTCAATTCCGGATTATCTGCCAGAAGATTCAAACCGTCTGCATCCAGGATCATCGGCTTTTTCCTCCAGGTGTGTTCCAGGAACCACGACAGTATTTTCCGGCTTCTTTCGGACTTTCCAAGTCCTGGCCCAATGATCAGCACATCACACCAGTCCAGTGCTTTTTCCCAGTCCTTTGGCTCTTCACTGCAGTCAATGATCGCTTCTGGAAGCAGCACCTGCAACGGGATCCGGTTGTCTTTTTCTGTAAGGATTTTTACCATGCCGGCACCGGCTGCCAGAGCTGCAGCCGCACAGAAATATGCTGCTCCGCACATTCCGATACTTCCTGCAACAGCAAGCACTTTGCCAAAAGTTCCTTTGTTGCCTTCCGGATTTCTTTTGGGCAGTTTTTTTATATCACTGTCCTCCAGTATATAACAGGGAGCCATCAGTTCCGGAGCTTCATAGATGCCGATATCTGCAGTTACCGTTTTTCCGGCAAATTTTTTGCCAGGATAAAGGCAAAGACCCGTTTTCCGGAAGGCAAAGGTCACAGTCATATCTGCCGAAAAAGCAGTTCCCATTACTTCACCTGTATCGCCGTTGATTCCGGAAGGGATATCTACTGACACCTTCCACCCGGAAGTCAGATTCATATCACGGATCAGGTCTGCATACCTTCCTTTTACAGGACGGGCCAATCCCACCCCAAAAAGTGCATCTACTATAGTAGTATATTCCTGCCATTCCGGGTTATTCACAACAGGTACCTGATAATTTTGAGCAATGCGGTACTGCTGTTTTGTTTCTTCTGTCATATGGGAAGGATTTCCTGCTAAAAAAATTTCCGAATGATATCCATGAAGAAACAGAATCCTTGCAACCGCAATGCCGTCCCCGCCGTTATTTCCGCTTCCGCACACACAGAGAATCTTTTCCTCTGTTTCTCCTTTTTTCAGCTTTTTTTCTATTTCTTCTGCCGTTTTTACGGCTGCCCTCTCCATAAGGACTAAAGAAGGAATCCCCATCTTTTGAATCGTATTCTGATCCAATTTTTTCATAAGACTGCAGCTTACTGCTTTTTTCATGCTTCTGTCCTTTCTATACACAGCAACAGGCTGTCACGCCTGGAAATAGGGTGACAGCCTGTATTAACAAGCACTTATAAAAAGGTCCTTAAACCAGGACATATCAGCTGTTTTCATGTTCCTGACGGTACTGACTCAGATTGTAGGAAAGTCTCATAAGACTTTCTGAAAGATGTACATTTTCCACGATCACATCATCGGGAGTCTCCAGATCAATATGTGCAAAATTCCAGATGGCCTTGATCCCGTTTTCGATAAGGATATCCGCCATATCTCCCGCTTTGTTTTTCGGAAGTGTCAGGATTGCAATTTCAATCTGATTTTCTTTCAGGAAAAAAGGAAGATCACTGATCATCTGAATTTCAATACCGCGTACTGCAATCCCCTCCAGTACCGGATTGATATCAAAAATTCCCATGAGTTTAAATCCACGTTTCTCAAAATCTACATAATTTGCCAGAGCCTGACCCAAATTACCGGCACCGACAATGATCATGGGATGAACCGTATCCAGACCCAGGATCTTTCCAATTTCTGTATAAAGATATTTTACATTATAGCCATAACCCTGCTGACCGAATCCACCGAAATTATTCAGATCCTGACGGATCTGGGATGCTGTAACATGCATTTTCTTGCTGAGGTCATTGGAAGAAATTCTTTCTACATTTTCTTCCAGCAATTCTCCAAGATATCGATAATAACGGGGCAGCCTTTTGATCACTGCTTTTGAAATTTGTTTTGCCTCCACAAGATGACCCTCCTTCTGATTTCCTATCTAATTATAACGAAATGTTATTTTAATGTCAAATAAAGTTTTTTCTCTTTACAAAAATTTTTTGGTCTTTACAAAATCATTGTAATAGCTTTATAATCTTACCGTATGCACAAATGAAATAAGGTAATTTCTGGAGGAATTGTAATGATTTTAGCATGTCAGAGCATCTGTAAATCTTTTGGAGAAAAAGAGATTTTAAAAGATGCCTCTTTTCACATAGAAGAGCGGGAAAAAGCCGCTCTTATCGGTAATAACGGTGCAGGAAAGACCACCCTTCTCAGAATCATCATGGAAGAGATCTCTTCCGATTCCGGAAACGTAGTTCTTGCAAAAGACAAGCGTATGGGATATCTGGCACAGTATCAGGACATTCATGGTCACCGCACTATCTACGAAGAGCTTCTTACCACCAAGCAGTATATCATCGACATGGAGGAACGAATGCGTTCCATGGAACAGGAAATGAAACATGTTCAGGGTCTGGAGCTGGAACGTCTGATGAATACCTATACCCGCCTGACCCATGAATTTGAACTGGAAAACGGCTATGCGTACAAAAGTGAACTTATGGGTGTTCTGAAAGGACTTGGATTTTCAGAAGAGGATTTTGGGAAAGAAATCGAAACTCTTTCCGGCGGTCAGAAAACACGTGTAGCTCTGGGCAAACTGCTGATCTCCAAACCGGATATTCTGCTTTTGGATGAGCCTACCAACCATCTGGATATGGAAAGCATCGCCTGGCTGGAAACTTATCTTCTGAATTATCCCGGCGCTGTATTTATCGTTTCCCATGACCGTTATTTCCTGGACAAGGTTGTTACAAAAGTAATAGAAATCGAGGCGGGGCAGGTCACTTCTTTTCAGGGAAATTATTCAGCTTATGCAGAAAAAAAGGCACAGCTTCGTGATGCACAGTATAAGGCATACCTTAACCAGCAGCGGGAGATCAAACACCAGGAAGCAGTAATTGTTAAACTGAAATCCTTTAACCGGGAGAAATCCATCCGCCGGGCAGAAAGCCGGGAAAAAATGCTGAATAAGATTCAGAGGCTTGATAAACCTGTAGAAATACAGACCCAGATGCGTCTGTCTCTGGAGCCCCGGGTAGTCAGCGGAAATGATGTCCTTACTGTAGAAGGTCTTTCTAAAAGTTTTCCCGGTCAGACGCTTTTCACTGATATTTCTTTCCAGATCAAGCGAGGGGAGCGCATTGCTCTGATCGGAAACAACGGAACCGGAAAAACCACTATGCTGAAGATTCTCAACAGCATTCTCCCTGCAGATGCAGGCAGTTTTTCTCTTGGTTCCAAAGTACAGATCGGTTATTATGACCAGGAACATCATGTACTTCATACAGAAAAAACTATTTTTCAGGAAATTTCAGATACGTATCCAACTCTCACGGAAACAGAAATCCGTAACATGCTGGCAGCATTCCTTTTTACCGGCGATGATGTGTTTAAGGAGATTTCCGCTCTTTCCGGCGGAGAAAGAGGTCGTGTATCTCTTGCCAAACTGATGCTTTCAGAAGCCAATTTCCTGATTCTGGATGAGCCTACCAACCATTTGGACATTGCATCTAAGGAAATTCTTGAAGAGGCATTAAACAGCTACACAGGCACTGTCCTTTATGTATCTCATGACCGTTATTTTATCAATCAGACCGCTACCAGGATCCTGGATCTTACAAACCAGGCTGTAGTCAATTATATTGGCGATTATGATTATTATCTGGAGAAAAAAGAAGAGCTTACAGAAAAATATGCTCCTGTCCAGCAGGCAGCAGTTGTTTCGGAAATTCAGGAAACCGTTTCCGATAACAAGCTTACCTGGCAGCAGCAAAAAGAGGAACAGGCCCGCAGACGTAAACAGGAAAACGAACTGAAAAAGACAGAAGCCCGTATCGAGGAACTGGAAAACAGAGATAAAGAAATCGACGACACACTGGTACTTCCCGATGTCTGTACCAATGTGGGACGTTGTGCTGAATTAAGCCGTGAAAAAGAAGCAATCCAGGCTGAACTGGAAGAATTATATGAGAAATGGGAAACCCTTGCGTAGGGTCTCCCATTTTTAAAGTTCATGTATATTTCCTGAAAGTATTTTTATTTCATCAGACGATTCAGAGAATCACGAACTGCAAGAATAAATTCTCTGCTGGAAAGAACCTTCGGATGTTTCAGGCTGGTGATCAACGCAAGATCCTTGGTCATCTTTCCATCTTCAATAGTTGTAAGTGTGGCTTTTTCCAGTTTATCTGCAAATTCCATCAGTTCCTGATTTCCATCCATTTCTCCGCGTTTGCGAAGAGCACCGGTCCAGGCAAAAATAGTAGCAACTGAGTTGGTTGAAGTTTCTTTCCCTTCCATATGACGGTAGTAATGTCTCTGTACAGTTCCATGAGCTGCCTCGTACTCGTAGTAGCCCTGAGGCGAAACCAGTACGGAAGTCATCATTGCAAGGGAACCAAAAGCAGATGAGACCATATCACTCATTACGTCCCCATCATAATTCTTACATGCCCAGATAAATCCACCCTCGGCTTTCATGACACGGGCAACAATATCATCAATAAGACTATAGAAATAAACAAGTCCCTGCTCTTCAAATTTCTCTTTAAATTCATCCTCATAAATCTTCTGGAACACTTCTTTAAATTTAGCGTCATAAGTTTTGGAAATGGTATCCTTGGCGCCAAACCATACATCCTGTCGGGTATCCAGTGCATAATTGAAGCAGCTTCTGGCAAAGCTTTCGATGGATGCTTCCATATTATGCATTCCCATGGCAACACCGGGTGTCTTGAATTCCTGCACAAGAGCCCGCTTTTCCTCGCCGTCTTCAGAAGTATATACCAGTTCCACCTTTCCCGGTTTATCTACATAAAATTCGGTGTTTTTATAAATATCTCCATATGCATGACGAGCCAGTGTGATAGGTTTTTTCCAGTTGCGTACACAAGGTTCGATTCCCTTGACTACAATGGGGGCACGGAAAACAGTTCCATCCAGGATAGCACGAATGGTACCGTTAGGGCTTTTGTACATTTTTTTGAGGCTGTATTCTTTCATACGGGCCTGATTTGGAGTGATGGTGGCACATTTTACCGCTACACCATATTTTTTTGTTGCCTCTGCCGCATCAATGGTCACCTGATCATCTGTTTCATTTCTGTATGCAAGCCCCAGGTCATAGTATTCTGTATTCAAGTCAATATAAGGGAGCAGCAATTCATCTTTGATCATTTTCCAAAGGATACGGGTCATCTCGTCTCCGTCCATTTCCACAAGTGGTGTGGTCATCTTGATTTTTTCCATCTGTCATTCTCCTCTCAGTCCGAAATCAGTAGATACTGTTTCTGGTCACATTATGAAAAGTATTGTACAAAAAAACTCCCCTTACGTCAACTTTTTTGGGATTTGCCCAAAAAAGATATTTTCTGATAATCCTACATCTCCATAAAACGTTTAAAATTGAATTTTCCCCATCCCTGCTGATTTCTTGGAAGCCCCATATCGTCTGTGCTGTCCCGCAGCATCATCTTGATCTCCACATTTGTAAGAAGAGGATCTTTTTCCATCATTCGGGCAATGGCTCCTGAAATAAATGGCGTAGACATAGACGTACCGCTTTTGATTCCATAGCCGCCCCCTGGCAGACAGGATGTGATTCGATTTCCAGGTGCCACAAGATCCGGCTTACAGACACATTCAAAGGTAGGTCCCCGTCCGGATACACCGGCACTTCCAATAAGCATGTCGCTGGATCCTACGGTGATCACTTTTTTGCTGCTTCCGGGAGCTGTAATGCTTCCCGGCTTCGGTCCCTGATTTCCTGCCGCTGCTACGACTACAAGTCCCTGATCCCATAACTCTTCTACTCCCTGGCTCAATAGATGATGGTCACACCAGGTTCTATATATGGTACCTACAGAAATATTTACAATACGGATACGATATTTTTGATAGTTTTTCAGGATCCATTGGAAAGCCCGCAGAACATCCTCTTTATTTCCGTTTCCCATCCTGTCCAGTACTTTTACCGCAATAATCCTGCAGCCTGGAGCCACGCCCTTATATCTGCCGCCGGAAGCACTTCCGTCACCGCAAAGGATTCCAGCTACGTGAGTACCATGTCCATTATCGTCATATGGTGTTTTTTTGTTGGAAATAAAATCGACAAACATCTGTATCCTGCCCTTGAAGTCTGGATGATCAGAGATTCCTGTATCTAGAAAACAGACCCCAATATCTTTTCCAGTATAGGTCAGCTGTTCCATGAATATACTCCAAAAAAGAATCTTTTATACTACTATATTCCATAAAAAGAATCCTTGCGAATTTCACAGAAAATGTATATTATTCACAGAATTGCCAATAATGGAGTTATTGGATCTAATATAGAAAAGCACTGAAAAGGAGGTTTATATGATCTGGTTTTTATATCTGATCTTATTTTTTATTATGCAGTCTGCTGTCTTACTTTGTTGCCTGGCTGCCGGAAACGACGCTTCATCCCAAATGATTTCCGATATGGAGCAGATTGAATATATTCAGAGATGGATGAAAAAGCAATAAGCGTTTAATCAAACATAAGCCGGATTTCTCCGGCTTATGTCAATCATCTTATCTGTATTTTTTCAGGATCTCATACATTTCTTCAAACTGCTCTTCCATTTCTTTTACCAGACGGAACTGCGTTCTTGCACGAACGAGATTATGTTCCGGATAAGCAGTCTTAAAATACACATCTCCCTGAAGAAAATCTGCAAGGAAGCGCATACCGCACTCCAGTGTCATTAATCTTGCACCCCATGGAAGGCTTTCTGTTTCTTCCGGAGTCAGTACATCATTCGCCATCTCCAGGTAACCCTTTACATAAAGCTCATAAAGATGGATATCAAAATGCACCTTATCCAGATCCGGTTCATCCTCTTCCGCAGTAGAGGCTCCAAAACGGATAGAATCACCGAAATCATTGGCAGCAAGGCCAGGCATAATGGTATCCAGATCAATAATGCACAGACCTTTCCCTGTATCCCCGTCAAAAAGAATATTATTCAGCTTGGTATCGTTATGAGTTACACGCAGCGGAAGAACTCCTTTCTGAAGCTGTTCCATCAGAACGCCGCAGTCCTTTTCACGGAAAAGTACAAACTCTATTTCCGGTCGGCATAGACGGGCACGATTCTTTACATCTTTTCGAACCGCTGCCTCAAAATCATGAAATCTTTTTACTGTGTCATGAAATTTCGGAATTGTTTCATAAAGACTTTCTGCAGGATAGTCTCCCAGCTGCATCAGGAAATGACCAAAGCTTCTGGCAGACTGATAAAATTGTTCCGGACGTTCCACCTGCTGATAACACACAGAATTTGGCACATAATGAAGGCAGCGCCATGGCTGACCCTGATCATCCTCAAAATAGGTATCTCCGCTTTTTGTTTTAATATAAGATAAGGTTTCTCTGTCCAGATCACCGCCTTCTTTGCGGATCACATCACGGAGATATTCCGTCACTCCAAAAATATTCTCCATTACCTGTGCCGGATTTTTAAATACATTAATATTTACACGCTGCAGTACATAAAACGGGACGTCCGTCCCATCCGGATCCGGCATATAAACCGCATAGGTCTCATTAATATGACCCTCTCCAAAAGGCTTCACATAGCTGCACTGAGGCCCAAAACCAAAAGCATAGACCGCATCCTCAAGGCAGCGGCTGTCTGCACCCTCGATTTTTCTTCTGGTGGAAAAAATCACCTCGCCGGCCTCCACTTTTCTGCCGGATTCAATTGTGCAGTTGGCTTTTACAATACTTCCCAGGCATACATGTGCGCCAGCACACACAACTGAATCATGATCCACAACTGCTCCGCTGTTGATCAAAGCCGCACGTTCAATCCTTGTATGTGTATTTACTACAGCTCTCTGCATAATAAAGCATCCCTGCTCGATCACAGCGCTGGGGCTTACGATTGCAGACGGATGAATAATTGCAGGAACCTCATAGCCTTCTTCAATCAGCTTATCTGTCCACTGGAGGCGTGTCCTGTTATTGCCAAATGCAGCTACTGCTACAGGATATTCCGAATGAAGAAGCATGTAATCACAGCACATACCGATCACGTCTTCCCTTTTTGCAGCGTCATCCAGAAAAACCACCTTTTTATAGCCCAACTGCAAAGCTGTCTCCTTTACCATCTGGCCAAATCCTCCAGCCCCCAGGATCAATAAAGTTTCCATATCTGTCTCCTTCTTCTCATTTGCATTTTCACAGGCTCGCAGCCTCAGGAGTATATCAAATTTTGTCAAAATATCTGCAGCCTATACATGATATGATTGTAACAGAATACAACAAAAAAAGACAGAGGTTTTTGTAAGGAGTTTTTATCTATATGATCTGTCAATAGACCGTAACTGTATCTGTTTATGCCAAAGCAGAATCAGTTAAATCTCTTATTTCTTCAATCACCGGCCGCCTTACTTTTTTTCGTGTCATTTCCAGAATATGAAGCGGTGTGATATCTATAGCCCTGCATTTTACCGGATCTTTGCGCAGATATTTCTGAAGTACATGAAACAATTCATCCTGATGATCCGGATTCGACATATTAATAAAGTCAATCAATATGATCCCTGAAAGGTTCCGAAGGCGTATCTGTCGTGCAATTTCTCCGGCAGCCTCCAGATTGATTTTACGGTATGTTTCTTCCGCTTTCTTTTTGCCGGTATATTTCCCGCTGTTCACATCAACAGAAACAAAGGCCTCCGTTTGTTGGATAACAAGAAAACCGCCGCTTTTCAGCCATATTTTTTCCTGCTGTACTTCCTCCAGGGCACGCTCTATCCTATACAGCTTACAAAGTGGAAGAAGCTTATCCTCATAAAATCTTAATTTTGTCAGTTCTTCCGGACGAAAATCCTGAAGATATCCCTGAAGTTTTTTATAAATCTCCGGAATATCTGTAACGATCTCTTCCAGGTTACGGCTGTATACATCACGGACTGCAGCCAGATAAAAAGGCTCTGCCTCGTAAAGAAGACTAAAGCAGGTACGATTTCTTCCAAGCACTGCAGCTTTTTGATAGAGTGCTTTTAAAAATGCAAGCTCATGAAGAAATTCTTCTTTTTGTGCCTCTGCACTATTAGTCCTTGCTATGATTCCATAGCCTCGAGCCTTTTGCTCACGTTCTGGTTCCAGCCATTTATTAATTACAGATGCTTCTTCTTTTGTAAGTTTTCCTGAAAAACCGATTTTTTTATTTCCTGTGGTAAGAACCAGATATTTACCGGTAAAATTCAGATTTGTAGTCAATGCCGGAAGCTTTCCCTTCATAGCATCCCGGCATACCTGAACCAGCAGCTCGTCTCCCGGACGCAAAGATGAGCCGTCCTTTCGTCCTGCAGTAAAAATAGCATCTGCAGCCTGATCCAAGGGAAGGTATCCTGTAATTCCTTCTCCAAAGCGGACAAAAGCGGCCTTAATATTGGAAGCAATATTTTCCACCTGTCCTACATAGATATTATTCAGGATACTTTTTTTTCCTGCTGCTTCCAGGCGAAGTTCCATAACGTTCTGATCTTCCGTAACGGAACATACAATACAGGGACACCCATGAACAGAAAGCTCTGTAATGATCAGCCGGCTCAAACTTCTCCCCCCAGATCTTCCAGTGGAACAAAGCGGGGGCTATTGTTCTCGCCTGCATCTGCATAAACTTCTCTTCTTTCAATAAGATATGCAAACTCCTGCAGCTCTTCTCCCATCCATTTCATAAAGGTATCCATAACCAGTTCCGGTTTTGTATAGTTTGAGCTTGCAGAAGCCAGCTGCATAAAGATTCCATCTTCCTGAATTTCTGCCTTGTAGATAAACGGACGAATATCAACTGTCTTTTCACTGCGCTTTGTTTTTTTTGTTACAATGATCTCATTCTGATCAAGAAATTCTGTGAACTTTTCTTTCCATGAGGAAACCGGTTCTTTTCCTTCCCGGAAAGAAACATAATAGTCTGCCGCGGCAACCAGAGCCATTGCTGTGCTTGCCTTTCCATCTTCTACCTGACGGACAGAGCATACGGTTACTCCCTCTACCATTGTTTTATTCAGGCGCTGCTGAATTTCTGTAGTTGGCATTGTCTCGGTCAGCTCCATATCGAAATATTCTCCAAGACTGGTGGTTCCAACACCAAGAGGTGCTGCAAAGGACATGATCATATGAGGACTGTATCCTCCGGAAAAAGCAACCGGAATCTCTGCTCTGCGAATAGCCTTCTGGAAATACCGCATAGTGTCCAGATGACCCACAAATTTCATATATCCTGTTTTTGTAAATTTAATTCTTACCTTCAACGCATACACCTCCCTCATATTTTCTGGCACCACAGCCAGAACATCTCTGACGGCAGTTAGGCGTCACTGTTTCATTCTTCGCCTGATTCCATTCACGGATCAGGAATTCTTTTGTTACCCCCGCATCAATAAAATCCCATGGAAGGATTTCATCTGTATTTCGCTCACGAAGGGTATAAAATTCTATATCCATACCTGTCTCGGCAAATGCTTCTTTCCAGATCTCATAATGGAAACTTTCTGACCATGCATCATAAAGGGCACCTTTTTCGTAAGCCTTCAGGATAACATCCGCGCTTCTCCGGTCGCCTCTTGCAAGGAAACCTTCCAAAACAGTTACATCCGGCTCATGCCAGTTATAACGGATACTCTTCTGGTTCAGCTGAGAACGGATCTCATTTTTTACGATCTTTGCTTTTTCAATAAATTCTTCTTCCCTGTACATAGGAGCCCACTGGAAAGGAGTAAATGGTTTTGGCACAAAAAAGGATGTACTCACATTGATCTGTACCTTTCCATTTCGTTTATCTTTTGGAATCTCATAATAGCGCTCTGCGATTTTCTCTGCAAGATGGGCAATCCCTTTCATATCTTCCTCAGTTTCTGTGGGGAGTCCAAGCATAAAATAAAGCTTTACGCGGTTCCATCCGCCTTCAAAAGCTTCTCCGGCTCCATGAAGAATATCTTCTTCCGTAAGCCCCTTGTTGATCACATCCCGAAGACGCTGAGAACCAGCCTCCGGTGCAAAAGTAAGACTGCTTTTTTTCACATCCTGCACTTTACTCATAACATCCAGTGCAAAGGCATCGATTCGAAGAGAAGGCAGGGAAATATTTACCGCTTTCTCGCGGAATTCATCAATCAGGAACGTAACCAGTTCCTTCAGCTGAGTGTAATCACTGGAACTTAAAGAACTTAAGGAAATCTCTTCATGCCCTGTATTTTTCAGCATAGTACGCGCCGCTTTTTTTAAGGTCTCCACATCACGTTCTCTGGTAGGACGATAGATCATTCCCGCCTGGCAAAAACGACAGCCCCTGATACACCCTCTTTGGATTTCCAGAGTCACACGATCCTGAGTTGCTTTGATAAAAGGAACTACCGGGGCTTCCAGCATATTATAGTCGTTTTCCATATCCACGATCAGCTGCTTTTCTACTTTTTCAGGAGCTTCCGGTCTGTTTGGCATAAAAGAGGCAATCGTTCCGTCTTCTTTATAACTTACATCATAAAAAGAAGGAACATAAATACCCGGGACCTGAGCCGCTTTTTTCAGGAAATCCACTTTGCTTCCGCCTGCTTTTTTATTTTCAATATAGGCATCAAACAAAGCGTTATAAGAAATTTCTCCCTCTCCAATATAAAAAAGATCAAAAAACGGTGCCAGAGGTTCTGGATTATATGAGCAGGCTCCTCCTCCGATCACAATAGGAAAATCCTCACCTCTTTCTTCTGCTTTCAGAGGAATACCTGAAAGATCCAGAAGCTGAAGTACATTTGTATAACACATCTCATAACCCAGAGTGATTCCAAGCATATCAAAATTTTTTACCGGATCCTGGGACTCCAGGGCAAAAAGAGGGATATTCTGCTCTCTCATTAACTTGTCCAGATCTGTCCAGGGGGAAAACAGTCGTTCACACCATATGTCATCTCTTTTATTAAAGCTGTCATAAAGGATCGCCATCCCCAAATTGGACATTCCAATTTCATACACGTCCGGAAATGCCATACAAAACCGAAGATCCACCTTATCTTTATCTTTCATGACAGAATTAACTTCCCCACCAATATACCGGGCAGCTTTATCAATCTTTAGTAATATTTCATCGTTTAATGCAAGTTTTCTCATATAGCTCCTTTCGCTTTTTATGCATTTTTATTTGCAACGGTCCTCCATTTTCCAAACCATCTGGTATTCTTTTAATACGCCAGATGCATTTTATCATAATCATAAAATAAAAGAACCTGTTTTAAACAGCATATAAACCCAATATATTATATCTTTATTACGAAAATAGTTCAAGCAAATCTTCTTTATTCTGTTTTTTAATATTTCCTTCCGTGGATATATCATCTATTTTCTCTCGTACTATAATGTAATAGTGTTTATAATTTTCGCTTTATTTTCTTCTGTCCCATTCCTTTTTTGTAAGACAGTTCACATGTCCTGTTCGCTTTTCCTGCAGTAGAGGTACATCCACATCCTGGGTTGTCCACTGGTACTGAAAACCGCATTTTTCCTGAACACGCTTTGATTTTTCATTTCCATCGTAGTACGCACACCAAACCTTTTTCATTCCCAACTCTTCAAACGCATGACGCAGCAATTCTTCTGCTGCCTCCGGCATGATGCCCATGCCCCAGTAAGGTACACCGAGCCAGTATCCAAGCTCACACTCATCCTCTTTTTCTGTCAAATCGGTATCTGTTCCCATTTTCAGGGCAATGTTTCCAATAGGAAGATTTGTTTCCTTCCATATGAGCGCATACGTTTCAGGAACAGAAAGCACATTTTTGATAATCCGTTTGCTTTCCGCTACATTTACGTGCGGTATCCATCCGCAAATTGGTCCCACCAGCGGATCTTTTGCATATTTATAACATTCCTCTGCATCTGATTCTTCCCATGGCCGAAGAATCAGTCTGTTAGTTTCCAAAATCATATTTCTGCTCCTCTCTTAAAACCCGCGTTCTTTCTGCATTCGATACCATAGCCGTATTTTCCTTCCGATTATTCGTTTTCATCCATTCCCTTATACACCTGTTTTTTAAACCAATGCTGAAACTCCGACGCAAGGGAATCAGAAGAAAATTTCAATTTACGTATTTTTCCGTCCATATCCTCATACATCACATAATAGACCTTTCCTCTGGCATGTTCTGCAATCTCCGTTTCTGTCTGGCGGCCAACAATGCGTTTAATATAATTTCTGTGACAAAGGATAAATCCACCCCGGTCACAGGTCAGATACCAGTCTCTCTCCCACTCCGGACGGTCGTAATCTGTCCGGTCTTTCCAGTAGATACCGAGCCTGCGTTCCTGCCTCCATGCCTTAAACAGACTGAACAGAGGAATCCCATAAGAACCTGGAATGACCAGCGCCAAACAAAAAAGTATAATTTTTATTCCTTCCGAATCGAAACGCCTGTAAAATAACACGGTAGCTCCTATGATGATACAGACGATCAGTAAGATTATAAACATGGTGAAACCCGACCATAAAAATATTCTGGTCAGAGAATCGTCATAGATTGTCTTTTCTCTTTTTCCACTGCTTTGCATTTTCTTTTCTCCTGCTCAATATATCGCTGTTATGCCAGCGCTTTTTTTGCAAGTCTTGTTTCTCCCCAGGGTGTCTTCAGCATGGTATCATTTCCTATAATTCCTGCCCGAACAACTTCGATAGGTTCTTCCAGTTCAGAAATCCGGATGCCATCAATACATGCTTTTGCCTGAAATTCATCAAACTCCTGGAAAACCTGTTCCTGAAACACAAAGGAAATATTTTCCTTCCGCTCTTGTGCATCTGGCGGAACTATACAGGAACCCATAAGATATGCGCCACCTCGATAATGAAATTCAACCAGGGTAAATGCCATTCCTTCGTTATAATCCGACCGGATGATTTCCATTACATCTTTTCCCATAATCCATAATGGTTTCTGCTCTTTCTTTTTAAATACAAACATAAAGCGTTTCCTCTCCTGTTCTTATTTTTTCTTTTTGGGTTTTGGAGCTGGCAGTTCCTCGTACATAACGTGAAACAAGCCTGTCAAAAATTCCTTACTGTCAACTTCATCGACCAGCAGCATTTCCTTTGCCCCCTCATAGGGCAATTCATACTGAGCTGTTTTCATATAACTGATTGCTGCTTTCACTGGCTTAACAAGCAATCTGTTATCATATATACCTCCTACAATCCTGCCACGATAATAAATAATAAATTCTCCCATCATAGACCGATAAGAAATTTCATCCAAAGCAGATAACTGCTCCAAAATATACTTTAAATATTCTTTACTTGATGCCATAATTCCACCTCTGAGTTAAAATAGCTAATGATTATCTTATTTCAATATTATTTATTTTCAATATCCCAATCCGGATCAAAATCCCCTCCACCTGACGGAAATAGATGATAAAAGCAACCAGTATGATTGCATACAAAAGTATAGAATCTTGAAGAATTTTTCGAGCAAAAAATACGATGACAAACAGCGGAGACATTAAGAGTAATAAAGTAATTATACACACTACTGTATTCTTAACTGTATCTTTATTCCATTCGCGAAATTCAGCCCCACAAGCGCAGCTGTTGGGAACCATTCCAAATTTTACATGAATCTCCAGCCCACACTTCATGCAGTACATTTTCTTCATTTTAGCACCTCTCTGCTCCACCTGTAAAAGATTTTATCCTCTTTATTACGTTACCTGTACTGTTTTTTATCAGGATCATTTACATTTTTAAGTATAATACTGCCGTTCTTGCATAATTTATCTTTTCCCCTAAAATTCCGGATGCCAGGAAATATAATCCGATTCCGAAACATACAAATGAAAACCTCACTGAAAACAATCGAAAGGAAAGCGGCATAACAAAATCCCCCTCAGGAATTTCTTCTTTTCTATTAATAATAGTACTATCTTAGTCTCCTTTTTTCCATTTTTTATAATTATATACGGCCTGAATAAGCAGCATTATTGAAAATATCACTGCAATTAAGCATGTTCCAATATTTGACAGGAAAGAAATATGAAAGCCAATAATAGTTATTATCGACAGTGGAATCATCCATAATGTTCTGATAAATTTTCTTCTATAGCTTAGTTTCCAATAGCACAATTCTATTCCTGTATCAATTTTTTCACATTGTTTCCATTTTGGGAACATCACTAAAGAAATGATTACAAGTGCAATTACAGGTAGAAACATAAATACCAATTCCATCATATCCCTCCTTTTGTATATTTATGTCATTATATGATATCCCTGTAAGATTCAAGTATATTTCGATGTTAAATACTCGTAGAAATTCAGCTATTAATATATGACATTTCTTTTATTGCCTTTATTAAGCTTCTTTTATTTTGTACTTCAGGAATCACATTCACTGTGTCTTCGGCAGATGAATCTTCAGCATTTCCATTCCCAGAGGACTTTCACTATGACATACATCTAACGCCTCTCCCTTTATCGCCATTTCATAAATGCTATCTGATACATGGATTTTTTCCTCACTTCCGTCATCT
The DNA here is from genome assembly GCA_026169535.1 of Blautia sp. Taxonomy (GTDB): domain Bacteria; phylum Bacillota; class Clostridia; order Lachnospirales; family Lachnospiraceae; genus Blautia_A. The sequence continues at coordinate 111,988 of JAPFCU010000071.1, forward strand.
AAAAGTACCGTCAATGTGTTGTCGTCGCCTTTGGTATTGGGATCTTCCTTATGACTGTCAACAATGACCGTTTTATAATGACGGGCCGGTCCGCATAAAGCAGCATTTGCACAATAAGAAATACTCATGCCCAAGGACATACTCACAAGTATCACAAAAAAACCAGTTTCAAAACGTCTTCCCTTCGGTGTACGGTAAAGGCATAAAGAAATCACAGGGACAGCAATGAGCAGCCCCTGGATAATCCATATTTCACCGCTGCCTTTGGGCTGCATTGCACTTCGACTCCATATATAATGAACCTGCCAGAGCATTGCAAGAGCCGGAAAAAGCATGACCGGCAAAGAAAGGCGGATATGCATGGAATTCCATTCTGCTGTGGCATTTTTCGGACGATCTCCCAAAATAATTACCGGGGCAGATACAATACAAAAAATAAGAAACGGAATCGGTGATATGGCAGCAATCGCCATAGTTGTGCGAAACTTTACCCCTGCAAAGAGATATAACGGAATGGGTGAAATAACTCCAACAAGATACAAAATCATAACTACCCACAATCCCGTACTGATTGTTTTCAGATGGTCATGCCAGTGGGTACGATATTCCTCTCTCCACTGCAGTATGCTTTCCTCTTTTACCTGTTCTGCTGTCTGGCGTTCCATGGCAGGTGTCAGCAATGCTGCCAGATCCGTGCTTTCGATCCACTCTGCAAGCCGGGATGCCCCCTGCATATTTGTTTCTACGGAAACCAGCTTTTTTCTATTTGCATCTAATAACTGAATAGAACGGTTGACTGTAAGACGAACAGATGCCACCTGTTCCGCTTCCAGCTTCTTTTGTCTTCCCAGGCTGCTGATATACAAAACAGAATGATCCTGAAACACGAACATGGAGCGGTTTCGTCCTGCAAGGAGCATCCATACTCCAAAAAAAGTAACAAAAACGCCAATTGCTCCAAGAAAGATTGTACTGCCGTCAACAGGGACTGCTGATGCAACTGCAACTGCCATAAAGAGAAAAACACTTCCCAGCAGCCACAGGAATATCCCAACTCCTGTGACTTTCTTCTGTTCCCGCAGCACAACAACGGGTTTATGTAACATGTCCTCAGGTTCTCTGTGACGATGCAGCAAAAGAATCAGCCCGGAACTAAACCATATCAGAAGCAGAATCAGTTCTATGGCTGTGTTTTGCGGAGCCAAAGGATCACCGGCAAAAAACAATATAACAAACAGAAACAGAGAGACAACCGCAGAAGTATATCCCGTCAGTGTGCAAGGCCACTTCTTTCCTGCCGCCGGAGGATTATTGTCTGGTTCCAGTTGTCTTTTAGGAGCATCTGGCTCCAATCGGACCGGCTCCATTTCCGGCACTTTTTCCAGCACCCTGCCGCAGTGTGGGCACTGAGACACATACTCCATCTGTGGAAAACGGCTTTTTTTATCAAGGGGCAGATTCTGACCGCATCCAGGGCATACCCAATACTGATAAAAAGCCTTCTGACGCATCAGGCGAAGATACAGATACCCTCCAGCCGGACATAGAAAAACCAGAATCAGATAAAGCAGATCCTTCGTTAATAGAAATATTATAAAGCATCCCATGGACAAAACAGCCGAAGACAGCAATACCCGTGTTCCCATATGTACCGCCTGGCTATTTGCAGTGATATACGTCTCATTTCCACTGGTCATCCCTATATGTTGTATTTGTAGCAGAAACGCTTCTATCAATTCATAGAGGTCGTCGATATCATCTATTTCTTCACTTGACAGATGGTCGTACAGCTTTTCATTTACAAAGATCCTGCACCCTGTTCTGTTCACTTCTACCTTGGCATAAAGCAGCGTCAGTGTGAAATTTTCACCATAAAATTTCATCCGATACTTCGGGTATTGCGCTTTCAATCTGTCATAAAGTTTTTTTAGTTCATCCATATCATACATAAGCCTGCCCTCCCTGCTCAATTATTCCAAAGCAACATTATCATTATTTATTGAAATCAGGATTCCATATTTCGAATGAGGTAAATATTTTACAGTCAGAACGTCTCCCTTGTCTATTCCTTTGGAATAAGAGAATTCTACGTATTCGTCATGACCATCATCTATACTGATGATCACAACACTTCTGTCATTTCCTTTTCCATGAGCATTGTCCCTTGCATAACCGGTAATAGTTTCAAATTGACTATTTCTGTAACAGGGAATATCCAGAATGATCGGCAGAAACATTTTATACAGGAAGATGCACACAAGAATTGCTGCCATTATCTTTAAGACGGTATCTTCTTTCTCTGTCATTTTATTGTGGAATTTTTTTCTCTTGATAAGAAAGAAAAACAGGGTGATCACCATTGCAAAAATGATTATGCTTCTGCTGAGCATTTTAAATAGTATCGCATCCATTCACATTCCTCATTTCTTATTTTTCATTGCTCTGAAATTCTTATCTCTTATCAAATTTTTCAACTTCCAATTTTTTGACAGCAAAATATTTCACCAAAAGAAACACTCCCAAAATACAAACCAAGCAGAGCAAAACTGGTTATGCACCATCCTGCTGCCACTTTCTTTGCTGACTTTTTTCATTAAATATACCACCTTCACAATTCTTCTTCGGATACTTTTATCTTTGCATGGAACATATTTTCCAAAGACTCTTTCCATTTGTCCTTTTCACAGTCTGTCAAAGAACAAATATAGTGCCAGCATAACGATGACACAGCCGCAGAATACGCCCATAGCCTTCCTCAATTCGTTATCACGAAATTCTTCCCTTGGTAAAATTCCGTCTTTTTCGTAATCATAGTAAACGTGATCTGTGGTATAAGCCGGAATATGGTCTCCCACTTCATACTCATTATATATTTTCCCTGAGACCTGCATTCTCTTATCTGTATCATAGTAGAAGAAATAATTTGTAGATACACCATGTCTTCCACTGGGAGAGCTATAGGTGTCTTTTTTCCTGATTACAACATTCTCTATAAAATAATCTTTTCCAAGAACCATTTGCTCCATCTGTTTTTTAAATTTCACAGAGGTGATTGCCACCCTTGTCCAAAGGAACACAAACAGGATACTAAGTATCACCAGCAAAACTGCTAAAAGTTTCTTTATTCTTTTTCTTCTTATTATTTTCGCTTCCAGATCTTTCGTCTTAATCAGTTTGTTGCTCAATTTTAATTCCCGCGCCTCTCCTAAAACTCAAATTGTATTAGCCCTTAAAATATTTGGGGACTATTTATATTTTTTTCTCCTGCAAGCTTTAACACTTAATTGTCTAATTGAACTCCACAAGATCCAGCCCGGTTTCCACCTGGAATCCATCTGCCCACTTTTTATCACGATAAAAAACAATCCCCTCCTGATATCCGTCACTGGTAAAAAACAACTGTTTTTCATCTCCATATTCTTTAATAATCTTGTTCAGTTCGTTTGCAACACTTACATCAAACCAGTCGTCGTACACTTCTGCCTCAAAAGTAAACTGCCTGTTTTTCCATTCAAAAGTAACTGTTCGTTTTCCTGTTCCTTTTTCCCAGTTCACCTGACTGGTATCTTCCTGTATATTCTTAAAATCAAGTTCTTCTTTATCCAAAGACGAAACACCTGTCAGAAAATCCGTATACATCTTTTCTGCATTAAAGAATTCCACGTCAAAAGTATATACACCGTTTGCATAAGGAGTCCATGTCATATTGTCATAATCAAAATCTCCCTGTCCCAGTACAGTCAGCAGCATCGCAGCCTTATTTAATTCCACTTCCGGCGGCATCGCTTTATAATCCTGTTCCAGATCATCTATCATTTGATCGGTCGTTCCCTGTATCTCATATTTTCCAAAAATTTCAGCAAGTTCTTTATATGTTTTTTGCATAGTTTCTCCCCCTGGTAAATTATTTTTAAGTCCACATCCACTTAATAACAGCGACCCGGATAAAATAAATATTAAAAGTTTTTTCATGATCACAGTTACCTTCCTTTTTAGAATATGTCAGCAATTTCCTCTGATTTTAAGTTATCCAGCCAGCTTTCCATATTTTCAAAATTATCAAACTGTCGGGTAAGAGTGAAAATTTTTTTATTCTTATAATACAGTTTTATTTTACAGCTGTTTATTTTTTTATATGTAATTTTATTTCCTGAAAAAATGCAGCTTTTTCTTCCTTTCATTACTTTTATTTTTTTATCATCCAGAACAACAATTTTATTATTTTGATAATATTTCCACATAAAAAAGTCTGCAATACTTACCAAAATTACTACCGCTGTATAGCACATATTTTCCCAGTCTCCGGATAGAAAATACGAGATAAAAGCGATTGCCGCCATAATCCCTAATGGAATACAGATAATGGTCATAACTTTCAATACTTTCATCATATTGCTGCGCATTTTCACTGTATAAACAGCGGTATCATCTTCCTTGCTTTTTTCTGTAAGGTATTTAAAAATAACTGGAACAAGAAAAATAGCCCCTAAAATATATGCACTACTGTAAATTAATTTCATCAGTTCCTCCCCTAAACCATACAGTACAATTGGAACTTATCATAAAAAAAATTCAAACCATATTCCAACTGTGATAAGTGACAAACCAGAAATTCTCCCTGCAATTTTCGATTTTTGATATCCTAAAATTTCAATAGTTTCAGGGGTTGTAAATGGGAATACAGTAATATCTATACCCATTAGCATAATTCCAGCCCCGATAATAGAACTGGTATTCAATAAAATGCCATAAAACATCACCAAAAATCCAGCGATGATACCCATAATAAAATATTTTAGTTTATGGTTGTCTTTCTTAGTGCTTGTCCTATAATTATTTTCACATTCACTGCTACAAAATTCATAGCTGCTGTTTGAATTTTTACCACAGTATCGGCATTTCTTCATTTTAAGTCACCTCAGTAATTGTTTATCCATTAAAGCAATCCTGTCTGCTTCGTTTTTTCTTTCTTGCATCCAGCGGAGAAAAGGTCTGGATATAATCCCTTCGGATCTCTGTAACATCCTGAGTAAGAAATGCGGCAATACGCTCCTGATCGGAAATCAGCTCCGGAAAGCAGGATGCAAATTTCTCTGCCAGCTGTTTCTCTTTTCCATACAGGTTAAGAGATCTCTCGTATCCAATCAGTTCTCTCAGGACAGAAGTAAACTCTTCATACCTGTTTTCTCTGATCTCCAGATCAACGCTGGCTTTTGCAGTTGTTCCATTTAGATAAAGAACCTTCAATAAAGTATCGTTTCTGGAACGATCCATGGTTACCCACAAAGCCAGCTTTTTTGAAATCAGCTTTCCGCCCATCAGCATCCAGTTCTGGCTTCGATAAATTTCAAGATACTGTTTCATGGCGGGATCTTCAAATGGTATTCGTTCAAAGTGCTCTCCCTCCAGAAGCAGCTCCAGCTGATTTTTGCTGAGGCTCTGATTCAGCACCGGTATACTGTGGCATGGCGTGCAAATATAGCGTTTCATTTTCTGAAATAGTGTAGCAACTAAAACTGCTATACAAAATAAACACAGAAAAAACTGTCTGTCCATTTCTACTTTACCGGTTGCTGCTTCCCAGATACCACACAGAACGATCACAACACCAAATCCCCATAACCCGAAAATCAGAAGTTTTTTCAACGGATAAAAATGAATCCATTCGATGATCTGCACCTGCTGTTTGCCGCTCATAGTTTTCTCGCGTAAGAGCAGACGGGCAATCCATTGATTCAGAATCTGAGGAATCCATGCAATTCCAAACAGTAACGCCATAATACCCGCATAAAAAGCAATTCCGATCCATCCGATATCAAGATAAGATTCCAGAAGCAGAGGGAAGCTTATCAGCAGTAACATAATAAAAAAAGATGGCGACGACGTCTTTTTTCGCCCCTTTTGGACATTCACATCATTTATCGCGGAATTGACACACAAGACAGAAATTATAACCGCTGACATCCCTCCTGACACCCAGTTTTTAAGATCTCCAAAACGCATGACATGTTCCTTCTGGTGCATGCCGGGAAAGTTCCCGGTAATGCCCGCATAAAGGCAAAAACCTAAATAAGCCAGCGCAAGCAGCGCTCCTGCCAGCTTCAAAATTGTTTTTCCAGAAAATTTTCGTTTCTCCATGATGTTTGTTTCTCCTGTAAAATGGTATATAGAAAAGTAAGCTTGTTTATTCTCCTCTGCGCTGACGGATTATAAAATAAAGCAGCAGACAAAAGGTTGCCACAGAAGCTCCCATACAGGGAAAATAAATATCTCCGGACATTTGGTTCACAGCCGGATGACTCAAAACGCACATGGTAACACAAGCCGCAAAGGCCAGTCCGCTTAGCAGAATACACAGTGGATTTCTGTTTTCAGTCAGCTCCAGGGTGTTCTCCCAGGTTTTCCTTCTCTCGAATTCCTGCAGCAGCATTTCTTCATCCTGGATTCCCTTAACCAGAAAATATGTATGTCGGATCATACGCTTACCGGGATGGCGTAACTGGCATCGAACAGCGTAATGGCTGCTGTTTTCTTTGATGTTCAATACTCTCAGGATTTCCTCTGCGCCATTTGGAAGAAAGGGCTGCCGACCCTGAGTGCGTAAAAATGTCTGGGTTTCCATTGCGCCAAGGGCAAATCCCCAGAATCCGCGTCCATGATAAGACAGACCGCGTGCATCCATGACCCATAAACGGTCGTTTTCTGTAAGGAAAAAGATCATGGCGTCCTGCATCCCGCGCCGTCCCAGCCTTGTAGCCAGTACAATCCCAAATGCAGTGGCAAGAAGAACTAAAATCATAGAAAAGCTTTGCTGGGGCAGCCCCAGAGAAAGGGACAAAAAGCTCCCTGCAAAAAGCAAAGCTGTCATCAGAAATACAATTCCCAATATTCCTCCCACCGTCCGATAGCCATAGTGGCTTTTTTTCTCTGTCTCAGGGGACATCCACACTTTTTTCAGCTCCATTTTTATCGCCTCCTGTACCATCTTTATATCAGTTTTTATCTCGTTCATTCAAAAATGACTTTACTCTTTCAACTGGAAATTTGTCCTCTATATCAACCACTTCAAACAAATTCAAAGGCAATTCCTTTTCTCCAATCAAGGTAAGATACTCACTCACAGCTCTGCGGTCGATCATTATTTTGCCATGTCCGGCCCAGTGACGGTTACTCTCTTTCTTTTTTAAACCAGAAATCCAGTATTCATCTCCATTTTCGATATCAATATAGTTTGAATAGCTTCCATTACTCTTCTGAAAAGCATGGTCATTAAAGTAAATGGTTTTCTTGGTTTTTGAGGTTTTTACATATCCGACCCATGCCGGACCATCATCGGAATATCCTGTTTTTAATTCAATATACATTAGATTATTAATCATTTTTTTCCTCCGGCTTTCTTTCAAATGACAGGTATCTTGTTCCCTGGAATGTCAGTCTGCCTGTCATAATAAAATCCATAAGCTTTTCTATATCATCAAATTCATCATAGTCTCCATGGATGCCCTCTCGATGATATACAATTCCATTTTTCTCGTTTCTCTCCAGACAGTCCAGCAGTTTTTCCTCTCCATATTTTTTCGCAAATAAAGTAAATACATATGGTTTTATTTTACTCAGTACCCCCTTTTGACAATTTTCTTCACATTTATAACAATGTGTCAATTCTTTCTCTATTGAGCATTTTCTGTTTTCACAAAAATCATGATCCGGACATTCCTTTGAGCCACACCCATTACATGTAACATTTTCTGAACATAAACAGCATGCAAGACCACATCTGGCAATTCCTAATTCACGTTTCATATAGTACCTCCGGTAAATTTCTGTTTTTTAAGGATTTTTTATTTGTAAATAATTCATAGCAGTATTATATATTATGAGATGTTTTTTGTATATATTTTTCTGTATAAAATGATATATCTTGTCGCTGCTCACTACTTTCACAGTATAGTTACTAACATTCTTAAATTTTATAATACCAAACGAATGTATCTTGACAGAAAGAATGCATTTAGATATAATCAATACATACCAAGAGAATGTTATGAAAAGAGGAAGTCCTATGGCAAGAAACAAATATCCGGAAATGACTGTAGAAAAAATTCTGGATGTGGCACAGCATCTGTTTTTGGAAAAGGGTTATGATAATACCACAATCCAGGATATTGTAGACCATTTAGATGGTCTCTCCAAGGGAGCGGTCTACCATCATTTTAAATCAAAAGAGGAAATTATGGACGCAGTAAGTGATCGTATGTTTTCCTCAAATAATCCTTTTAAAAAAGTCCGAAATCGTACAGATCTTAACGGTCTTCAAAAACTTCGTGAGGCAATCCGGCTGAATCAGTCTGATGAGGATCAGACCAGCATGACAATACAGTCTATTCCTCTTAAAAGAAATCCAAGACTTCTGGTTGAGATGATTGAATCCAACCGGCGTATTTTAACTCCGTATTATCAGGAACTTCTGGAAGAAGGAAATAAAGACGGTTCGATCCATACAGAATATGCAAAAGAAATCGCTGAACTCATACCCCTGCTCACCAGTCTATGGCTTCTTCCTTCAGTATTTCCCTCTGATAAAGAAGGTATGAAAAATAAGTTTCGATTTCTGGGAGATATGTTGGAAAAGATGGGGGTATCTCTTATGGATGCTTCGATTTGTGCACTGATAGATGAATTCTTTGAAAAAATTCCAGAAGAAAAATAAAGTTGCCATAAGGCAATTTTATTTTTAAGATATACATACCATCGTCCGGTATTATAATTAAAAACAATAGAAATATGGAGGTATCAATCATGACAGAAAAAAAGAATCCGAAACTTTTTACCCGCAATTTTACATTTTTGATCTTGGGGCAGATCAGCTCTCTGATTGGAAATTTCTCTCTGAAATTTGCTCTTTCCATGTATATCCTGGAACAGACAGGCTCCGCTTCTGTTTTTGCAGGGCTGTTAGCTGTGGCTATGCTCCCTACTATTTTACTGTCCCCCTTTGGAGGAATTCTGGCAGATCGGGCAAACCGCCGTAATATTATGGCAGCACTGGACTTTCTTTCCGGGCTTTCCGTACTCATTGCCAGTTTTGCGGTACCTTCAGAGCATGATATTTTTGCTATCGGCGCACTTCTTCTTATTCTGTCAGTCCTGGGGGCTTTTGAATCTCCTACTGTACAGGCGTGTATTCCGCAAATGCTGTCAGGCGACAATATAATAAAAGGAAATGCCATTGTTAGTCAGGTGGCTTCCATTGCTTCTCTGCTCACTCCATTTTTGGGAAGCATTTTCTATACTGTACTGGGAATTCGGTCAGTATTCTATACTACGTCTATCTGCTTCTTTGTAACTGCCTTCCTGGAATGTTTTATTTTTCTCGATCATAAAAAATCACAGTCAAAAACAAAGCTTTCTTCTGTCATCAAAGAAGACTTTTCTGACAGTATGCGCTTTCTATGCCGCCAACAGCCTGGTATATTAAAACTTCTTCTGCTTGCTGCCTTCGTGAGTCTGTTTGTAACCGGTACTGCTGTAATAGGCTTTCCGTACCTGGTTCGAACAGTATTGGGGCTTTCCTCCAATCATTACGGCATTGCAGAAAGCGCTATGGGAATTGCTTCTGTCTCAGGAAGTCTTCTGGTAGTTCTGCTTGCAAAAAAAATATATAGCCGTCATCTTTGTATGGTTCTGGTGTCCTTCGGAATTTGCCTTATTCCATGCGGAATTGCATTTATTCTGCCATTGAAAACGCTTCCCCGTTATCTTATCTTACTGATTATGTTTTGTGCCTGCCAGCTTGGATGCAGTCTGTTTTCCACTTACGCTGTTTCTCTCATACAGTCAAAAACGCCAGAACATCTGATGGGCAAAGTGATGTCATATGTGTTTACTCTTTCTATGTGTGCACAGCCGGCAGGACAGATCATTTACGGAGCATTATTTGATCACTTCTCAGATAACGTTTATTTTGTTCTGATTCCAAGCGGTCTGCTCATATGTCTCATTGGATTATTGTCCCGGCACTTTTTGGATTAGCAGATTTCAGTACACCTATGTCTTCCCGTCACTATAATCGATTGGAACTGCCGCGGATCGAACGTTGGAACAACAGCCATGTACTGAGAAAATAACAGCCCAGCAGCAAAGCAAAAATTCCCACAGTTATGCCTGTTTGCCGCATTAAGGCTCTGCAGCCAATATAAGCTGAGATTTCTGCAGAAACACTTTGAAGAAAATAACTGATCACAACAATTGCCACAGCAATTGCCGTTGCAATTGGCAGGCCAAACCAGACACCAAGCTGTTTTAGAACCAAAATATTCAGTTCCTTCTCTTCTACTCCCATTTTTCGCAGAACTGAAAATCGGTAATGATATTTTTCTGCATCTAAGAGCTGTTGGAGAGCCAGCACGGTAAGACACATAACCATCAGCACAACTGCACTGTAGATCAGGGACGCTTTTAGGATAAAATTAAGGGCAATTGTACGGTTCACTTCAGTGGTATGAATAGTTGTACTGTAGCCTGGCAGATTGTCTTTGCCAGGATCCTCTGGATAAGTACTTGCCAGAAGCTGTTCCAGCGCTTCTGCGGTTTTGAAGGATAATGGACGTTTGGTCATCACAAACCGGTTTCTCTGAACCGGCAGCAAAGCCTGTGCTGCTTTGTCAGGTATAATATACACCACATCCGTATAAAGATTATAGATGGATTCCCCTACAGGCTCCTGAAACACTGGGTTTTCACTGAGTTTCAGTGTGCCTGTGTCAGTTTCCAGTAAGCTGTGGACAGCGATGTAATCCTCAATATCTTTAACATCCGCTGCACGATGCCAGTGTGTGGCAAATTCATCTGACTTCAGGATGACTGGCTCATATCCCAACATTTCCCGAACAGCATTATAATCCTTCAGTGCAATCGCTAACGGAGGAAAATCGTACTTTACCCGCTGGTGAAAAGAGTCTCGTTTTGGAAGATACTCTGAAAAAATCAGATCATCCTCTATCGCAATTTGATTTTTTTCTATAAAATCAGTAATTTCGTCATAGTCTGTATCCGGAAGATTTTCCACTTCATAAACATTATTGTAGCGGCTTGAAATTTGAATATCATAGACAGCCCGACTGTCCAGATAACCCAGGCTCCATCCTGTCAGAACCGGCGCAATGACAAACAAGCAGATAGAAAAGGTCAATGTAACGCAAATTATAGTCATCGTTTTCGTATTGGTAACAAGCTTAGACGAAAGCTGTCCAAACAGAAATAAATTTGTATTGTGATATTTGCGGGACACTTTAGATTCTTTCCAGTACAGGAGCGCTTCATTAGATAAATAAATGATCGTGGAAATGATAAACAAAATATCTGCAATCCCAAACATTAAATATTGATTCAGGGTTGGAGCATCATATCCAAGAAAATAGGTGTTTTCCAATTTTGCAATGGAAAAAGTCGGTATGGCAGTCATGACTGCGCCAGCCAGAAGTCCACAGAGATACCTGGAAAATCCTGTTTTTCTGCGTAAAAAAGCACCTGTTATTCCCCAAAGCAGAGTCAGCGAAGGAAAAACGATATTCCCCCAATACATGAGCTTAACAGGAAGCGGATGTCTGGAATCGAAATAGAAATAATATTTTACAGCCCCCACTTCCAGCATCCATAACAGCAGGATGCCATAGAAAATACAGATCATCGGCATCCATCTGCTTTTATGAAGAGGTTTTTCATTCTGCCGGTTTGCCGTCATAAGCTCAATAATCCTGCTTTTATTGAGAATTCTGACATTCCCTATTCCAACCAGAATCTGGCAAACAACAAAGAAGCCCACAGTCATCAGCACGGTATCTGGAAAAAAAGCCCAGGAAAAAGCGTATGGTTTCCCAAAAGATGCAAGCAGCATGGCAGTAATAAACTGAGAGACAATCATCCCCAGAAGGATTCCCACCGACACAGAGAGTATGAGCAGAAAAAAAGTCTCGCTAAAAAAGAGCAGCCCTATGGTTTTTTGTTCCATTCCCAAAGTTGCTTCAACGGCAAACTCCTTTTGTTTTTTCTCAGCATGAAACGATTGACATAGTGAATCAAAAACAACAAAAGCAGACTGACTCCGCAAATTGCCAGTTTCATGCCTCCGGCCAGCAGGGAAATGTTATATTCCGCACCAATGGTCGGATGATAGTACCTGCTGCTGACAGACAGAAACGCATAGAACAAGGTAACACAGACTGTCATGGTCACAATATAGATTGAATAGTCCTTCACAGACCGCTTTGCATTTTTGAAAACAAGCTTAGCGTACATCACTCAAACCTCCTCCCATCATGGTAAGGACATCCAGGATTTTTTCGAAGAAAATCTTTCGGGAGTCGCTTCCTTTGCGGATTTCCGTGAAGATTGCGCCATCCCGCAAAAAAAGGATGCGGCTTGCGTAGCTTGCCGAAAAAGCGTCATGTGTCACCATCAGGATCGTGGCTCCAAGCTCTTCGTTGATACTTTGGATGGTGGATAACAGCATTTGAGACGAGTGACTGTCTAAGGCACCGGTGGGTTCATCTGCCAGGATCAGCTTAGGCTGATTGATAATAGCTCTGGCACAGGCACACCTTTGCTTCTGACCACCAGATACCTGATAGGGATATTTGTCCAGAATATCCATGATATTCAGCTTTCCGGCCATTTCCCGTACCCGCCCGTCAATCTTGCCTGCCGGAACCTTGTTGATGGTCAGCGCCAGAGCTATATTTTCCGAAATAGTCAAAGTATCCAGCAGATTAAAATCCTGAAATATAAACCCCAGATTTTCCCGACGAAACCGCGCGATCTGCTTTTCCTTTATTTCTGTAATATCTGTACCATCCAGATAGATATGTCCCGCACTGACCATATCAATGGTGGAAATACAGTTGAGAAGGGTGGTCTTGCCTGAGCCGGAGGCTCCCATGATTCCTACAAGTTCCCCCTCCTGAACAGAAAAGCTGATGTCCTGGATTGCTTTTGTAACATTCCCGCCATTTCCGTAATATTTTTGGATATGATTCAGTTTCAAAATTTCTTTCATCTTTATCACCTCTGATCTCTATTGTAGAATAAAAACGTCTTTGTTTGTATCAGGTTTTCTTACAGAGTTCTAACAAAAATGTAAGAAGTGCAGAACAATTTTCAGTTCTGCACTTCCTGGATCAGACAGTTGATGTGAAAAGAAAGGAAAACGGCTGTGCCCTGTTCCGACGACTTTACCGTAATACCAATACCCAGTTTTTCACAGAGACGTTTGCACAGGTACAGGCCGATTCCCGTGGACTGATGGATCAGTCGGCCATTCTGACCGGTAAATCCTTTTTCGAAGACACGAGAAAGATCGGATGCAGCAATCCCGATTCCGTTATCTTCCACTACAAGAATAATTTGATTCTGCTGCCTGCAGGCATAAATATGAAAGATTGGATTCTCTTTCCGATATTTAACCGCATTGGAAATCAATTGATTCAGAATGAACCGTACCCATTTTTCATCAGAATAAACCATATCCTGTATTTCCGCCACTTCCAGATGAACGCCACTTTGAAGCAGCATATATTTATTATCTGCAATCGCCTGATGCACCACCTGGGACAGAGCTATTTCCCGGACAGAATAATCTTTCTCTGTATGTTCACTGCGTGCGTAATAAAGCGCCTGTTCGGTAAAGCGATTGGTCTTTTCCAGTTCCAGCAGAAGTTCTTTTGTCCAGGCCGTCCGGTGGTTTTCACACAGAAGTTTCATGGCAGTAATGGGCGTTTTGATTTCATGAATCCATTGCTCAATGTATTCTTTATACTCCAGGCGTTCCCGCTCGACCTCTCCAATCTGCTCCAACATGGATTTTCCGGCCATTTTCAAAAGTTGATAGTAAACCTGGTCCTCAGCCTGTTCCGGCAGTTCCATAACTTCGGAAATAAGATATCTCTCTGAAAGCTGTTCCGCCATAGCCAGAAGTTTTTTCATTTGCCGTTTTCGTTTCCAGTAAGTAAAAGTAAGTCCAGACAACAAAATCAATGTCCAGACAGTCAGAATCAATACTACGGCAGAAACAGAATTGCCGCAGGCCATCAGAAATACAGTAAGTGCAGCCATACAGACCAGATTTGTCAAAAGAAATGGCAGCCTGTTTTTCCAATATTGTATGCTGTTCATATTGTGTACCCCTGCCGATGCTTAGTCTTTATAAAATCTCTCAAACCGATGCCCGTCAGCTTCTCCCGGATGCGGTTGATATTGACGCTCAAAGCGTTATCATCTACATATAGCTGATTGTCCCACAAGTATTCAATCATATCTCCGCGAGAACAGATTTTTCCTCCGTTCCTGAAAAGGTAATAGAGAATTTTTAATTCGTTTTTGGTAAGTTCTACCCTCTGCCCATTATAATCCAGACTGCTGGATTCCAGATGCAGCACTGCATCTCCATAGACGATCTGTTCTCGTTGCTGTGCCGGATAGGCTTTTTTCAGCAGAGAAGCAATCTTGGCAAGCAAAATGGCTGTGTTATAGGGCTTTGTGATAAAAGCGTCTCCTCCAAGCATAATACTGTTTAATTCATCCATATCCGTAGTACAGCTTGTTACAAAAATAATCGGCACTTGAGAAAAAGTGCGGATCTGTGAACAGAGGGAAAATCCGCTGGTTCCAGGCAGCTTGATGTCCAGTAAGATCAAGTGTGGATGATCTGCTTTGACCCGGTCAATCACACCAGAAAAATCCTCCGGAGCCGCTATTTCATAGCTGTTGCTTTTCAGAAGCGTTTTCAATTCATTCCGTATCAACGGATTATCTTCGATTATCATTATTTTTTCTTTCATATCAGCCTCCGTAATAATATAAAACAGCTGTTCTTGCTTCCACTGACATTCCTATCAGGCAATTATAAAAGCACCGCTTTCTCTAATCACCATTCATTAACAGCTTCTGTAATTTCCATGCTGCAGATCCGCTTTGCCGGCACATATACTGCTGCTGCAGCAGAGACAATGCCAAACACCACCGTAATGCCAATCAGGGTTATTGGCAGGGTCCATGGTGTTCCAAAGTATCTCGTAAGCAGTCTGGTATGCAAAAACCAACTTAACGGAATTCCTGTACTGCAGCCAACTATAAGTCCTGACGCAGTGTAAGTAAAGGCTTCTGCTGCAATCATTCGCGTAAGCTGTTTTCTGTCCATGCCAACTGCCCGCATAGCACCATATTGTTTCTTACGGGCAGTGACACTCATAGAAATGCTGTTGATTATATGAAACAATGTGATCATTGCAAGAATCGCCAGAAAACTATACACAATAAAGACAGAGGCTGCATAAGTTGCGTGATCCTGCTTATTCCTTTCGCGCATATCTTCAAAGATCACATCTCTTCCAGCAAGATTTTCAATCTTCTTTATCGATTCGTCTGATGCATTTTCCTGCAACTGTACACCGATCAAACTATAATTTTCTTTGCCTGTAAGTCTGGCAAAAGTTTCCTGAGAACAGATCACACTATACTCACTGGGGTATATCCCATCAGACACAGCACATGCAATTTTAAGCTTCTGTCCTGCTATTTCAATGATATCTCCAACTTTTAATGGATTATCTTTATTTAAAACAGTCATAACCTGATCGCTGTTTCCATGGATTTCTGACAGATCGCCCTGTACAAGACATTCCTGTGCACTGTCCAAAAGATATTCACTGTAGGATATCAGATTCACATAATCAATTCCCTGACTTGAGGATGCAGCAGAAACTTTTTCCATATATGCACTTCCAAAAACATGCTCTACTCCTGGAACAGAGAGAATACTGTCCTCTAGCGCCGGACTCAATATCTGTTCATTTGCATATCCGGTAAACGTAATATCCGGCTGCCACGACCTCAATGACGGGAGAAGTGCCTGTGCAAAATCCAATCCCACCGAAAAGCTAAAAAATAAAATAACACTGAGTGAAAAACTGAAAGTCATCAGTATCCAGTTTTTTTTAGGAGTAAACGCATGATGAATGCCCAGGACTTTTTCCACTTTCCCTAAATCCAGGTTTACAGTATGGCCTGCAAAAGATGTCGAATCCACATTGCCGGAAACTGCGGCCACAGGAGAAACTCTGGCTGCACGTCTGGCTGGTGACTGTGCTGCCAGAAGAACCGTAACAACGCCTACTGCTGCCCCGCTGAGCAGCCCAATCGGACTGACTGCCAAAACTGGCATGGAGCTGAATTCACCACCAATCCCATAACGCAGCATTATACATATTCCCCAACTGATCATTATTCCTGCAAATAAACCAACAGGAACAGCAGTTTTGCACCAGTTTAAAGCCTCAAAACGCACATAACGGATAATTTGTTTACGACTTGCCCCAATACAGCGCAGCATACCAAAAAACTTTATCCTTTGTGCCACATTACTGTTCATACTTCCGGAAATCATCAGTATACCGGCCATCAATACCAGTATAAACAGGATTATCGCCAATCCATAGATATTTTTCACAGACTCACTGCTGCTTTGTCCTGTCAGTCCCATAACTGCAGTATTCTCAGAAATACTTTCTCCTGAGAGATGATACTGTTGTTTTAATTCCTTAATTGCACCAGAAGCCTTTGACGCGTCCTGAAACTGAACATAACAGACTGGATCCGTCTCCGTTTTATTTTCTTCCATAAGAGCGCCAAATTCACTTCGTGTCATATACACGGCAACAAGATAGGTCTGTCCCCTGTAATCATCTTTATTATCTGAGCCGAATCCTGAAATAATAAATTCAGTATCTCCGGCAGGAGTCTGCAGCGTTATCCTGTCTCCAAGAGATACATCCAGGGCAGTCTTTGCGTTGGAGCTAAGCATAATTTCCCTGTCATTTTGTGGAAGAACTCCTTCTTCAAGAGCATTGGAAAGCTGGCTTAAATAGATATTATCAGTCCCGTATAAAGCGGCTTTTTTCTCTCCGATATAGTATGGCTGATCTGCGTCAGAATTAAATTCTTCCACCCAGCCGACACCTGCAGTATCAGAACGCTGGCTGATCTCCTGTCCCATACTCTGGGAGATATTTTCCAGTCTGATGTGCCAGTTCCCATGTTTTTCCTGAAGTTCACTGCTCTTTGTCCGGATAAACATATCAGCCGTACTGAAAACCGTTGTCACAAGCAGTACAGAAATAATAATACACAGAATTGTCATTCGGTTCTGTCTTTTTCTTACTTTTGCTGAAATTGGAATAAGGCTTAAGTAACTTCTCACTCCCGACACCTCCCGAAATCTGTCAGTACACCATCTGATACCTGAAGTACCCTGTCAGATGTTTGTGCGATACTGCGGTTATGCGTGATCATGAGAATCGTCTGCTGGTATTTTTTTGATGCCTTTTTCAATAAAGCGATCACTTCGCGGCTGTTTTGTGTATCCAGATTTCCGGTAGGCTCATCAGCCAGAATCAGAGCAGGGCGGGTGATCAGCGCGCGGCCAATAGCCACTCTCTGCTGCTGGCCTCCTGAAAGCTGACTAGGAAGATGCTTCCGTCTTTCTTTCAGATTCAGCACCGTAAGCAATTCCTCCAGATATTCTTTGTCCGGCTTTTGGTAATCCAACAACAGCGGAAAAATAATATTCTGCTCTACGGTAAGTTCCGGAATAAGGTTAAATGCCTGGAAAATAAATCCAATGTTTCTCCGGCGGAATACGGTAAGTTTCTGTTCATTCATGGAAAAAATATCTTTGCCGTCAATAAATACCTTACCTGATGTAGGCAGATCAAGCGCGCCTATCATATTCAGCAGTGTACTTTTTCCCGAACCGCTTTCCCCGATAATCGCTGCATACTCCCCTTTTGGGACAGAAAAATTAATGTTTTTCAATGCCTTTACAGCAGTTTCACCACTGCCGTAGATCTTACAAATGTTTTTAACTTCTAATAAATTCATAGTGCTGCACCTCTTTCTTAATTACTTTTTCATACAGACAGATTTATCTGTCTTTGTCTGCAATTGAAAGGATAGCACCCAAACATTACAGCAAGCCTACACACAGCCTACAATTTTGTAGGATTTAAAAAATTTATAGTAAAAATTGTACCTTTTCCCAATTCACTGTCAACTTCGATCATACCTCCATGTGCCTCTACAATTGCTTTAGCAAGGGGTAATCCAAGGCCGATTCCCTGCTTGTCCTTAGAAAAGCGACTTCGATAAAATCGTTTAAAAATGTGATGCAGATCTTCCGGATGGATGCCGAAGCCATTATCTTTCACCATGATCTGAACGCCGGAAGAAAGCTCTTTCCATTCAATAGAAACAAACTCTCCCTGTTTTGTATGGTCAAGGGCATTCTTTACAATGTTATCTATGGCTTCTGTGAGCCAGTCACGGTCACAATTCAAAAAAACCGTATCAGTTCCAGACAAAGTCACTTTCTTCTGCTCCTGCCTGGCTCGGTATAAAACATGCAGTTCAACATCCCTCATCATATCAGCCACATTCTCTACAGATTTTTCAATCACAACAGATCCTGCATCCAGTCTTGTTATCTTGAGAAGATTTTGTACCAACGTTTCAATACGATCAAGCTCCTGCTCAGACAGCTCTGCAAACTCCTTTACGGTTGAAGATGCTTCTGCTTCCTCCTGAAGTAAACCATTGTAAATATTCAGCGCTGCCAAAGGTGTTTTTAACTGATGGGAGATATCTGAAATGGTATTTTTTAAAAACTCTTTTTCCCTTACTTCATTTAACGCATGAGCATTTAGCGCTTCCGCCATACAATTGACAGAATGAAACAGGTGATACAGTTCACCTTCCTGATCGCATTCAATCCGTGCATCCGTATCTCCATCCAGATACGCATGAATCTGTGATACTGCCTGTTCCATCAACTTATTTTGTTTTTTAAAATATCGGACAAAAACAATCCATAATGCTCCCATTATAAATATTGAAAGAACCAGCAATAACAGAGAAACTTTTGAACACATCAGATAAACACAGACTTCCGCTAATACAGTAAACACTGTCAGAACAGCTGATAAGGCAAGAAAAAATTTTTTTATATCCTGATTTACAAATATTTTCATAACAGCCTCAATCTATCACATTCCATTTATAGCCCATACCTCTGACCGTCAGCAGCATTTTCGGTTCACCGGGATTGTCCTCGATTTTTATTCTCAGCCTGCGAATATATACCGTCAGAGTACTGCTGTCAATATAATTTCCATTACAGTCCCATAACCTGTCCAATATCTGCTCTTTGGTAAGAACCACATTAGGATTTCTCATAAACAGGCAAAGAAGCTTGTATTCTGCCGCTGTCAGTTCCAGTAACCGGTCATTTTTGAATGCCTGTCCCTGTAATAGATGTACCTTGATTCCATTTGACTGCAGCATGGTGTCTTCTGTACTGAAATCTTTTGCCCGTCTGAGCAGCGCATTGACCCTGGATATCAGTACCCCCAGTTTAAATGGTTTTGTAATGTAGTCGTCACCGCCAATATCCAGACCCATAATTATATCTATTTCTTCATCGGCTGCTGTCAAAAATATAATCGGCACTTTCGATGTCTGTCTTACCTTTTTACAAAATTCAAATCCGGTACCATCGGGAAGTGATACGTCTAAAACCAGCAGATCATACTTTCCATCCGCCCAAAGGTTTTCTGCCTCTTTGAGCGTCCTGGCAACGACCAGTTCAAATCCTTGTTTTTTTAATGCAAAGGTAAGCCCGTTGACCAGACTCAGGTCATCTTCTATCAATAATATATTATTCATAGTACTCTCCATTTTTACATTATGTCAATGTCTTTAAAGGATAAAAGGCTTCCGCTTTTAGCGCGGAAGCCTCCCGATGAATCATTCCAGTTCTATTCCCCAGATCTTACAGTCTCTGGTCCCTACAACAGCGGTACTTCCGTATACAGCCGGGGAAGCCTCAATCACGCCTTCGCTGAGAGAAAGCGTATCCAGTACTTCACCGGTCTTTCCATTAAGAAGATACATATTTCCATTGCTGCTGCAGTAAATAACACGTCCCTTCTTATCCTTGTCATATACACAGACCGGAGAAGACCATGCATAGCCGGATTTATGTTCCCATACCATTTTTCCAGTCTTTTTGTCCAGACAGTGAAGAACGCCGGTTACATTGTCATCTGTTTTAGATACTGTTACATATACATAATCCTTAAGATCATTTTTTCCTGCAGCAATGGTAGACTGGACACCTCCTGACACACCATCATCTGTATAACACTGATAATCTGTCTGCCAGATGATCTCACCTGTCTCCGCATTGATCTTCCATACCGGTACTGTTGCCTGGTCGTAACTTCGCCATCCCAGGCGGAAAGAAGTACTTACATAAAGATAAAGATGTCCATCCTCAATAGACAGCACCGGTGTAGAATTGGAGTCATCCAGGATATCCTGAACCCATACAAGTTCCATTGAATTCAGATCAAGGCACATCAGATTACCGCCATTATCTGATGTAAACAGGTAGTTTTTGTATACAGTAGCACTGACTTCCATACCCACCCAGAAAGATTCTGTACTGGATCTGGTTCCATAATAATGCCATTTAACAATTTTTCCCGGATGGATGGACAGAGTTCCTGCTTCCGGGTCATATTGGGTGTTCAGCTTGATCAGATACAAAATACCATTTTCTCCTGGATAGATCAGAGTATCCGTTTCCCCGTCCACCAAAGCAGAAGAATCAAAAAAGCTTAAGCTGCCTCTAAGAGAAAAGGGATCGTTATCTCCAAAGGTATACATCGTGCTGCAGTCCAGAAGATTGATCACAAACACTCTTGCTGTTCCCTGGTCACTGTTATAACCTGCACCTACATAAAGGATCGGATATCCTCTGGGATCCAGAGCACCGGAGCCTTTAAACGTATATCCCAGATAAAGAGGTTCTCTTGTATCTTTTCCTGTTTCCAGATCCAGAAAATATACATAACCATCCATGCAGGCATAGATTACCTCTACCAGATCTTCTTTTTCTTTTGCCCAGTCATACATGTTCATATGAGCCTTTACTTCTTTTGACCACTTCTGCATCAACGGCTGTCCGGTCCACCCGCTTCCGGTCCAGACCGTTCCCTGAGAAGAAAGCGATCCGGTATCTCTGGACCATTTGTCTCTTAATATATTTTTTTCAAGAGAGGCTTTTCCATATGCGGCGCTGTCCCGGAAATTATTTCCTCTGAAAGTGACAATCCCTTTCACCTTTGTGTATTCATTTCCTTTGTTAAAGGAAATTGGACTGTCCGCCGTATAGGAAGAAATACTGTCAAGCACAGTGCCGTCAACTTCCACTTCTGTAGAAGAAATCAGGTTTTCCGGTCTCGTAGACTCCACACAATGAGGGTTGAAAAATATCTCCTCTGTCTTTTCCATTTCAAGCAAAGGTTCCTCTGTCTTTTTTGAAAAAACATGTATCGTTTTGTCTCCACCGCCTGCAAATCGAGAACTCAGTCTATGCACGATATAGATACCGGAGCCGCCTGCCAGGCAGAGAATAAGAAACAGAAGGACAGGCTTTACTGATATGACATTGTTTAAAATACACTTCCAGAAAATCAGTCTTCCTGGCAAAGGATACTTCTCAGGAAGCTGTCTTCCAGACTTCTCTTTTAGTGGAGACGCAGACTTTTTCTTTTTTGAAGAAATATGCTCTACTCTTCTTTTTTGCTGAGGCGCTGTTTTCTGGACAGGCTTTTCTGTCTGTATTTTAGGCGGGTGATAATTACTTTTTCTTATATGGGAATTTCTCTTTTGTTTCATACACTTCTCCTGTACAACAGGACATATGACCAGAGAAACTATCCTGGTCAATCCTGAAGCATCTATCTTCTGGCAAGTTCTCTGGTAATCTCTTCCCAGGTAACTCCTTTTTCTGCCATCAAAACCATAACATGATAGAGAAAATCGGAAATTTCATATTTTATTTCATCTTTATCCGGATTTTTTGCAGCAATTACAATCTCCGTACATTCCTCTCCTACCTTTTTCAGGATTTTATCGATTCCCTTATCAAAAAGATAGTTTGTGTAGGAACCTTCTTTCGGATGGAGTTTTCTGTCCATGATCACATCATACACATCCTGGAACACACGAAGAGGATTGGCATCATTATATTCTTTTTTCATCAGAGGCTGGAAAAAACAGGTTTTGTTTCCGGTATGACAGGCAGCGCCTGTTTGTGCAACCTTTGCAAGAATCGTATCATTATCACAATCCAGTGTTAATGATTTTACATACTGAAAATGTCCGGAAGTCGCGCCTTTCAGCCAAAGTTCCTGACGGCTTCTGCTCCAGTAAGTCATTTTTCCTGTATGGAGTGTAGCCTGAAACGCCTCCTCATTCATATATGCTACCATAAGAACTTCATCTGTTTTATAGTCCTGCACCACAACCGGGATCAGGCCATCACTGTTCAACTTAAACTCAGACCATTTAATGGCGCTTTCACAGATATCCACCGGAATTCCTTCTTTTTTACATGCATCTTTAAAATGTACAAGATCCGTATCTGCAGCACTTACAAAAGCTCCGCTGAGTCCACCGACTGCAGAATGTTTCAGCAGATCAAGCAGTTCTGGTTCATGATTTTCCTCTGTATGCAGAATTACCTGCATGGAAGAAACTGCTGCCACGGAATCCTGAACAGCATCAAGAGCAAGAATCCCTCCTGCATAATTTTCGATCAGTTCCTTATTGTCTGTAAATTCCTCCGGGGATGAAACGCATACATACATCTTTTCCCTGCCAAAACGTTTGGACATTTCTTCCAGAAGATCAATATTACTCTGTTTGGAAAAATTAAGAGCGACTTTTGCACAGCCGGCATAGATCAGTTTTTTTACGTCTTCCATTCGGTTGATGTTTCCGGCTGCCATCACCGGAATCTCCGAAGCTTCACAGATTGCTTTGATTCTGGCAATGGCTTTTTCATGTTCCATATCGTCGGAAGAAAAGTCAAAAATAAGAATCTGATCCGCCCCATTATCACTGTACATACCTGCAAGTCTTTCCACGTCTCCGTCACCAAAAAGATTTCTCTGTCCGAATCCTGTTACCGCTCTTCCTGATTCCA
Source organism: Blautia sp. (assembly GCA_026169535.1). Classification (GTDB taxonomy): domain Bacteria; phylum Bacillota; class Clostridia; order Lachnospirales; family Lachnospiraceae; genus Blautia_A. The sequence continues at coordinate 135,089 of JAPFCU010000071.1, forward strand.
GGTAAAGACAGGGGATCATTTGTTTATTATCCATAATATTTCTCCTTTTCATCACATTGCTACAGGCTTCCCTTTGTAGAAAGTACATCTGTGATCCTTGGATCAAAGGAAGTCGCCTGATCAAGAGCTTTGGCAAAACTTTTAAACATTGCCTCTGCCAGATGATGGCTGTTTCCATTGGTAAGTACTTTAAAATGCAGATTCATGCCTGCACTGTAAGAAACAGCATAAAAGAATTCTTTTACCATTTCTGCTGTCATATCACCAATACGTTCTGAAGAAAATACTGCATCTGAAGAATAACAGGGGCGTCCGGAAAGATCCACTGCACAAAGAACTAATACCTCATCCATGGGAAGGATACAGCTTCCAAACCGCCGGATCCCTTTTTTATCTCCCACAGCTTCTTTGATGGCCGTTCCCAGAACAATGCCGGTATCTTCTATCGTATGGTGATCATCTACATGCAGATCTCCATGGACGCGGATACAAAGATCAAATAAACCATGTCTTGTAAATCCATCCAGCATATGATCAAAAAATCCCACACCTGTAATAATATCGGAATATCCATTCCCATCAAGTTTCAGTTTCAGCTTGATCTCTGTTTCTTTTGTATTTCTCTGGATCGATGCCTCTCTTGTCATAATTCCTCTCCTGTCTGCTCATTTTCAAAACGTACTGCAATAGAATTTGCATGTGCAGTCAGCTGTTCTGACGAAGCAAACTGCTCAATATCTTTATGAATCTTTTTCAGTGCTTCCCTGGAATAATATACAATGCTTGATTTTTTTACAAAATCATCTACAGAAAGAGGAGAGAAAAATTTAGCGGTTCCATTTGTAGGAAGTACATGGTTCGGACCTGCAAAATAATCCCCCAAAGGTTCAGAACTGTATTCTCCAATAAAGATCGCTCCTGCATTTCTTACCTTCAGCATAACTTCAAAAGGATTCTTTGTGACAATCTCCATATGTTCCGACGCAATGGCATTGGCGGCATCGATTGCTTCATCCATATTCTCCGCAATCAGTATATATCCAAAATTATCCAGAGATTTCTGTATGATCTCTCTGCGGGAAAGGACTTTGACAAATTCCTCCACCTCATAGCTGACCTTCTCTGCCAGCTTTCTGCTTGTAGTGATCAGGATTGCTGACGCAAGTTCATCATGTTCTGCCTGGGAAAGAAGATCAGCCGCCACAAAGCGCGGATTAGCGCTGTCATCAGCCAGGATCAGTATTTCGCTGGGACCGGCAATGGAATCGATGCTCACATGACCGTAGACCGCTTTTTTTGCAAGCGCCACAAAAATATTTCCAGGTCCTACAATCTTATCCACTTTAGGAATGCTCTCGGTACCATAAGCAAGGGCTCCTACTGCCTGTGCGCCGCCTGCCTTATAAATTTCATCTGCCCCTGCTTCCCTGGCAGCTACCAGAGTAGAAGGATTTACTTTTCCGTCTTTTCCCGGAGGAGTCGTCATCACGATCCGGTCTACTCCGGCTACTTTTGCCGGGACGATATTCATAAGCACAGAAGACGGGTAAACAGCCTTTCCCCCGGGAACATAAACTCCTACACGCTGAAGAGGAGTTACTTTCTGCCCAAGCATAGTTCCTTCTTCAGAAGAGGTAAACCAGCTATTCTGCTTCTGCCTTTCATGATAATCTCTGATATTTACCAATGCTTTTCGGATTACGCCCACCAGAGCCGGATCAACGGCATCATAAGCCTCTCTGATTTCTTCTTCCGTTACCCGGATGGTTTCTTTTGTGATCTCTGTTTTATCAAATTCCCTGGTATAGGCAAAAAGAGCGCTGTCTCCTTCTGAACGCACTTTATCTAAAATTTCTGCAACAGCAGCTTCATAATTTCCATAATTATTAGGGCTTCTTTTCAGAAGATCCTCAAGAATATCCTTTGTTGTTTCTTTTGTAAGCGATACGATCCGCATATTTTCTCCCATCCCTTCTGTAAGTACTTGAGCAGATCAGTTTTTTATTACACTGCGAAAATCACTGATCAGTTTCCGGATCCGCTCATCTTCCATTTTCATACTCACCTGATTTACAATCATTCTTGCAGAAAGAGGACAAACCTCTTCCAATACTTTCAGGCCGTTTTCTTTTAGTGTGCTCCCGGTTTCCACAATGTCCACGATTACCTCGGAAAGCCCTACAATAGGAGCCAGTTCAATAGAACCGTTCAGCTTTATGATCTCTACTGTCTGATGCTTTTTGTTGTAAAAATAGTCTTTGGCAATATTAGGATATTTTGTAGCTACCCGGATCAGCTGATTATTATGCAAAAGTTCTCTGGCACTTTCCGGACCGCACACACACATCCGGCAGGTCCCAAATCCCAGATCCATAACCTCGTAAAGTTTCCGTCCTTCCTCAAGAATGGTATCCTTCCCTGTAATTCCAATGTCTGCCGCGCCATATTCTACATAGGTGGGAACATCTGGTCCTTTTGCAAGAAAGAATTTCAATTTCAGTTCCTCATTGACAAAGATCAGTTTTCGCGATTCTTTATCACGGATTTCCTGACAGGTGATTCCAATCTTTTCAAAAATATCCAAAGTTTTCTGAGCCAGACGTCCTTTTGTCAGAGCGATCGTCAGATATCTCATTTCAGCAGCCCTCCTTTACTTTCCGCAGGGCTACCCGCCTGCCTTCTTTTCTCAGTCTCTGTGCTTTTGCCACCACCTCTTCCAGAATATCTTCTGTATAAGTCAGCACATACGGCTCTTCCCCCTGGAAAGTTTCGATCTTCTGTCTTGACAGTGCAGTAAGAAGGCTGTCTATCACAATAACGAAGCCAATGGAAGCCGCCGGAGTACCAAAATGCTTCAGAAGGTCATTGTAGCGGCCTCCTTTTACAAGAGGTTCTCCTGTACCATAAGTATATGCCTGAAAAATAATGCCTGTATAGTACTGGATCTTACTTACCATTCCAAAATCAAAACTGATATATTTTTCATATCCATAAATTTTCAGGATATCATAAATTTTTTCCAGACGCTCTACTGCCCGGACAGCCATAGGATTATCGGTAAAAGAACGTGCTTTATCCAGAATCTCTCTGGATCCAAATAAATGAGGTATCTGCTGCAGCGCTGTGGAAAGCTTTGGATCAAGTTTCTGTTCTCCAACCAGCTCTTCTACTCCGAAATAATTTTTTTTTGCGATCAGTTCATGAAGATGTTCTTCTGCTTCCTCATCCAGAGCAGCTTCCCGGAGAAGAGACCTGAAATAGTCCACCTGTCCCACACTTACCTGAAATTCTCTTAATCCTGACGCCAGAAGGCACTCTACTGTCATAGCGAGAAGCTCCGCATCTGCTTCCGGGGAATCATCACCAATACGCTCTACACCCATCTGAGTGGTTTCTTTTAATCTGCCCTGATACCTGGAGCTGTTCACAAAAGCCTGTCCTGTATACGATAATGTGATTACTTCTGTTTCCGGAGAAAAATATGTGGCACAGGCTCTGGAAACAGATGGTGTAAAGTCAGGCCGCAGAACAAGGGTATTCCCTTCCCGGTCAAAAAATTTATAAAGGTCCCTGGAAGGAACAGTTCCTACTTCCCTGCTGAATACCTCAAAATATTCAAACGTCGGTGTTTCAATCTCATCATATCCATATCCTTGAAAAACTTTCCGGATTCGCTCCTGCAGCTGATGTTTCTGTGCACATTCCCTGCTGTAGATATCCCGGACTCCCTCTGGAGTGTGAAAAATCCTCTGCATACTCTTATCCTCCCGAAATTTGCTTTAGTTCGCTACCATATTACTATATGAAATATCTAAAATTATAGTAAATAAAAAAGAGCTTGTCAATCCCGCAAATTCAGATCTGTTTTTATACCTTCCAGATACGGTACAAAAAATCCACTCTGCCGTGGCAGATAAAAACATTCTTCCAATTCTTCTCTTCGAAAACTCTTTCGTCCCCCTTGCTCCATCCTGTCCCAGAATCTAAGCAGCAGTCTTAAGGGCAGATAATAAAAAAGATCCTCACTGCTGAAAAAAAGCAGAAAAAAAGCAATTCCTCCCTGTTCTTCAAACGCTTGCATAAACTCCACCTGATGGCGGTGGATATTACTTAAAGGGAAGGTATCTGTGCGGCATTCTTTTGCATCAAAGCATACAGGGATGCCCTGTACAGCTCCAATATAATCCACAGTACTTTTCTGCTCAAAATAAGCCAGTGTGATCTGATGATGACTTTTGTCCATTTTTACAGGTGTAATAGGCGTAGGAATCTTCTGGATCAGCGCCAGCTTCTTTTCTGCATACTGCTCATTTGTACGATTGACCAGTTCCTCCAGGGTTGAACCCCGGAGGCCTCTGCTTACCCACGCCATGGTTACTTCAGCATTTTGATAGACGGGAAATAGCGTACGATTGCTTTTCCGACAATCTGATCAAATCTAACGAAGGTGTTGTCCCAAAATCTGGAATCCCTGGAATTTTCACGGTTATCTCCAAGCATGAAATAGGAATTTTCCGGAACTACATAAGGTCCGTAGTCTCCTCTTGGTGTCTCCGGCACAAAACTGTCATCCAGAGGTTCCTGTGCCCCATTGATATATACTTTTCCGTCACGTATCTCCACAGTTTCTCCCGGAAGACCGATCAGACGCTTGATAAAAAGCTGACTCTCATCGTCCGGATATTTGAAAATGATAATGTCGAAACGCTCCGGATCCTTCATTTTTTTAGAAATACGATTCCCAAAAATATCTGCATTGATTCCATATGCCAGACGGAAACCAAAGACACGGTCACCGGTCATAATGGTATTCTCCATAGATTCTGAAGGAATTTTTGCATTAATAAGTACAAAATTATTCACAAAAAGTACAATCACAACCACAATAACGATCATTTTTACATAATCCCAGATTTCATTCCAGATTTTCATGATAACTCTCCTCTAACTGTTCTTCTTTGATGATATAAGTAAATAATTCCGGCGGTTCCGCATAAAAACATTTTCCGGATATGCTTTCCAGACATCCGGAAAGTTTTGGAAACGTCAGACAGTATGCATGCAGAAGCTGATGTCTCAGCCCATATTTTTCACGGAGACTCCTGTTAAATTCTCTGTTTCCATATTTAGCATCTCCCATAAGAGGATGACCCTGAGACGCAAGATGAGCTCGTATCTGATGAGTGCGCCCTGTTACCAGTCTTACCTTCAGAAGGGTTACTCTTCCATTATTGCCCAGCGGGGTGTACACCGTTTCAATGAGCTGAGCATCTTCTTCTGGAGTTTTATAAATGGTTACCTTATTCTGTTTTTCATCTTTTTTCAGATAACCTTTCATGTGACATTTTTCTTTCAGAACACCTTTCACCACACACAGATAATCTTTATGTATAGTTCTGTCATGAAAAAGTTCCGAGAGCTCCTGAAGGCCGGAAAGACTTTTTCCTGCTGCCACAATACCACTGGTGTTTTTATCCAGACGATTGCATACAGAAGGTCTGAAAGTTGTAAGTTCCTCTTCTGTTATACTGCCTGTTCCCAGTAAATATCCTGTCACATATTCTACCAGAGACGGATCTCCGCTGTCATCAGGCTGAGAAAGCATTCCCGCTGGTTTATTGATCAAAAGTATATGACTGTTTTCATAAAGAATATCCAGCTTTGTTTCTGCTCTGGGTGCTTTCTCCGTACCGCTGAATTTCAGATAGGTATCATCACTTAAAAAAATCCTGATTTCATCTCCAACAGACAATTTTTCGTTTCCGGATGCTTTTTTTCCATTCAGGGTAATATTTTTTTTACGAAGCATTTTATAAAGAAAACTCTTGGGCGCTTCTCGAAGAAGCTTTGCCAGATATTTATCAAAACGCTGCCCTGCTTCATTTTGATTGATCATAAACTGTTTCATAATTCACCTACAGACAGATCGCCAGAATTGTATGGCGGATCAGTTCATTTCTTGATAATTCCGGATAACGTTCGTCCGGACGGAATTTAATTCCCTCTTCCAGTGATTCTCTGTGCTCATTCATAGAATCCAGACGTTCCAGAAAAGGTTTCAGGTCTTTAAAAATCTTAACCGTGGCCCGGTATCCATTTCCTTTCAGGATTTTCTGTGCTTCGTTTTCCATAAAAGCTACATCAATCTTCGGATCGCTGCTGTATCCTACCACCAGATTTCCACAGATGGCAAATGCATCAATAAAGGCGCTTTTTTCATAAAAAGTCATATACATCTCATAAGACATGACCAGGTCACCGCAGTGTTCCTGGATCTGCTCATACACAGACTTCTCCATGGACGGGGACCGAAACAGCATGATCAGGTTGACCATCATCTTACAGGCAGGAAGACATCCTACCACAGCAACAACTGTCCATATTGTCAGTCTTGTTTTAAAATATAGAAACGCAGTAAAAAATATCAGAAGAGGAACCGCAAACAAAATGGCTGTGATGATCAGTTTCCTTTTCTTTTCCGCTGCAATATAGCCAAATTGACCTTTTCTTGCTGATTTTCCAGTATTTTTTTTGCTCATGTAATACTCCTTGATATATTATTTCTTTTTCTTCTGATGGGTATGACGTATAGTTTTTCTGTTATGGTTTTTTCCTGTCTGTTTCCTGTTTTTTGTTTTTTCTCCGGTGCTCCCACGCTCCGGGCGTATCAAACATTTGGGGCCAAATCCCACCAGATCCATCCGTCCCGCCAGTTTAAGCCCCTCCAATACAAGGACTCTGTTTGCAGGATTTTTATACTGCATCAAAGCTCGCTGGATAGCTTTTTCATGTGGATCTTTTGGAACATATACTTTCTCCCCTGTAAGAGGATGGATCCCTGTATAATACATACAGGTAGAAAGTGTAGATGGTGTTGGATAAAAGTCCTGTACCTGTTCCGGCGTAAATCCAAGATCACGAACATACTCGGCAAGCTTCACCGCATCTTTCACTGTACAGCCTGGATGGGAAGACATGAAATACGGTACGGCATACTGTTTCTGACCTGTTTTTGCATTTGCCTTCTCATAAGCCTTTAAAAATCTCTCATAAACCTGATGAGATGGTTTGCCCATATAACGAAGTACCTGATCGGATACATGTTCCGGTGCAACCCGGAGCTGCCCGCTGATATGGTACTTCACAAGCTCCTGTAAAAAAACAGGACTTTTATCTGCCATTACATAATCAAAACGAACACCCGAACGGATAAATACTTTTTTGACCTTCGGGATCTTGCGGAGCTTACGAAGAAGTGCTACATAATCACTGTGATCTGCAGTCAGATTTTTACACGGTTCCGGAAAAAGACACTGACGATTCTGGCAGACACCTTTTGTCAGCTGTTTCTCACAGGAAGGCTGGCGAAAATCTGCGGTTGGGCCTCCAACATCATGAATATATCCTTTAAATGCCGGATCCTCTGTCATATGTATAGCTTCTTTTATGATAGAATCATGGCTCCTTGTCTGAAGTATCCGTCCCTGATGAAAAGTAAGTGCACAAAAACTGCAGCTTCCAAAGCATCCCCGGTTACTGGTAAGACTGAACCGGATTTCTTCAAGAGCAGGGATTCCTCCCTGACTGTCATACATCGGATGCCAGGTTCCGGTAAAAGGAAGATCATAAACATCATCCATCTCCTGCTGTGTCAATGGTTTGGCAGGGGGATTCTGAATCACATATCCTCTTGTACCATAATCCTCTGCCAGCGGTTTCGCGGTAAAAGGATCTGTATTTTTGTACTGAACCGCAAAACTGTCTGCATAAGCTTTTTTATTATCCCGGATTTTCTCATAAGACGGAAGGACAATTGGATCATATACCATATCCAGTGTCTTACTTTTATAAACTGTTCCCGGAATATAGGTGATCTCTCCAACCTGCAGTCCACTGTCAAGTGCTTCTGCAATCTCAAGAATAGAATGCTCCCCCATCCCATAAGAGATCAGATCTGCACCGGAATCCAGCAGAATGCTTCTGCGTACCTGATCCTGCCAGTAGTCATAATGAGCCAGTCTTCTGAGACTTGCCTCAATCCCACCCAGTATGATCGGTGTATTTTTATAAGTCTGGCGAATCAGATTGCTGTAGACTACTGTTGCCATATCCGGTCGGAGACCCATTTTACCTCCCGGAGAATAGGCATCCTTCTGCCGATGTTTTTTTGAAACTGTATAATGGTTCACCATAGAATCCATATTTCCGGCTGTCACAAGAAAACCCAGGCGCGGTTCCCCAAACACCTGGATACTTTCTTTTTTACGCCAGTCGGGCTGGGATATAATCCCGACCCGATAGCCCCGGCTCTCTAAAAGCCGGCTTATGATGGCACAGCCAAAAGAAGAATGATCCACGTAGGCATCTCCTGTCAGATAGACAAAATCTACCTGGTTCCATCCCCTGTCTTTCATTTCCTTTGCTGTTACTGGTAAAAATTTATGCATGTATTTTGCTCCTAATTTGCTACTGACTGAGCGCGGTAGCCCTCTGCAATAATATCAAGCTGTCTGTGGAAGCGCTCAAGCTGCTGAAGATCCTTGGTCTGGAATACACGAAGGAACTCGTTCTGAATCTTTTCTACCTCTCGTTTATTGGAAATCTTATAAAGATTCTCAATACTGGAAAGAATATCTTTTACAAGATTGGACTGCATTCTGGAAGAATTCTGCGCATCCATGATTTCGTTTCGCACAGAAGACATTTCCTGATCCAGTGCGATAATGGCATCCGCCGCCTTGCTGAGACGTTCTGCCACATGCAGAGGCATCTCACCTTTATATTTATATTGCAGAGAATGCTCAATAGTTGCCCAGAAATTCATTGCCATCGTACGGATCTGGATTTCCGCCTGAATGGTTTTTGGTCCCTCAATGGTTTCCACCGTATAATAAATAATCAGATGATAGCTTCTGTAGCCGCTCTGCTTAATATGTTTCAAATAATTCTTTTCACTTTTTATCTGCATGTCACTGCGTTTCTGAATCAGAGCTGCAACTGTATCAATATCTTCTTCAAACTGACATATGATTCGAATGCCGGCAATATCCTCTACTTCCTCCTCCATACGTTCCATAGGAATATGTTTGCGCTGCATCTTTTCCAGGATGCTGGTCACACTCTTGACCCGGCCTCTCACCTGCTCTATAGGGGAATACAGATCATTCTGTCTATGTTCCTCTATGATATGCTCAAACTTTACTGTCAATTCCCGGACAGCAAGCTCATACGGGCATAAAATACTTCTCCATAACTGTATTTCCATATCATTCACTCCTTACAGGAAAATACCGGAGTACACTTTGATACTCCTGCATATTATAGCATACTTTTAAAAGATTATGTAATTTAATATGTATAGTTTCTGATTTTTTTCTCAAAAATTTTCAGAAGCCAGTATGGATTTACGCTCAGTTCTTTTTGAAAGGGACCTTCAATATAAATTCCCAGATGAAGATGTACCGGAAATTTCCCTCTGGTTCCCTCAGATCCGTATCCGGTATTTCCCATATATCCCAGAATGTCTCCGGCAGCAACCGTCTGCCCTTTTCCGATATTTGCTTCATATCCGGAAAGATGCGCATAATAAAAATATCCCCCATGAGGAGAACGGATGCCGATCCGGTAGCCGCCCAGAGGAAGCCATCCTTTTTGTTCCACTGTGCCGTCTGTCATACTGATAACAGGATAATA
>JAPFCU010000024.1 GCA_026169535.1 Blautia sp.
CCATAACCTCTTTCCAGCGGTTCCACTACGAATCTGCCAAATTTCTTATCTTCGGATATTTCGGTAATTTCGATTTTTGGTTTATTAAAATCAAACACTATAAGGCTCCCTCCTTCTGGAAAGCTGCGTCATACTTTTAATGTAGTATCCCCAAACTATGCCTGGGCATTGTTTGGGGATCGCATAAAAGCTCAGTTGCACCTTAACTTCTATGCTTTACTTAGAGTACAGCTCGACGATAAGCATCTCGTCTACAGGTACATCAATTACTTCTCTGTTTGGAAGCTCTTTTACAGTTCCGCTGAGAGCATCCTGATTTACATCAAGCCACTCCGGAACAAGTCTTCCGCCTGTTACTTCCAGGATTCCTTTGTATCTTTCGGAACCTTTGCATTTTTCTTTGATCTCGATTGTGTCTCCGGCTTTTACAAGGTAAGACGGAATGTTTACACATTTACCGTTTACAAGTACATGCTTGTGGTCAACGATCTGACGAGCTTCACGTCTTGTTCTTGCAAATCCCATACGGAAGATTACGTTATCAAGTCTTGTCTCAAGCATAACCATCAGGTTTTCACCTGTCTGGCCCGGCATTCTGTCTGCTTTCTTGTAGTAGTTACGGAAAGGTTTCTCAAGAACACCGTAGATGAATTTTGCTTTCTGTTTTTCTCTTAACTGTAAACCGTACTCAGACATTTTTCTGTTTGCACGTTTTAACTGTCTTGTGGATTTTTTATCAATTCCTAAGTAAATTGGATCCAGACCAAGGGATCTGCATCTTTTCAGTACAGGCACTCTGTTTACTGCCATTTCAAGCTTCCTCCTTAATTAGACTCTTCTGCGTTTTGGTGGACGGCATCCGTTATGCGGAACCGGTGTTACGTCACGGATACTTGTTACTTCAAGACCACATGCCTGAAGTGCACGAATTGCAGCTTCACGGCCTGATCCCGGTCCTTTTACCATAACATCAACAGTTTTTAATCCATGGATCAGAGCAGCTTTTGTTGCAGTCTCTGCTGCCATCTGCGCTGCATAAGGAGTAGATTTCCTTGAACCTCTAAATCCCAGACCACCGGCACTTGCCCATGAAAGAGCGTTTCCTTCGCTATCAGTCAGAGTAACGATTGTGTTATTGAAAGAAGACTGGATATGTGCCTGTCCGTGTTCAACGTTTTTCTTGACACGACGTTTTGTTGTCGTTTTTCTGGTTGCTTTTGCCATTTTAAAACTAACCTACGCTTTCCTTTATTTGAAATATACTATATGTTACGAATTATTTTTTCTTGTTTGCTACTGTTCTCTTCGGACCTTTGCGTGTTCTTGCATTAGTCTTAGTCTTCTGACCACGAACCGGAAGTCCTTTACGATGACGGATTCCTCTGTAGCATCCGATTTCCTGCAGTCTCTTGATATTCAGAGCGATTTCACGACGAAGATCACCTTCTACCATCATTGTTTCATCAATGACAGCGCTGATTCTCTTTACTTCATCATCGGTAAGATCTCTGACACGTGTGTCAGGATTTACATTTGCCTGCGCAAGAATTTTGTCTGCGCTTGGTCTGCCGATACCATAAATATAGGTAAGGCCGATTTCAATACGTTTTTCTCTTGGTAAGTCTACACCAGCTATACGAGCCATGTACTGTTTCCTCCATTTTCTGTTTTGAAAGCCTTCTGCGTACACCACTTGCTCTCGCAAGGTGAAATGGGGTGAATCTTCAGATATGCTTCCTGTTTCTAGTTTCCTAATTGGGGTGCCTCGGTAAAACACCCAGCCGTCTTTGGCGTAAGACAGCCTTTCCGAAATTGCAGCTGGTTAAGCTGCTGTTGCCTCTCGGTATTAGGCAATACATGCTTTGATAAAATTCAAACAGTCCGAACAACCCTTCCGGGTGTATCAAACTGCAGCCGCACGTTTCACAAACTACCGGCATTAGCCCTGGCGCTGTTTGTGTTTTGGATTTTCACAGATTACTCTGATAGATCCTTTTCTTTTGATGATCTTGCATTTCTCACAGATCGGTTTTACAGATGATCTTACTTTCACTGGAAATCCTCCTCTCGTAGTTTCGACTTGAATCTGCAGTTACGGACGCACTCATAGCGCGTTCGCATTATAGTGTAGCACCAAAGCATACGGATTGCAAGTACTTTTTTAATATTTTTTTAAAACAGCAGGTACCTTCCCGTTTCCACGTTCCAGTCCTGCTGTTCCTTTATTATTTTCTATTTTATGGTGCTATGGTTTCCAGCTTCTTTATTCTGCTGCGCCTGCATTTCCCTGAAAAATCTGTGCGATTGGAGAATCTGCCGAAAGGATCACAGTTTTGTCTTCACCCTTCATAGAATTCTTCAAAGCATCAAGACTTCTTACAAATGAATAGAAATCGCTTCTTCCTTCTTCCCCGTAAGCGCTGGCAAGAATCTTCATGTATTCCTGCTCTCCTTCTGCTTCCAGAATTTCCGCTTTTTTCTTTGCTTCTGAAATCTGGATGGCAACTTCTTTATCTGTTGTATTACGGATCACCTTTGCCTCGGAATTACCCTGTGCCGTATAGGTAGCTGCAATGTTATCTCTTTCAGATACCATCCGTTCATAAACCGCTTCCTTATTATCATCTGGAAGGTCCAGCTGCTTGGTATCAAACAGCATTACAGAAATCCCGTACTGCTCCATATTGTTTTCTACAGATCCCATAACCATTTCTGCAAGTTCTCCATCCCGGCTTGTGATAACTTCGTCCTGAGACATGCTGCTGATGGCATTTTTTGTTGCATTATATACAGCTGTATTGATACGACTTTCTCCATTTTCAATGGAAGAATTCAGTGTCCTTGCAAATTTCAATGGATCAGAGATTCTCCATATTACATAGCTGTCTGTGATCATGGTCTTCTTGTCTCTTGTGATAACATCAGAGGGTGCCAGATCATAAAGAAGAGTCTGTTTTGGCAATGTTGCCGTAGTTTCCACCACCGGTATCCTGAGGCTGATACCCGGCTTGTCGATAACACGCTGTACCTTTCCAAACTGACGGATCAGCTTATATTCGTTTTGCTTAGTTACCGTAATTGATGTAAGAGCTGCTGCAAATACAAAAACTCCGGCAATACCTATCAGAACTTTTTTCTTTTTCATAATATTTATTCACCTCCCTGAGTTGTCTGTCCATCTGTTGTTCCATCCTGAGTCTGTAAAGCATCATCTGCACTCTGGACGTTTTCTGCTTCCTGTGCTCCTTCTCCGGTAAAAGAATCCAAAGGCAGTACCTTCTGAGTACCATCACCGTTATCAATCACAATCTTCATACCCGGCAGCACATCCTCCATGGTTTCATAAAACATACGGAGTTTTGTCACTGTCGGATTTTTTACATACTCCTCATACATAGCGTTAAATCTTGCCACTTCTGCCTCTGCCTCGTTGATACGAACCTGTTTCTGAGCTTCCGCATCCTGAACAATCTGATCCGCCTGTGCCTCGGCTTCCGGAAGCTTCTCGTTTCTGTATTTGTTTGCATTATTGACTGCTGTTTCTTTTCCCTGTTTCGCTGTCTCAACAGCTTTAAATGCTTTCATAACCTCCTGTGTAGGCGGTTCAGAATCCTGGATGGTGATATTCACAAGCTGAATTCCCACATCCTGCTCTTCCATTTTTTTCATGATCATATCCTTGATCTTTGCCTGAATCTCGCTTTTTCCCGTAGTCAGAACATCATCCACTGTGTAGCTGGCGATCACCGTACGTATACAGCTCTGAGAAATACTTTTCAGAATATCCTCCGGCTGCTGGGATGTATAAAGATATTTTACCGGTTCTGTGATTCTGTACTCTACAAAGAAATCCACATCAATGAAATTATAATCTGAAGTGATCATGATTCCTTCCTCTGCCACCACATCATTATTCTGCTGATTATATCCAATAGGAAATCCCTGAATCGTAGTATTTACCTTATGTACCTTCTGGATCAGCGGTAGCTTAAAATGAAGTCCTGTTTCCGTTACCGCTTTTGGAACACCCAACGTAGACAATACCGCCTGCTCCTGTTCCTGAATCTGATAGGTACAATCGGTTGCAAGCAGTCCCACAACTGCCACAGATGCCGCAATGACTGCAGCTTTTTTTATATGCCTTCCTGCTTTTGGCTTTCTGGGGGACCATTTCTTTTTCATATTCATATTGTTATTATTAAATTCCTCCATCTGCATCCTCCTTGCTGCCCTTTCTTTTGAACATACAGATATATCTTTTCTGAGGCTCAGATATGTCCTTTCAGGGCTTTTCTGATGTTTAAAGAAAAGAAAAAGACTTTCATTTCGGACAGATCATATTCTGCCTCAAAACAAAAGTCTTGCTGCTTACTTCATATCGCGGATATCCTTATGATAATTCAGATACCGTACTGACGCAAATATGTACCACTTTCTGAAAAACAATCTTGTTTTCATTCATGGCCGCTACTCCCTTTTCTTTGAAAGGAATATTATCATATTTGGAGGGTCCTTGCAAGTTTATTTTTTCACTGATCATAAAATCAGAATATTGCACGAAAACTCATAGATGTTTTTGTGCTGTTTTCTGATTAATCTCCCGTTTTTATCAGTTGAATCGCTTCCTTACTTCTGCTATAGTAGTATCTGGTGTGGAATTTCCACACACTTTTTTCGTCGGGGGATTTAAAAATACCATGAAACACACAACAGATCTGGGAAAGGATCCTATCTCTTCCCTTGTATTCCGTCTTGCCATTCCGGCAATGATCGCCCAGTTTGTCAATGTGCTTTACAGCATCATCGACCGAATGTATATCGGACATATTCCCAAAATCGGAGAACTGGCTCTGGCCGGAGTCGGAGTCTGCGGTCCCATCGTCACTCTTCTTTCTTCCTTTGGAACCCTGGTTGGGCTTGGTGGTTCTATTCTTCTTGGAATCCGTCTGGGAGAGAAAAATTTTAAAAAGGCAAAACAGATTCTGTCAAACTCATTTTTGATGCTGTCTGTCATTTCTGTTCTGCTGACTATTTCCTTTCTTCTGCTGAAAGATCATCTGCTGATATGGTTTGGTGCAAGTGAAATCACCTTTCCTTATGCCAATACCTATATGACAATCTACACTGCAGGGACCTTTTTTGCGCTGATGGCAGCCGGACTGAATTATTTTATCAACTGTCAGGGCTTCCCTGTTGCAGGAATGACCACTGTCCTTATCGGAGCAGTCTCTAATATTATACTGGATCCGGTTTTTATCTTTTTATTCCATATGGATGTTGCCGGAGCAGCCATTGCAACTGTTATTTCTCAGATGGCATCCTGTGCCTTTGCGATTCTTTTTCTTTTCAGCAAAAAGGTACATGTTCCCATATCTTTTGGAAATTACAGCAGACGCCTTATGATGAATATTGTTTATCTTGGACTTTCACCTTTTCTGATTCTGGCAACCGACAGTATTCTTCTGATCGTTATGAATGCTGTTCTTCAGAAATACGGCGGTCCGGAGCAGGGAGACATGCTGATTACCTGCGCTACCATTGTTCAGAGCTATATGCTGATGATCACTGCTCCAATGATCGGCATCAGCGGAGGCACACAGGCTGTTATCAGTTATAATTATGGTGCTCAGGCAACACAGAGAGTAAAAAAAGCCATTCGCACTATCTTAAAACTGATGCTTTGTTTTACAACTGCCATGTTTATAGTGTCTCAGTTCCTTCCAAAAATTTTTGTATTGCTTTTTACTTCCAATCCGGAATATATCGACTTTTCTATATGGGGAATCCGGGTATTTACCATGATGGTGATTCCTTTAAGCTTCCAGTATGTATTTGTGGATGCATTGACTGCGCTGGAACGTACCAAGACAGCTCTTACACTGTCTGTCCTCAGAAAGTCCCTGTACATTATGGGAACCATTGCTCTTCCGGCTTTTTTCCAGGCTTCCACAGCCTTTTATGCCGAGCCGCTTTCCGATGTGATCAGCGCAATTGTATCCACCATTGTATTTCTGCTGATCATTGATAAACACCTTCTCAAACGCGAGCAGGCTGTTATTTCCTGAAATTTATAAAAAAAATCCCCCGGCAGCACCCACAAACCAGCGGACCCACAGGGGGAGTGTGAGGGGTTCGCAACTTTGAGCGCTCCCCCTCACATATTATCTATGGAACCTGCTTGACCCACTGTCAAGCAGTATCGACAACCTGAATCACCTGGATTCAGGTTGTCTTTATTTATCTCTCCAGATAATTCTGCCCTTGGACAGATCATATGGAGAAAGCTCGATTGTTACTTTATCTCCCGGAAGGATACGAATAAAATTCATGCGAAGCTTACCGCTGATATGAGCAAGCACCACATGCTTATTCTCCAGCTCTACCTTAAACATTGCGTTCGGCAGCTTCTCCAGTACAGTTCCTTCCACTTCAATCACATCTGCTTTTGACATTATTAACCTCCTATGTCATCTGTCATTTTGTAAGAGTCAGAATCTCCGGTTCACCGTCTGTGATGAGAACGGTATTTTCATAATGAGCGGAAAGTGATCCGTCCATTGTGACAACTGTCCAGTCATCGTCCTCCCAGGCCACATCTGCTCGGCCTAAATTAATCATCGGTTCAATTGCCAGAGTCATGCCCGGCATCAGCTTGATTCCACGGCGCTTCTGCGGAAAATTCGGTATCTGTGGATCCTCATGAAGATGAGTTCCAATACCATGTCCTACCAGATCGCGCACAATACCATAATTGTATTTTGCAGCATATGCTCCAATGGCCTTAGAAATATCATTAAGATGATTTCCTGCCTTTGCAAATTTAATTCCTTCAAAGAAACTCTGCTTTGTTACCTCCATAAGCTGACGTGCCTCTGCAGACACCTCGCCTACTGCATAGGTACGGGCAGCATCAGAATGATATCCTTTGTAGATCAAACCTGCATCGATCTTTACAAGATCTCCTTCCTGAATGATCTTCTTTGTTGAGGGGATTCCATGCACTACCTCATCGTTAATACTGATGCAGAAAGATCCTGGAAATCCATTATAATTTAAAAAGTTTGGAGTACAGCCCAGAGAGCGGATCATTTCCTCTCCAATGCGGTCCAGTTCCTTGGTACTGATTCCCGGTCTGATGTGAGAAGCAAGCTCATTATGGACTTTTTCCAAAAGATGTCCTGCCTCTCTCATAAGCTCTATTTCATGTTCTGACTTAATTGAAACTGACATTTCTTATTCTCCTAAAACTCCCACGATTTCCTGGAATACTTCATCCAGAGCACGTGTTCCGTCTACTGTTTTTAATACACCCTGTTCTGTATAGTAGTCAATCAGAGGCTGTGTCTGATCATGATACACATTCAGACGTTTCTGTACAGTTTCCGGTTTATCATCATCGCGAAGAACAAGCGCCTCGCCGCAGGTATCACAAATGCCTTCTGTCTTCGGAGCCGCATATACTACATGATAAGTAGCTCCACATTTCAGACACGCACGTCTTCCACCCATACGATTTACAATGTTTTCATCCGGAACATCTACGTCGATAGCGAAATCGATTTTGCTTCCAAGCTTTTCAAGTGCTTCTGTCAGACACTCTGCCTGAGGAATTGTTCTTGGAAAACCGTCAAGTACATATCCATTCTTTGCGTCATCCTGCTGAATTCTGTCTACTACAAGATCACAGGTCAGTTCATCAGGTACAAGAAGCCCCTGATCCATATAAGTTTTTGCTTTTTTTCCAAGCTCTGTGCCGTTCTTGATGTTAGCACGGAAGATGTCGCCTGTGGAAATATGAGGAATGCCATATTTCTCAGCAATTTTTTTTGCCTGAGTACCTTTACCGGCACCCGGTGCACCCAACATGATAATCTTCATAAAAATACCCTCCTTATATTTAAAATGGCTGCAGCATGCAAAGCATACCGCAGCCTTCATTTCCTGTGCACAGTACCGCTACGGTCAGCGGACAAGCACTAGTTAGCCAGAAAGCCTTTGTAATTGCGGACAAGTAACTGAGATTCAATCTGTTTCACAGTTTCAAGAACAACGCCAACTACAATGATCAGTGAGGTTCCGGCAAAGGAAACCTGAGCCTTAAATACGCCGTTAAAGAAGAACGGGATCACTGCTACGATGATCAGGCCAACTACGCCTATAAATATAATGTAATTAAGAAGATTCTGCAGATAATCTGATGTAGGCTTTCCTGGACGGATACCCGGGATAAAACCTCCCTGCTTCTTGATATTATCAGCAACTTCCAATGGATTGAATGTAATGGAAGTGTAGAAATATGCAAAGAACACGCAAAGAACGATATACACGATCAGACCCCAGCTGTACTTCAGCTGAGCCGGATCACACCAGTTACTGGAAGATAATCCTCTCAGAATCTCGCTTCCAATTCCTGTTCCATTACCTTTTCCTGCAAACTGAGCAATCAGTCCCGGGAAAGACATGATAGAAGAAGCAAAGATGATCGGAATGACACCGGCAGTATTTACTTTCAGAGGAATATTATTGGACTGTCCGCCTACAAGCTTACGTCCAACCATCTTCTTAGAATACTGTACCGGTATTCTTCTTTCTGCTCCATTAAGAATCAATACAAATACAACGACCGCCAGGATAATGGCAAGAATAATAACTCCAGCCAGCATACCTTTTGCAATTGTTTTTCCTTTGATAAAGTTCTCATAGAGTGTCATCATATCACTTGGAATCCTGGATACAATATTTACCGCAAGTACGATAGAAATACCATTTCCAACACCCTTTTCTGTGATACGCTCACCAATCCACATCAGCATAGCAGATCCTGCTGTAAGAGAAACTACTACTACCAGTCCCTTCATGAAATTCATATCCTGAACAATATTGCCTTTTGCAAATCCGATTGTCATTGCAACAGACTCAAAAAGTGCAAGACCGATTGTTACATAACGGGTGATAGCTGTCATCTTCTTTCTTCCCTCTTCACCGTCTCTGTGCATTTCTTCCAGAGCAGGAATAGCGATAGTAAGAAGCTGGATGATAATGGATGATGTGATATACGGTGTGATGTTCAGAGCAAATATGGACATACTCTCAAAGGAGCCTCCGGTAAACGCATCAAAAAAGTTGAATGCGTCACCGGTGTTGCTCTGAAACCATTGTCTGAATACGTCGCTGTCCACACCGGGAACAGGAAGCTGAGATCCGATACGGATGACAAAGATCATACCGATCACATAAAACAGCTTACGACGCATCTCTTTTACTCTAAAAAGACTTTTGAGAGTTTCAAACATTAAATCACCTCTACTGTACCACCAGCAGCTTCAATTTTAGCTTTTGCGGTTTCGCTGACAGCATTTACTTTTACATTAACTTTCTTAGTCAGCTCACCGTTTCCAAGAATTTTAACGCCGTCACCAGCTTTGGAAATTGCGCGGCTTTCCAGCAGACTCTCAACAGTAACCTCTGCTCCGTCCTCGAAACGGTTCAGAACGTCAACATTGATTGCAATGATTTCTTTGGAGTTTCTGTTTTTGAAGCCTCTCTTCGGAAGACGTCTGTATAAAGGCATCTGTCCACCTTCAAATCCCGGTTTCTTGTGTCCGGAACGTGCTAACTGTCCTTTATGTCCTTTTCCGGCTGTCTTTCCGTTTCCG
>JAPFCU010000018.1 GCA_026169535.1 Blautia sp.
ACCAGTCATAACGTTGACTGCGCCAAGTTCACTTTCCTGACCTTTTTCAAAGCCTTCAAGCTCCGGTTTTGTTTCCTCTTCGAATAACATTTCATAAGAAGGATTGTGTACGATTTCTGTGGTTCCGGTAATGCCGTACTTAGTTAAATCAATTTTTGCCATCTTACATTTACCTCTTTTCTTAAAATAGTAATAGGATAACAGCCTGACTGTCAGACCTTATGTTATCTTGTGAAAGAAGTGGAACTATAGCTTTCCTCTATATATTATACATAAAAACAGGACAAAAGCAATAAAAAATACTTAATAAATAATTTTTTAACAAAGTGGACACAGGTATCTTTTACATTATTTTTTTCAGGAATGAAAAATCATCAGGAAGAGGGGCTTCTATAGAAATTTCTTTATTTTTAAAGGGATGAAAAAAGCTGACATGCCATGCATGAAGTGCTGCTCTGCAAAAGTACGGGGCATTATCTGAAAAGGCTTCTCCATAAAGCGTATCTCCGATCAGCGGATGACCAATGGTCTTCATATGGATACGTATCTGGTGTGTCCGTCCGGTTTCCAGAAAAAGAGAGACCAAGGACCATTGAGAAGTACTGTGCAGCACCTGAAAGTGGGTGACTGCAGGACGACTGTCCGGAGCCAGCTTATCCTGCTGAGAAAAACATTTCATTTTTCTGGAATCGTCAGGATCCGGTCCTATGGGCAAGGAAATTGTGTGCCGGCTGTTTTCCGGAAATGATCCGGACAGGACAGCCAGATACTCCTTATGATATTCTCCTGTATTCTGCTGTGACTGAAGTCTTGCAGCACAGGTTTTATTTTTGGCAAAAATAACGATACCCGAGGTCTCACGATCCAGTCGTCCCATAGAGCGGACGGTGACAGCCTCCCCCTTCTGACGCAGATACCAGTAGACCTGATTGGAAAGGGTGTCCCTGTAGTGCCTGCCTGAAGGATGAGTGACAATGCCGGAAGGCTTGTTAACAGCGAGAAGATCCTGATCCTCGTACAAAATACGAACAGGAGAAAGCTCTGTGGAAGGAAGTTTCAGGTGAGAAGAACCCTGGGAAGGCGCCTCAAGGCATACAGAAAGGATATCTCCGGCGGATACGGATTTAGATACGCGGCATTGGACACCATTACAGAGGATACCTTCGGGGCGGAATTTTGCACGGGAGATTTGTTTTTTTGTAAGTCCGGCCTGAACTTGAAGGATTTTACCTGCAGTTGCCGGAAGATGTTGTTTTTCTACTATTAATTTCAGGATATGTTCCATGTGAGCCCTCCGAGATTTGTACTGAACCAGAACAAAAAAATCCGAAACCACTGATTCAGTGATTCCGGATTTTTTAGCAGGGGATGAGAGAATCGAACTCCCACCAAAGGTTTTGGAGACCCCTATCATACCATTTGACCAATCCCCTTTATTTGTACCGAACAAATAACATTATACATGAATAAATATCATTTGTCAAGCGGAGATGGAGGGATTTGAACCCTCGCACCGGTTGCCCGGCCTACCGCATTTCGAGTGCGGACCCTTCAGCCACTTGGGTACATCTCCAGGATCATTTTTATGACCAGTTATCATTATATCGGCTGAAAGAAGGAAAGTCAAATTTTTTTTGGTATATGTTTCTTGACGAAGGAGTAAAGCTATAATATGATAAGAAGAAAACCAGAGCGTGAAGAGATTACAGGAGGAGCTATGGATATAAAAAAAGAGGCTATTTTAAAGGCTGCCGGGGATCTGACAGAGAATTATGACAGAGAAGAACTGTTTATGCCGAAAAATGGAAGAAGTCTTCCAAACAGAGCAGTGATCATAGAGCTGGTGAGAGATCTTCGGGCGGTCATCTTCCCGGGATATTTCGGAGAGGATACAGCGGCAAGAATTTTTCCTGAGCAGTTTACGGCATATCTTTTGAATGACTATTATGACAGGTTAAAATATCAGGTAGAGATTGCATTTCTTTATGCAGATCAGCAGCTTCAGAAGGAAAAAGCTGAAAAAAGGGCAGAGGAAATCTGCAGCAGTTTCTTTAGAAAGCTTCCGGAGGTACAGAGACGACTTCTGAAGGATGTACAGGCTGGCTTTGACGGCGACCCTGCGGCAAAAAGCAAAGAAGAGATTATTTCTTCTTATCCGGGTCTGTTTGCCATTTATGTATATCGTCTGGCTCATATACTGTATCTGGATAAGGTGCCGTATATCCCGCGTATTATGACCGAGTATGCTCATGGCAGAACCGGGATTGATATTAACCCGGGAGCAGAGATAGGAGATTATTTCTTTATAGACCATGGTACTGGGGTAGTGATCGGTGAGACCACGGAAATCGGCAATAATGTGAAATTGTATCAGGGTGTGACCTTGGGTGCTCTTTCCACGAGACAGGGCCAGCAGCTTGCAGATGTGAAACGTCATCCTACCATCCGAGACAATGTGACTATCTATTCCAATTCCACAGTTTTGGGAGGAGAGACTGTGATCGGAGAAAATACGATTATTGGAGGAAATACGTTTATCACTTCTTCCATTCCGGCCAATACAAAGGTCAGTGCCAAGAGTCCGGAACTTGTGATCAAACAGCCCAAAAATACGGTGTCACAGGCGGCTGTATGGGACTGGGAAAATTAATTTAAAAAAAATAAAACTTTTTTTCAAAAAGGTGTTGACAAATATATAAAAGTGATATATACTCAGTATCGTTGTAGCGAACAACACAACAACACAGCGGTACACGCGGGTGTAGTTCAATGGTAGAACACCAGCCTTCCAAGCTGGATACGTGGGTTCGATTCCCATCACCCGCTCTTATGCGATAGTGGCGTAGTTGGTAACGCGCGACCTTGCCAAGGTCGAGACCGCGGGTTCGAGCCCCGTCTATCGCTCTTGAGAGTCAGGAAAAATCCTGACTCTTTTTTTGTCAGAAAAGCAGTACATTTTGTACTGACTTTCCTGGTTATAGAGTTTGAAGTGAACTTGTCCGATTTGTTAAAAATATTCCAAGAGCAATAAATCTTAATGATCTTTTAGCTGATATGCAACCAGGGCTATATTCCAAAATCCCTGTTTGTTCAATTCTCTTTCACAGTCTCTTATTTTTTTTATACAGGTATCCGGAAGATCTGCAATTGATGATTCAGGAAAAGAAGCTGGATTGTTCGTTTTTTCTGATGTGTTCATGATACCTCCTGTTTCTCGCGATCCACTAGACCATAGAAGGAAAGAAGATACAGACCGCACAAACCTACCAGTCCATAGATGATTCGAGATATCCAGCTCATACTTCCAAAGAGAAGAGAAACGAGGTTCAGGTCAAAGAAGCCGATCAGTCCCCAGTTGACTGCACCAATAACTGCGATCGTAAGTGAAAAATAATTTAAAAATTTATTATTCATATGTCACCATCCTTTCATGAACTTAGTATTTCGAAAAGTAAAAAAAATATTCGCAGCAATTTCTGCTGCGAATACAAAAATATATTTTTATTTTATTTTGATGATCTGGGAAGTAATGGTTCCGCCTCCAAAACTAAAGGCTTCTCCGGCTTCGAGAGTTACATCTGTTTCATCTGCAAGGGCAAATGCCTGGCATACGGTAACTGCCTGTCCAGGCTGGACCTCTGCCATAAACTGATCGATGGCATTGTCATCAGATTCCGGAATAGCAGCTGAAAGAGGCTGTCCGTTCTGATATGCCTGGAGATTTACGTCTACCATGGCGCTGGATACAGAAGAACCGTTGTTGCTGTAATCGTAATAAACGAGAAGACAGGGAGCTCCGGAAACATCTTTTGCCACACGGTGCTGTTTGTAATGGATTGTGAATTTGTCATTGCTCATATCTATAGTGCTGGCAGAGTCGGTAGTTTGTGCAGTCTGTTCCTGCTGGGAATCGGAAGTTTCCATTTCTACCAGCGATTGATTGATCTCGTCCTGTACATTGGTAAAGTTTGCTGACATAAATTTTACGGTTTCTGCATCCAGAGAAACAATTTTCCAATAGCCGCCTGCTTTGATCAGAGGATAGGTGATTTCGGTTTCTGCAAATTTATCTTGCACAGTTCCTGCTTTTTCTTCCAGAAGTGCTGCAAGCTTCTGCTGAGTCTGCTCCTCGGTAAGTTCTTCTCCGGAAAAGGCTGTAGAGACAATCTGTTTCAGGAATTCTGTAATGGTTTCTTTGTAAATATCAGAACCGTCGATATAGCGGATCTTTGCTGTGACATTAGCAGTTCCATTGGCGAGACTGAAAGAAGTTTTCTTAATCTCAAAGGTCATTTTTTGATTTACATTCTGAAAAAATGCAGTATATGCATTGTTAGTGATATCTGCATTGTCCAGAGCTGACATATCATTGCTTTGGAGCTGAGATTTCATTCCGTCAAAGTTCAGTTTCTGGATATCCCCAAGAAATGTTTTAACAGTATTTATGGGCTTCTGACGCTCCATAAAATAATATCCGACACCTCCGGCAGCCGCCAGGATCAGTACTGTCAGAAAGATGATCAATCCTGTTTTTTTTCTTTTTTTCTTGATCGGGGTTTTATGTTCCGGATCATCCGGTATGACTGTTTCAGAAGTACGAGATGATTCTTCAGACTTCTTCAGATTTTCTGTATCCATAGTGCCTCCTTATTTACTTTATGATTCTTATATGATACCCTTTTATTATAGCAGAGCGAGTCCTTATTTGACAAGCATATAAGAAGAGGCAGTGCTTAAGGATGCACATTTTTGCTGTGAACTGTGGGGATTACAGACCAGGATGAAGACGGGGATAGAATAGTCCACATACCAGTATATAAAAGGATTTGTCATATGGGCTGGTATGATTGGATATCAGTTGTGACAGATGGCGGGGGGCAATGAGCAGGAGGACATAGTTATGGTAAAAAGATACAGACGTTTTTTCAGATCAGAGGCAGATGGACTGAGGATATCAGTACTGAGTATTTGTCCAGAGGAGCAGCCTTATAAGGGAATCGTGCAGATCGTCCATGGAATGAGCGAGCATAAGGAAAGATATGAGCCATTTATGGAATATATGGCAGCTTTAGGATATATGACGGTAATACATGATCACAGAGGTCATGGACAGAGTGTGAAATCCGGAGATGATCTGGGATATATGTATGGCGGAGGTGCAGATGCCATGCTTGCGGATATCGGAACAGTCAATAAAAATATAAGGGAAATGTTTCCGGATCTTCCATTGATCCTTTTTGGACACAGTATGGGATCTTTGGCAGTCAGGGCATTTGCAGCGGAGCATGACGATTCCATGGATATGCTGATCGTGTGTGGATCACCCAGTGATCAGAAAGCAAAAACGCTGGGAAAGGTGATCGCAAATGTGGAAGGCAGAATTTTTGGTATGAGGCATAAAAGCCGAATACTGGAATTTTTGTCCTTTGGAACTTTTGCATTGAAATTTTCAGAAGAAAAAAATAAAAATGCCTGGATCTGCTCAGACCCGGATGTATATGAGGCATATTCCAATTCGGAACTTTGTGGATTTACTTTTACAGATGATGCATATCTGGCACTTTTTGATCTGATGAAAAGAGCCTATGATGTCAAGCACTGGAAATGTACAAGACCTGAAATGCCGGTGCTGTTTATCAGCGGTGCGGAAGACCCCTGTCTGGGCAGTGTGCGTCAGTTTGCTTCTGCCGTAAAGAATATGAGAAGTGCAGGATATCGTGATGTGAAGGGAAAGCTTTATCAAGGAATGCGTCATGAAATTTTGAATGAGAAGGATAAAGAAAAGGTATATCATGATATTGCTGTTTATATGAAAAAAAAGGGATTTTAAGGAATAGAAGTACAGTTTTCGTCCATACTATCGGTAAAGAATCGTATGGAGGGTATTAAAGTGAAAAAAATATGGAAAATTCTTTTTTTAGTTCTGATGTTAGTACTTTCCTTTTCGGGATGCAGACAGAAAACTGTACAGAAAGATAACAGAGAACTGGTAAGGACCGGGGAGAAATCCCCGGTTTTCTGTTTTCTGTTTAGAGGGAAATGAAGAATCAAAATAGAATCAAAATGACAATCTTTGCAAAAGGGATTCTCCTTGACCGTCCTGTATAGGATTGGTATAATTAGGCTATTGTACGAAATTTTTTTATACATACAACGAAGGAGAAAATATATGAGAGCAAGCGGTGTTTTAATGGGAATCTCAAGTCTTCCATCTTCTTATGGAATTGGTTGTTTTTCCAGAGAGGCGTATGAATTTGTGGATAAGCTGGCAGAAGCAGGGCAGAAGTATTGGCAGATCCTTCCTCTGGGACCTACAGGCTATGGGGATTCGCCGTATCAGTCCTGTTCTACATTTGCCGGAAATCCTTATTTTATCGATTTGGAAGAACTGATCAGGGAAAATCTTCTTACGAAAGAGGAATGTGATTCCTGTAACTGGGGAGAAGAACCAGGCTATGTGGATTATGAAAAAATGTATAACAACCGTTTTCCTCTTCTGAGAAAGGCATATGAAAGAGCTGACCTGGAACATGACAGCGAGTATCAGGGATTTGTGAGAGAATATCAGATCTGGCTGAAAGATTATGCTCTTTATATGGCGATTAAAAACAGCAGAAACGGGGAAAGCTGGCTGGACTGGCCCGAGGAGCTTCGGGACAGAAATTCAGGATATGTAAGAAAAGCTGAAAATGAACTGTCAGAAGAAGTAGAGTTTTACTGTTTTCAGCAGTATCTTTTTGAAAAGCAGTGGAAAAAACTGAAGAAATATGCCAATAAAAAAGGCATTCGCATTATTGGCGATGTTCCAATCTATGTGGCACTGGACAGTGCAGATGTATGGGCGGATCCAGCGTTGTTCCAGATTGGTGAGGATTATGTGCCAGAGGCAGTGGCAGGATGTCCTCCGGACGCTTTTTCTGCTACAGGGCAGCTGTGGGGAAATCCTCTTTATGACTGGAAAAAACACAAGGCAACAGGCTATGCATGGTGGATTCAGAGAATGACATACTGCATGGAACGTTATGATGTGGCAAGAATTGATCATTTCAGAGGCTTTGACGAATATTATTCCATTCCCTATGGAGATGAAACTGCGGAAAAGGGTCACTGGGAAGATGGCCCGGGACTGGAACTGTTTGAAGTTCTGAAAAAGAATGTTCCGGAGCTTAGAGTGATTGCAGAAGATCTGGGATTTCTTACTGACAGTGTGGTACAGCTGGTGAAGGCTACCGGTTTTCCGGGGATGAAGGTTCTGCAGTTCGCCTTTGACGGAAGCGAGGACAGCAGTTATCTTCCTCATAAATATGAAAAAAATTGTGTCGTATACACAGGAACACATGATAATGAGACTACAAAAGGCTGGCTGGAAGGCCTTCAGGGACATGACAAAGATTTTGTCCGTGCGTATATCAACTGCTATGATAAGCCTGTTAACGACTGCGTATGGGGTCTGATTCGTACTGCGCTTTCCAGCGTGGCAGATCTGGCTGTGATTCCGGTACAGGACTATCTTTGTCTCGGCAATGAGGCAAGAATGAATGCACCGTCTACATTGGGCCTTAACTGGAGATGGAGAATTGACAGGGAAATGCTTTCAGATATAACGATTTATACGATGAGAGAATTGAACCGCATTTACGGACGTCTGCAAAAACCAGAAGAGACGGAGACAAAAGAAGAGGAAAAAGATGTGCCTGCAGAAGCAGATCTGTAAAAACAGGAAAGGAACTTTTATTTATGGAAGACAACAAAAAAGAAGAAGTGGAACAGACTCAGGAAACAGAGATTAAGCTGTCTGAGGAAGAAAAGGCAGAAGAAACCAAAACAGAAAATTCGAAGGATCAGGGACTTCCGGGAACAAGTGTGGGACTGATGCTTCTAGCAGGATTTTACCTGGTATATACAGGGTATAAACTTTGCTCCAATGTTCTGGCAGGTGAAGAGGGCGCAAGCTGGGGATTTATGGTAGCCGGAATTGCATTTCTTGTGATTGGTGCCGGAATGCTTTTTGTCAGCGGAAAAAATCTACTCAGGAGAAATCAGGCAAAAAGAGAAGCAGCAGAACAGGAGAGAGAACAGAATCCTCAGCCGGATGCAGAGGAAGCGCCGAAACGGATGAGCATTGCAGAACGTGCCAGACTTGCAGAAAGTGTAGCAGAAAAAGAAGCCCAGGAAGCTTCCGAAAAAGAAAATACAGATACAGAGGATTCTGATCTGGAATAAAATTTCAGGGGGGACAGCCAGCAGCTGTCTCCTTTTTTTACTTAATTAAAAATTTATATTGACAATGGTATTTTCTGGGACTATAATCATACCAACTTAGTTGGTAGGCTGATAAAAAGGAAAGGAGTAACCTTTGTATCGCATAAATGACAGTGGGATAACAATCGCTTACAGCCGGGAGACTTCAATGTCGGAGTCTTGCGGTTTTTAGTTTTTCAGGAGGAGATTATTATGAACGATTACAGATTTGAAACATTACAGCTTCATGTAGGACAGGAAAATCCCGATCCGGCCACGGATGCCCGTGCAGTACCGATCTATGCCACCACTTCTTATGTTTTTAAAAATTCTGCTCATGCGGCGGCGCGGTTTGGTCTTTCCGATGCAGGAAATATTT
Source organism: Blautia sp. (assembly GCA_026169535.1). Taxonomy (GTDB): domain Bacteria; phylum Bacillota; class Clostridia; order Lachnospirales; family Lachnospiraceae; genus Blautia_A. The sequence goes on from JAPFCU010000018.1 coordinate 8,621, forward strand.
ACGGACGTCTGACAAATTCTACGCAGGATGTTCTGGAACAGCGGATCGCGGCTCTGGAAGGCGGTATAGCTGCCCTTGCCCTTGCTTCCGGCGCAGCGGCAATTTCCTATACTCTTGAGGCTCTGGGGCAGAACGGAGGCCATTTTGTCGCACAGAAAACCATTTATGGTGGCAGCTACAACCTGCTTGCCCATACGCTTCCGAACTTCGGAATTACTGCAACCTTTGTAAATATCCATGATCTTGCAGAAGTAGAGGCGGCAATCAGGGAGAATACAAGAGCCATTTATATTGAAACCCTCGGAAATCCCAACAGTGATATCCCGGATATAGATGCTCTGGCTGCCCTTGCTCATAAACACGGTTTGCCGTTGGTTGTAGACAATACCTTTGGCACACCTTATCTGATCCGTCCCATAGAGCATGGTGCAGACATTGTAGTACATTCTGCCACCAAATTCCTTGGAGGTCATGGTACGACCCTGGGAGGCGTTATTGTAGATTCCGGTAAATTTGACTGGGAAGCAAGTGGAAAATATCCTGCAGTTGCAGCACCGAATCCAAGCTACCACGGAGTCGCGTTTGTGAAAGCAGCAGGTCCGGCCGCTTTTGTGACTTATATCCGTGCCATCCTGCTCCGTGATACAGGGGCGACGATCTCTCCTTTTGCGGCTTTTCTGCTTTTGCAAGGAATTGAAACTCTGTCCCTGCGTCTGGAACGTCATGCGGAAAACACAAGAAAAGTAGTGGAATTTCTTGCTGGGCATCCGCAGGTGGAAAAAGTCAATCATCCGTCTCTGCCGGATCATCCGGATCATGCGCTGTATCAGAAGTACTTTCCAAAGGGCGGAGCCTCAATTTTTACCTTTGAGATTAAAGGAGGACAGGCAGAAGCCCATAAGTTTATTGACAGCCTGAAGATCTTTTCTCTGCTTGCCAATGTAGCTGATGTGAAAAGTCTTGTGATACATCCTGCGACGACCACACACAGCCAGTTGGAAGAGAAGGAACTGGAGGATCAGGGAATCCGGCAGAATACGATCCGCCTGTCCATTGGTACGGAACACATTGATGATATCCTTGCGGATCTGCAAAATGGCTTTGATGCGGTAAGATCATGATCTCTATAAATATAAGGGAAGGAGGAGCCGGATCAGAATGGAACTTGACTTTGGACTTATGATGGAATATCTGCCCTGGTATGTGGATGCAGCAAGACTTACTGTAAAAATTGCATTTTGGGGGATACTGATCGCGCTGGCGGCAGCTATATGGCAGAGTCTCTGAGGAGTGGACTTGGATCAGTAGAGAAAACCCAGATCGAAGCTGCTGCAGCCGCTCAGGAAAGATATTTATTTTGCAGAACGCATTGCGAAGGATCTCGGGGTGAAGGCTGAATATATTTCTACCGATCCTGCAAGCCGTGTGGAATATGCCGCAACAGGCAAGGCAGATCTTATTCTTGCAAACTTTACAGTAACAGAAGAGCGAGCCGAACAGATAGATTTTGCACTGCCTTATATGAAAGTGAAGCTCCATGCAGGTTATGAAGCAACATTGGCTCCTGTTTACGGGGAAGCAGCAGATCCGGACAATCTGGTTGTGGAAGGCGGCAAAATAGAGTGAAGCAGCCCGGATCTATCTGCGGTGTTTTTTTCTGCGCTTTTTTCGTCGTACAGGTCTGGAATCAGGAGAATGCAGACTTGACCAGCAAAAAAGCTGAACCATAAGGATACCGATCAGCGCTCCTGCACTGTCAAAGCCCACATCTTTGAGTCCGGGACTTCTTCCGGATACAAAGGATTGATGATATTCATCAAGTCCGGCAAATCCTACACAAAGAATGCCGGCAAGGAAGAAGAGCCAGAAGCCTCTTACTTTGTAAACATAAAGTGGAAATGAAATAGCAATGGCCAGAAGAAAATATTCTGTCATATGGGCGGCTTTCCGAACATAGTAATGAATCTGTTCTGCCTCATAGGCAAGCTGGTCATAGCTTTTTTTTGTATGAAAAAGTTCATTTTTCGTTTCTACGATCTCATAGCTGATCTTGTAGCTGAGTTCCCCGGACACCTCCCCGGTCTGGGCTGAAAATGAAAAAATAACGTACATCATCAGCAGTGCTGGAAGAAACGAAAGTGGTTTTAATAGTGTGATTATGAATTTCATGGGTTCTAATATAGCACGGGAAATAGGATTTGTAAAGCACTGCGCCGTATGATATAATGGACCACAGCACGATGTGGACCAACGAAAAAAACAGGAAAAAGGAGGCGCAGATATGAGCGTTGCAGATACAGTTTTTATCAACATGTGCAAGGATGTGATTGAAAACGGCACAAGCACAGAAGGAGAAAAGGTGCGTCCGGTATGGGAGGACGGTACTCCTGCTTATACGATCAAGAGATTCGGCGTTGTAAACCGCTATGATCTCAGAAAAGAATTTCCGGCTCTGACTCTTCGCAAAACAGCCCTGAAAAGCGCTATGGATGAGATCCTCTGGATCTGGCAGAAAAAATCAAACAATATCCATGACCTGAACAGCCATATCTGGGACAGCTGGGCGGATGAGACAGGATCTATCGGCAAGGCATACGGTTACCAGATGCAGGTGAAGCATCAGTATAAAGAAGGTATGATGGATCAGGTAGACCGTGTTCTTTATGACCTGAAAAATAATCCCTACAGCCGCAGGATCATGACCAATATTTATGTGCACCAGGATCTGCACGAGATGCATCTGTATCCCTGCGCTTATTCTATGACCTTTAATGTGACCAAGGAACCGGGAAAAGAGAAGCTGACCCTGAATGCGATTCTGAATCAGCGCTCTCAGGATATTCTGGCTGCCAATAACTGGAACGTCTGCCAGTATTCTATTCTTCTGATGATGTTTGCCCAGGTATGTGATATGGAAGCAGGAGAACTGGTTCATGTGATCTCTGACTGCCATATTTATGACCGTCATATTCCGGTTGTAAAGGAATTGATCCAGAAAACACCATATCCGGCACCTACAGTAAAATTGAATCCGGAGATCAAAGATTTTTATGATTTTACAGTGGATGACCTGATTATTGAGAACTACCAGACATGGCCTCAGATCAAAAACATCCCGATCGCTATCTGAAATAAAGAGAGGAAACAGATATTATGAATATTATTGTAGCAGTTGATAAAAACTGGGCCATTGGCAAAGATAATAAGCTTTTGGTAAGTATTCCGGCAGACATGAAAATGTTCCGTCAGGAAACCACAGGCAAGATCGTAGTCATGGGAAGAAAGACCTTGGAAAGCTTTCCAGGCGGACTTCCGCTGAAAAACCGCACTAATATTGTTCTTACCGGAAATAAAGACTTCCAGGTGAAAGATGCTGTTGTAGTACATACCCTGGAAGAGCTTCTGGAGGAAGTCGGAAAATATCCTTCTGATCAGGTATATTGTATTGGAGGAGACAGTGTATACAAACAGCTGCTGCCTTATTGTGACACTGCCCATATTACAAAGATTGATTTTGCTTATGAAGCAGACCGTTATTTCCCGAATCTTGACGAAATGCCGGAGTGGAAGGTAACAGCCAGAAGTGAAGAACAGACGTATTTTGACCTGGAATATGAATTTGTCAAATATGAGAGAATAAAATAAAAAACTGCTTCAGGAGAGAAAATCTTCTGAAGCAGTTTTTTATTTTACTCAATTACCTGCAGCCATCCTTCCGGTGCTTCGATACGACCCATCTGGATTCCTGTCAATGTTTCATACAGTTTTTTGGTCACAGGTCCCATTTCGGTCATTCCGCTTGGGAAGCAGATCTCTTTGCCGTGATCTACGATCTTTCCTACAGGAGAGATCACGGCAGCAGTACCGCAGAGCCCGCATTCTGCAAAGTCTTTTACCTCTTCAAATGGAATTTCACGTTCTTCTGCTTCCAGTCCAAGGTAATGCTGTGCTACATAGATCAGGGAGCGGCGGGTAATAGAAGGAAGGATACTGTCAGATTTTGGTGTGACAACCTTACCGTCTTTTGTGACAAAGAGGAAATTGGCTCCGCCGGTTTCCTCTACTTTGGTTCTTGTAGCTGCGTCCAGATACATGTTTTCGTCATATCCCTGGTTGTGTGCATCTACAATTGCATGCATGCTCATGGCATAGTTCAGTCCCGCCTTAATATGGCCGGTTCCATTGGGAGCTGCGCGGTCAAAATCGGTTACACGGATGGTCAGAGGCTTTACACCGCCTTTGAAATAAGGTCCTACAGGTGTGGTAAATACACGGAACTGATATTCGTCAGCCGGTTTTACTCCTATGACCGGATTAGTTCCGAATTCATAGGGACGTATATAAAGAGTTGCCCCTGATCCAAATGGTGGAACATAAGCGGCATTTGCCTTTACTGTATCTATGACAGCCTGAATGAAACGGTCTTTAGGAAATACCGGCATTTCCAGCCTTTTTGCAGAACTTTCCATACGTTCTGCGTTCAGATCAGGACGGAATGTAACAATGCGCCCGTCTTCTGTGGTATAGGCTTTCATACCTTCAAACACAGTCTGGGCATACTGAAGGACACCGGCACACTCATTGATCACAACATTTGCATCTTCAGTAAGCTTTCCTTCATCCCAGGAACCATTTTTAAAATCTGAGACATATCGGTAATCGGTCTGGACATAGCCAAAGCCCAGGTTCCCCCAGTCAATGTTCTTTTTTTCCATAATATCATCCTCCTGTTATTTGGCGGTATCAGTAAGAGGTACTTTGCCGCTTTAATGTACAATATAAACAGTGTAGCACTTTTGGAATAGGACTTCAACTGAAAACTTGTATTTTATCTGGCACTTCGCTATAATTAATTCATAGTGTCGGTGTACAAGGGGCAATGAGGTTGCTGTCTTGAACTGAAAGAATTTTGTGATTAGGAGGCAGATTATGCATCGGGAACATACAAAAGTGGTACAGATCGGAAACAAAAAAATCGGAGGAGGAAATCCGATTCTGATCCAGTCTATGACAAATACGAAGACTGATGACGTGGAGGCTACTGTAAAGCAGATCCTGGAGCTGGAAGCAGCCGGCTGTGAAATCATCCGTTGTGCAGTGCCGGATATGGCAGCGGCAGAAGCTCTTTCCGAAATCAAAAAACAGATTCATATTCCTCTTGTGGCAGATATTCATTTTGACTACAGGCTGGCTATTGCAGCCATGAAAAACGGAGCAGATAAGATCCGTATCAATCCGGGGAATATTGGAAGCGAAGAAAAGATCCGTGCAGTTGTAGATGTGGCAAAAGAGCGTAATATTCCTATCCGCGTAGGGGTAAACAGCGGCTCTCTGGAAAAGGAACTGGTGGAAAAGTACGGCGGAGTGACGGCAGAAGGTCTGGTGGAGAGCGCTCTTGACAAGGTGAAGATCATTGAAGATATGGGTTATGATAATCTTGTGATCAGTATTAAATCATCCGATGTGATGATGTGTGCCAGAGCACATGAACTGATCGCCGGAAAAACGGACTATCCTCTTCATGTGGGGATCACCGAAGCAGGAACTCTGTATTCCGGAAATATTAAATCGGCAGTAGGGCTTGGAATGATTCTTTCTCAGGGAATTGGCGATACCATTCGAGTATCTCTTACCGGAGCACCGCTGGAGGAGATTAAGTCAGCCAAACGGATTCTAAAGACCCTGGGACTTCGCAAAGGCGGCATTGAAGTGGTTTCCTGTCCTACCTGCGGGCGAACCAGGATCGATCTCATTGGCCTGGCAAATCAGGTGGAAGACATGGTTCAGGATATTCCTCTTGATATCAAGGTGGCGGTTATGGGCTGCGTAGTAAATGGACCGGGGGAGGCAAAAGAAGCTGACATCGGCATTGCAGGCGGAGTAGGTCTGGGACTTCTGATCAAAAAAGGAAAAATCGTAAAAAAAGTTCCGGAAGAACAGCTTCTGGAAACCTTGAGACAGGAGCTTCTTCACTGGGAAGAATAAGAAAGAGGAAAAAATGGAAAAAGATTTTTTTGATGTATTTCCAAATCTGAAAATAAAAGATCCGCTGCAGGAACTTCTCGATATGGTATATGTTACAAAGGTTTCCTGTAATCCGGATAAGACCAGACTGTGGGTTTATATCAGCAGTGAAAGATGGATTCACAAAAAATATATTTTTGAACTTCAGCAGCAGATACAGAGGCAGTGTTTTCCGGGAATCCAGATCCAGGTGACAGTGATTGAAAAATTTCATTTATCCAGACAGTATACACCAGATAATTTTCTGGAAGTGTATCGTTCCAGTATGGAACTGGAACTTCGAAACTACAATATGCTGGAGTACAATCTTTTTAAACGGGCAAAAATTACTTTTTCCGGGACAGAAGAAATGGATCTTGTGCTTCCGGACTCTGTGATCTCCCGTGAAAAAAGTGAGATTCTGGTAGAATATCTTCATAAGGTTTTCTGCGAGCGATGTGGCATGAATCTTAAGATACAGCTTCAGTTCGAAGCGGCTCCGGAGAGTAAATACCGAAAAAATGCAGAACTTCAGATCAAGCAGGAGGTTGAAAATGTGCTGAAGCATGCCAAACTTGATCAGGAAGAAAACTCTGAGGAAGCAGTGGAGGAAAATTCCGGCAAGGATAAAAAAGAAAATAAAAAATCGACCGGAAAGAGCAGACAGGATAAAAAAGCATTTGAAAAGAAAGGACAGAGCGGAGAGTTTCGGGGAGGATTCCGCAGGGACAGCAATCCGGATGTGGTCTATGGAAGAGATTTTGAGGGAGAGCCCATTTCTTTGGAAAGTATTACTGGAGAAATGGGAGAGGTCATTATCCGCGGACAGGTTATGGATGTGGAAGCCAGAGAAATCCGTAATGAAAAAACTATCCTGATCTTTCCTGTTACAGATTTCACAGATTCTATTGTAATTAAAATGTTCCTTCGAAATGAACAGGTTCCGGAGGTGACGGCAGAAATCAAAAAAGGTGCTTTCCTGAAACTGAAAGGAGTAACTACCATTGACCGTTTTGACAGTGAACTGACCATTGGTTCCATTGCCGGAATCAAAAAGATCTCAGATTTCAGAAGTTCTCGAATGGACACCAGCCCTCAGAAAAGAGTGGAACTTCACTGCCATACAAAAATGAGCGACATGGACGGTGTGACCGAGGCAAAAGCCCTTGTGAAACGTGCCTATGAATGGGGACACAAGGCAATTGCAATTACAGATCATGGGGTGGTTCAGGCCTTTCCTGAGGCAAATCACTGCTTTGATGCCTGGGGAGGATGTGTGCCGAAGGAATCCGATTTTAAGGTGCTTTATGGTATGGAAGCCTATCTGGTAGATGATCTGAAAGGAATTGTCACCAACAGTAAAGGACAGTCTATGGAAGGGGATTTTGTGGTTTTTGACATTGAGACTACTGGATTTTCCCCTCTTACCTGTCAGATCATTGAAATAGGCGCTGTCCGTGTGGAAAAAGGTGTGATCACAGACAGATATTCTACATTTGTAAATCCAAAGGTTCCTATTCCTTACAGGATTGAGCAGCTGACAAGCATTAATGATTCCATGGTTATGGATGCTCCGGAGATCCAGACTGTCCTTCCTCAGTTTCTGGACTTTTGTAAGGGTGCAGTCATGGTGGCCCACAATGCAGATTTTGATATGAGCTTTATTATAGAAAACTGTAAAAGGCAGGGACTTCCGGATGAATTTACGTATGTGGATACTGTAGGAATGGCAAGATTTCTTTTGCCTGCATTGAACCGTTTTAAACTGGATACAGTGGCAAAGGCAGTAGGAGTTTCTCTGGCACATCATCACAGAGCGGTAGATGATGCGGCCTGTACGGCAGATATTTTTGTAAAATTCGTGGAAATGCTGAAAGAACGTGATATTTATGATGTGGATACTTTAAACCAACAGGGAAATGTGTCCGTAGATACCATCAAAAAGCTTCCTACTTATCATGCGGTGATTTTCGCCAGGAATGAAACAGGAAGAATCAATCTTTATAAGCTGGTGAGTCAGTCACATCTGAAATATTACAGAAGAAGACCACGCGTGCCCAAAAGTGTATTTCTGGACCACAGGGAAGGACTTCTGATCGGAAGTGCCTGCGAAGCAGGAGAACTATATCAGGCAATATTAAGGAATGCTCCGGATCAGGAAATTGCAAGACTGGTTGATTTTTATGATTATCTTGAGATTCAGCCACTGGGAAATAATGCATTTATGATCGCCAGTGATAAAAATGATGCGGTCAATTCAAAAGAGAATCTGATTGAGATCAATAAAAAGATTGTCAAACTTGGAGAACAGTTTAAAAAACCGGTAGTGGCAACCTGTGATGTTCATTTTATGGATCCACAGGATGAAATCTATCGTCGGATTATCATGGCAGGAAATGGATTCAGCGATGCAGATGATCAGGCACCTCTTTATCTTCGTACCACAGAGGAGATGCTGGAGGAGTTTTCTTATCTGGGAAGCGAAAAGGCTGAGGAGGTCGTTATTACAAATACAAATAAGATCGCTGATATGATAGAGAAAATTTCTCCTATTCATCCGGATAAGTTTCCTCCGGTAATTGAAAATTCTGACCAGGATCTCAGAGATATCTGTTTTAAAAAAGCGCATGAGATTTATGGGGAAAATCTTCCTTCCATTGTAGAGGAGCGGCTGGAAAAAGAGCTGAATTCTATTATTTCCAACGGATATGCGGTGATGTATATCATTGCACAGAAGCTGGTGTGGAAATCCAATGATGATGGCTATCTGGTTGGTTCCCGTGGATCAGTTGGTTCCTCCCTGGCGGCGACTATGTCCGGCATCACAGAGGTAAATCCACTGCCGCCGCATTATATCTGTCCGAACTGTAAATACAGTGATTTTGATTCTACGGAGGTGAAAAAATTCGGTGGTATGGCCGGCTGTGACATGCCGGATAAAAACTGTCCGGAATGCGGGACAAAGATGATAAAAGAAGGATTTGATATTCCATTTGAAACTTTCCTTGGATTTAAAGGAGATAAGGAACCTGATATCGACCTGAACTTTTCCGGTGAGTATCAGGCAAATGCTCATAAATATACAGAGGTTATTTTTGGAAAGGGGCAGACATTCAAAGCCGGTACCATTGGTACTCTGGCAGAAAAGACAGCCTTTGGTTATGTGAAAAACTATTTTGAGGAGCATGGACAGCATAAGCGCTACTGTGAGATCAATCGGATCGTTCAGGGCTGCACAGGTATAAGAAGAACAACAGGACAGCATCCGGGCGGTATCATCGTTCTTCCAAAAGGAGAGGAAATCGAAAAATTTACACCTGTCCAGCATCCGGCAAATGATGAGAACAGCGATATCATCACCACACATTTTGATTATCATTCCATTGATGGAAATCTTCTGAAGCTGGATATCCTTGGACACGATGATCCGACCATGATCCGCATGCTGGAGGATCTTACAGGCAAAGATGCAAAGGAAGTTCCACTGGACAGCAAAGAGGTTATGTCTCTGTTTGCCAGCACAAAAGCTCTGGGAATTTCTCCGGATGACATCGGCGGATGTAAGCTGGGATGTCTGGGAGTTCCGGAATTCGGAACGGATTTCGCCATGCAGATGCTCATTGACACGCAGCCAAAATATTTTTCTGATCTGGTCCGTATTGCAGGCCTTGCCCATGGTACGGACGTATGGCTTGGAAATGCTCAAACACTTATTCAGGAAGGAAAAGCTACGATTTCTACGGCAATCTGTACGCGAGATGATATTATGATCTATCTGATCAGTATGGGAGTGGAAAGCAGTCTTGCTTTTACTATCATGGAAAGTGTACGTAAAGGAAAAGGTCTTCGTGAGGAATGGGAAGCCACCATGAGGGAGCACAATGTTCCGGAGTGGTATATCTGGTCCTGCAAAAAGATCAAATATATGTTTCCAAAGGCTCATGCGGCGGCGTATGTAATGATGGCATGGCGTATTGCATGGTTTAAGGTGTTTATCCCTCTGGCATACTATGCAGCGTTTTTCAGTATCCGCGCCACAGCTTTTTCCTATGAAACTATGTGCATGGGACAGGATCGTCTGGAATATTATCTGGCAGAACTCCGTAAGAAGGGAGACGAGGCGTCAAAAAAAGAGCAGGATACGATCAGGGATATGCGTATTGTGCAGGAAATGTATGCAAGAGGATTTGAATTTCTTCCTATTGATATTTATAAGTCTCATGCAAGCCGCTTTCAGATTATTGACGGAAAGCTTCTTCCGCCGTTGAACAGTATTGACGGAATGGGTGATAAGGCTGCAGAGGCGGTAGTACAGGCTGCGAAAGAGGGGAGATTTCTGTCGAAAGATGATTTTCGGGATAGAACAAAAGTCAGTAAGACAGTCATTGATCTGATGGATGATCTGGGGTTGTTTGGAGATATCCCTCAGTCAAATCAGTTCTCTCTGTTTGACGTAGTGGTGTGAAAGGAGCAAATATGAAAAAAGAAGAGCTTAGATATTTACAAAGACTGGCAGAGCTTTATCCTACTATAGGAAAGGCATCGACAGAGATTATCAATCTCCAGTCGATCCTGAACCTTCCAAAAGGAACCGAACATTTTATGTCTGATCTTCATGGAGCGTATGAGGCCTTTTCGCATGTACTGAGGAATGGGTCCGGAGCTGTACGTAAAAAGATCGATGATGTTTTTGGTCATACATTAAGCAATCATGATAAACGTGATCTGGCAACTTTGATCTATTATCCCAGAGAAAAGATCAGACTGGTAAAAAAGACGGAAGATGACATGGAAAACTGGTACAAGATCACTTTGTACCGGCTGATAGAGGTATGCAAGACGACTGCTTCCAAATATACAAGATCTAAGGTCAGAAAGGCGCTTCCTCATGATTATGCTTATGTGATCGAGGAACTGATCACAGAAAAAGCAGAGGTTCTGGATAAAGAGGCTTATTATAATTCGATTGTAAATACTATTATAGAGATCCGGAGAGCCGAGAATTTTATCATCGCTCTGGCAGAGCTGATCCAGAGACTTGTTGTGGATCACCTTCATATTCTGGGAGATATTTTTGACAGAGGTCCAGGTCCTCATTTTATTATGGACCGGCTGATGGAATATCATTCGCTGGATATTCAATGGGGAAATCATGATGTAGTGTGGATGGGGGCAGCAGTAGGGCAGGGAGCCTGTATTGCTACAGTCCTCAGAAACAGTATTCGATATGATAATCTGGATATCCTGGAGGATGGCTATGGTATTAACCTGCTTCCTTTGGCAACATTTGCGCTGGAAACTTATAAGGATGACCCCTGTCATACATTTGAGATAAAAGGAAGTTCAGATTATAATGTTCTGGAAAAGGAACTGAGCCGAAAGATGCATAAAGCTGTTTCAATTATTCAGTTTAAACTGGAAGGACAGCTTCTTATGAAACGGAAGGAATTTCAGATGGAAGACCGGTGCCTGCTCCATCGGATCAATCCGGATAAGGGCACGATCACTATGCCGGACGGAATAGAATATCCTTTGAAGGACATGAACTTTCCTACGGTTGACTGGGAACATCCTTATGAACTGACAGAAGGAGAGCATGGAGTGATGGAACGTCTGGAGACAGCTTTCAGAAACTGTGAGAAGCTGCAGAACCATATGCGTTTTCTTCTGGATCGGGGCGGTCTTTATAAAATATACAATAACAATCTCCTTTTTCATGGCTGTATTCCGCTGAACGAAGATGGAAGTCTGAAGGAAATTGAGGTTTATGGTGAAAAATATAAGGGACGTGCATTGTATGATGCTTTAGAAAGCTATGTTCGACGGGCGTTTTTCGCAGTGGATCCGGAGGAACAGGAGCAGGGTAGAGATATTCTGTGGTATATTTGGGCCAGTCCTAATTCGCCTCTTTTTGGAAAAGATAAAATGACAACTTTTGAACGTTATTTTATTGAAGATAAGGAAACACATAAAGAGAAAAAGGGAGCATATTACCGTCTTCTTGAAAATGAAGAGGTAGTGGACCGAATGCTTAAAGAGTTTGGTCTGGATCCTTTAAAGAGCCATATTATCAATGGTCATGTTCCTGTTCATCAGAGCGAGGGAGAAAGTCCGGTAAAATGTGGTGGAAAGATCATAGTTATTGACGGCGGCCTGTGTACCGCATATCAGAAGGTAACGGGGATTGCCGGATATACTCTGATCTACAATTCCTATGGCCTGTTTCTTGCAGCCCATGAACCTTTTACTTCTGCAGAAGAGGCTGTCTCAAAGGGAAAAGATATTGTATCCAGTCAGATGGCGGTACATTACAGTTCGAAAAGAAGACTTGTGGGAGATACGGATAATGGTCGTGCACTCAGAGAAAGAATTCAGGAACTGGAGAGTCTTTTGGATGCTTATCGAAAAGGTACGATAAAAGAAACAAAATAAAGTCTTTACTTATCTAAACGGTTTCTATATAATGTTGCTTGCAATGAATACGGAAGATCAAACTGGTAACCAGCTTCACGTTTACGAAAAAACACAATAAGGAGAGAACAGAATTATGGGCGGAATTTTTGGAGTAGCTTCAAAATCCAGCTGCGTGCTGGACTTGTTTTTTGGCATTGATTACCATTCACACCTGGGTACAAGAAGAGGAGGAATGGCAGTGTATGATCATGTCAAAGGCTTTGACAGAGCGATCCATAACATTGAAAACTCACCGTTTCGTACAAAATTTGACAGAGATGTATCAGAACTTCAGGGTACTCTGGGAATCGGATGTATATCAGACAATGAGCCTCAGCCTCTTCTGGTGCGTTCTCATCTGGGAAACTTTGCTATTACTACAGTAGGCAAGATCAACAACATGGAAGAACTGATTGAGCATTCCTTTAAAAATGGAAGTACTCATTTTCTGGAAATGAGCGGAGGAAATGTAAACCCTACAGAGATGGTAGCCTCTCTTATCAACCAGAAAGCCACTATGGTGGAAGGAATCCGCTATGCACAGGAGATGATTGAAGGCTCCATGACAATGCTGATCCTGACTCCAAAGGGACTTTTTGCAGCAAGAGATCGTCTGGGAAGGACTCCTCTTATTGTAGGAAAGAAAGAAGATGCCCGCTGCGTATCTTTTGAAAGTCATGCATATATCAATCTGGGGTATGAGGACGAAAAGTCTCTGGGACCTGGAGAAATTGTCTTTGTTACACCGGAAGGCATAGAGTCACTGCAGAAACCTGGCGAAAAAATGCGTATCTGTTCTTTCCTCTGGGTATACTATGGTTATCCAACATCTACTTATGAAGGAGTAAATGTTGAGGAAATGCGTTATAAGTGCGGCGATATGCTGGCAGAACGTGATTTTGGGGAAGTGAAGCCTGACATTGTTGCAGGAGTACCTGATTCAGGAATCGCACATGCGATTGGCTATGCAAACCGTTCAGGAGTACCGTTTGCCCGCCCGTTTATTAAATATACACCAACCTGGCCGCGATCCTTTATGCCTACACAGCAGAGCCAGAGAAACCTTATTGCAAAAATGAAACTGATTCCGGTTCACAGGCTTATTAAAGGAAAAAGTCTTCTTATGATCGATGATTCTATTGTAAGAGGAACACAGCTTCGTGAAACATCTGATTTCCTTTATACAAATGGTGCAAAAGAAGTCCATATCAGACCGGCCTGCCCGCCGCTTCTTTATGGATGTAAATATTTAAACTTCTCTCGGTCAAAATCAGAAATGGATCTGATAACAAGGAGAATGATCGCAAAACGAGAAGGGGATAATGTAGATGAAAAGATTCTTGCAGATTATGCAAATCCGGATTCTGAAAACTACAAGGGGATGCTGGAAGACATCCGCAAAGAGCTGAATTTTACTACCCTGAAATACCATCGTCTTGATGATCTGGTGGCTTCTATTGATATTGAGCCATGTAAGCTCTGTACTTACTGTTGGAGCGGTAAAGAATAAGAACCGGTATCAGAGGGAATACAGAACAGAGGTGAAATCAAATGAAAAAAAGGGACGAGATACTGAAGGTACTGTTATGTGTGCTGATCGCTGTGTTTGTTATAGTAAGTGCAGCTGCTCTTTTGCTGGTTGGATTTCGCAGCAGCGCTATAAAAGAACAGAAAAAACAGGCAGCAATGGAAGCTTTGAAGAACAGACCCACTGCAGTACCAACAGCCGCTGTCTCTGCAACACCAACTCCTTCCCCCAGACCGACAGCAACGCCAACTCCTGTTCCGGTTAAGACAGCGGCGTTTGATCCGGATGTTTTTTGGGATAATTGGTACAGTACAGATGGAACTGCTGCGATAAATGTATATAATATCAGCCTGGATACCGTATCTTTTAGCTTTTCCCAGACAGACCGTAATCAGACGCAGACAGTTACTGGAGATGTGACAGCGGAGGTTGCAGGCAATGCGGCAAAATTTACACTTTATGATTCCGTGGGAAATACTTCATACGGAAGTATGATTTTTGATAACGGGCAGCTCTATCTGAAAATACTGACCACAGACCCGGTATCTGCAGTATACCCAAGGGTAGACTGTATTATGAGCCGCGAGCAGATTCAGCTGATTCCGGATCCAACTGCAACACCTGTGCCGACGGCAGTGCCGCAGCAGCAGACGAATACGCAGACAGGGGAATACTTCTTCCCGGAAAGCAACAGTCGTTATCTGACAGATGAGGAAATATCTGTATATTCAGCTGAACAGCTGGAACTTGCCAAAAATGAGATATATGCCCGCCATGGACGTATTTTTGTGACACAGAGGATTGCTGACTATTTTAACAGTACTTCCTGGTATCAGGGAACTATAGATCCGGAAACTTTTGATGCACAGCAGGGCTCTGTTTTTAATGAATATGAAACGGCAAATATTCAGAAGATTGATCAATGGCAGAGAGCTAAGGCGGAAGCTGGAAATTAAAATATAACCAACAGATGAATATGGAATATGTCTGTTTGTGGCATGCAAAGAGGAGCAGGTCTCTCAAGATTTGAGGGAACTGCTCTTCTTTGTTTTATAGAGCTTGTTTTTTTCGGAGAGGAACGATATAATGGAAATATTCAGAGTTATGAATTCTGTTTTTCTATTCTGTTTCTGCAGCAGATCTGCTGTGGGTATCCCATATGTATAATAAAATAAGCTATGATGAAATGTCATGTCGGGGAGACGTTTTTCAGAAAGGAGAAGTATGTTTGCATCCGTATTATCAGCTGTGATCATGGGGATGGAAGTACATCCGGTTCAGGTGGAGGCAGATGTCAGTGATGGCCTGCCGTCTTTTACCATGGTGGGATTTCCTTCTGCCCAGGTGAAGGAGGCACAGGACCGTGTAAGGACAGCCCTGAAAAATAATAAAATTGCACTTCCGCCAAAAAGAATTACAGTAAATTTTGCCCCGGCAGATATAAAAAAACAGGGGGCTGGATTTGATATTCCTGTGGCTGCGGCAGTACTTGCAGCAGCAGGGATTTTTGAATCGGAAAGTTTAAAAGGAGTGATGATGGCAGGAGAATTAAGCTTGAATGGAGAAATTCAAGCCATTTCAGGAGTCCTTCCGATTGTGATACGTGCCAGAGAGGAGAAGTGCCGTTTTTGTATTGTTCCGGCAGGGAATATGAAAGAGGCGGGACTGGTTCCTGATATGAAAGTAATCGGTGTCAGAAATCTGCAGGAAATGATTCGTTTTTTAAAAAATCCTGACAGCTATAAAGAAGATCCTATACCGCAGTCTGTAGAATATAAGGAAACGGATGATGCAGATTTTTGTGATATCCGTGGTCAGAAATCTTTAAGAAGGGCAGTGGAGATTGCCGTCAGTGGCTTCCATAATCTTTTGATGATAGGGCCTCCGGGAGCAGGGAAGACAATGGTGGCACGGAGGATACCAGGAATCATGCCTCCGCTGACATTTGAAGAAAGTCTTGAACTCACTAAGATATACAGTATTGCAGGGCTTTTGTCAGAGGCAGATCCTCTTGTCCGCGAAAGACCTTTCCGTAGCCCTCATCATACCAGTTCTGCTCAGGCGATGGCAGGAGGAGGGAAAAATCCAAGACCAGGTGAAATAACACTGGCGCACAGAGGCGTCTTGTTTCTGGATGAGATGCCGGAATTTTCCAGAAGAAGTCTGGAAATACTGAGACAGCCTCTGGAAGACCGGGTGATCCGTATATCGAGGGTCAGTGGAACCTATACATTTCCAGCGGATTTTATACTTTGTGCAGCTATGAACCCGTGTCCCTGCGGGTATTATCCGGATATGAACAAATGTCGCTGTACATCAGGACAGGTTACCGGATACTTGAATAAATTAAGTCAGCCTCTTCTTGATCGTTTGGATCTTTGTGCTGATGCGGAGCAGGTGAGTTTTTCCAGTCTGAATGGAAATGGCGGAGAATGTTCTTCAGTGATACGAAAACGGGTAGAAAGAGTTCATGAGATCCAGAGAGAACGATATAAAAAAGAAAAAATTCAGTTTAATGGAGAACTTCAGGGGAAACAAATAGAAATGTTTTGCACAACAGAACGAGAGGCTGCTGTTTTGATGGAGAAAGCATTTGAACAAATGGGATTTAGCGCGCGATCGTATCATCGGATATTGAAAGTAGCCCGAACTATTGCAGACATGGAAGGGGCAGATATCATCAGGCGCCAGCATGTTGGAGAGGCACTGTCCTACAGAGCTTTTGAAAAAAAATACTGGATATGACCTGTAAAATTATCATAAACTGCAGGAAAGAGAGGTATCTTATATGGAAAGAACACAGTTTGAAGAAATCAGATGTATTGAAAAATCTTCTCAGGAATATCCGGCAAAACTGAAGCAATATAAAGGTATGCCAGAAAAGCTTTATGTAAAAGGTGGAATTCCGGATCCTAAACGTCCTGTAGCAGCTGTTGTAGGGGCAAGGCAGTGCAGTACCTATGGAAGAATACAGGCTTTTCGATTTGCCAGAATACTTGCAGAAGCAGGTGTTCAGATTATAAGCGGGCTGGCATCAGGGATTGATGCTGAAGGGCACAAAGGAGCGATGGAAGGAAGGATGCCAACATGGGCAGTTCTTGGAAATGGTGCAGATGTTTGCTATCCGGCAGGGAATAAAGGACTTTACAATCGAATTATAAGGGAAAAAGGAGGCATTATCAGTGAATATCCTCCGGGGACACTTCCGAGAAGTTATTATTTTCCGGCGCGGAACAGGATCATAGCAGGCTTTTCGGATCTGGTACTGGTAGTTGAAGCGAAGGAGAAAAGTGGTTCGCTGATCACTGCTCAATGTGCACTGGAACAGGGAAAGGCTGTTTTTGCTCTTCCGGGGCCTGTAAACGAAGAGCTTAGCAGAGGATGTCACCAGCTGATTTATGATGGTGCTGGGATTGCTTATACCCCAGAGGTGCTGTTGGAAGAGTTGGGAATTAATTATGAAAATACAATAAAATCAGAAGGAAAAAGGAACTTAGGTCTTGCAAGTGATTTGAATATGGTGTATAGTTGTCTCGATTTACGACCAAAAACCAGGGATGTTTTGGCACAGGAATCTGGGTTTTCAACAGAAAAAACAGGACGTATTTTGGTGGAGCTGGGACTTCTGGGAATGGTCAGAGAAATCGGCAGACATTACTATATAAAAAATCAAACTTAATTTTACGATAAATAGGAGAGGTAGCATGGCGAAATATCTGGTGATCGTAGAGTCACCTGCAAAAGTAAAGACAATTAAGAAATTTTTGGGGAGCAATTATGATGTTCAGGCGTCAAACGGACATGTACGGGATTTTCCCAAGAGTCAGTTTGGAATCGATGTAGAGAATGATTTTGAGCCAAAATATATTACAATCCGTGGAAAAGGAGAACTTTTGGCAGGACTTCGCAAGGCGGCAAAGAAAGCTGACAAGATTTTTCTTGCAACTGACCCCGACCGTGAAGGAGAGGCTATTTCCTGGCATTTGATGCAGGCGTTGAAAGAAGATCCTAAGAAAATGCGAAGGATCACATTCAATGAGATCACCAAGACAGCAGTGAAAAATTCAATCAAACAGCCAAGAGAACTGGATATGAACCTGGTGGATGCGCAGCAGGCCAGAAGGATGCTGGACCGTATGGTAGGATACAGTATCAGTCCTCTTCTCTGGGCAAAAGTAAAAAGAGGGTTAAGCGCAGGTCGTGTACAGTCGGTAGCCCTTCGTATTATCTGTGACCGTGAAGAGGAAATTAATTCTTTTATTCCGGAAGAATACTGGAGTCTTGATGGAGAATTTAAGATTCAGGGAGAGAAAAAGCATCTCCAGGCAAAATTCTATGGTACAGACAAAAAACTTCCGATCCATAATAAGGCCGAAATAGATGAAATCCTTAAAAAACTGCAACATGCAGAATATGAGATCAAGGAAGTGAAAAAGGGAGAACGTATAAAAAATGCACCTCTTCCGTTCACAACCAGTACCCTTCAGCAGGAAGCTGCCAAGACTCTGAATTTCTCCACACAAAAAACTATGCGTCTGGCACAGCAGCTTTATGAAGGTGTGGATATCAAGGGAAGTGGTACAGTTGGTGTGATCACTTATCTGCGTACAGATTCTACACGTATTTCACAGGAAGCTGACGAGGCGGCACGCACTTATATTGGAGAGCAGTATGGAACATCTTATGTAGCTGACGGGGAAAAGGCTGTAAAGAAGGAGCAGAGAATCCAGGATGCTCATGAGGCAATCCGTCCAACAGATATTTCCCGTACACCGGTTATGCTTAAGGAATCTTTATCAAGAGATCAGTTCCGTCTGTATCAGCTCATATGGAAAAGGTTTACAGCCAGCCGGATGGCAGCAGCCCGTTATGAGACTACTTCCGTTAAGATTGGAGCAGGGGAGTATGTATTTACAGTAGCTGCTTCAAAGGTGGTATTTGATGGTTTTATGTCTGTTTATGTCCAGGATGAAGACAATAAAAAGGGGAATGTTTTAAGTCAGAGCCTGGAAAAAGGCATGAAGCTGGAATTGTTGGAACTGAAACCAGAACAACACTTTACCCAGCCTCCGGCTCATTATACGGAAGCATCTCTGGTAAAGGCTCTGGAGGAGCAGGGAATCGGCAGACCAAGTACCTATGCGCCAACAATTACAACCATTATCAGCCGCCGTTATGTCTCAAAAGAACAGAAAAATCTCTATATGACAGAACTTGGAGAGGTTGTAAACAATATCATGAAACAGGCTTTTCCAAGTATCGTAGATGTGCATTTCACGGCTATGATGGAAGGGTTGCTTGACTGTGTGGAAGCAGGAACGGTCCAGTGGAAAACGGTTGTCAGAAATTTCTACCCGGATTTGAAAAAAGATGTGGATGCGGCAGAAAAAGAATTGGAAAAAGTAGATATTCAGGATGAAGTGACAGATGTAGTCTGTGATCTTTGCGGACGAAATATGGTGATCAAGTATGGTCCCCATGGACGATTTCTTGCCTGTCCTGGATTTCCGGACTGCAGGAATACAAAGCCATATTATGAAAAAATAGGGGTAGCCTGTCCAAAATGTGGAAAAGATGTTGTTTTGAAAAAGACACAAAAAGGGCGTAAGTACTATGGATGTGAGGATAATCCGGAATGTGATTTTATGTCCTGGCAGAAGCCCTCTGACAAAAAATGTCCTGTATGCGGCAGTTATATGGTAGAAAAAGGCAACAAAATCGTATGCAGTCAGGAAACCTGCGGTTATGTAGAACAGAAGCCTCCGAAGAAAGATTAAGAAGTTTCACAATATTTTGCAATTAAAAATATTTTCAGAATAGGCAGGCAAAATTGAAAAAACATAAAAATGTCTTGTAATTTTGAAAAAAAACGTGTAATATAAAAACAGCAGGAATATATGCAGAATATACAAGAGAAGAAAGAAAAGGAGGCCAGTATGAGCGTTCAGTTGTTAGACAGAACTAGGAAAATCAATAAACTTTTGCACAACAGCAGCTCCAGCAAAGTGGTATTCAATGATATTTGTCAGGTATTGATGGAGACACTGAGTTCCAATATACTGGTGCTGAGCAAAAAAGGAAAAGTGTTAGGCGTCAGTTTATGTCCGGGTGTAGAAGAGATTACAGAGCTGATCGAAGACAAAGTTGGCGGTCATGTGGATACTCTGCTGAATGAAAGATTTTTAGGGGTGTTATCCACAAAAGAAAATGTGAATCTTCAGACACTTGGCTTTGAGCATGTGGACAGCAGATGCCAGGGAATCATTAACCCTATTGATATTGCAGGAGAACGTCTGGGAACCGTATTTATGTATCGTAATGATAAACCTTATGATATTGAGGATATTATTGTAAGCGAATACGGCACTACAGTTGTAGGCCTGGAGATGATGCGTGCAGTACATGAAGAAAATGCAGAAGAAGACAGAAAACAGCAGGTAGTCAAATCGGCATTTAATACCTTATCTTTCTCAGAGCTGGAAGCGATCATTCATATTTTTGATGAACTGGATGGAGAAGAAGGTATTCTTGTCGCAAGCAAGATTGCAGATCGCGTTGGTATCACCAGATCTGTTATTGTGAATGCGCTGCGTAAATTTGAAAGTGCGGGAGTGATCGAATCCCGGTCTTCCGGAATGAAAGGTACTTACATTAAGGTTCTTAATGAAGTAATCTTTGACGAGTTGGAAGAGATTAAAGCACAGAGAAACAAAAAAGCATAAGATAATAAATGAAACAGGAGCGGACAACCGCTTCTGTTTTTCGTTAGCCAAAAACAGAAATTTGATATAAAAAATAAGAAGATAAGAAAACATAAGAAAACAATAGAAAACAGAAGATATAAAAAGAATATATCATAATTTACAACCATAAAAAGAGTTGCAGAAAACACCACAATTCAATAATATAAGAACAGTGATTAGCACTCGAGTGAAATGAGTGCTAGCAACCAGGCAAGACTGATATTTAAAGGAGGAAATAGATCATGAAATTAGTTCCATTAGGTGACAGAGTTGTATTAAAACAGTTAGAAGCAGAAGAAACAACTAAATCAGGTATTGTACTTCCGGGACAGGCACAGGAAAAACCACAGCAGGCTGAGGTTATTGCTGTAGGACCTGGCGGAATGGTAGACGGCAAAGAAGTAAAGATGGAAGTTGCTGCAGGAGATCAGGTTATCTACTCCAAATACGCAGGAACAGAAGTGAAGCTTGACGGAGAAGAGTATATTATCGTAAAACAGAACGATATTTTAGCTGTAGTTAAATAAAACAGAGATTTCCTGACAGTATTGTAAATGACAAAAATAATTTAGGAGGAATTTTCATCATGGCAAAAGAAATTAAATTTGGTGCAGAAGCAAGAGCTGCACTGGAAAACGGTGTAAACCAGCTTGCAAATACAGTAAGAGTAACACTTGGACCGAAAGGAAGAAACGTTGTTCTTGATAAATCCTTTGGCGCTCCGCTTATCACAAATGACGGTGTTACTATCGCAAAAGAGATCGAGCTTGAAGATGGCTTTGAAAATATGGGAGCACAGCTTATCAAAGAAGTTGCATCAAAAACAAACGATGTAGCAGGTGATGGTACTACAACAGCAACTGTTCTTGCACAGGCTATGGTTCATGAAGGAATGAAAAACCTGGCAGCAGGAGCAAACCCGATTATCCTTCGTAAAGGAATGAAAAAAGCAACTGATACAGCAGTGGCTGCAATCAAAGAAATGAGCCAGACTATCAGCGGTAAAAAACAGATTGCTAATGTAGCTGCAATTTCTGCAAGTGATGAGGAAGTTGGTCAGCTGGTAGCAGATGCTATGGAAAAAGTTTCCAAAGATGGTGTTATTACCGTAGAAGAGTCCAAGACTATGCATACAGAACTTGACCTTGTAGAAGGTATGCAGTTCGATCGTGGATATATTTCCGCATATATGTCAACAGATATGGAAAAAATGGAAGCAAATCTGGAAGATCCATATATCCTGATCACAGATAAAAAGATCAGCAATATACAGGAAGTACTTCCTCTTCTGGAGCAGATTGTTCAGGCAGGTGCAAAACTCCTTATCATCGCTGAGGATGTAGAAGGTGAAGCGCTTACAACTCTTATTGTAAACAAATTAAGAGGAACTTTCCAGGTAGCTGCTGTAAAAGCTCCGGGATATGGTGACAGAAGAAAAGAAATGCTTCAGGATATCGCAATTCTTACAGGCGGCCAGGTGATTTCTGACGAACTTGGACTTGACCTGAAAGAAGCTACCATGGATCAGCTTGGACGTGCTAAATCTGTTAAGGTTGCAAAAGAAAATACAGTTATCGTTGACGGCTGCGGTGACAAACAGGCTATCGCAGACCGTGTCGCTCAGATCCGTAAACAGATCGGTGAGACAACATCTGAGTTCGATAAAGAAAAATTACAGGAAAGACTTGCAAAAATGGCAGGCGGCGTAGCTGTTATCCGTGTAGGTGCAGCAACAGAGACAGAGATGAAAGAAGCAAAACTTCGTCTTGAGGATGCTCTTGCAGCTACAAGAGCAGCTGTTGAAGAAGGTATCATTGCAGGCGGCGGATCTGCATATATCCATGCATCCAAGAAAGTTGCAGAACTTGCTGCAGGACTGGAAGGCGACGAGAAGACCGGTGCAAACATCATCCTGAAAGCTCTGGAAGCTCCGTTATTCCACATTGCTGCAAATGCAGGACTGGAAGGCGCTGTGATCATCAATAAGGTAAGAGAATCTGAGGTTGGAGTAGGATTTGACGCTCTTAATGAGGAGTATGTAAACATGGTAGAGTCCGGAATTCTGGATCCTGCAAAGGTTACAAGAAGCGCTCTTCAGAACGCTACAAGTGTTGCATCTACCTTACTGACAACAGAGTCTGTTGTAGCCAACATTAAGGAAGAAACTCCTGCAATGCCGGCAGGAAATCCTGGAATGGGCATGATGTAATTAATATTTTATAAAAAAGGAATCGGCGTCATAGACGTTGATTCCTTTTTATGTTAGAATAATTTTATTATCAAAAAACATGAGGAAATCCTCGCAAGGAGTGTGAATTATGAGTGAACTGTATTCGGAATTCCTGGTAAAAAAGGAATCCACATTTAAGGACGCCATGATCAAATACGGTTTGATCGCATTGACTGTTGTGGCTGCAGCAGCAGGACTTTTTATTAGTCCGTTTCTGTTTATTGTTGCAATAGGCCTTGGCGTAGCCTGCTATTTTATCATTCCTAAAACAGATATGGAATATGAGTATCTGTTTGTGAATGGAGAATTGGATATTGATATGATTATGTCTAAGTCAAAAAGAAAAAGAGTAAAATCTCTGGATCTGACAGAGGCAGATTTGATCGCACCTCTTAATTCTCATCGTATGGATTATTATAACGGCAATCAGAAGATGAAAGTGCTGGACTATTCTTCTGGAAATCAGGAACATAAAAGATTTGCTGTTATTATCCGTGACAGTGGGGCGTCCTGCAAGATTATCATTGAACCAGATGAAGCCATGGCGAATGCTATAAAAAATTCAGCGCCCAGCAAAGTTTTTTTGGATTGACACCGTATTTTTTTTTTGCTACACTATGAATCAAACTCAAAATAACATATAGATGTGAAGATACATACATCTAAAAAACTTACATAACTAAGGGAGGAAAAAATACAATGGGTACAATTATCGGTGAGGGCATTACATTTGATGATGTGCTGTTAGTTCCTGCGTATTCAAAGGTGATTCCGAACCAGGTGGATGTAACAACCTGGCTGACTAAGAAAGTGAAGCTGAACATTCCGCTTATGAGTGCAGGAATGGATACCGTTACAGAGCACCGTATGGCCATTGCTATGGCAAGACAGGGCGGTATTGGTATTATTCATAAAAATATGTCCATTGAGGCACAGGCAGATGAGGTAGATAAGGTAAAACGTTCTGAAAATGGAGTTATTACAGATCCGTTTTATTTATCAGCAGAACACACTCTGAAGGATGCTAATGATCTGATGGCAAAATTCCGTATTTCAGGTGTGCCGATCACAGAAGGAAGAAAGTTAGTAGGTATCATTACTAACCGTGATCTTAAATTTGAAACTGACTTCAGCAAGAAGATTGGTGAGTGCATGACCTCAGAAGGTCTGATCACTGCAAAAGAAGGAATTACCCTGGAGGAAGCGAAGAAGATTCTTGCGAAATCCCGTAAAGAAAAATTACCCATTGTAGACGACGATTTCAATTTAAAAGGTCTGATTACTATCAAAGATATTGAGAAACAGATCAAATATCCTATGGCTGCCAAAGATGAGCAGGGACGTCTTCTCTGCGGTGCGGCAGTAGGAATTACTTCTAATGTAATGGCACGTGTGGATGCTCTGGTAAAAGCCAATGTAGACGTAGTTGTAGTTGATTCTGCTCATGGACATTCTGAGAATATTTTGAAGGCTGTCCGTGAAATGAAAGAAGCATATCCGGATCTTCAGGTTATTGCAGGAAACGTTGCTACAGGAGCCGCTACCAAAGCATTGATCGAGGCAGGAGTAGACGCTGTGAAGGTTGGTATCGGACCAGGATCTATCTGTACAACACGTGTGGTAGCAGGTATCGGTGTTCCGCAGGTTACTGCTGTTATGGATTGCTATGAGGTTGCTAACCGCTATGGTATTCCGATTATTGCTGACGGTGGTATCAAATACTCCGGAGACGTGACAAAGGCAATTGCAGCAGGCGCAAATGTATGTATGATGGGAAGTATGTTTGCCGGATGTGATGAAAGTCCGGGAACTTTCGAACTCTATCAGGGACGTAAATATAAAGTTTACCGTGGAATGGGATCTATCGCTGCTATGGAGAATGGAAGTAAAGACCGTTATTTCCAGGAAAATTCAAAGAAGCTTGTTCCGGAAGGTGTAGAGGGACGTGTAGCATATAAGGGACATGTAGAAGATACAGTTTATCAGCTGATCGGCGGACTTCGTGCAGGAATGGGATACTGTGGTGCGGAAAATATTGAAGCACTGAAGACTACCGGAAAGTTTGTTAAAATCTCTGCAGCATCCTTAAAAGAGTCTCATCCTC
Organism: Blautia sp.; assembly: GCA_026169535.1. Classification (GTDB taxonomy): domain Bacteria; phylum Bacillota; class Clostridia; order Lachnospirales; family Lachnospiraceae; genus Blautia_A. The sequence goes on from JAPFCU010000018.1 coordinate 33,682, forward strand.
ATGACATTCACATTACAAAAGAGGCTCCGAATTACAGCGTAGATGAATAATCGTATTTTTCCTCTTGAAAAATAAAAAAAAGTATTATATATTAATAATAACGACTGCATGACTGGCGGAAAGCAGGATTTACCTGTGGGGAGTGCAGTAAGTGTTTAGCCGACCGCCTGGGCAGCCTGAAATACAGACTACCCAGGCGGTTTGTTTGTTTTTTAGGACCATAATGTTGATTACAAAAAGAGAATTTCTACCAAGAAAAAGGAGATCAGACGATGGAAATGATATCACTGGAAAATGAACTGAAAAACAATTCTTATCCGGGAAGAGGAATTATCCTGGGCCGCACCGCTGACGGAACAAAGGCAGTGGCAGCTTACTTTATCATGGGAAGAAGTGAGAACAGCAGAAATCGTGTGTTTGTAACAGAAGGAGAGGGAATCCGCACACAGGCGTTTGATCCTTCTAAGCTTACTGATCCAAGCCTGATCATTTATGCTCCGGTTCGTGTACTTGGAAATAAGACGATTGTTACAAATGGAGATCAGACAGATACTATTTATGAAGGTATGGACAAACAGATGACTTTTGAACAGTCATTAAGATGTCGTGAATTTGAGCCGGATGGACCAAACTATACACCTCGTATATCTGGCGTTATGCACATTGAAAATGGAAACTACAGTTATGCAATGTCTATTCTGAAAAGTAATAATGGTAACCCGGAGGCATGTCTCCGCTATACCTATGCTTATGAAAAAGCAATTGCAGGAGAAGGCCGTTTTATTCATACTTATAAATGTGATGGAAATCCGCTTCCAAGTTTTGAAGGAGAGCCTAAGCTGGTAAGCATTCCGGATGATATGAAGGAATTTACAGATCTTTTGTGGAACAGTCTTAATGAGGAAAATAAGGTTTCACTTTTTGTGCGCTACATTGATATTGAAACCGGAAAATATGAGACTGCTATTGTAAATAAAAACAAATAAGGAGGATGCAGGTAATGAATGAATTACAGTTAAAATACGGATGTAACCCAAACCAGAAACCATCCAGAATCTTTATGAATGACGGAAGAGAGCTTCCGATCAAGGTACTTTCCGGAAGACCGGGATATATTAATTTCCTGGATGCGTTTAATGGCTGGCAGCTGGTAAGAGATCTGAAAAAAGCAACCGGACTTGCTGCGGCAACATCCTTTAAGCATGTTTCTCCTGCAGGCGCTTCTGTGGGACTTCCGCTTACAGAAACCCTTGCTAAAATCTATTGGGTGGATGATATGAACTGGAAAGAGTTTTCTCCGATCGCCTGTGCGTATGCGAGAGCAAGAGGAGCCGACCGTATGTCTTCCTTTGGAGATTTTATTTCTCTTTCTGATGTATGCGATAAAGATACGGCTCTTCTTATTAAGAGAGAGGTTTCTGACGGTGTGATCGCTCCGGGATATACAGAAGAAGCTCTGGAAATCCTGAAAGCTAAGAAAAAAGGAAACTACAATGTTATTGAGATCGATCCTGATTTTGTACCGGCTCCGCTGGAACATAAAGAAGTATTTGGTGTGACATTTGAGCAGGGAAGACAGGAACTTGAGATCAATGATGAGCTGATCGCCAATATTGTAACAGATAATAAAGAGCTTTCTGAGGAAGCAAAACGTGATATGAAAATTTCTCTGATCGTTCTGAAATACACACAGTCCAATTCCGTATGCTTTGTTAAGGACGGACAGGCTATCGGCGTAGGCGCCGGACAGCAGTCTCGTGTACATTGTACCAGACTGGCCGGACAGAAGGCTGACAACTGGTTCCTTCGTCAGAGTCCCCAGGTTCTGAACCTTCCGTTTAAAGAGGGAATCAGCCGTGCAGAGAGAGACAATGCTATTGATGTATATATCGGTGAGGAATATATGGATGTTCTTGCAGACGGCGCATGGGAACGTATCTTTACAGAAAAACCTGAGGTGTTTACAAGAGAGGCAAAACGTGCATGGCTGGATCAGCTTACAGATGTAACTCTTGGCTCAGATGCTTTCTTCCCATTCAGTGATAATATTGAAAGAGCACATAAAAGCGGTGTAAAATATATTGCACAGCCGGGTGGATCCGTAAGAGATGAGGATGTGATCGCAACCTGCAATAAGTATGGAATGGCAATGGCATTTACAGGCATCAGACTGTTCCATCATTAATAATAAAAGTATTACTTGAATACTGAGTTTATACAGGATATAATTGAATTATATAATACAAAGCGCTTTTTCTACAACAGGAAAAATAAAAACGGAAGGGAGGAACGGGGAAGCAAGAGAATTCTGTCTGTAGAAAAAGAAAGGAGAGAAGTATGAAATCAAGAAATATAATGACGAAAAAGATTCTGATACTGGCAGTCAGCTTATTTATGATCATGACTGTATTTCAATCACCTGTCCATGCAATGGCAGAAAACAGTAATAAAGAATATACCAAAGGTACTTCTTTAGGATTGAGCCATCCCAGTCTGGTAATGGTAAAGGGCAATCAGAAACAGATTTATGCAAGAGTGACAGGTTCCAATGCAAAAGTAATATGGACGACCAGCAAACCATCAGTAGCGACTGTGGTTAATGGGAAGGTTACGGCAAAAGGTTATGGAAATGCAGTGATCACAGCTTCCGCTAATGGCATCAGACGTTACTGCAAAGTAAAAGTTCTGCCCTCAATCCGACTTCATGTAAATTCCACTACTTTAGTCCAGGGAAAAAGTTTTCGCCTGTGGGCAAGTGTAGACGGTCCATCAAAAAAAGTTACATGGAAAGTGGGAAATTCCAGAGTGGCTTCCGTAAGCAGTAAAGGGATCGTTAAGGCAAAGAATCCAGGGAAAACTACGGTTTATGCAACGGCTAATGGAAAAACTGCCAGGTGTGTGATAACGGTAAAGCCTGCGCCGGGTTATAAAACTTTGTATAAAGAATTTCTCAGCAGAGGAAAATTAACTGTTTCCAATTATAGTTTTCGTCCTGCATTTTTCTATATGATCAATATAGATCAAAAAGGGGTACCGGAACTGATTATCACAGATAAATATACTTCTCCGACAGTTACCTATTATGTGTACACAGTTCGTGATGGCTCAGTTCGCTACATGGGTAAATGTGCATTGAAAGGGATGTCTCATCATCCGACTTTCCAATATTCTCAAAAATATAAAGGAATCTATGTGGGTGGATGGATCAATGGAGTAGGAGGTTCCTGGAGTGCCCTGTATGGAATTTCAGGAACAAAACTTGTACGTAAGCAGCACGGAGAAGAGTATCATCCGTATGGCCAAAGAGATACCTATTATATTGGGCATACAGATAGAGAGAGCAGAAGAGTTTCCAGAAGCGAATGTGCGGCATTTGTGAGGAGATATATGGGAAATCTGAAAAAATATACAATGATATCTAATACATCTTCAAACAGAAACCGTTATCTGAAATAAAATGGAGACAGTAGTTATTGTCTGTGGTGTTATATAAAAAATGGGCAGTCGGGAAATGATGGTTCCAAACAGGGGCATATTTGACTCGTATGAGTCAAATATGCCCCTGAAACTTTTTCATAAAAAGAAGAATCCCACGCAAACATCCAGAGTGAGAAGGGGATTTTGAACTGCCAGATCCGTTCCATTCAGACAGAAGAACATTTTGGAGATATCAAAGAAAATGGCGGTTTTCGCCGTTTCAATTACCGGACAGCAGAAAAAGTATATAAAGAATTAATATAAATAAATACCATCGTTTTCTTCATGATGAGCTTAAGAAATTTTAGGGAAAAACCGAAGAAAAGGCTGCTTAGAAAAAGAGTATTTTCAAAAATGCAGTCAAGGGGTTTTTGTACCCTAAAATACATACAGAAACTAGAAAATAGGAATCTCCCGAAGAAGTTCAAGTATTAAAAATACTAATTTCTACGGGAGATTCCTATTTTAAGTTTTAGAGCTTAAAAATCGGTATTAACCGATAGCTCCTTTCTTTTTAGGGCAGTATCATTTTTAATTGTGTTTTGTTATGTTTTCAAATTGTTTTTCCAACATTTGATAAAACCTGGAAATATGTAATCCATCTACCAGTGCATGATGGCATAATACTGAAAGGGGAAGCAGTGTCCGGCCGTTCTGTACAAAATACTTTCCCCATGTGATTCTTGGGTTGCTGTCTGCAGGAGAAGGAACCGGATTGATCAGAGAGGTATAAGAAATCCAAGGGACAGTAGAGATAAAAATCTTATCCAGGATATCTTCTTCCGATTCTTCAATGGAAGAGGTCTGTTTTGCATTTTCCTGCTCTTTTACAGCATAAGGAATATATTCTTCGAAAGAGCAGCAGCTGTCCAGCTGACAATAGCAATAGGTTCCGTTATCCAATGCCACGGTATGAGAGGTCTGGCAGTGATCATACTCTATGATCTGGTTATTTAAAATCCTCTGGCGAAATTCAGGAATCTGATTTGCTGCTGTAGAAACGCAATAGCACATGGTCAGAAAAAATGGAAGCCGTTGTTCTTTGATAAAGTGGATCAGTTCTGTAATATCCACATTAACAGTAACACCTACATATGGGTAAGCCAGCCCGCTGAAGTATTCAAAATGTTTTTTCCTTGTATAAGATTTCATATCCAGGTATGTGTAATTCATTTTAATGACCTTCTTTTCCAGTATTTTATGAATAGTAAATGGGAACAGGGCGAATTTCTAAGAAAGCTGGCACAGAATGCCCTGTATTTTTGATGAACAAAAAAACCAGAACAATAACTGCTCTGGTCTTAAGAGCGATAGACGGGGCTCGAACCCGCGGTCTCGACCTTGGCAAGGTCGCGCGTTACCAACTACGCCACTATCGCATATTCTGTTTTGTTCTCTGAGGTGTTTCCCTCATCGACAAAACATATGATAGCATATAGAATTGTAGTTGTCAAATGTTTTTTTGAAATTTTTTAAAAAAATTTGTAAAATCTTTCAAATGAGAAAAATATATGTTTACGGATGATAATACCGCAGCACATGTTCCGGATATTTCTGATCTCCATAGTCCCAGGGACCGGCAGTGGCATACAGAGGATTATCTTCTGAACGTGGCGTATTTCCGCTTGCCATCTGTGCAAAAGCTTCCGAAGACGCTTCCGACCAGGTGGAGATCCCGTTTTTTTCCAGATAAGCAAAATAAGGGTCGGCACCGAAATTATAGCCCTGGAGGGCAAGACGGATTTTAGCCATATCTGTGGGACTGGCAACGCCTGCTTTATCCATTGCATATTTCAGTTCCTGGATTCCACATTCAATGGAATAATCCACATCCTGGATTCCATTGGGAACCTGGGGATACTTTTTATTATAGGATCCCTCTGAGGCCTGCAGAACATCCGGTCCCTGACCAGAGCTTTCCTGCATCATAAGTGCCAGGATCAGATCCGTATATTCAGCCATTCCGTATTGAGAAGCTGCATTTTCCACAGAACTGCGGTAAGCTTCACAAGCAGAATTAATGGAAAGCTGTTCCGGATGCTTTTGGCGGATAAAAAAGATTACAATAAAAATTCCGATAAGAAAAAAAGCACCTGATACAGCAAGGATAAGCTTCTGGCGCCGAACCTGCTTTTGCCGGAGACGCTTCCTGCGTATGGCCAGTTTCTCATGTCTGGAAAGACCAGCTGGTTTTTGTGACAGAGTGGGAGAAACTGCTGTCTGCTCAGAAACCTGGACAGATGGTGTATTTGATTGTATTTTCGGTGTGTTTATCTTTTGTGTATTCATAAATACATTGTATAGGGAAAATATTTATTTGAAAAGAGCGGATTCCTAAAAAAGTATAAAACTTTTATAAAGGAGAAGGGCAATTTTTGAGCGGTAATGGAAATCTGAAAAAATAGTGAACTTTCTGCAGAAAATTGAAAAAGCATTTTTCATGTGTTATGATTTTAAGGAAATGTGACGATCAGCATGAAAGAGGTGATTTCAATATGAAAAAGAAAATAGGCGTAATGTTTATAGCTGCGATTTTTTTGATGAATGCGAATTTTGTGCATGCAGAGGTGGATGATTATAAAACTGTAACCGGACAGACAGAGGATAAAACAGTACAATCTTTTTCCATAGACGACGGAAGCGGAAATACAGTGCAGGTAGCAGCCTGCAGTGACCGTTTATATGTAACGGCAAAGACTGCGGCAATACGTTCTGTTCCCGGAGAAAACGGAACGAAGCTGATGCAGGTAGGTTTAGGAGAGGAAGTCACAAGAAGTGCAGTCTGTGATAATAACTGGAGTAAAATCTCTTTGGAAAAAAATGGAAATAAAGTGAACGGCTATATACAGAATCAGATGCTCAGTGATGATATACAGATCCAGCCGGTTGAGGATATGGCAGAAGTAAAAACAGACAGCAGTATTCTGGACTATCCGGGGCGCAAGGACGGTGAAGTGATAGGAGAGGTGCTGGAACTGGATGAGGTGAAGCGTACGGGAACAGTGAATGATGTATGGAGCCGTATAGTCTATCAGAATGAAAGTGGAGAAGAACAGACCGGATATATTCCTACCAGTGTATTGGATCTTCCGGAATCCATACAGACAGCAGATGCCAGTATTGATAAAGACCTGAATGCAGGTACCCTTCATAAAAGCAGCGGAGAGGGGGTTTTTGCAGAGGCGGTGGAAGCAGGCACCACTGTCAATGAAGAAAACGGTGTACTGGTGGGAACTCCTGTAGCCGCTTCTTCAGATGCAAATCTGAAGCCACTGGGCAAATTCAGGATCACACATTACTGTCCATGCAGCATCTGCTGCGGTCCCTGGGCAAACGGAATCACATCTACCGGCGTGACTGCAACTACAAACCATACGATAGCAGTGGATCCGTCCCAGATTCCTTATGGAAGTCAGGTTGTGATCAATGGACAGGTTTATGTGGCGGAAGACTGCGGAGGCGCTATTAAGACAAACTGTATTGATATTTATGTGGCAACTCATGAAGAGGGAGAGGCCAAGGGTGTTTATTATACAGATGTATACCTGATTCAATAAGAAAAGGAACCGTCAGCCTGGGACTGGCTGTATGCTTACAGCAGCTTGGGCTGGCGGTTCTTTTATTGCTGTTTATGCGTTTTTCAGAGCTTTTTCAAGATCTTCAAGAATATCGTCAATATGCTCAATTCCTACAGAAAGACGAATCATTCCCGGAGAAACTCCTGCTTCTTTGAGCTGTTCGTCGTTCATCTGGCGGTGTGTATGGCTTGCGGGATGAAGAACCATGGTTTTTGATGCTGCTACATGGGTACAGATATTTGCCATTTCCAGACTGTCCATAAAGCGTACAGCTGCCTCCCGTCCTCCTTTCAGCTCAAAAGAGATAACTCCACAGGAACCATTAGGAAGATATTTTTCGGCAAGTGCGTGGTATTTATCGCCGGGAAGTCCCGGATAGATGACTTTTGAGACCTTCTCATGGGAGGAAAGAAATTCAGCTGTCTTTTGTGCATTGAAACAGTGACGTTCCATACGCAGAGGAAGGGTTTCCAGGCCGATATTCAGAAGAAAACAGTTATTAGGAGACGGGATAGAACCAAGATCTCTCATCAGCTGGGAAGTTGCTTTTGTTATATAGGCTTTTTTACCAAACTGCTTTGTGTATACAACACCATGATACGATTCATCCGGCTGGGTAAGGCCATGATACTTGTCACCGTAAGCTTCCCAGTCAAAGTTTCCGCTGTCAACGATGGCACCACCTACCTGAAGCCCGTGACCATCCATATATTTTGTGGTGGAGTGTGTGACAATATCAGCTCCCCACTGGAAAGGATGGCAGTTAACAGGAGTGGCGAAGGTATTGTCAACAATAAGCGGCACTCCATGGTCGTGAGCGGCCTTTGCAAACTTTTCGATATCCAGAACAACCAGTGCCGGATTGGCAATGGTTTCTGCAAAAAGTACTTTGGTATTAGGACGGAAAGCTGCTGCGATTTCTTCAGAAGAAGCGTCTGTGTCTACAAAGGTACAGTCAATCCCCAGTTTTTTAAAGGTAACAGCAAGAAGATTAAATGTTCCTCCATAGATGGTGGAAGCGGCAACTACATGATCTCCCGCTTCACAGATGTTAAAAACTGCATAAAAATTGGCAGCCTGTCCGGAAGAGGTAAGAAGCGCGGCAACTCCTCCTTCAAGTTCAGCGATTTTTGCAGCAACTGCGTCGTTTGTAGGATTTTGGAGACGGGTATAGAAATATCCTTCAGCCTTCAGATCAAAAAGCTGTCCCATTTCATCGGTAGTATCATATTTAAATGTAGTACTCTGATAGATAGGCAGGGCACAGGGTTCTCCTTTGGAAGGAGTATAGCCTGCATGCAGGCATTTTGTTTCCAGTCTGTAATCACTCATGGTTCTATCCTTTCTTTTTGCTGGATTCTGTTCAGAAGCAGTAATGCATTGCTGTGAACAGGTGAAGAATAAATATGGACATATCATAGCACAAAAAAAGTATTCTTACAATTACTCAATACAAAAAAGGATGAAGAAAAAAAGAGCAGGGGCAGATAATAAATTGACACGAGTCATAGCGATCGCTGTGGTTTCTGTGGTTATGGTGATAGTAATTATAGCCGCATTTACAATTAATTTTAATAAAATATACGGACTGCTCCTGGAAAAAGATATGGAACAGGTAAGGTTTACATCCTGCTTTGTGACAAAACTGATCAGTACAGAAATTGAAAATCTTCAGGCGGCTTTGGATTTAAAAAAGTTGGATTATCTGATCTTGCCGGGAACAGTATTGATAATACCGGAAAGAGGGAACGTCTATATGATGCTAAAATGTTCGAGTCAATAAAAAACGGGAAGAAATACTTCAATAGGAATTGCGGTATGGACTACGGAAAAATCTTTTGAAGATTTATATAAAATGGCAGATCAGGCACTTTATAAAGCAAAAGACAAAGGAAGAGACAGATATCATATTATTCTGAAGGATCAGGATGGAAGTATTCTCCACATAGAATAAAATTTAATACAAGGCAGGCGCAGATGGTTCTGACCTGCTGATTCAAAAAGAGTACAGAAAACTCAAAAATGAGAAATCTGTACTCTTTTTGAATCTTAATTTTATTCAGAGAGAGAAAAAGAATAAATCTCTGAATATTTTTTGTAAAAGTAATCCAGCAGAGGTTTTGCAGAAACTTCTTTGCCGCAGAGACGTTTTATGACTTCATGTGAAGTGTAAAGACTTCCATATTGATGGATATTAGTATTTAACCAGTTTGTGATTTCCATAATTTTACCCTGGGAGAGAAGCTGGTCTATGCTTCCAAGATCTTTTTCAACAGCTTCCAGGAACATGCCGTCATATACAGAACCCAGAAGATAAGATGGAAAATAGCCAAAAGAACCATCGGACCAGTGTGTGTCCTGAAGTACGCCTTCTGCATCACAGGAAGGACGGATTCCAAGAAGCTCCTCCATTTTGTCATTCCAGAGTTTGGGAAGTTCTTCGGTGGTTACCTCATCATTGAAGATGGCACGTTCGATTTCATAGCGCAGGATGATATGGAGGCAGTAGGTTACTTCATCTGCATCAATACGGATCATGCTGGGCTGTACAAAATTTATAGCCTTGCAGAAAGTATCAAAGGGGATTTTATGGAAATCGGGCAGAAATTCTTCAAGTTTGTCGTAGACAGGTATCCAAAAATTAGGATTTCTGCCAAGGATATTTTCGTAAAATCTGGATTGGCTTTCATGGAGTCCCATCATATTTACCTGCATTACAGATGTGTGTTTATAGGCAGTGTCGATATTCTGATCAAAAATAGCATGCCCTCCTTCGTGGATAGCGCTGAAAATTGCTGCCAGAGGATCCTCCTCACGGAAATGATTAGTGATACGAATATCTCCGGAACCTATTTCAGAAGTAAATGGATGTTCGCTTTCTGCAGTGGTTCCTTTTGCAAAGTCAAATCCCATATAGGAAAGAAGAAGATCCTGTAATTTTTTCTGACTGGAAACAGGATAATTTCCTTTCATAGCGGACAGATCCGGCTGTCCTGACTCACGGATTTTTTTCAGAAGCGGGCGAAGCCCTTCTTTTAATTCTGTAAATATACGGTCAATAGTCTGGCTGTCAATGCCTTCTTCAAACATATCCAGAAGAACCTCATAGGGCTTCTGGTCTGGCTCCATATAACGAACATACTGCTTGGTCATCAGAATGATTTTGTCCAGATAAGGACAGTAAATAGAAAAATCACTGGCTTTCTTAGCTGTCTCCCAGGCTTTTTGAGAGCGGGCCTTCAGTGTTACGTATTCTGTGTAAAAATCCTCCGGAACACGGCAGAAGCGTTCATAGTCGCGAAGCTCACGTCTGACGGTGACTTTTATAGCGTCGTCCAGTGCTTCGTAAGTTTCAGGGGAAGAAAGCTCTTTTAGGAGAGCGCCGTATTCTTCTGAGGTAGAAAGCCGGAAAGCTTCGGTAGAAAAATATCCGATGGCTTCTGCCTTGGAATCAACCCCTTTTTCCGGAGTCATAGTAGCAAGATCCCAGTAAAGAAGATTTTCTATAGTCTGGTATTGTTCGATTTTTTTCATGTGATCCTTTAATTTCATAATGAGTTCGTTCATTTTTTCATCTCCTTGCATATATGATTTTTTATGAAGAGTATTTCCTGTTTATGGTATCATAAAACAGGAAAAGAGAAAAGATATATATTTCTGGCATATGTCGAAAAAGTTATTGACATATGTCATATTTGTTTTATAATAAGATTAAATGATATATGTCAGAAAAGGGAGGTGTGGAGATGCCAAGACCTACGAAATGCAGGAAGGTATGCAGACTTCCGGGGACTCTTTCCTTTGTTCCCGGGGAATCCGGCGAGGATGCCGGAGGTGTGGTCCTGACGGTAGATGAATATGAAACCATCCGATTGATAGACAGGGAGGGATTTTCTCAGGAAGAATGCGGTGAATATATGCAGGTGGCACGTACCACGGTCCAGCAAATCTACACATGTGCCAGAAAAAAGATTGCCACAGCCATTGTAGACGGACTTTCTATACGGATCCAGGGCGGTAATTATCAGATCTGTGAGGGGGGAAGAAATTATTACGGCTGCGGAGGATGTAAAAAAAGGCGCTTTAAAAATATGGAACAAGGAGGAGAGACCAATGAGAGTGATTTTACCGGTAGATGAGGAAAAAGATGTGATCTGTGCAACTTTTGGAAGAGCCCCGTATTTTGCAGTTTATGATACGGAAACCAGGACAATGGAATTAAAAGAGAATCCGGCCTCTCAGGTTCAGGGCGGAGCCGGGCTGAAAGCAGCTCAGTTTGTTCTGGACTGTCAGGCAGATGCGCTGATCACACCACGCTGTGGTATGAATTCTGCAGAAGTTCTTCAGGCGGCGGAGATTAAAATTTATAAATCAGAGGGAATGGGAGTAAATCAGAACATTGAAGCTTTTGAAGACGGAAAATTATCTGTTCTGACGCATTTTCATGGAGGATATCAGGGAATAAGATGAAAATTGCAGTTTTAAGTGGAAAGGGCGGAGCGGGAAAAACACTGACAGCAGTAAATCTCGCTGCGGCTGCCGGACAGGCTGTTTATATTGATTGTGATGTAGAGGAGCCAAATGGCCGCCTGTTTTTTAAGCCGCAGAATATAAAAACAGCAGATGTAACAACAGCTCTTCCGGAATTTGATCCGGACAAATGTACCGGCTGTCGTACTTGTGTGGATTTCTGCCGATTTCATGCTCTGGTCTATATCAAAAACAGACCAAAGGTATTTTCTGAGGTATGTCATTCCTGCGGAGGCTGTGCTCTTGTCTGTCCCGGTCAGGCAGTGACAGAAAAAGAGAAGATTATTGGAAAAGTGGAAATTGGTTTTCATGGAGAAACTCAGATTGTTACAGGAATCCTGAATCTGGGAGAAGCCTCCGGCGTACCTGTGATCCATAAAGCTCTGGAGGAAGGGATACAACAGGATGATCCTGTGCTGATTGACTGTCCTCCGGGAAGTGCCTGTCCTGTAGTAGAAAGTATCTCAGAAGCAGATTTCTGCATTCTGGTGGCAGAACCGACAGCCTTTGGCTTCCATAATTTCTGTATGGTCCATGAGCTGGCAGAGCTTCTTGGAAAGCCCTGTGGTGTTGTGATCAATAAGTGGGAAGGGGTCTACGAGCCTCTGGAAGAATACTGCAAAGAGAAAAAGCTTCCGGTTCTTCTCAGAATTCCATATGAAGAGAGGATTGCAGAAATTGTTTCTTCCGGAAAGATTCTTGTAGAAGAATATCCTGAATACAGAAAGAAATTTCAGGAGCTTCTGAAGAAAACAGGAGGTGGACAGGCATGAAACGTCTTCTTGTATTAAGCGGAAAGGGCGGAACCGGAAAAACGACGGTGTCCTCGTCTTTTATTGAATTTGCGCAGGCACGGGCCATTGCAGACTGTGATGTAGATGCACCAAACCTTCACCTTATTACTAAAATGGAGGTGAAGCCGGAAGTATCTGATTTTATGGGAGCAGAAAAAGCAGTGATCAATCCGGAAAAATGCATTGGCTGCGGACAGTGCGCAGAGTACTGCAGATTTGGAGCAGTCAAAAGCTGCGGGGAGGTTTATCAGATCCAGGATTATGCCTGTGAAGGCTGTGGTATCTGCGAATATGTCTGTCCTCAGTCAGCAGTTATTATGAAAGATGATGTAGCTGGCAGACAGGAGCTTTATAAAGGGGAAACAGTTTTTTCCACTGCCGCATTAAAAATGGGACGAGGAAATTCAGGCAAGCTGGTTACAGCGGTAAAGCTTGCCATGCTGAAAGCGGCACCTGAGACAGAACTGGCTGTGGTAGATGGTTCTCCGGGAATTGGCTGTCCGGTGATCGCCTCCATGAGTGGGATGGACCTTGTTCTGATCGTCGCAGAACCATCGGTTTCCGGAAAAAACGATCTGGAAAGACTAATAAAAACAGCAGAATCCTTTCAGATGAAAATGGGTGTATGTGTAAATAAATGGAATACCAGCCCGGAAAAAACAGAAGAAATTGAAGAATGGTGTAATGTGCAGGGGATTCCTTTTATGGGAAAAATTCCTTACGATAAAGAAGTGTTAAAGGCGGTTAATGCAGGGAAAAGTGTTGCAGGAGTCGATTGTCCGGCGCGGACTGCATTGCTGCAGATTTATCAAAATGTCAGAAATGAATTAAAAATATAATAAAAACAAAAAGGAGATAATAGTTATGAAAATTGTAGTTGCTGCTATGGGAAAAGAAGTTGCAGGTCATTTTGGTCATTGTGAGAATTTTATTTTCTTTGATACAGAAGAAAATAAGATTGTTGCAGAAAACAGCGTTCCAAATCCGGGACATCGTCCGGGATTCCTTCCGAACTTCCTGGCTGATCATGGTGCGGAAGTTATTATTTCCGGAGGAATGGGTGGCGGAGCTGTAGATATTTTTAATGAGCGCGGCGTAGAAGTGATCGTAGGTGCTCAGGGAAATGCTGCAGCAGCAGTAGAAGCATACTTGAAAGGAGAACTGATCTCTACCGGTTCTATCTGCCATGAGCATGAACATGCACATGAGTGCGGAGAACACTAAACATATTTTCAGATAAAGCTTCTGAAATACAGAAAGGCTGACGGTATTCACTTATTGCTGTGAAACCGTCAGCCTTTCTCTGCGTCAGCGCGCCATAAGATATATTTTTTCCATATCTTTCATATTCAGCTGTTTAAACACGCCAATGGTCCTGGTATCCTCAAAGCTGCATTTAAAGGCAAGCTCATGAATCTGTTTTTCATCCAGATCAAGTCCAAGCTCATGGAGACTGGTAGGCATTTTGATGGAGCGGAAAAAGTCTTCCATTGCCTCAATGCCGGCAAGAGCTGTACTTTCAAAATCTGCAAAGCATGGAATGTCAAACACATTGGTTGCAAACTGTGCAAAACGTTCCGGATTTTCCTGATAGACATATCTTGCCCAGCTTCCCCAGATAGCAGCAAGTCCTGCACCGTGAGCTACGTCGTAAAGTCCTCCCAGTTCATGCTCAAGCTGGTGGCAGGCCCAGTCTCCTCCACCGGTACCACAGCCGGTCAGACCGTTATGGGAAAGACTTCCGGCCCACATGACTTCGGCACGGGCGTTGTAATTGCCTGGTTCCTTCATGAGAATTCTTGCATTATAGATCACTGTCTGCATAAGAGATTCGCTGATGCTGTCTGTGATCTCCATGGTTTCCAGATTGACAAAATAGCGTTCCATGGTATGAAGAAGGATATCTACACAGCCGCTTTCTGTCTGATATTGAGGAAGTGTGTAGGTAAGTCTTGGATTCAGAAGGGCAAATTTGGGACGGCAGAGATCGCTTCTTGTGGAGCCTCTCTTCAGCCAGCCGTCTTCATTTGTGATCACACAGGAACCGCTCATCTCGCTTCCGGAAGCTGCAATGGTAGGGATTGCGGCAATGGGAAGACAGTCTTTGGGGATTTCGGTTTTCAGGAAAAAGTTCCATACATCAGTCCAGGGATTGGCAACTCCATAGCCGATAGCCTTTGAGGAGTCGATGACACTTCCGCCTCCTACAGCAAGGATAAAATCCACCTGCTCCTCCTGACAGAGCCGGATTCCCTCACGGACCTTACTGAGACGGGGATTGGAAACAACTCCTCCCAGTGTGACAAAATCTATTTCTGCTTCTTTCAGGCTTGTACAGATCTCGTCCAGAAGTCCCGAGGAAACGGCGCTGCCGCTTCCGTAATGGATCAGTACCTTTCGGCAGCCATATTCTTTCAGAAGAGTACCGGCCTGAAGATGTGTATCTTTTCCGAAGATCACCCTGGTGGGGGTGTAGTATTCAAAGCCTCTCATAGCATTTTTCTCCTTGATTTTTAATACTCCTTTTTATTATAGGGAATATATCACAAATAGTCAAAAAAAACTTAAGAAAACTGCAAAAACATCATAAAAATTTTTGTGACACGGACAAATGTCTTTTGTGTGTTGACATACAGGCGGGGTTCAAGTATAATTCCATTTAGTGATTTTCCCGAGAGAAAGGAAAATAAAAATCTGCATACAAGGAGGAAGGATCATGTATTCATTAGGTGAAATTGAAAAAGTTGATAAAGAGATTGCAGAGCTGATCGAGGCAGAGGTAGAACGCCAGGATTCACACATTGAGCTGATCGCATCAGAAAACTGGGTAAGTAAGGCGGTTATGTCTGCGATGGGAAGCCCGTTGACAAATAAATATGCAGAGGGTTATCCGGGAAAAAGATTTTACGGCGGCTGCGGCTGTGTAGATGAGGTGGAGACGCTTGCGATTGAAAGAGCCAGGGAACTGTTTGGCTGTGAATATGCAAATGTGCAGCCACATTCCGGTGCACAGGCGAATATGGCTGTTTTCTTTGCCATGCTGAAGCCGGGAGATACTGTTTTGGGAATGAATCTGGCACATGGGGGACATCTGACACATGGAAGCCCGGCAAACATGTCCGGTATGTACTTTAACGCCGTTTCTTATGGTGTGAATGAGAATGGTGTACTTGATTATGAGGAAATCAGGCGTATTGCGCTGGAATGTAAGCCGAAACTGATCGTTGCAGGAGCCAGCGCATATGCAAGAACAATTGATTTCAAAAAATTTCGTGAGATTGCAGATGAAGCAGGGGCTTATCTTATGGTGGATATGGCACATATTGCAGGTCTCGTTGCAGGCGGACAGCATCCAAGTCCTGTTCCTTATGCAGATGTAGTGACAACTACAACTCATAAAACCTTACGGGGACCAAGGGGCGGCCTGATTTTAAGTAATGCAGAAAATGCAAAGAAATTTAATTTCAATAAAGCTGTATTCCCGGGAATACAGGGTGGTCCTCTTATGCATGTGATCGCTGCAAAGGCAGTATGTCTGAAAGAGGCTCTTCAGCCGGAGTTTAAGGAATATGCCCGTCTTGTTGTGGAAAATGCAAAGGCATTGTGTAATGGTCTTCAGAAGAGAGGCGTGGATATTGTATCCGGAGGAACTGATAATCATCTGATGCTGGTGGATCTTAAAAACCTGGGTGTTACTGGCAAAGAGATGGAGAATCTTCTGGATGAGGTAAATATTACCTGTAATAAAAATACGATTCCAAATGATCCGCAGTCTCCATTTGTAACAAGCGGCGTTCGTTTGGGCACTCCTGCTGTTACCTCCAGAGGAATGAAACCGGAGGATATGGATGTGATCGCAGAGGCGATTTCACTGATGCTGAAAAGCCGTGATAATAAAGAACAGGCAAAAGCACTTGTAAAATCGCTGACAGATAAATATCCACTGGCAGGTTGAACAAATAAATCTTGTTCGTTAATAAAAATTATGTTATAATAGTAGAGCAGTTTGGTAAAGAAAGCACTCTGCGTGGGCAGAGTGCTTTTTTATAACATCAAAATAAAGAGGAGGAAAGAAGATGAGTGACAAAAAGAAAAACGGGGGAGCCCTGTTGGGCGCTGCTTTTCTGATGGCAACCTCTGCAATCGGTCCCGGATTCCTGACTCAGACATCCAAATTTACCAGTGACTTTCAGGCAAGTTTTGGATTTGTTATTCTGGTATCCATTATCCTGGCAGCAGTGGCTCAGATGAATATCTGGAGAGTACTCTGTGTAACTGGATTGAGAGGGCAGGAGGTTGCGAATAAAGTACTTCCGGGTCTGGGATATCTGGTTGCTTTTATGGTTGTTTTGGGCGGTCTGGTATTTAATATCGGAAATGTAGGCGGAGGAGCACTTGGTTTTAATACTCTCCTTGGCATTCCTACAAAAGTCGGTTATGTGCTTGCAGGTGCGGCAGCTATCCTGGTATTTCTTTCAAAAAATGCCAAAGGTGCTATGGATACGCTTACCAAAATACTTGGAGCAGTTATGATCGTAGTGATCTTTATTGTGATTGTTGTTGTAAAACCGCCGGTAGGTTCAGCAATCAAAAATACCTTTGTTCCTGATGCCGGCGTACAGGCTCTGGTACCGGCGATCATTACATTGCTGGGAGGAACTGTTGGCGGATATATTACCTTTGCCGGAGCTCACCGTCTGATCGATGCGGGAATCACAGGAGAAAAGAATCTGAAGGAAATTAACAAAAGTTCTGTTATGGGTATTGGAATCGCTACTATTGTGCGTATTTTCCTGTTCCTGGCAGTCCTCGGTGTTGTTGTAAAGGGTGCTGCACTTGATCCTGCAAACCCGGCAGCAGATGCGTTTAAGCAGGGAGCAGGACAGCTGGGCTATCGATTTGCCGGTCTTGTGCTTCTTTGTGCAGCAATCACATCTATCATTGGAGCAGCGTATACCTCTGTTTCATTTTTAAAGACCTTTCATCCGGCCATTGAAAAAAATGAAAACTGGGTGATCATTGGGTTTATTGCAGTATCCACACTTGTTATGCTGCTTCTTGGAAATCCGGCAACACTTCTTGTTGTAGCAGGTGCTCTGAACGGACTGATCCTTCCGATTACTTTGGGAATCTGTCTGATCGCATCAAAGAAGGAGTCTATTATGGGTGAGAATTACCATCATCCGACCTGGCTTCTGGTACTTGGAATTATTGTAGTCATCATTTCCGCTTATCTTGGAATCACAACCTTTGTATCAAATCTGGGAAGTCTGTTCTAAGAAGCGTAAGGAGGGAGAAAGGTGTGATCAGAGAAGGATTGCACCTTTTTCTGTTAACCAGAAATTTTAGGAGAAAAACATGCAGAATATCAGAATTTTAACAGCGGGAGATTCCTCCCTTTTGATTGAGTTCGGAAAGGAAATCAGTCCGGAGATCAATCGTAAAATTGCCGCAACCATCCAGCTTATGAAGGAACAGCATATAGAAGGCGTGGTGGACATAATTCCGGCTTTCTGTTCTCTTTTGATCAATTACGATCCCCGCGTGATCTCATATGAAGAAATCAGAGAAAGAATGAAAGCACTGGTGCGGGTAGATGTAAAAGCGGGAGAAACAAGAAAGAGGATTTTTGAAATACCGGTATGCTACGGCGGAGAATACGGACCGGATATTGCAAATATTGCAGAACACGCAGGTCTTTCTGAGGAAGAGGTGATCCGTGTCCATTCCTCCAGAGATTATCTGATCTATATGCTGGGATTTCTTCCGGGATTTACCTATCTGGGCGGTCTGGACGAGAGACTTCATACTCCCCGTTTGGCAAATCCCAGGATTCGTATCCCGGCAGGAAGCGTGGGCATAGGTGGTTCCCAGACGGGAATTTATCCTTTGGATTCGCCAGGAGGATGGCAGCTTATGGGAATGACTCCTGTAAAAACCTACGATCCTTCCAGGGAAATGCCTATCCTTGTAGAAGCGGGCGATTATATCCGATTTGTTCCGGTAGATGAAGCGGAATATTTTCGTATAAAAGAAGCAGTAGATCGTGGAGAATATCAGTGTACAGTTCACGAGGAAGAGGTGTAAAATGGGAATTCGTATTTTAAAAGGCGGAATGATGACCACTGTGCAGGATCTGGGGCGTACCGGATATCAAAGCCAGGGATTTTCTGTGGCAGGTGTTATGGATGTGCGCTCCTTTAAGATCGCAAATCTTCTTCTGGATAATCCGGAAAACGAAGCGGTTCTGGAGTTCACACTTATCGGACCGACGCTGGAATTTACTTCCGCTACGATCATAGCCATTACCGGCGGAGATTTTCATCCGCAGGTGAATGGAGAACCGGTACCTATGTATACGGCGTTGTACATGAATAAAGGGGATATCCTGCAATTTGGAAGTGCCAGAACCGGAAGCAGAGGGTATATTGCATTTTCAAGTTATCTTGAGATCCCGGTAGTTATGGGAAGCCGCTGTACTAATATGAAGAGCAGCATTGGAGGCTTTAAAGGAAGAAAGCTGCAGGCAGGAGACTATATGAATTTCCGAATCAAGAGACGTTATCTTCCGTTCTTTCTTTCTAGAAAACTGGAGCCAGAGAATTTTGACCAGGATTCAGCGGAGATACGTGTAGTCATGGGTCCGCAGGATGATCTGTTCAGCAGACAGGGAATCGAAACATTTTTGAATCAGGAATATACAGTAACAAGTGATTTTGACAGAATGGGCTGCAGACTGGAAGGACCGTTTATTGCTCCAAAGGAAACTTCAGATATTATTTCTGATGGAATTGCCTTTGGATCTGTTCAGGTTCCTTCACATGGGAAACCGATCATTCTTCTTTCAGACAGGCAGACTACAGGAGGATATGCAAAGATTGCAACGGTAGCTTCAGTAGATATTCCAAAGGTTGTCCAGAGAAAGACAGATCACAAGATCCATTTCAGGGCAATCACAGTACAGGAGGCACAGGAACTTTATCTGAAGGAAATCAAAGAGCTGGATGCCATGAGAAACATCATCCATCAGCCATGTAAGGAGGTTCTGGACTGCCGTCTGGTTGCCAAGAGATTGATGAAATTATTTGAATAAAAAGGAATTTTAGAAAAATATCATAGAAAAGGAGATAAAGGAATGGATTTAGAAAAGATTGAAGGACTGGTTAAGATTATTGAGAATTCTTCTCTGACAGAGTTTACCTTAAAAGAAGGCGATTTGAAGATTACCATGAGTAAGCTGGATCATCCGCCGGTAGTAGCAGCAGGAATGCCTGTGGCACCGGCTCCGGCAGTATCTGCAGAAGCACCAACAGCAGAAGTGGAAGAGGCGGATGAAAAGCTGTTTATTACTTCCCCGATCGTTGGAACGTTTTATTCTGCTCCGGCACCGGATGCACCTGCCTTTGTAAAAGTGGGAGATCAGGTGAAAAACGGGCAGATCGTATGTATTCTTGAAGCAATGAAGCTGATGAATGAGATCCAGAGTGATTTTGACTGTGAGATAGAGGCTGTTCTGGTAAGTAATGAGCAGAAGGTAGAATATGGTCAGCCTCTGTTCCGTGTAAAGAAATTATAAGAGCCGGAGGGAGGCGTGAATATTGTTTAACAAAATTTTAATCGCCAACCGGGGTGAGATCGCTGTCCGTATTATACGTGCCTGCAGGAATCTGGGAATCCGAAGTGTGGCAGTTTATTCAAAGGAAGATGCCAAAAGTCTCCATGTGCAGCTGGCAGACCAGAGAATCTGCATCGGAGAAGGTCCTGCAAGGAACAGCTACCTGAATATGGACCGTATCATTCAGGCTGCCAGAAATATGGGAGCGGACGCTATTCATCCGGGATTTGGTTTTTTATCTGAAAACAGTGAATTTGTGCGAAGATGTAAGGAAAATGGAATTACTTTTATTGGTCCTGACGCAGATGTCATAGACAAAATGGGCAATAAATCGCAGGCAAGAAAGACAATGATGGAGGCGGGGGTACCGGTAGTGCCTGGAACAAAGGAGCCGGTGTACGATGCTGAGACAGGTCTGAAGCTTGCAAAAGAAATCGGGTACCCGGTTATGATCAAAGCTTCCTCCGGAGGCGGCGGAAAGGGAATGAGAGTAGCTGCTTCTGAAGATGAATTTGAATTCCAGTTTAATGTGGCACAAAGAGAATCTGCCAATGCTTTTGGTGATGATACCATGTATATTGAAAGGTTTGTGGAAAATCCACGTCATGTGGAAATTCAGATCATGGCGGATAATTTTGGCAATGTAGTTGCGCTGGGAGAAAGGGACTGTTCAGTACAGAGAAACCATCAGAAGCTGATTGAGGAATCTCCGTCTCCGGCTATTACGGAAGAAATCAGAGAAAAGATGAATCAGTATGCAGTTCTTGCGGCAAAAACAGTAAATTATACCAATGCAGGAACCATCGAGTATATAGTAAGTCCCAAGGGTGAATTTTTCTTCATGGAAATGAATACCAGGATACAGGTGGAGCATGGAGTTACAGAAATGGTTACCGGTACTGATCTTATCATCGAACAGATTCGTGTTGCCATGGGACTTCCGTTAAGTTTTAACCAGGAAGATGTCAGACTTCGGGGCCATGCTATTGAATGCAGGATTAATGCGGAGATTCCGGAGAAAAACTTTATGCCAAGCCCGGGAGTGGTGCAGCATCTGCATCTTCCGGCCGGAAATGGCGTCCGTGTGGATACGGGGCTTTATACAGGCTATTGTATTCCATCAGAATATGACTCAATGATAGCAAAAGTGATCGTTCATGCTCCGGACAGAGAGGCAGCTCTTCAGAAGATGCGCTCTGCTCTGGATGAAATGCTGGTTGTGGGGGTAGAGACAAATCTGGATTTCCAGTATCAGATCATGAAACATCCGGTATTCTGTGAAGGAAGAGCAGATACAGGTTTTATTGAAAATTTAATGCATATCAAATAGGAGTGATGTTTATATGTTTAGAGTTGATTTGAACTGTGACCTGGGAGAAAGCTTTGGAAATTATACAATTGGAAATGATGATAAGGTAATTCCTCTGATCACATCTGCAAATGTTGCCTGCGGATATCATGCCTCCGATCCGGTTGTGATGGATCAGACCCTTGCTATGGCAAAAGAGGCAGGGATCCGTATCGGTGCTCATCCGGGATTTCCGGATCTTATGGGATTTGGAAGAAGAAATTTAAGTGTAAGCCCGGCGGAAGCAAAGGCATATGTGCTGTATCAGCTGGGAGCGCTGGATGCTTTTTGCAGAGTGCATGGAATGAAAATGCAGCATGTAAAGCCACATGGAGCTCTTTACAATATGGCTGCAAAGGATTATGAGCTTTCCAGAGCTATCTGTGAGGGAATACAGGAATTTGATCCGCAGCTGATCGTTCTGGCTCTGTCCGGCGGAGAACTTGCCCGTGCGGCAAAAGACATGGGGCTTCGTACGGCACTGGAGGTTTTTGCAGACCGTGCATATGAGGAAGATGGTTCTCTTGTAAACCGCCGTAAGGAAGGTGCCATGATCACAGACGAAGATCTGGCAGTTGCCCGTGTAGTACGGATGGTAAAAGAGAAAAAAGTTACAGCTGTTACAGGTAAGGATATTCCAATTCAGGCAGACTCCGTCTGTGTTCATGGAGACGGCGCAAAGGCCCTTGCTTTTGTGGAAAAAATACGCAGGGTTCTGACTGAGGAGGGCGTGGAGATCTGCGCTCTTGACAGGATCGTGTAAATGTGAGATAAAATAAGGCAGAACCACCGTAAGCTGTGAGGACACAGATGATCCGGAGGAACTGTCTTATTTTGTATGCTTTGTTCAGTATGTCAAAAATCAGGAAAATGTGACAAGGTCACGGAATCTTTTTTGATAAGGTGTATACTATAAATTAGTAAGAAAGCAGGTGATAAGAAATATGGAAAAAGTTGTTATCATCGGTGCAGGACCGGCGGGAATCTCGGCGGCACTTTATACGGTCAGGGGAAATATGGATCCGCTGGTGATCCATACCGGGATCGGTGCACTGGAAAAAGCAGAAAATATAGAAAATTATTATGGTCTGGAACATCCTTTGTCCGGACAGGAGCTTTTTGATACGGGGATTGCTCAGGCAAAAGCGCTGGGAGTCCGTATTCTGGAGGCGCAGGTGCTGGGAATTTCCGGATTTGATACGTTTACCGTAAAGACCACAGCCGGAGATATTGAGACAGAAAGCGTGATTCTTGCCACCGGAGGGAAGCGGGCGGCGCCGGCGATTCCGGGAATCCGGGAATATGAGGGCAGAGGCGTAAGCTACTGTGCTGTCTGCGATGCATTTTTTTACAGAGGCAGAGAAGTAGCTGTTCTGGGAAACAGTGATTTTGCGCTTCATGAAGCAGAAGAACTTAAAAATGTGACACCTTCTGTTACCATCTATACAAATGGGGAAAAACCGGAATTTTCCAGGGAGCATTCTATTGCAGTTAATACCATGAGGATCCAGTCCATTGAAGGAGAACAGACTGTTTCCGGGCTTCGGATGGAAACAGATGTGAGTGTTCAGGAAGAAGGGGAACAGAAAGTTTCTTTTTATCCGGCAGACGGCATTTTTGTTGCTCTTGGCACAGCAGGCAGTACGGAGATTGCCCGTCAGATGGGCGCAGAGTTAACTGAAAAAGGCAATATTAAAGTAAACGAAAACATGGAAACAACCATTCCGGGATTATTTGCGGCAGGAGACTGTACAGGAGGTCTTTTGCAGATTGCCAAGGCAGTTTATGAGGGAAGCGTGGCTGGTATTCATGCAGGAAAATATGTTCGTAGAAGAAATGCAGGTAAATCATAAAGGAGGATATGACTATGGAGATTACTTTAACAACACAGAATTTTGAAAATGAGGTATTAAAATCTGAGAAACCGGTATTGGTGGATTTCTGGGCAACATGGTGCGGTCCCTGTATGCGTCAGGCGCCGATTGTGGAGGAACTGGCAGCAGAGGGATATTCCGTAGGAAAAGTTGATGTGGACCAGCAGCCGACTCTGGCTCAGCAGTATGGAGTTATGAGCATCCCGACTCTGATCGTATTCAAAAACGGAAAAGAAGACAGTCGTGTGGTAGGTCTTACGGCTAAAAATGATTTGATCCGTCTTCTTGGCGAATAACGGGTACAGGGAGTCTGGGCAATGAGAATATTACTGGCGGCATGCAATGCCAAATACATTCACTCCAATCCGGCAGTGTATGATCTTAGGGCATATGCATCCCGATTTAAAGAATCTATACTCCTTGGGGAGTACACTATCAATCAGACAAAGGATGAGGTTCTGAAGGATATTTACAGGAGCGGAGCTGAAGTAGTGTGCTTTTCCTGCTATATTTGGAACATCTCTTATATTAGGGATCTGATTCATGATCTTAAGAAAATACTTCCGGGTACGGCCTTCTGGGTCGGAGGCCCGGAGGTTTCTTTTGATGCGGAGAAACTGCTGAAAGAGCTTCCGCAGCTTACCGGAGTTATGGTAGGCGAAGGCGAGGAGACTTTTCTGGAGCTTGCTGCTTATTATATAGAAGGAAAAGGTACGCTGGAACAGATCAGAGGAATTGCTTATCGTAACGGAGAGGAAATCTGTCATAATGGATGGAGAGAGATTATGGATCTCAGTAAAGTTCCGTTTGCTTATGAAAAAACAGAAGATTTTACTAATCGGATCATTTATTACGAAAGCAGCAGAGGATGCCCTTTTTCATGCAGCTACTGTTTGTCATCTATTGACAAGAAACTGAGATTCAGAGATCTTTCTCTGGTAAGAAAGGAACTTCAGTTTTTCCTGGACCGGAAGGTTCCTCAGGTGAAATTCGTGGACAGGACCTTTAACTGCCGTCATGATCATGCCATGGCAATATGGCAGTACATACAGGATCATGACAATGGGGTGACGAATTTTCACTTTGAGATATCTGCAGATCTTATCAGGGAAGAAGAACTGGAGCTGATGAGTCATATGAGACCGGGACTGATCCAGCTGGAGATTGGTGTGCAGTCAACAAACCCGGAAACAATCCAGGCGATCCATCGGACTATGAATTTGGAAAAACTGAAAAAATCAGTGGCTCGAATAAAAAGTTATGGAAACATTCATCAGCATCTGGACCTGATCGCCGGACTTCCTTATGAGGATTACGAAAGTTTTCGAAATTCTTTTAACGATGTTTATGGTATGGAACCAGATCAGCTTCAACTGGGGTTTCTGAAGGTTTTGAAAGGGTCATCCATGTACCAGGAAGCAGAAAAATATCAGATCCTTTATAAAGACAGAGAGCCTTATGAGGTTCTTTGTACCAGATGGCTTTCTTATAAAGATATTTTGCGGCTGAAAATGGTGGAAAGTATGGTGGAAGTGTATTATAATAGTGGTCAGTTCCAGAATACACTTAACTGGCTGGTCAGTGCCTGGTCCTCGCCCTTTGATTTTTATGAAAGTCTGGGAGAATTTTATGAGGAAAAAGGATACGGGGAGATTTCGCATTCCAGAATCCGTCGTTATGAGATCCTTCTGGAGTTTATCCGCGAAAAAACTTCTTTCTCTGAGAGTCTGGCTTCACAGTATATGATTTATGATCTTTATCTGAGAGAAAAGCTGAAAAAGCGTCCCTCTTTTGCCTCTGATCAGAAGCCATATGAGAAAATGATCTGGGACTACAGGAAAGGCCGGAAAATTCCAAAAACTGCTCATATTGAGGTTTTTGGAGAGGAGCAGGCAGTACTGTTTGATTATGAACACAGAAATCCGCTGACCAATAATGCAGCGGCACAGGAAATCTGTCTTACAGAGACAGAGATAAATAAAAAGAGGTGACAAAAATGGGAATGTTTGATCCGAAAAAACGTAAAGTTATTACCGCAGTGATCGCAGTGATACTGGTTCTTGCCATGGTTGTTCCAAGCATTTTGTCTATTCTGGTGTAAGTTATGAGACTTGGACAAAAGGCAATGGAAGCTCTGCGGGCAGAGGTCACAGGGATTTTAAAAGAAGGCGACGAACTTGTGATTGCTGGAGATATTGCTCTTGGCGGAACTGCGCTTATCGTAGAAAAAGAAAAAGAATTTCTAAGACAGTATTTTTCTGAGGGATTTCTTTGGGATGCATGGAGAGGTCCCTCTCTTTATGGTGTTTCCAGGAATATGATCGAACATCAGAAGACTATGGAAATGGATGCCTTTTATTCATTGGGAGAAGGCGGTGTTCTGGCTGGTTTGTGGAAAATGGCTGAGGCTTCTGAAATAGGACTTTTTGCAGATCTTCGTAAGATACCTGTTCGCCAGGAAACCATAGAGATCTGTGAGAGATTTAACCTGAATCCTTATAAGCTTCTTTCAGAAGGAAGTATTCTGGTCGGCACCATAAAAGGAGAAGAACTGGTACAGTATTACTCTGAACAGGGAATTCCTGCAGCGGTGATCGGAAAAGCAGTAAAAGGTAACGACCGTATCCTGCGCAGCGGAGAAAATGTCAGATATCTGGAACGTCCCTCTCAGGATGAGATCACCAAGTTTGCATGGGGAGAAAAATGGAAAAATTCCGGAAGAATACCGGGAAAGAAAAAGGAGACAGAAGAATGCTGAATATTGTACTCCATGAGCCGGAAATTCCGGCCAATACGGGAAATATAGGAAGAACCTGTGTGGCTACAGGCACACGGCTCCATCTTATTGAGCCATTGGGATTTATGTTAAATGAGAAAGCTATAAAAAGAGCCGGAATGGATTACTGGAAGGATCTGGATGTGACTACTTACCTGAATTATGAAGATTTTCTTCAGAAAAATCCAGGCGCAAAGATTTATTATGCCACAACAAAGGCTCCTCAGACTTACACAGAGGTATCTTATGAGGACGATTGTTTTATTATGTTCGGAAAGGAAAGCGCCGGAATTCCAGAGGAAATTCTTCTGAATAATCAGGAGACATGTGTCCGCATTCCTATGATCAATGATATTCGTTCTCTGAATCTCAGTAATTCAGTGGCAGTTGTTCTTTATGAGGCTCTTCGCCAGCATGATTTCAGCCATATGCAGCTGGGAGGACATCTGACAAAATATGACTGGAAATAAATAGTATTTGCAGAAAAAGGAATTTTAATGATTATTTTCTGCAGATGAGAGATAAAAAAACAGGCAGATTGAGTATGGTATTTTTACCGTATTTAAGCTGCCTGTTTTTATATATAAGCTGATGTTTTTCATAAAATATATGTAAAGTTTAATAAAAAATATAATTGAAAATTCGTAAATTTAGTGATAATATATAAAACAATAACAAGAAAATAAAACTATAATCATAAAATAAAATATAAAATTCAGAAAAAGGAGGCTATAGATATGGAACTTGAAAAGTACCGGATTTATTCTGAGATGGCCAGAGGAATCAAAAAGGCTCCTCTTGTGTTTAAAAATGCCAATGTTTTTTATGCACATACAGGCGAGTTCAGAAAAGGAGATGTAGCAGTTGCAGATGGTATGATCATTGGTACGGGGGATTATCAGGGAGAGAAAGAGATAGACCTTACAGGGAAATATCTTTGTCCTGGATTTATTGACAGCCATCTTCATCTGGAATCCACGCTTGTGACGCCGGGAGAATTGATTCGCCAGGCTGCCCAGTGCGGAACTACGACATTTATTGTAGATCCGCATGAATCTGCAAACGTATCAGGAACTGCAGGAATAGATTATATTCTGGAACAGACAGAGGAAGTACCGGCAAATGTATATGTGATGATGCCTTCCTGTGTACCGGCAACTTATGTAGATGACAATGGATGTACCCTTACTGCCGGAAAAATGAAAACGTATCTTGAGCATCCAAGAATTCTTGGGCTGGGAGAGGTAATGGATGCAGCTTCGGTGATCAATGGAAGTGTTGCCATGCATGAGAAATTATCTTTATTTCAGAATAAAATACGGGATGGACATGCACCATTTCTCAGCTCAGGAGATCTTGCTGCATATGCTTTGGCAGGAATTGCTACAGATCATGAATGTGTTGATTATGAGTATGCAATGGAGGAATGTAGAAATGGAATGCAGGTTCTGATTCGTGAGGGAAGTGCGGCTCGTAATCTGGATGCCATTGTATCAGGGATTGTAAACAACGATACAGATACATCAGGATTTTGTTTTTGTACCGATGATAAACATATTGAAGACATTAGAAGAGAAGGCCATATCAATTACAATATAAGGCGTTCTGTAGAACTGGGACTCTCACCGGAAAGAGCAATACAAATCGCTACCATTCAGGCAGCAAGATGCTATGGGCTTACGCATCTGGGAGCTATAGCACCAGGATGTCAGGCAGACTTGGTGGTACTTAAAAATCTGGAAACTATGGAAGTACAGGATGTTTATCATAAAGGAAAAATAATACTGAAAGATGAAAAGACAGAAATCAGGCCATGTGCTCCTGAACTGAAAAACACAGTCCATTTGAAAGATTTTGATAAAAAAGATTTACGTCTGCCCTGTATAAATAAAAAGGCTCATGTACTGCAGATGATGGAAGGACAGATTGTTACAAAAGATCTTTACGAAGAGGTTCCTTTTAGTGAGAAACAGGATGGAAAAGATTTTATTCCAGATGAAAATTTCCAAAAAATTGCGGTTATAGAACGGCATAAATGTACCGGAAAAGTGGGAGTAGGAATTGTAAAGGGATTTGGAATCCAGGGAGGAGCGATTGCATCAAGTGTTTCCCATGATTCACATAACCTGATTGTTATTGGAGATAATGATCAGGATATGTATCTTGCGGTGAAGGAACTTGTACGAACTCAGGGAGGATATACACTGGTAGAGAAAGGAAAAGTATTCGACACTTTGCCTCTGCCTGTAATGGGACTGATGAGTGATGCAGGCTATGAAAAAGTGAATGATCTTCTTGAAAGTATGATATCAAAGGCACATTCTATGGGAATAAAAAAAGGATTTGATCCTTTTATAACATTATCTTTCATGGCGCTTCCGGTAATCCCGGATATCAGAGTAACTCCCAGAGGTGTGTATCTGGTAAACGAAGACAGGCTTCTGACCAGCCCATTTGAAGAATAAGTATATATTACGTGAATATTTACATGAAAAAGAAAAAGCATGACAGGAATTTTCCTATCGTGCTTTTTCTAGTGTAAAAATAAATTCTGTGCCTACTCCTTCTGTACTTATTACATTAATATTTTGGTCATGTGCATGGATGATTTCTTTTACAATGGACAGTCCTAGACCGGTACCTTTTTGATCTTTTCCTCTGGAGGTATCTGTTTTGTAAAAACGTTCCCATATTCTTGAAAGATTTTCTTTGGCGATTCCAACACCGTGATCTTTTACAGAAACAAATATTTTATCATTTTTTTCAGTTGTTTCTATAATGATGGTAGAATGATCCGGACTGAACTTAATTGCATTATTGAGGAGATTATGAAGTACCTGCTGAATTTGTTCAATATCAGCTCTGGCATAGAGTTCTCTGCCGGAAAGTATCAGTTCCAGAAGAATATGCCTTCTGGTACAGTCGCCCTCATAGGTGGCAGCGGCTTTTTTGATAGCATCATTGATATCAAAGGTCTGAATATTCAGCAGCCTTTTATGGATATCCAGTTCATTGAGTGTGAGAAGGCCTTTTGTAAGCTTTTCCAGACGGTCAGCTTCATAAACAATGATTCCAAGATATTTATCTTGCATTTCCACCGGAATAGTTCCGTCTCTCATTGCTTCTACATATCCTTTGATGGAGGTAAGCGGCGAGCGGAAATCGTGCGAAACATTGGAAATAAATTGACGCTGGTACTCTCCGTTACGGTTCATTTTATCAGACATATAGTTTAGATTGTTGGCAAGATATCCAAGTTCATCGTCTGTCTGTACAGGGATTTTGTAAGAAAGATTTCCGTTGGAAAATTCATTTACTCCCTTTTTTATCTCCTGAAGAGGCTTATGTACATGTCTGCGGTATACAACCAGAATAAGCGCCATTAATCCATAAACGATCAGAAAAAGGAACTGTAGGATAGAAAGATATTGCCCTCTTTTCTGATAAAGACTGCTCATCATATAATGGATGGCAACATAGCCTTTTGTATTCATATTGTCTGTAATAGGTGCGATGACACTGAGGCGTGCGCTATCCTTAAAATAACCATAAAAGTAGCCGACCTGATAATAGTTGCCGCCCCATATAGAAGGATCAAAATTATCCAGATCAATAGGATGTCCGGCTTTGATATCCTTTCTTGTACTAAGAACGATTTTTCCGTCATTGTTGATGATCCAGATGATCGTATTTGGATAATCAGCAACCATAGTGAGTTTTTCTTTGATATTATCCAGACTGGCGGCAGTAATATTATGGCGTATATCCTCATTTTCTGCAATACGGTAGGCACTCTGATAAAGATCTGAACTGATATCTTTTTCCAGGATAGTCTCGATCATATTAGAACCTATGATTGTTACCAAAAGAAAACCAAGGAAGCCTACAAAAAGATAGGCTTCCGTGAATTTTCGGGATATTTTTTTGATCATTTATTTTTTGCCTCAAATTTATAACCAATACCCCAGACAGTGGCAATACTCCATGACGGGTTATCTTTGATCTTTTCTCTCAGTCTTTTAATATGAACATCCACGGTCCTGGTATCTCCGATATATTCATATCCCCAGATATGATCCAAAAGTTGCTCTCTTGTGAAAACCTGATTTGGAGAAGCTGCAAGAAAATAAAGAAGCTCCAGTTCCTTCGGCGGCATATCTACCTGTTTTCCCATATAAGTGACAGAATAATTTGTGAGATTAATAGTCAGGTCTGGATAGGAAACGGATTTTTCGCTGATCGGCGCAGCAGGCTGTTTGGCCTTGGATCTTCGAAGAACTGCACGAACGCGCGCGACCAGTTCCTTGGAATCAAAAGGTTTGATGATATAGTCGTCAGCTCCAAGCTCAAGTCCAAGAACTTTGTCAAAAGTTTCACCTTTGGCGGAAAGCATAATAATAGGGACATCAGAAGAATGGCGGATCTCTCTGCATACCTGGTAACCGTCAATTCCTGGGAGCATCAGATCCAGAAGAAGAAGATCCGGCTGAAAGGCCGTAAACTCCTTCAGTGCCTGTTCTCCATCATTGACGATCCTTGTCTCAAAGCATTCTTTTGTAAGATAAAGCGAGATTAATTCTGCTATATTATTGTCATCATCGATAATAAGAATTTTCTGTTTTGATGTCATGAGGGACTACCTCCTGTTATTTTTTAAATTCTACGATCGTTACACCGGCATCGCCTTCACCAAATTCGCCCAGACGGAAAGATGCCACATGCTTTTGACGGCGCAGATAGTCATGAACACCTTTTCTGAGAGCACCGGTACCTTTTCCGTGAACTACACGAACGGATTTTAAATGAGCAATATATGCATCATCCAGATATTTGTCAAGCTCAGCTACTGCTTCGTCCACTGTTTTTCCGAGAAGGTTGATTTCAGTGGACACGCTGGCAGATTTGGACATACGTATCTTGCCTGCCCCGGTTTTTTGGAGAGAAGGAGCAGTGATCACAGGTTCATCTAAAAGCTCAAGGTCTGAAAGAGAAACTTTGGAACGGATGATCCCCATCTGTACAAAAAGATAACCTTTGGAATCCGGCCGGCTGCTGACAGTCCCTTTCAGGTTCATGCTGAGGACTTTTACAGAGTCACCGGGATGGATATCTTTGGCAGTAAGCAATTTTTTTGGCTTTTTCTGCTGAGGCTTTCCGGCCATGTTGCTTTCAGCTTTATTCATGCGTTTTCTCAGTTCCTGACGTTCTCTTTCTACGGAAGCTGTATCCACATGATCCTTCTGGAATTTATGGAAAAGCTTCATAGTTTTATCAGCATAATCTTTGGCTTCTTCAAGAACTTTATGGGCCTCTTCATTGGCCTGGCGGAGGATACGCTCACGCTGTGAGTCCAGTTTTTCCTGCCTGGATTCCAGCTGTGTTTTCAGGGTTTTGATCTCTTCCTTATAGCGCTCAATCTCAAGCCGCTCGTTTTCCAGGGTGATACGATTTTCTTCCAGAGAAGAAAGTACATCTTCAAAAGATACGTCCTGTTCGCTGATCTGGTCTTTTGCCCTCTGGATAATAGAGTCAGAAAGACCAAGTTTGGAAGAAATTGCAAATGCGTTACTTTTGCCCGGGATACCAATCAGAAGACGGTAGGTAGGACGAAGTGTTTCTACATTAAACTCACAGCAGGCATTTTCAACACCTGGTTCGGAAAGTGCATATACTTTCAGCTCACTGTAGTGAGTGGTAGCCATGGTCCGTATTCCCTTATCATGGAGATAAGAGAGGATGGAAATGGCAAGGGCGGCTCCTTCTGTAGGATCCGTTCCTGCACCAAGTTCATCAAACAGAACCAGAGAGCGGGAGTCTGCCTTTTCCAGGAATGATACGATGTTGGTCATATGGGAGGAAAAAGTACTGAGAGACTGCTCGATACTCTGCTCATCTCCGATATCTGCGTAGATTTCATGAAAGAGAGCCAGCTGGCTGCGGTCAAGTGCCGGGATATGCAGACCGGATTGTCCCATAAGGGTAAGCAGTCCTACAGTTTTGAGAGAGACTGTTTTACCTCCGGTATTAGGTCCTGTAATGATAAGAAGATCAAAATCCTCTCCCAGACGGATGTCAATTGGGACAACCTTTTTTTTCGGGATCAAAGGATGACGGGCTTTTTTTAGAAAGACCTTTCCTTCTTCATTAAAAACAGGTTCGCTTCCATTCATTTCCATGGCAAGCGCTGCTCTTGCAAAAATAAAGTCAAGCTGTACCATAAGAGTAAGATTCAGGGCAATGGATTCTCGTTCTTCTGCAATCTGCTGGCTTAATGAAGAAAGAATGATCTCAATTTCCTTTTGTTCCTGAAGCTCCAGTTCACGCATATCATTATTCAGTTTTACGATGACCATCGGCTCAATAAAAAGTGTGGAACCAGTGGAGGACTGGTCATGGATCATACCGGGAACCTGTCCTTTATATTCGGCTTTTACAGGGATACAGTAACGGCCGTTTCGCATGGTGATCACAGAATCCTGAAGATAGGTACGGGCGCTTCCGCTTACAAGTCCCGATAACTGAGTATGGATTCTGTCATTGGTAATCTTCATGTTTCGACGGACCTGGCGAAGACCGGGACTTGCATCGTCACTGATCTCATCTTCGGAGAGGATGCAGCGGCGGATCTCTGCAGAAAGAGGCGTAAGTGGTGAAAGCTGGTCAAACATGCTGTCCAGGGAATCAGCGAAAGCATTGCTTCTTTCATTTCTGGAATAAGATTTAACCCGGGATGTATTTTCAAGCAGAGAGCACACGGCAAGAATTTCTGCTATGCCAAGAGAACTGCCTATTTCCAGACGCTTCAGTGAACCACGGATATCTTTTACACTGCCAAAAGAGATGGATCCCTTTTGAAAAAGGCGCGTTAAGGCATCCCTGGTCTGTGTCTGCATCAGGCGGATCTCATTAATATCTGTAGAAGGAAGAAGCTTCCTGCAAAGTTCTTTTCCCATAGAAGAAGAGGCTTTTTCTGTAAGCCGTTCTATTATTTTGTAATATTCTAATGATGTTAGTGCTTTTTGATTCATAATTTTTTACCTGCCTGGAAGGCAGTATCTCCTATTGCTGTAATATTTTATTATGTGATTTTTCATCATACCATATTTTTGTTTTTTTTTCCAGAATATCAGGTAAAGGTATGAAAAAAGTGATTTTTGTTTTGATGTTTCTATCATACATGATTTAATCCTCATTGAAAAGGAAAAAGTGCTTTTTTGTTCATGAAAAATTCATAAATTTTTGCTAAAATATACTCATCTTATCAGGTTTACAGGAGGATGGTTATGGGAAATAAAAAAAATCAGGACTATCCATTTATAAAAGAAACTATTAAGCAAAGACCTATGGACAAAAGAAAAGTATTGGAAAAGCTGGGTGTAGCAGCTGCATGCGGTATAGTGTTTGGGCTTAGTGCTGTTTTTATAATTATGATATGTATGCCCGGTATCCTTGATAAATATGAACAGAGGATAAAGAAAAAAGAGACCGTACAGATCACGCCTTCAATACAACCTTCAGGAGACAGCAGCCTGCAGCAGGAGACCGCTTCCGTGGATAAGAGCACAGAAGAGATAGATGCTGCAAACAATGAAGATATACAGGAGGAATCTACGGTTTCTCATTTACAAAATATTTATGAAATGGTAAGAAAAATTGCCAGAGAGCCTCAGAAAGCCCTGGTTAGAGTGGCGGGTATAACCGGGGATTCGGATCTTCTGGATGATTCGCTCCTTACATTTGGAGATGAAGGCGGTATTGTATTTATTAAAAATAAAGACGGTTTTTATATAGTAACAACATCTGAACGTCTGCAAGAAATAGAAAAATTCAGAATCACTTTTTCTAATGGAAAATCGGCAGAGGGAGAACTATGCGGGGCAGATTCCAGAACAAACCTTGTTGTGATTCGTGTTCCGGTAGAAAATACGGATGAAGATACCTGGGAGAATATACCGGCAGTACCATTGTCCTCAGAAGATAATCAGGAGCAGACACAGCCGGTTATTGCAATTGGAAGTCCTGCAGGTGATATGAATGCTTTAATTTACGGAAGCATTACATCTATATCTGGAAAATTAAACATAGCAGATGAAGAATATTCTCTGATCACTACGGATATGGCCGGATCACAAAAAGGCGGAGGTGTACTGCTAAATATGAATGGCAGGATGACCGGAATCATTATCTCTAATGATAATCAGGAAAATACAGTTTTAAGAGCAGTGTCCGTAGCAGAAATCAAATGTCTTCTGGAGATACTTTCCAATGGAGAACCTATATGTTATACTGGGATAAGAGGAACCACTATCTCTAAAATGCAGTCTGAACAGCTGAATATTCCTCAGGGTATTTTTGTAGACAGAGTGGAACAGGGCTCTCCGGCTATGAATGCAGGAATACAGAGCGGTGACATTTTGTACAAGGTGGGAGACCAGAGGGTTCTTACCATGGATGAGTACAGCAGGGTCTTACAGAATAAGCAGCCGGGAGAACGGATGGAGGTCACCCTGTATCGAAAAAGTCCTGCGGAGGAGTATGTAGACGTAGAATTAAATATATTAATAAAAGAAAAATAGAAAGGCAGAAAAAATGCGTTTTATCAATGAGTTACATGAAGGAGACAGAATCAGCGGAATCTATCTCTGCAAACAGAAGCAGTCAGCTATGACAAAAAATGGAAAACCATACGACAGTATAATACTTCAGGACAAAACCGGGGTGCTGGACGGAAAAATATGGGATCCGAATTCTCTTGGAATTGACGAGTTTGATGCTTTGGATTACATAGATGTGGTAGGCGATGTAACAAGTTTTGCAGGAGCAATGCAGGTAAATATCAAGCGTGTCCGTAAAGCCGGAGAAGGGGAGTATGATCCTGCAGATTATCTTCCGGTAAGCGAAAACAGTACAGATGATATGTATCAGCAGCTTTGCAGACTGATCGATACGGTAAAGAATACATATCTTTCTGCAATCCTTAAAAAACTGTTTGTAGAAGATACAGATTTTATCAGAAGCTTTCAGGGACATTCTGCGGCAAAGACAGTCCATCATGGATTTATTGGAGGCTTAATGGAGCATACATTAAGTGTTGCGAAACTCTGTGATTATATGGCAGAAGCATATCCTCTTTTAAAAAGAGATCTGCTTATTTCGGCAGCTTTGCTTCATGATATCGGCAAAACAAAAGAGCTTTCTGCTTTTCCTCAGAACGATTATACAGATGAAGGCCAGCTGTTAGGACATATTGTCATTGGTGCACAGATGATCCATGACCTGGCTCGTGAGATTCCGGACTTTCCGCAGGTGTTGGAAAATGAACTGGTACATTGTATTCTTTCACATCATGGGGAGCTGGAATATGGATCTCCAAAGAAACCGGCCCTTGCAGAAGCAGTAGCATTAAATCTGGCAGATAATACAGATGCCCGTATGGAAACACTGACGGAAATTTTTGCAGCAGATAAAGGAAAAAAAGAATGGCTGGGATATAACCGCCTTTTTGAATCAAATTTAAGAAGAACAGGAGAAGTGTGATCCTCATGGAATATCGTAAAAATGATATGGTCACGCTGGACATTGTAGACTGCGGTACAAATGGTGAAGGCATCGGCAAAGCTGATGGCTTCACTGTTTTTGTAAAGGACGCAGTTATTGGAGACCAGGTGACTGCAAAGATTATGAAAGCAAAGAAAAACTATGGATATGGTAGATTAATGGAGATTCTGAAGCCGTCACCCGACAGAGTGGAATCAATATGTCCTTCTGCCCGTCAGTGCGGTGGATGTCAGATTCAGCAGTTATCTTACGAAAAGCAGCTTGCATTTAAAGACGAAAAAGTCAGAGGTCATCTGGAACGTATTGGAGGATTCACAAACCTTCCAATGGAGCCGATTATCGGTATGGAAGATCCCTTTCATTATCGAAATAAAGCTCAGTTTCCTGTAGGAAAAAATAAAGAAGGCCGTATCATTACTGGCTTTTATGCCGGCCGTACTCATAGCATTATCGAAAACCGTGACTGTGCCCTGGGTATACCTGAGAACAGAGAAATTCTGGATCGGGTAGTCTCCCATATGGAAAAGCATCATATTGAGCCATATGATGAAGAATCAGGAAAAGGATTAGTACGCCATGTTTTTACCCGCTGCGGATATTATACAGGTCAGCTGATGGTGTGTATGATCATAAACGGAACATCAATTCCTCATCAGCAGGAATTGGTAGATTCCCTTCGGGAAATCAGAGGAATGACCAGCATTTCACTGAATATCAATAAAAAACGCAATAATGTGATACTTGGAGACCAGCTGAAGCTTCTCTGGGGCCAGGAATATATAACAGATAAAATAGGAGATATTTCCTATCAGATTTCTCCTCTTTCTTTTTATCAGGTAAACCCACAGCAGACCTGGAAGCTCTATTCCAAAGCACTGGAATATGCAGATCTTCATGGAGAGGAGACTGTCTGGGATCTTTACTGCGGTATTGGAACGATCTCTCTTTTTCTTGCTCAAAAAGCAAAGTATGTACGTGGCGTTGAGATTGTTCCGGCAGCTATTGAGGATGCCCGTCGCAATGCCGATCTGAACCATATTGAAAATACAGAATTTTTTGTAGGAAAAGCAGAGGAAATCCTTCCGGATTACTATGACAAATATGCACAGGAACATCCTGGTGAAACTGCAAGGGCAGACGTGATCGTTGTAGATCCTCCAAGAAAAGGCTGTGATGAAACTCTGCTTAATACCATCGTGGAAATGCAGCCGGAGAAAGTGGTGTATGTAAGCTGCGATTCGGCGACGCTGGCAAGAGATCTGAAATATTTATGTGAGAGAGGATATCAGGTGGAGAAGGTGTGCCCGGTGGATATGTTCCCTATGACTGTGCATGTGGAAACTGTGTGCCTCTTGAGCAACCGAAAACCAGATACCACGGTAAAACTCAGCGTGGATATGGATGATTACTACCGTATTAAAGATGGTAAAGAGCCTAAATAAAACCGAATAATACACTGAAACAAAGCAAGACAGAAGCTGTTGATGCGTTAGAAGATAACGTGTCAGCGGCTTTTTTCTTTTTATCTAAAAATCTATTAGTCAAGTCTGAAAGGAGCCAATTCTATGGCAAAGAAAAATGTAAGAAATATGAAGGTTTGTGGACAGAGCGGTTATAAATATGAGACAGTTCCGGCGATTACATTAAAAGGAAAGTGGCTGGAGGAACTGGGATTTCATCTTGGGGATTATGTACAGGTGAAATGTGAAAATGGTCAGCTGATTATCACACCGGATGTGAATAAAGCACAGGAGCAGGAAGCAAAAACGGCATTTATGGATGAGGAGATTAAGAAACTGAAAATCAGATACCAGAATGAAAAGGAAGAAATTACTGCAAAATATGTGGCAGAGCAGAGTGCAGGCTGTTATGGAAAGAAAGCATGAGAGGGGGAGAAAGTATGGCAAGGATTATTATGTGCGGATCATTTAAAGGGGGAGTTGGCAAGACTGCCAGCTCCTGGAATCTGGCTTATTCACTGGCTGAGATGGGAAAAAGGGTTCTGGCTGTTGATTTTGACAGCCAGGCAAATCTGACAACCTGCTTCGGAATTGAAGATCCTGCGGCTGTGCCGGTGACGATTGGACATCTGATGATGAATCGACTGCAAGATGAGGAAATGCCGGATCCGTCAGAGTTTATTCGGAGCAGAAATGGTGTGGACTTTATTCCATCATCCATGATGCTTTCAGCAGTGGACAGTAAGCTGCGGATGGAGATGGGTTCAGAGAAGATGCTGGCAGGCATTCTGGAGCCGCTGAGAGGGCTGTATGAATATATTATTGTAGATACCTGTCCATCGCTTGGGACGTTGACGATTAACGCACTGACGGCGGCTGATGAGGTGATTATTGCCGTCAATCCGCAGCTTCTGGCAATGATGGGATTGCAGGATTTTATCCGGACAGTGAAGAAAGTCAGAAGCAGACTGAATGACCGCCTGCAGATTGCTGGGATCCTGCTGACTATGTGTGATGCCAGAACAAATCTCTGCAAGGTAATCACAGAGCAGCTGACGGAAACTTTTGACGGACAGATCCGAATTTTCAAGAGCATCATACCGAATACAGTAAAGGTGGGAGAATCAATTTATTACAGTGAGCCGCTTCTGGAATATGCTCCGGAGAATAAGGCTTGTAAAGCATACCGGAATCTGGCAGAGGAGGTGGATGGGGATGAAAGCTAATGCACCAAAAAGAAAAGTATTTCAGGACGCACTGGATCTTCTTGCTGAGGATCCGGTGAAGGATACGCCAGTGGCTGTGAACGGGATTGTTTCTATTCCTGTTGAGGAAATCCATCCGTTTTATGATCATCCATTCCGGCTGTATGAGGGAGACCGTCTGGAAGATATGGTACAGAGCATCAGGGCGTATGGTGTGCTGAATCCGGTGATCGTGAGGAAGGCTGCAAGGGGGTATGAGATGCTTGCAGGGCATAACAGAACCAATGCGGCGAAGATAGCAGGATTGACGGAAGTGCCGGCGATAGTGAAGACAGATCTGTCTGATGAGGATGCTTATGTATATGTGATCGAGACAAACCTGTTGCAGAGATCTTTTGCAGAACTGCTTCCATCAGAGAAGGCAGCAGTGCTGGTGGCACGTTATGAAAAGATAAGCAGTCAGGGGAAACGAAATGATATTCGGCAGGAGATTGAGGCTCTGGAAGAAACCTGTGGACACGATGTCCACAAGTCCAGACAGAGAACCTGTGGACATGATGTCCACAAGTCACAGAAAAGCCGTGATGGACTTGGTGAGGAATATGGAATGACTGGAAGGAATATTGCCAGATACATGCGGCTGGACCGGCTGATTCCGGAGTTTAAGGATGCCGTTGATAAGGGGACGCTGGCAATGGTAGCCGCTGTGGATCTGTCTTATCTGAATGTGAAGATGCAGAAGATGATCCAGCAGGTGGCAGAGGCTGAGGGAAAGAAACTGAAACCGAAGCAGGCAGTGGAACTGCGGAAAATGGGAAAGGACATTACGAAAGAGGCGGTTGAGAGTGTTCTGGCGGGTAAAGAACAGAAGAAGCCGCAGAGTGTGTCTGTGAAGCTGCCGATGGAATTGTATGAGAAGTATTTTGGACAGATGGATGCCGGAGCAGTGCAGGAGATCATGGAGAAGGCACTGGAAGGATATTTTGGAAAGGAGGCAGCAGGTGTTTAGCAGGAAAGATCTTGAATGTCTGGATCCGGGATATTTTGAGATTATTTATATGGATGACCGGGATGTGACCATCATGTCCCGGAATACCAGACATATGTGGTATATACATAATCCGGAATATCCGCTGATGGGATCATGCATCATATTTCATAAACATAAGGTGTCACATCCGTATCATCAGCATGGTCGCAGTAATACACTGCGGCAGGCTGTGCGGAGCATTAAGAGACATGATAAGTGGCAGCTGGGTGGCCGAAAGTATTGACAATGTAGCACATTTTAAGTATTATAGAGGAGGTGAAAAAGAGGGTGGAGGTTTACGATATGCAGAAAAAAACAATTTCTATGAGTATCCGTGTAAGTGAAGATGAACTTGAGAAATTGAAAATAGCGGCAGATTTAGGCTCATATTCATCATATAGTGAATTTGTTCGTAGAACAGCTTTATTAGAAGCTGCTAAAATCATAAAAAGAAATAAAAAAAATGATGGGAGTGTATTATGAAAGTTGCTTCTTTCTTTAGTGGAATTGGCGGTATTGATTTAGGCTTTGAACGCGCAGGTATGGAAGTGAATTTTCAATGTGAGATTTTATCTTTTGGACAACAGATATTAAAGAAACATTGGCCTAAAGTTCAATTAACGCAGGATATAACAAAAGTTAAAAGTGAGGATATTCCAGATGTAGATGTATTTGTTGGTGGTTTTCCTTGTCAAGATTTATCATTAGCAAATCAAGGGAAAAGAAAAGGATTGGAGGGAGCTAGAAGTGGACTCTTTTACAAATATGCAGAATTTATTGAAGAAAAAAGGCCTCGTTGGGTTTTTATTGAAAATGTTCCCGGACTTCTTAACAGCGCACAAGGTGGAGACTTTAAAATCGTCCTCTCAACGTTGGATGAACTCGGGTATGGTGTGGCATGGAGAGTATTGGATGCAAAATTCTTTGGAACACCGCAAAGACGTAGAAGAACGTACATTGTCGCAAGTCTTGGAACCATCGGCGCCGCTGAAGTACTTTTTGAATGTGGAACAAATCCAGTCGCTGATAGCAAGAGCAAACGATCGAGGAACTTCATTGCCTCCGGCAATGATGAAAGCTTACCAGAGTCAAATATCTTTTCTATCCAGCATGCAGGAATTGGCAGAAGAGCAAGTGCAGGACCACAAGGAAAAGGTTACAGAAACGATGGAGAAACTTATACTCTCGACTCCAGAGGAAGTTCGGATGCTGTATGTAAGACGGATGCTCCCTTCAGAGTACGAACAGCTTCAGGGTTTTCCCAAAAATTGGACAGCAGTCGATTCAGAGCAATAGGAAATGCAGTGTGTGTTCCTGTAGTGGAATGGATTGCAAGCAGAATCGTCGAAATGGATAAAAAATATTATCCAGAACAATATGAATAATATTCAAAGGCCCCGATTTTACTGGGGCCTTTGAATATTATTTATGGAATATCTATTTCTTCATTATTTAAATTTATAAAAGTGCCACGGAAAGCATTAAGAGAGGGTTCGCCTTGATTAATTAATGCTTGGACAAATGTTTGATAATTGGTATATAAAAGTCTTGACTCATCAACAACTAAAGGAATTGGTCCTGGTTGTGGGGGCAAAGATTTATCCTCTTTAAAAGCAATGAGAGCAAGAGTCCAGTTGTAATCTTTCAAATCAGGTAAATTTGCAGATGCTAGTTTTTGCATAAGATAGTCGTATAGTAAAGTGCCAACACAGAAAGCGATACCATATCCTTTCCAAGTTTTCATAGCAATATTACCTTTTACAATGAACTGTTCTTGTTGACGACGCCATGCATTGGTTTCAAGTGGAGAAGTAGCAGTTTCAGTACGTAAATACGCATTAGAACGTAAGGGCTCCGTATGCCAGCTTTGAACGTGACGTGTTTGCACACCAGTGTTAGTTGTTTCACCGCCACCTTGCATTTCAAGGATTAAACGATCAGGTCCAGAAAATGTGCTTCTGCCTTCACGTAAGGTGATTATATAATCTGCATTATATGTAGTACCTTCAATAACACTTAAACGTTCTTCTCGCTTTATACAAATATCTTCCGGCAAGACTGAAGGTGAAAAAATGTGCTTACCAACTTGTAAAAGAATATTTTTCTGATGGTCGTTTAATCGAATTCCCTTTTTGGTAGAACACAAGCGTTCTGAACAATTTATCCATAGAGTTCCATCAGCTTTTCTGACAGAACAAACTGGCTCCTTGCCACTTTTTAATTTTTTACAAGTGTTTCCAGAGGTAAAAGGACAGATTGGACAATTATCATTCCATTGAACTGAACTACCGTTTTTGGGAATTTCGATTGGAAGAATAGAATATGTATCAACATCAGTTCTAAGCCCAAAGTATTCAGCAACAGATGTTCCCATAAAACACCTCCCCATAAAGTATATTGTAAATTTATCATAGGTAAATTTCTTATTAGGTAGTATACTATATTTGGTGGATATATACAAAGTTTTTCTTTTTAAAGATGATCTATTGTTTGCATATATTCTTTGAAAATAGGTCGGAGAGTCTGTACCCATCCGTAAAGGGTACGCTGTGGTCTGTTCAGGATGACGGATGCTTCTTTTAAGGTAAATTCATTCCCTAAAAGATTGATTAATTCAACATATCTGTTATACTGAGGATAGTTCTTTTGAATGTAGCTGATCCATCCGGTGAGTAGTTCCTGATAGTGGTCAGTATAGTTGATGTCACGTGTGGACACTGGCTCGTAGGAATCAGTGTTTCCGTCTTTATCTGTGACGGATAATGTTGAAAAGCAGGTTTTTCCTTTCAGAAGATTGAATTTATTGTTGTATGGACAGGCAGTGCAGCTGTTGGATAAGGTTTTGGGCTGTCCGTTGTCCGGAGTGTATGAGGGGTTGGGGATTCTGATGGGGCAGAATCTTGCTTTTCCGTTTTGACCGCTAACGATACAGCGGTTTTCTATTCTGTAATGATGCTCCTGCATCCATTGTTCTCGTTTGAAAACATCATAGGCGTTTTTATTGACTTCCAGTTTGAGGGCTGGAACCATTTTGCCTTCTATGCACATCTTAGAGAGCATGGCGCCGGATCTGTCCTGATCAGAACAGGACTGAAATTGGCGGATGCCTTCTTCATCTGTTTCAAAGAGTACAAAATATTTCTTTTCGTCTGCTGTTTCCTGGGATTTTTTTGCCATAGGGGACTCCTTTCGTGACGATTGCCGAAAGGGGGATGCACATGGCAGTGCCAGATCTCGGATAGCAGAGGCGAAAAAAGCGCACAAAGAAAGAGGTCAGGCACAGGAATTTCTGACGGGTCTGTTAGGACAGATCAGGAAATATGTGCATCCTCCTGCTTTTGCGCGCTTGGATCAAAGCAATCAGATTTATTTGTTGTAGAGAGTATTGAGTTTATTTAGTTGCAGTTCAACGTTTACGGCAGTTTATTTAGTTGTGTCGTGTTAATTCTTATGTGAGAGAAGGTATTTGGATGGGAAATGAAGTTGCATTACATCTTTCAGGCGGGATATTTTTTAATCTGGTGCTGGCTGCAAGAAAGAAGCCGCTGGCGAATCAGAAGGAATGTCTGAAAGAGTTGCTTTGTATTTTTGACAGATCAGCGAAAGGACTATCAGGAAACAGTCTGGTGACGATTGCGTCAAGGTTCCGGAACTGTGATCCGGATCTGCACAGCGATTACATACGTTTTGGGGATCCTGTGGTTGTCGAGGAATTTAATGGGAGAATGCGAGAGGATTATGCTTCCGTTGTTGGGGAAGTGAAGAATTATGCGGATCAGTATCTGGATCTGGAAGTGAATGGAAAGTGGCTGGTCCGGGCACTGATGGAACTGGTTGAGAAAGACAGTCTGATTCAGGATAATGCAAAGTTTATGGCGATTCCGGGAGGGCTTCCGGCTTATAAGCAGGAGTTTCCGGAAATGCATGTGGTTTATATTTATAATCTCCTGCTGAGTGTATGGCATTATATCTGCTGTACCCATGGAATGACGGAAAATGGACAGGAAACATATTTTGCGTTGTCTGATTTCGCAGGGGAAAGCAGGCCGAGAAAGTTTGACCGCAGCAGGATTGGTTTTGAGAGTCATGAGGATGTGACGGTATCTTATGATATGGAGATCGTGCAGGACGATATGAAGATACCAGAACCGGCAGCTGCCTATGTTCGGAAATTGGCAGGAAAACCGGATAAGCAATTGGAGATTTTTGCACCTGTAAATTCTGCAGTCTCTAAGGAAGCAGAGAGTATTTTCTCTTTTGTGGTGGAACATTCCCACACTTCCGACAGAAAGGCGGCATTAAACAGGTACCGGACATATTTGAACAGGGCTCGTGAAAAGCACAGTAAAAAGAAAACTTTTCTGTATGAGATGCAGAGGGATTTTTATGGCTTTTTTGTCTGTAATGATGTGAAACGGCGTGAGACTGTGTACAGGAGCGAGCGCAGGAACGACAGAAAAGATGACAGGGTGATTGAGAATGCCTGTATAGATTCCTTTGAGGAAGAACGCCGGTTTATTATTTTATCAGGGACAGGCGGCATGGGAAAATCCATGATGATGAC
Organism: Blautia sp.; assembly: GCA_026169535.1. Taxonomy (GTDB): domain Bacteria; phylum Bacillota; class Clostridia; order Lachnospirales; family Lachnospiraceae; genus Blautia_A. The sequence continues at coordinate 77,491 of JAPFCU010000018.1, forward strand.
GCATTTCATGCTGGATACGATTGACAGGAATAAAGAGACAGGGAAAGTTCCGGTGTTTGTTCTGCTGAGAGATTATAATCCGGCAGCAGGAGATCTGATTGATTTTATATTCGGGGAACTGAAACGGCATGATATGGATCTGCATCTGTCAGATCTGGTGGAACTGCTGCAGAGCGGCAAAGGCGTTATTCTGTTTGACGGACTGGATGAGATTAAGAGTGAGAATTGCAGACGGTTCTATAAGGAAATGGAGAATCTGGCAGACAGTTATCCGGAAGCTTCTTATATTGTTTCATCAAGACCGACTATGAACTTCCGGGGCCTGAGCCGTTTTACTGTGTATGACCTGCAGCCTTTCAGTCAGGAGCAGGCAGTGGAGATGGTTGGAAAGCTGGATCAGAGTGTTGTGGATCCGGTAATTCAGAAAGATTTTATTATGGATCTGAGAAACAATCGGTTTGGATTTGACTGGAGAGAGAGAAAGGATTTTCTTGGGAATCCGCTGTTCCTGACAATTCTTCTTCTGGCTTATGAGGGAAATCATGATATTCCGACAGAGCGGTACCTGTTTTATGAGCAGGCTTATGATGCAATGGCAAAGAAACATGATGCGGCGAAAGCTTTGACCAGAGAATTTGCCACTGGTCTGAACAGCAGGGAATTTCAGAATTATTTCGGGGAGTTCTGTACGATTACTTATGAGCAGGAGAAGTATGACTTTACACCGGAAGAGATCAGCGCATATTTTCAGGAAGTGATTGAGGCGAATGAACTTGATACTACACCGGAAGCATTTATTGAGGATGTGACTGGGAAGATATGCCTGATCTATAAAGATGGCGGGAAGTATTATTTTATACATAGGTCTTTTCAGGAGTATTTTGTAGCATATTTCTTTTCAAGGCAGCTGGAACAGAGGTATGGTGCTGTGCTGGATATTTTGACAGTGAGAGATGAAATGGATCATGATAGTGTGGTTCTGCCTATGCTTTACGGCATGGAACCAGAGAAAACAGAACTGTGTATCTTTATTCCATTTCTGGAAAAAGTATTCTGTGGCAAAGATGAGAAAAGTGAGTACCATGATTTCCTGCAATTTTTTTATCCGTTTATCTGTTATGAGCAGGGAGAAGTAGAAGAATATTTTGTACAGGCCTCGGATTCATCAATCTATCAGTATATCGCAGACAGATACAGTGGCGTTAAGCAGATGATTGATGGGGATGATCTTCCAGTGCTGAGCCATTTTATTGAAAAAGAATATGTCTATTATGATGAATACTGGAATAACAGAGATGACGATACTGGTTCACAGCTTATGCTGAGACAGGATCTTCCGGATGGATATGAGGCGGCTTATGAGGAAAGCACTGGACTGGAAGTGGAGACAGTGGGTCTTTCTTATCTGATTTGTGTGAAAGAGGCTTACAGGAGAAAAGAATGTGCATATGTGGTGGAGATGCTGGAGGATGATTCTTTTCCATTAAAGCAGGAATATCGTGATATGAAAAAATTGTATTTGGGATTGAAAGCGAAGTATGCAAGGAAGACTGGAAAGGCAAGTTTCAGGTCCAGATTTCATTAAATGAAAAGGAGAAAATTCGTATGGAAAAATTAATAGCCTTTGATAATCCAGACACATTTCCAAAGGAATTACAGATGTGGGATATTGGATTTGAAAAGTATATAAAAAAAGAGATATCTTTAGAAAATGTTACGGAATGGTGGCAAATAAAAGAGCAATTAGAATCTATCCATCTTGAAAGAGAGGAAATTGTGACAGAGTTTCTTAAAAATAATATGGATACGGAAGTAGCAGTATATCATTGTACACGTATTTTTAATGAAGATGACTATTTAAAACAGGGAATTGTCATAAGTGGTGGACGCAGTTCGTTAGAAGAAAAGCGTATCAGAAAATTATTTTCGGAAGTTAAAATACCGGAAGATATGGTAGAAAAAATTTTTGAGCATATTTACAAAATCTGGGATTGTGATAAGAAGTCTAGGACAACCGCGGTACATTTTTTTAGTGACAAAAAATATATTTATGATGAGGTTACTGCAAGTACTTTTGCGATAAATTTGGGAGGAGAAATTGTACGCTGGTCTCTGGAAGCAGTAAACACGAATCTGTATAAACAAGAGCCGTATAAACGGCTTTGGATTTTAGGAAAACCCTGTATAATTAAATTTAAATGTAAATTATCTGATATTAATGAAACCAAGCGAGATTTATTAATTGCTGAGATTGTAAATTATTTTATTGTGACGAAAATGTATGGCTATCCATATAGAATTGAATTTACAGGAATGACAACAGGGAATGTTCCGCCTGAAAATATTATTAGTATAGAAGAAATAAAGAATTTTATTGAAATCCAAGAGGAATATGAAGACGAAGGTTTTTATGATGAATTAAAATAAAGATTATAATGTGGTGGCTCAGCGGTTGTTTGCTGAGCCATTTTTTCTAATCTTTCTTGTAGAACGGTGTTTCGTATCCGTCACCGCGGATCAGGATGTCCGGCATCCAGTCCGGTGTGCGGCTCATGATGGAGCAGATGCTTTCGACAGAAGCATCCTGGCGGCATTCTATGATGAGTTCGTCATGGACATGACCTACGATGAAGCAGAAGGACAGGTTCTGCATGGCGAAGCACAGGAGATCCCTGGAGACTGCCTGGACGATGTTTTCTACGAATTTTGGACCGTAGGATTCTATGCGCTGCCATTTTTTGTCTGTTCCGGTGCCTTCGTAGGTGACGGATTCCCCGCCGAAACGGTTTTCTCCCATTCGTGGCTTGACGTAGGAGAGCAGGCGGCCTGAGGGGAGACGGATGAAAAGCAGTCCGCTTTTGTAGAAGAATTGGATGCCGCGGACTTCAGCAGGTGTGTGGGTGCGGATCACGTTTTTGACGGCGGTGTCCACGTCCCACCAGAACCGGACAATGTTCGGGTTGGAGGTACGCCAGGCATTGACCAGGGGCTGCAGTTCTTCTTCCATCAGGCCCATATCAAGGGCACCCATGGATTTCAGGGCACCGACGGATCCGCCGTATCCGAGGGCAAGTTCTGCGATTTTGCCTTTCTGGCGGAGATGTCCGTTGATTCCGTGTTTTTCAACCGGGACGTGGAACATCTGGCTGGCAGATGCACAGTAGATGTCTTTTCCCTCTGCGAATACTTTTGTGCGCCAGGTTTCTCCTGCGAGGTGGGAGAGCACCCTGGCTTCAATGGCTGAGTAGTCGCTGACGATGAACTTATAGCCGGGGCGGGTGATGAAAGCGGTACGGATCAGCTGGGACAGGGTGTCTGGAATGTCATCGTAGAGCAGATCCATCATGTCATAGCTTCCGGTCCGCACCAGTTCGCGGGCTTCTGCAAGGTCTTCCATGTGGTTCTGGGGAAGGTTTTGCAGCTGGATCAGCCTGCCTGCCCAGCGTCCAGAGCGGCTGGCTCCGTAGAACTGGAACATGCCGTGTGCACGTCCGTCCCTGCAAACTGCATTTTCCATTGCCTGGTATTTTTTGACGGAGGATTTTGCAATCTGCAGGCGGAGTTTTAATGCCTGCCGGATGTCTCCGTCTGTGTTCAGGATGAGTTTTGCAACGTCTTTCTTTCCAAGGGATTCTGCTTCCAGACCGTTTTCGGAAAGCCAGGTTTTCAGCTGCTGGACGCTGTTGGGATTATCCAGGAGGGTGATGGACTGCATGGCGGACAGGAGGTCGGCTTTTGATTTTTCGTCAAAGGAAAGGGCATTTTTTACTATTTCCATGTCCAGCAGGATGCCGCGGTCATTGATCTCCTGGTCAAGCTGGTATTCCTCCCAGACCTGATCAGGGACGGGAAAGCGGGAGAGGCGTTTCTGGATGGACATTTCTACTTCAACGTCCCGTTTATTGTACGCTTTAAAAAGGATCCATTTTTCAGTGTCATGGCTGGGAAGATTGCGGGTTCTTCCGCCGTTGGCTTTGGTCGGTTTGCAGGGCGTGCAGAAAAAGCGGATCAGGTCTTTGCCTTCTTTCAGCTTCTGTTCCTGCAGGCCGAGGACGGCACCGGCTCCGGCAAGGGAGAGGGGGAGTCCGAGATAGGCGGACCAGACCATGCTGCATTTCCATGAGGCCGGATCCAGATAGTTCCCAGCCGGATCCTCCGGGATGCCGTACCCTTTAAAGTATTCCGGATAATGGCGGCGGAGCCAGATGGAAAGACAGATCCGCTCAAAGGAAGCGTTGAATGCCCATTTGGTGACAGATTCGTCTGTCAGGGATTTGAGGATTTCTTCCGGGATGGTATCGCCGCAGGCAAGGTCATAGATGGTAACAGGCCCGCTGTTTATGGATACACCGAACAGCAGGATCTCAAACTGATCAGATTCCGCATATTTGTAGACACCGCATTTCTGGATATCCCGGTCACTGTAAGTTTCGAGGTCAATCGACATTTCTTTTATTTCCATGTATTTTCCTTTCTGATATAAAAAGCGGCAGCAGTGAGTATGAAGGGCACTGCCGCCGCTGTCTGTTATACCTGCTCTTCCGGATTGATGACTGCATAGACAGAATCCAGTGGGTTGATGGCAGACTGGAGCCAGACTGCCGTGTCGGTTCCGTCCTGGTTTCCGGTTTCCAGAAAGTAATATCCTGTTTCCGGTGCCGGGATTCCGCTCCTGTTCAGGTGGAAGAGGGCATCCATCAGGCGTTCTTCCCTGCTGGATTTTTCTATATGCATTAATTCAGGGAATACGGATCCTTTTTTGAAAAAACGCATGATCCCGTAGGTGCGCTTCTGCGGATCAGCAGGATTCTCACAGACGAAAAGGTCTGTGCCTTCTGGCGGCTGTTTTTCTGTAAATGCTCTGAGACTGCATAATAAACACATGATAGTTCCTCCGTTTCTTTTAAAAGAGGGATGGAGCCTTGTCCATCCCTGTGGTGCTGTCTGTCAGGATCAGTTCAGGAAGTCGTCATCTTCCTCCGTGGCAAAGTCGTCCTCTGCACGGGATTTTCCGCCGAGGGGTTCGCCGTCACGGGTTTTCTGCAGGTTGTTTAAGCCGCAGGCAATGCCTTTGTTTCCATTGGAGTTGAAGGCATACATGTTGATGGATGCCCTGCCGTATACGCCGGAATAAACTTCCGAGCGGTCAAGGATCGGCTGTCTGTCTGCATCCACGATGCCAGGGGCAGTGCCGGAGTTTGCGTTGATGAAGTAGGCGTTTTTGTATGCCTCGTCATCCGGACGTTCCAGGTCTCCGTCCCTGAGAGGTGTCTTGAGGATGGAGAGGGCAGGCACGGTTTTTCCGTTTCCTTTCAGCTTGGCTTCCCCTTCCTCGTAGGCTGCCTGGATGGCGGCTTTGATTTTGTTTACGGTTGCGGTATCGGATTTGGGAATGATCAGGCTGACGCTGTATTTCGGGGCGCCGCCGTTGATGCTTTTCGGATCCCATACGTTTGCGTAGGACCATCTGGTGTTAACTCCTGTGATTACTTTTGTCGGGTTTACAAATTTTGACATGGTGTGTCCTCCTTATTCTTCTTTGAAGTCGTCACTGGCAGTGTTCATTGCCGGACGTTTATCTGTTTCCGGTACAAGCACCGGTTTTCCGGGCGGCTTTGCGACCAGTCCGCCAAGGATCTTTTCAAATTTCTTTTTTCCCAGAAGGGAAGTCATGGCTGTGATCCCCAGCAGTTTTTTCTCATAGGGATCAAATCCGTTGTCTTTTACGGCAGATGCAACGGCGGTCTCATCCGTATATTTCCGGGTGGATCTGCCTTCCACGACTTTGTAGCCGGGGTAGTCCGTGCCGCTGAGTGCGGACTGCAGGGCATAGTCCCTGATGTCGCCTGCCCAGGAGACCAGTTCGTCGATGCGGGGCAGGATGGCAGAGATTTCTGCAGGTTCCAGATGCTCCGGCATTTCGAAGTCGTATCTGGCGAGTTCCAGGTTATACTCCGCGCGTTTCCGGCATGTGGCCTTGACTGCACAGAACTGGCAGTGTGCACCGGCTTTGAAGTCCCCTTCTCCCCTGATGGCGAGCTGTGCCGCAGGTTTCAGGGTGTTTTCTGCCCAGTCCAGCAGGTCTTCTTTTTTTATGGTGAAGGTGCTGATATTGCTGCGGCGTGGCTGGAAGATGGTCATGCGGACGGCTTTGATGTCATAGATGCCGTCATAGGTGTCCAGTGCCCCGAGTGCATAGCACATCATCTGCGGATTGTTTTCTGCTTCCACCAGGATGCCGAGCCCGTATTTGAAGTCAATGATGTGCAGAATCTGGTCTGCAACGATCAGGCAGTCGCCGGTTCCGAAAGCATCCGGAACCCATCTGGAAAAGTCAAGACGCTGTTCCACAAGAACCTGCGGATCCGGACAGAGTTTCTTTGCTTCCTGCAGCTGTTCCATGACATAGGTGCAGTACTGGTCCGTGCAGTCTGCCATTTCCTCATCAAACCAGGTAAGGGATTCTGTCGGATCACTGGAAGCCTGTCCAAGTGCAGCCAGGACTTTGTGTTCGCATAAGCTGTGTGCATCGGTTCCCTGCTGTGCATAGGGACTGCTTTTATTCGGCTCCTTTGCACAGAGTGCTGCGCTTGGCGGGCAGTTTATCCAGCGGTGGCTGGACGATGCAGAGAGAAAGGCGTGTTTATCAGGCATGTCCGATTCCCTCCGCTTCCTGTGCAAGTGCGGCATAGTCTTCCGGCTTTACGTCTGTAAGGCTGCCACCGTTTCCGTATTTCTGGACCAGTGCCTTGACCTGGGCTTTGTAGATGCCCTCTGCCTCGTTTGCTTTTGTGGCAAGGATTCTGCGGACATCTTCCTTGGAATATTCTTTTGCCGGTTCTGGCTGTAGTGCCGGATCCGGTGCCTGTGCAGGGGCTTCCTGCTTTTTTGATGTTTTTTTGCCGGATGTCTTTTTGTCAGGAGCCGGCTGTTCCTGTTCATCCGAAGAATAAAATTCTTTCAGCGCCCTGGCGGTTTCTGCCAGTTTTGTTCCGCAGGTGATCAGGTCATCCAGCATCATGGACAGTTCACTCATTTTACTCATATTGTCAGTTCTCCTTTCTGTGAATTTGGGGAGCAGTCATGTGCTTCCTAATGGTTCATGGAGTTTTGGGAGCGGATTTTTTGAGCAGTTTTTAAATTTTTTTCAAGAAAGTGGAAATCAGGTCAAAAAATCAGGGGAGAAGACTCCTTGGATCAGTAGAAGGCAGAAGTCTGCCTTACTGACAGGAAAGGAGAATATCTGATGGGCGTAGGTTACAGAAATTCAGAAGGGTACTGGGATCCGGTGCCGTTTGCGGCGGCTGCAAATGTGGAAAGGGAAGCGAAGAAGTACCGTCCGCTGGTTTATATCTGTTCGCCGTACCGGGGAGATCCAGAACGCAATGCGGAGAAGGCGAGGAGGTACAGCAGGTTTGCCGTGGATCAGGGAATGATCCCGCTGGCACCGCATCTTCTGCTTCCCCAGTACATGAAAGAGGAAAAGGAACGGGATCTGATCCTGTTCATGGATCTGGTGCTTCTGGGAAAATGTTCGGAGGTCTGGGTTTTTGGATCCAGTATCACGGAAGGGATGAAGCTGGAGATTGGAAAGGCGAAGAAGAGAAGGATGACGGTACGTTATTTTACGGAAGACCTGAAGGAGGCTTGAGAAGATGAGGTTTGTTTTGCAGACAGCGGATGCTGCGGGGGATGCGAGGAACTGCTTTTATCCGAACTGGGTGGAAGTGGGATGTGCAGAAGACCTGCAGGATGCAGTGAAGAAGGATCATGTGTGCGGAAGCTACAGGAAGGATTACCGCAGTGTGGGAAATTTCATTGGTTCGGATGTGCTGGTCATGGACTGTGACAATGACCATACGGAGGATCAGGGGGAGTGGATCACGGCGGAAAAGCTGGATGAGCTGATGCCGGATATTTCCTATGCCATTGCATTCAGCAGGAACCATATGAAGGTGAAGGACGGCAGGAAGGCAAGACCGAAGTTCCATGTGTATTTTCCCATTGAAAGGACTTCGGATGCCGGGTATTATGCGGCACTGAAAATGGCAGTGAAAGAGGCTTATCCGTTTTTTGACGGGAATGCACTGGATGCAGCCAGGTTTATCTTTGGCGCGGATGCTGGGGAATGTATCTGGCACGAGGGATGGACGAACATTGATGAGGAAGTGGATGCAGGGGAGATGCCGTCAGGTGCGGATCCGGGAGCAGGTCCGATCCTGGAAGGAAGCAGGAACAATTCCATGAGCCATTTTGCAGGGCGCGTGCTCAAGAAATATGGCATCTGTCAGAAAGCAAAGGATGCTTTTCTGGAACATTCCAGACGGTGTGATCCGCCGCTTCCGGAAGTGGAACTGGATACCATCTGGGGCAGTGCGGTGCGTTTTTACCGGAATACCGTCATGTCACAGCCTGGATATGTGCCGCCGGATGAATATAATGCGGAATTTGGTTCGCTGAAACCGGAGGACTATTCCGATATTGGCGAGGCGAAGGTGCTGGTGCAGGAGTATAAGGGAGAACTGCTTTATACGGATGCAACGGATTTCCTGAGTTATGACGGCGTGTGCTGGCGGGAGAATAAGCAGAAGGCTGTGGGTGCAGTGGAGGAATTTCTGGACATGCAGCTGGCAGATGCAAGGGAACAGCTGGCGGCATCGACAAAGGCACTGACGGAGAATGGGATTGAGGAATCTGCCGTGCGGACCGGCGGAAAGACGCTGGAGAAGCAGATAGGGGAGGAGCTGATGGATGCTTATAAGGAGTTTCTGTCTGCGAAATCTTACTATGCTTTTGTCATGAAGTACCGGAATTATAAGAATATCGTGAATACCCAGAATGCGGCAAAGCCGATGGTGGCGGCGGATATCAGCATGTTTGATGCGCAGGAGAATTACCTGAATACGCCGGATGCGGCTTATGACCTGGAAAAGGGTGTGGCGGGCGTGATGCCCCACAGGTCTTCGGATCTGATGACAAAGATCACCAATGCTTCCCCGGGTGAGAAGGGAAAAGAAATCTGGGAAGATGCCCTGAATACGTTTTTCTGCGGTGACCAGGAACTGATGGAGTACGTTCAGGAGACAGTGGGACTGGCTGCAATCGGCAAGGTTTACGAGGAAGCGCTCATCATTGCCTATGGCGAAGGAAGGAACGGAAAGTCCACGTTCTGGAATGCCATTTCAAGGGTGATGGGGACTTATGCGGGAACGATCTCTGCGGATGCCCTGACTGTGGGATGCCGGAGAAACGTGAAGCCGGAGATTGCGGAGCTGAAAGGCAGGCGTCTGATCATTGCAGCAGAGCTGGAAGAGGGTGTGCGCCTGTCAACGTCTATTCTGAAACAGCTGTGTTCCACGGACCAGGTGCGGGGTGAAAAGAAGTTTAAGGATCCTTTTGATTTTACGCCTTCCCATACAGTTGTGCTCTATACAAACCATCTGCCGAAAGTCGGGGCATCCGATGACGGTACCTGGCGGCGTCTGATCGTCATTCCGTTCCATGCAAAGATTGAGGGCAGTTCGGATGTGAAGAACTATGCGGATTACCTTTATGAACATGCCGCGCCTTCCATCATGGCCTGGATCATTGAAGGAGCCAGAAGGGTGATCGCAGGGAACCACAAGCTGAAAAAGCCGGCTGTGGTGGAGAAGGCCATTGAGCAGTACCGGGGAATGAATGACTGGATGGGAATCTTTCTGGAAGAATGCTGTGATGTGGGTGACGGGCTGGAACAGAAGGCTGGGGAGTTTTATCAGGAGTACCGGAACTTCTGCCAGAGGACTGGGGAATATACCCGTCACAATTCGGATTTTTCTGCGGAGCTGGAAAAGAGGGGATTCATGAAAAAGAAAACGCGGAAAGGTGCTTTTGTGATGGGTGTGACGCTTAAAGATGAAGCTGTCCTTGATTTTGAGGACTGATGTGACGGCTGTGACGGACAGATACAAAGGTGTGGAAGAATCTTTTTAACCTGAGTGTGACGGCTGTGATGCCTGTATACATATTACGCGTATAGGGATTTTTTTAATGAAAATTCTCTATATAGAAGGTATAGACCCAGTCATCACAGCCGTCACAGCAGAAATTTATGATGGAGGGATGGCTATGAAGTTTTATACATGGATGATGAGGAAACATTTAAGGACAAAGGCACCGGTGGGGGATCTTGCCAGGGACATGGAACGGGACAGGCAGTTTCCGAAGGATGGGGACAGGGCATCCATCCGGAAGTATCTGGAAGATAATGATGCATGCAGCGGATGCCTGGCTGCATTTGAAAAAGCATGGAGGAAGTATGAGAGAGAAACAGGTGGAGCAGAAGCTGGTGGCAGAAGTAAGGAAAAGGGGCGGCATCTGCCCAAAGTTCGTGTCACCCGGATTTGACGGGATGCCGGACAGGATCGTGCTTCTTCCGGGAAGGCATTTCGGGTTTGTGGAGGTCAAGGCACCGGGGGAGGTGCCAAGGCCTTTGCAGGATTCCAGACACAGGCTGATGGGAAGGCTGGGATTTAAAGTTTTTGTCCTGGATGATCCGGGACAGATTGGAGGGATTCTGGATGAAATACAGTCCGCATGAGTATCAGGAATATGCAATCCGGTTTATCGAGGAGAACCCGGTGTCGGCAGTCCTTTTGGATATGGGAATGGGAAAGACCAGTATTGTGCTGACTGCCATTGTGGATCTGATGTATGAACGCTTTGAAGTGAACCGAGTTCTGATCATCGGACCTTTAAGGGTTGCACGCACTACATGGTCGGAGGAGATTAAAAAGTGGGATCACTTAAAAGGCATCCGGTATTCCGTGATGGTGGGAAGTGCCGCGGAACGAAGGGCGGCACTGGATGCGGATGCTGATATTTACATCATCAACAGGGAGAATGTTCCGTGGCTGGTGGACCATTGCGGTTCTGCATTTGGTTTTGACATGGTTGTGATCGATGAGCTTTCCAGTTTTAAGTCCTGGCAGACCAAACGGTTTAAGGCACTGATGAAGGTGAGGCCATTTGTGAAAAGGATCGTGGGGCTGACCGGCACTCCTTCCAGCAACGGGCTGATGGATCTGTTTGCGGAGTTTAAGGTGCTGGATATGGGAAAACGCCTGGGAAGGTTTATCGGGCAGTACCGGGAATGCTATTTCCGGCCAGACCGGATGAACGGACCGGTGGTTTACAGTTACCGGCTGGTTCCGGGAGCGGAGGAAGCCATTTATGAGAAGATCTCGGACATCACGATTTCCATGAAAGCGGCGGATTACCTGAATATGCCGGAACTGGTCAGCACGGAGCATAAGGTTTATCTTGATGAAAAGGAAAAACAGCAGTACAGGAAAATGAAAGAGCAGCTGGTGATGCAGCTTCCTGAGGGGGAGATCACTGCGGCGAATGCGGCAAGCCTTTCCGGAAAACTGTCACAGCTGGCAAACGGTGCAGTCTACGGTGATGACGGGGATGTGAATGCGTTTCACGGGAAAAAACTGGATGCACTGGAAGACCTGGTGGAATCTGCAAATGGCAGGCCGGTGCTTGTGGCGTACTGGTTTAAGCATGACCTGACACGGATCATGGAGCGGTTTAAGAAACTGAAAGTGGACTGCCGGAAACTGGATTCGGATGAGAGCATCCGGGAATGGAACGCAGGAAAGCTCCTGGTGGGGCTGATCCATCCGGCAAGTGCAGGGCATGGGCTGAACCTGCAGTCCGGAGGGAATATCCTTGTATGGTTCGGGCTGACGTGGAGCCTGGAACTGTACCAGCAGACAGTGGCAAGGCTGTGGAGGCAGGGACAGGAATCCGGGACAGTTTCCGTGATACATATCGTGGCGGATGGGACTGTGGATGAGCGGATCATGAAGGCACTGGAAATGAAGGACGGGACACAGGCGGCACTGATCGAGGCGGTGAAGGCGGAAATCGGGATGGATGCCTGAACGGAGGTAGATATGAACAGACAGCAGACAGCATCAAAAGAATATCTGATGAAGGCATACCGGATGGATATGCGGATCAACAGCAAGCTGCGGCAGGTGGATTCCCTGAATGACCTGGCAGTCAGGGCAACGGCTACGATTAGTGACATGCCGGGGAATCCCAGTAAGGATCCGCACAGGATGGAGAACATCATTGTCATGATCGTGGATCTGCAGCAGGAGATTGGAAAAGACATTGAGGAACTTCTGAGCATGAAGAGGGACATCATGGAACGGATCGGGAAGCTGGAGGATCCGGAGCAGCAGATGGTTCTGGAACTGCGGTATATTGACTGCAGGGCATGGGAACAGATTGCGGATGACATGGATTTCAGCATGAACAATGTATTTGTCCTGCACCGGAAAGCACTGGAAAATTTTGAGATTCCGGAATCCTGATAGTAAATATTATAGAATTGCAGTAAGCTCCTGTGATATTGTTAGAATGCGCAAAGCAGAATGAGACGGAAGCCTTGGAAGATGAATTTCTTTCAGGGCTTTTGTCATGTCCGGAGGTGGGAAAGATGCCGAGGAAACCAGATGTGCCGTGCAGGTATCCGGGATGCAGCAGGCTTGTACCTGCAGGGGAACGGTATTGTGATGAGCACAGGAGTAAGGTGAACAGTGATTATGAGAAGTACGGCAGGGATAAGACTGCAAAGAGAAAGTACGGGCGTGCATGGAAGCGGATCCGTGACAGGTATGCGGCTGAGCATCCTTTCTGTGAACTGTGTTATGCGAAGGGTGTGATGGCTAAAACCGAACAGATTCACCATAAACTTCCGCTGAGTGAAGGCGGGACACATGACAGGAACAATCTGATCGCACTGTGTAAGCCGTGCCATTCGAGGATTCACGCACAGCGGGGTGACCGCTGGAACCGCAGGTGAGATTTTCCTGTGAGGGGGAGGGGCGGTGTAAATCCCTGTGACGGCTGTGACGCTAGAACGGCGGGTGGGTGTCACGCACAAAATCTGCTATTCAAACGGGGAATTGTCCCTGTGACAGAAAAGAGGTGGGAAATATGGCGAAGGACGGGACTGCGAGGGGCGGTGCCAGACCGGGAAGCGGACCGAAAAGGAAGGCTCTGACGGAGAAAATCTCTGCGGGCAAAACGGCAGTGGTCTGTGATCTGCCGGAACCTTCTGACCTGGAAGGATCAGAGATGCCGCCGGTCAAAGAGTTCCTGAAAGCAAAACAGAAAAACGGGAAAGACCTGTGTGCGGAAGAAGTTTATACGGAAACATGGAAGTGGCTGAAAGAAAGAGGCTGTGAACGCTGGGTCAGTGTGCAGCTGATAGAACAGTATGCCATGAGTGTTGCCAGATGGGTGCAGTGTGAGGAAGCCATTTCGGAATATGGAATGCTTGCAAAGCATCCGACAACGAAAAATGCGATTGCATCCCCGTATGTTTCCATGTCGCAGCAGTACATGAAACAGGTTAATCAGATCTGGTATCAGATCTTCCAGATCGTGAAAGAAAACTGTTCTGTGGAATGGCAGGGAAACACGCCGCAGGATGACGTGATGGAACGTCTGCTCAGGACAAGAAACGGAGGTTAGGCAGAATGGAGATTAAGGTTGTAAAAGATTTTCAGCTGGTGGAAGTGGAGAAGCTGGTGCCATACATCAACAATGCAAGAACACATTCCCCGGCACAGATCAATAAGCTGAGGGCAAGCATCCGGGAGTTTGGATTTATCAGTCCTCTGGTCATTGACAGGGATTTTAATGTGCTGGTGGGTCATGGAAGACTGGAAGCCGCAAAGGAAGAAGAATATACGAAGGTGCCCTGTGTGTTTGCGGATAATCTGACAGAGGCACAGAAGAAAGCATATATTCTGGCAGACAACCGTATGGCAATGGATGCCGGATGGGATGAGGAACTTCTGAAAATTGAGATGGAAGAACTGCAGGCGGCTGATTTTGATATGGGGCTGACGGGCTTCAGGGAAGATGAGATTGCGGATCTGTTTGCAGTGAAAGAAGATCCGGATGATACCGGAAGCAACAAAGAGTTTGATGAGGGGGAATTTGGGGATGAAGAGTTCAAACATGAATGTCCCAGATGTGGGTTCAGGTACAATTGATCATAAATTCCCGTGGAAGTGGCAGCTGTCAGATCTGGAGGATGTGCCGAAGAACGGGAGGACGGTGTTCAGCTGTTTCTCATGCGGAGGCGGCTCATCTATGGGATATAAGCTGGCTGGATATAAGATTCTGGGTAACTGTGAGATTGATGAAGCCATGATGAAACTTTACCGGGAAAACCATCATCCCCAGTATTCGTATCTGATGGATATCAGGGATTTTAATGAGCGGAAGGATTATCCGGAAGAACTGAAAAATATTGATATCCTGGATGGATCGCCGCCATGCTCTGTATTCAGTGTTGCCGGTGACAGGGAGAAAGCATGGGGAAAAGAAAAGGTATTTCGTGAAGGACAGAAGAAACAGAGACTGGATGATCTGTTCCTGCATTTCATCCGGACTGCTGAAATTCTGAACCCCAAAGTTGTGATTGCGGAAAATGTGGCAGGGCTTTTGAAAGGCAATGCCAGGGGATATGTGAATGAACTGCTGAAAGCATTTAAGGAAGCTGGTTATGTGACACAAATTTATCTGCTGGATGCCCGGACAATGGGGGTGCCGCAGAAAAGGAGTCGTGTCTTTTTTATTGCGCACAGGAATGATCTGGATCTGCCGAAACTGAAACTGGAATTTCATGAGAAGCCGATCCGGTTTGGGGAAGTCCGCAGTGAACACGGGATTCCGTTTCAGAAGGCACTGATGGCAGAACTGATTGGTAAGAGAAAAAAGGGGGATACCTGCTTTGCGGATATTTCCCTGAGAGAGCGTGGAAAACTGTCCATGTTCAACAATGCGATTGTGGATGACAGCAGGGTGGCACCAACCAATGTTGCGAATGCAACACTGGCAAGATTCTGTGATGGGAAGAAGTATTCCAATGCAGATTATATTGCCACGCAGACATTTCCCCAGGATTATGATTTTATGGATCAGTCTGCCGCTTATGTCTGCGGAATGAGTGTGCCGCCGGTGATGATGGCACAGATTTCCAGTGCGGTTTATGAGCAGTGGCTGAGATGGCTGTAAGGAGCTGGTTCATATGGCAGTGAGAAAACTGAAAAAATATAAGCCGACAAAGTTCCGGGCAAGAGGAAGCAAATATAACAAGGACGCGGCTGATTTTGCAGTGGCGTTTATTGAGAGCCTCTGCCATACGAAGGGAACCTGGGCGGGGAAGAAGTTTGAACTGATCGACTGGCAGGAACAGATCATCCGGGATCTGTTCGGGACTTTGAAATCGAACGGGTACCGGCAGTTTAATACAGCGTATATTGAGATCCCGAAGAAACAGGGAAAGTCAGAGCTTGCGGCAGCGGTTGCGCTTCTGCTGACCTGCGGGGATGGGGAAGAACGTGCAGAAGTTTATGGATGTGCGGCAGACCGGCAGCAGGCATCCATTGTTTTTGAAGTTGCGGCTGATATGGTTCGGATGTGTCCGGCTCTGAACAAGCGTGTGAAGATCCTGGCATCCCAGAAGAGGATTATTTATCTGCCGACCAATTCCTTTTATCAGGTTTTGTCAGCGGAAGCATACAGTAAGCATGGCTTTAACATTCATGGAGTTGTCTTTGATGAACTGCATACACAGCCGAACCGGAAGCTGTTTGATGTCATGACAAAGGGATCCGGGGATGCCAGGATGCAGCCGCTGTATTTCCTGATCACGACTGCCGGGACAGACACCAATTCCATCTGCTATGAGACGCATCAGAAGGCAAAGGACATTCTGGAGGGAAGGAAGATTGATCCGACTTTTTATCCGGTGATTTACGGCGCGGATGAGGCAGATGACTGGACGGATCCGAAGGTCTGGAAGAAGGCGAACCCAAGCCTTGGAATTACAGTCGGGCTGGATAAGGTTAAGGCAGCCTGTGAGTCTGCAAAACAGAATCCGGGCGAGGAGAACAGTTTCCGGCAGCTGAGGCTGAACCAGTGGGTGAAGCAGGCAGTACGATGGATGCCGATGGAAAAGTGGGATAAATGTTCGTTTGTGGTGAATGAGGAAGAACTGGAAGGGCGTGTCTGTTATGGCGGTCTGGATCTTTCTTCCACTACGGATATCACGGCATTTGTACTGGTGTTTCCGCCGCAGGATGAGGATGATAAGTTTCAGGTTCTGCCGTATTTCTGGATTCCGGAAGAAACACTGGATTTAAGGGTAAGGCGTGACCATGTGCCCTATGATGTATGGGAGAGGCAGGGCTTTTTGCAGACGACAGAGGGAAACGTGGTGCATTACGGGTATATTGAGAAGTTCATTGAAAGACTGGGTGAAAGGTTCAATATCCGGGAGATCGCTTTTGACCGCTGGGGTGCCGTGCAGATGGTCCAGAATCTGGAAGGCATGGGATTTACGGTGGTTCCGTTTGGGCAGGGATTTAAGGATATGAGCCCGCCGACGAAGGAACTGATGAAGCTGACACTGGAACAGAAACTGGCACATGGAGGGCATCCGGTCCTTCGGTGGATGATGGATAATATTTTTATCCGGACGGATCCGGCAGGGAATATCAAAGCCGATAAGGAAAAGTCCACGGAGAAGATTGATGGTGCCATTGCAACGATCATGGGACTGGACAGGGCAATCCGGTGTGGAAATGATACTAGCGAGTCTGTTTATGATACAAGGGGATTGCTGGTGTTCTGAGAATGAAGATATGTGCAGGAGCTTTCAGAAGAAAAGGCTGTGCGGCAAAGAGTTCAGTTTGTTTGAAATGGGTGAATGTGGTGATTGGTGTATTGGTATTTGCAGGTATTGGGTTTTTGATTCTGTTCGGAGTGTGTCTGTGTTTATTGAGGGCAGGATCTGAAGCAGATGACAGGATGCGGGAATTGTTCCCAGAAAGGGAAGACAGATGAAAATGAAGTTGTTTGGGAAGCTGTTTCGGGGAAGGGATGCTCCTTCTAACAGTACAGCTGGAAGCGGGTATGGATTTTTTATGGGGAGTACGGCTTCCGGGAAGAGAGTGAACGCAAGGAGTGCCATGCAGATGACTGCTGTGTATTCCTGTGTGAGGATTCTTTCTGAGGCGGTGGCGGGTCTGCCATTGCAGTTTTACAGGTATAACGATAATGGC